>CAKQOE010000031.1 GCA_934255545.1 uncultured Clostridia bacterium | reverse complement strand
GCAATACGCTTGAAGACGATACGTACCGTATAAAGTGTGAGGGCGCGGGCGGCCAGAGCTTTGGCGCATTTATTCCTAAGGGACTTACACTCGAACTGTGCGGTGACAGCAACGACTATATAGGCAAGGGTCTCAGCGGCGGTACTATCATAGTTTATCCGCCTAAGAACACGACGTTCAAGGCAGATGAAAATATCATAATCGGAAACGTTGCGCTTTACGGCGCTACGAGCGGCAAGCTTTTCGTAAACGGCGTTGCAGGCGAGCGTTTCTGCGTCCGCAACTCGGGTGCTACTGCTGTAGTTGAAGGCGTGGGAAATCACGGTATAGAGTATATGACAGGCGGCCGCGTAGTCATACTCGGTTCTGTAGGCGAAAACCTTGCAGCCGGAATGTCAGGCGGTATAGCATACGTACTTGACGAGGAAAACGATGTTTACAGAAAGCTGAACAGAACTATGGTATCTCTCGAAAAGGTAGAGAGAAACACAGATGTTGCAGAACTAAAGGGCCTCATAGAAGAGCACGTAAGATCTACAGGCTCAGAAAAGGGCAGACGCATACTCGATAATTTCGAGGAATACCTGCCTAAGTTCAAAAAGATAATGCCTCACGACTACAAGCGGATGCTCGACCTTGTTACCAAGTACGAACAGAAGGGCATGAGCAACGATCAGGCTATAGAAAGCGCATTCTATGAATACGAAGGAGGTGCTCGCTAATGGGTAAGAATCTTGGATTCCTGGAATATCAGAGAAAGACTTCTCAGGCTGAGGAGCCTCTTGAGAGGATAAAGCATTACAATGAGTTCCACCTGTATCTGTCAAACGAAGAGCAGTCTGAGCAGGCTGCCCGCTGCATGGACTGCGGAGTACCTTACTGTCAGTCAGGCGTGCCTGTAGACGGTAAAGTGACAGGATGCCCGCTCAACAACCACGTGCCTGAGTGGAACGATCTTGTTTACAACGGAAAGTTTGAAGCGGCGTACAAGCGCCTCAGAAAGACTAATAACTTTCCTGAATTTACCAGCAGAGTCTGCCCGGCTCTGTGCGAGATGGCATGCACGTGCGGTCTTGACAGCGATCCTGTTTCAGTACACGAAAATGAGTTCGCCATCATAGAGACAGCTTACGATAATGGCTACGTAAAGCCTGCGCACGATATACCGCGCACAAAGAAGCGCGTCGCAGTTATAGGATCAGGCCCTGCCGGTCTCGCTGTGGCTGACCAGCTCAATCTGAGAGGTCATAACGTAACTGTATACGAGAGGAGCGACCGTGTCGGCGGGCTCTTGATGTACGGTATCCCAAGCATGAAGCTCGATAAGAGCATAATAACGCGCCGTGTCAGGATCATGGAAAAAGAGGGCGTTACGTTCCTTACTAACCAGAATATCAACACTAAGAAGAAGGCTGAGGACATAATATCAAAATATGACGCTGTAGTACTGTGCTGCGGCGCGTCACAGCCGCGCGATATGAAGGTTCCCGGAAGGGATGCAGACGGTATATATTTTGCTGTTGACTTCCTTACTTCTACTACTAAGTCGCTGCTTGATCACGATATGAAGGAAGGAACTTACATTTCTGCAAAAGGCAAGAACGTAGTCATCGTAGGAAGCGGCGATACAGCGAACGACTGCCTGGGCATTGCCGTAAGGCACGGCGCAGCAAGCGCCATCCAGATGCAGCGTCACGGAAAAGCGCCGGAGACACGCGCTGCTTCAAATCCGTGGCCTGAATATCCAAACATTTCAAAGACTGATTACGGTCAGGAGGAAGCCATAGCGCTCTTTGGCAGGGATCCGCGCATGTACGGATATACAGTAAGCAAGTTCCTCAAGGACGAACAGGGACAGCTTAATGGTGTAGAGGTAGTTAAAGTAGAAAGCGTAAAAGACGCAAAGACAGGAAAGAGCTCAATGCAGCCTGTAAAAGGCTCAGAGCAGGTATATCCTGCGGAGATCTGCCTCATAGCTGCAGGCTTCACAGGCGCTGAATCAGACGTTACAAAAGCGTTCGGCGTTGCCGTTGACGGCAGGACTAACGTAAAGACTGAAAGCGGCTGCTACAGGACGAACCGCGACAAGGTATTTACTGCAGGCGATATGCACAGAGGTCAGTCACTCGTCGTATGGGCCATAAGAGAGGGCCGCGAAGCTGCGAGTGAAGTCGATGAGTTCCTTAACGGATACACTAATCTTTAATGATAAAAAAATAAAGATATATAATAAAGCATATAAATAAAAAACGAGCCGGTGCATATAAAATGTGCCGGCTCGTTTTTTAGCAGTAAGCGTCCGCCCGGCGGACGACAGGGAGCTGCATAAGCCTTCAGCGGCCATTAGAGCGATATACGCACGTTGTAGCGCTCAAGCCAGTAGTTGAGCTGTATCATGTAAGCCATAGTCTGCGGCCCTGTCATGAGCTGGCCGTACCACGGTTCAGAAAACTCATCACCGATCAGCGCCTGAAGCGCGTCGCGGCTTATGAGATCATATACAGGCGCATCAGTATCTTTTATGATATCGGTAAGCATGGCGCTTACAACATCGCGGTATCCCGGGTCATGCGTTTTGGGATACGGGCTCTTTTTGCGCAGGCGTACAGCGTCAGGCAGGAGCCCGGCAGCAGCCTCGCGCAGCAGTCCCTTTTCCATGCCGCCCATTTCCTTAAGTTTCCATGGCACACTGTACATATACTCAGCTATGCGGTGATCGCAGAACGGGACTCTGACCTCAAGACCGTTGTACATCGACATCCTGTCCTTGCGGTCTAAAAGCGTCTGCATAAACCAGTCTGTATTTAACCGGACCATCTCCCGCAGGCGTTTTTCATCAGGCAGCAGGCCGGGCAGCGCGTCAGTTTCACTCAATGTATTTTCGTAACGTTCGTTTACGCAGCTTTGCGCCCATTTTATGACAGCATCTGACAGGCTGCGGCCGTTTTCTATATCAGGCATGCGCCGCGCAAGTGCAGGTGCCAGGAATCCTGCGCGCATCTCTGTAGACTGCGCCCATGGAAAGCCGTATGCCGCGCGTATATTTTTGTCTCGGTACCACGGATATCCGCCAAATATCTCATCGGCGCATTCTCCCGAAAGCGCGACAGTCACATGGCGCTTTATCTCCTCGCAGAACAGGAGCAGAGAAGAGTCAACGTCAGCCATGCCCGGCAGGTCGCGCGCTTCAGTTGCGGCGTACAGAGCATGGGCGAGATCTTCCTTGCTTATGGTAAACGTGTGGTGCTCCGAGCCCAGATACTCTGTCATGATCCCTATAAAATCATCGTCAGTCGTCGGCTGAAAGCGGCTGGTCTGAAAGTATTTCCTGTTGTCCTTATAAGTGACTGAAAACGTCTTCAGCCGCTCGCCGCGCTCGCGCATGTATGATGCAGCCACAGACGATATAAGGCTTGAGTCGAGTCCGCCCGACAGGAACGTGCCGACAGGAACGTCACTCACGAGCTGCCGGTGGATGGCATCGGTGACGAGCTCTCTGACATGCTTTACAGTCTGTTCAGGAGTGTCTGTATGAGAATGGTCGCGGAGCATCCAGTAGCGGCGCTTTTTGAAAAACGCGCTTTTGCAGCCGGTGACGGCTGTCGGAGCGGACGGTGCTCCCGCATCACCGGAGCATTCGAGCCGCCCGCATTCAAATATACCGTACTCGCCCGGACGCAGTTCGTGTATATCGCGGAAAACGCCGCATCCCGGAGTCCGCCCGGGTCCGATAAGAAGAAGCTCCGCAATACCGTGACTGTCTATGACAGGCTCAACGCCCGGATATTTCAAAAGCGTTTTTATCTCAGACGCAAAAACGAATGTGCTCCCGACCTGAGTGTAAAAAAACGGTTTGACCCCCATCCTGTCGCGCGCTGCAAAAAGTCTGCGCGCGCGCTCATGAAGCACGGCAAACGCATATATCCCGTTTAGTTTCTCAAGGCAGGCATCGCCCCAGCGTACATATGCTGCAAGCAGCACTTCAGTGTCACTGTGGCCTTTAAACGTATCTCCTGCGGCCATGAGCTCCTGCCGCAGCTCTTCGGTATTGTAAAGCTCACCATTGTAAACTATAGTGTACACTTCCCCTCCACGCTTCAGCTTCATCGGCTGCCTGCCGTTTACAGGGTCTATGACGATGAGACGGCTGTGAAAGAGTATCCCGGCGTCTGAAATATCTATCCCGGCGGCATCAGGTCCGCGCCGCCTCATGCTCGCAAGCATCCCGCTCAGGCATTCCTCGACCTTTGGTCTTTCATTGAAATCTATAGCTCCGGCTATTCCGCACATAATATCTGTCCTTTCTGAATCTTAAGTTAATGTAATATAAAGTATATGCACGAATGCTCCGAAAGTTGCCGGCGTCACCGCCGGAATTTTCCGCAGCCGGGCTGCGGCAGGGCGCGCAGTAAATGATGGACAAAATATGTACTTGTATCGGAAATTTTACAGTTTTAGCGCGCAAAAGCATTGATTTATTTATGAAATATATATAGTAATGTGGTAAAATATATATTATTGAGAGTTGAACGAATAACAACGAAAAAATATCAGGTATATGCCTGTAAAAATCGTTTTTTTCAGTATAAGTGCGCATAACGCGCGGCTTTACAGGCGTCAGACCTCGCATGGACGCAGTATCAGGAGCGGAATATGAAAAGTATCACAGTATTTGCGGCAGCGATCGTATTGATAATGGCATTATTCTCCGCATGCGGAGCGATAAAGGCGGATAATGATGCCGCTTCAGATCTGCCGGAGATAAAGATCGGCGGCGTTATATACGAGCCGTACTTTTACAGGAACATTGACGGAGATTACGACGGCATAGACGTCAGGCTTGCGCGCGAAGCGTGCAGCAGGATGGGGTACAGGCCTGTTTTTGATGATTACAAAGTAGGTACACAGCTGGCAATGCTTGACAGTGGGGCGGCGGACTGCATATGGAGCTGCATATCCATGGATGAGTATGGGGGAGAAGGAGCAGACAGCCGATACATGTGGGCCGGTCCGTATCTTTACTCGCAGAGAGTTGTGATGGTAAAAAATGACAGTGACATTCAGACGCTTGAAGACCTTAACGGCAGGATAGTAGGCGTTCAGGCAGATTCAGCGTCCGAAAAAGTCATACTTCAGGAGATGAAAGACAAAGGCGGAAGCTTTTACGGGATAAAGCAGCTGACCGTGCTCGATTCATTGGGGCAGGTGTTTACAGCACTGAAAAAGGGTTATGTTGACGCGATAGCGGGTCACGAGGCTGCGCTTAATATATACGTTGAGGATCGTCCGGGAAAGTACAGGTGCCTCAATATGACTATAAGAAAAGAACGTCTTGGCGTAGCGTTCAGAAAAGACGGAGACGCAGAGCTTGCTCAGAAGCTGGAAAAAACACTTGATGAGATGACAGCTGACGGAACGACAGAAGGTATCATAAAAGATTACGGTCTTGATGTTGAACGTAATTTGTACGGAGGCCCTTACAATGGAACTGTTGAATCATGATAAATATAAAATATCAAGGATGCGCGTTTTCGCTATATGGCTGCTTATCCTGTCTGTCACGGCGATGCTGATGAGCAGCGTTTACGCAGTGGCTACAAATGTTGAGAAAAACAACGTAAAAAACGACATTTCAAGCTCAATAGATATAATGAAGGATGTCTGTCAGAAGTACGATGATTACAGCCTCAGCATATCTACGAAAAACATGCAGCTTATCATAAACAAAGTAAACGTTCTGGCGCAGTATACAGAAGACATAGACCTGAGCAGCCGGGACGAGCTGCTGAAGTACGCTGAGATCCAGTATCTTACAGGGATATTCGTACTCGACGGCGCCATGGATACAGTGAGCAGCGCGGACGTTGAAGGCAAGGGACGGACATATCTTCTTAAGAGGATAATAGCTGACGGTGCGCCAAACAGCGTATACGAATATCCTGAAAAGGTGTATGCAGGAGACATCACAGTAGACTCGTTAAGGTATGCTTACGCGGTCAGGGCGCGCAGCGACGCGCCGGGAGTTATCATATGCTATAAAGACACGACTACGATTTACAGCGATAAGGATGAATTCTCGCTGAATACGCTCCTGCCTGCCGATATATTCGGAGAAGGCGCAGTTTTTGTAGTAACAGACGGTTCAAAAGTAATATGCAGCAATAATAAAAAACTTGAGAACATCCGCACGGCGGATGCACCGATAGCAGATATCATCGAAAGCGACAGGATGAAGGATGACAATGATCTCATAAAGCTGCAGACAGACGGCTCTGAGTGGTACGGGATGCACGACAAATGCCGCGATTACTTCATATATATATTCTATCCCGACAGTGCAGTATTTGCAGACCGCAGAGGAGTCATGGCGGCAGCATTCGGCGTGTATGCGCTCTGCGGTATGGTACTGGTGCTCATCATCCAGCGCGCCCGCAGGAAAAAGCTCCTGCAGATAGAAAAGGAGTACCACCTTGTAAACGCTCTGGCCAGCATATACGCTACAAATCTCCTGATACGCATAAAAGAAAACAGGTACATCGACATACTTAAGAGCGACATGGTAGATGAAGCGATAAAGGGAGTAACAGAAGCCGACTGCGCTGTAGATCTGCTCACAGAAAAGATCGTAGCAGAAGGATACAGAGAAGAATTCCGCAGGTTTGCTGACATAAAGACCATAGCAGAACGCCTGAAGGGCAAACCCTTCATTGGTTTTACGTTTGAAGATATCGAGGGAAAATGGATGCAGGCCCTTTTGATACCGCAGAACCGCGATCATGATGATGAAGTTACGTCAGTCATGCTCGTTACGAGAGACGTAAGCGAACAGAAGAAACGCGAAATGGAATATCAGGAAAAGCTGAGGAAGACGGCTGAGCGCGCCAACCGCGCAAATGAAGCAAAGACTGACTTCCTGCGCCGCATGAACCACGACATCCGCACGCCTGTAAACGGCATAGTCGGCATGATAGAGATAAACAGCAAGACTGACGATCAGGCTGTTATAAAAGAAAACAGAGAAAAGGCAAAGAAGGCGGCATATCATCTGCTGTCACTCGTAAACGACGTCCTTGAGATGAGCAAGCTTGAGGATGGCGTAGTGCCTGTGGAGCATGAGGTATTCAACATACAGAAGCTTACCGGAGATATACTTGTGATCGCGGGCATGCGCGCCGCAGAACACAGGATAATATTACAGCATGAGGTCTGCTCGGAAAGCTTTGAGCATCCTTACGTTTACGGAAGCCCGCTCCGCGTGCGCCAGATATTCCTGAATATCATAAACAACGCTATAAAATACAACAAGCCGGGCGGAAGCATAATGTGCAGCATAGTCCTGGACAGCGTTGACGAGGCTGCGCATACAGTAAGCTACAAGTGCGTCATAACAGATACCGGCATAGGCATGAGCGAGGAATACCTTGAGCATATATTTGAGCCGTTCTCGCAGGAAAAGTCGGGCGCTCGCACTGTTTACCGCGGCACGGGTCTCGGCATGTCCATAGTAAAAACGCTCGTAGACCAGATGAACGGAACTATACAAGTAAAGAGCGAGGTAAATATCGGAACCTCCGTGACTGTAACGATACCGTTCGATATAGCAGACAGCGCCTGCGTTGAGTGTGATGATATCGACTATACTGCAGACGTACAGGAGACAGACGGCCGGAGCGTACAGGATGATACAGATCACGATGTCATAACATCGATGAATATAAACGCTTCAAATGTCCAGCCGGATATATCGGGAATGAATATCATAGTAGCCGAGGACAATGAGCTCAATATGGAGATCGTAAAATATATCCTGGAAGACGCAGGCGCAAGCGTCCACCCATCATACAACGGCGCACAGGCAGTAGAAGCGTTCTCCTCAGCGCCTCCGGGCACGTATGACGTTATACTCATGGATATAATGATGCCTGTAATGGATGGCTGCGAAGCGGCACGCAGCATACGCGACATGGAGATGACACGCCCTGACGCGGCAGACATACCTGTCATAGCGATGACAGCAAACGCTTTCGACGACGACAGACGCAAAAGCCTGGAAGCCGGCATGAACGAGCATATAACAAAACCTATAGACAGAGAAAAAATGATAACAGTTATCGCTCAGTACAGAAAAAAATAAATTTATAGAATCAGAAAAAAGGACCTCCGGTGTATCGATCATATCCGCCGGAGGTCCTTAAAAGTTGTCATATATATGTCTGATGCCTGATCCGGGATCACGATCTGCGCCTGAATATCGAAAATACCTTCTTGAACGTAAACACCCAGTTGCAGCTGCTGCAGGCTGAGCGGAACGGGAGTCCGGCAAGCGCGTAGCTTATGATCGGGATGGTTGCAAGTGTTTTTACAATAATATAAGAGATCACGAGGATAGCTGCCGTCACCGGCAGAACGTGCCTTGCAGTCTCGCCGCGCCATATGTATACGTGCATATACGACAGCAGAAAATTATGTATGAGATATATGCCGAGCGAAAGCGAAACAAGAGGTGAAACTGCGCGTCTGACGCGCGAATCGCGATTTAAGTTCTGCTTGAAAAATATAAATATGCAGGCAGCGAGAAGTATCTCAGGACCGCTCGACTGCGACTGAAATACCCCTGAATACTCGCCGGCGCTCACAGTATCGCGCCAGGTTCCCAGCGTTATAAATGCAGTATCGAGCAGCACTGTGATCACGAGCAGTGCGTTGTTTATGCGCTTTTTCATCGTTCCAAGGTAGTATCCGAGTATGAATGACGTTATATGGCCTCCGAAAAATCTCAGATCGCTCGCAAACTCAAGCTGTGCGTCAGGTCTTGCACTGCCGGGGACGGCAGCGTATATGAAGCCCTGCAGGCATACTATTATTACGAGAGCCAGCAGGTATTTCCTGCCGGATGCATTCATGCCGTGGATGGCTGCGTAAAGCATCGGAGATATTATATAAAGTCCGATCAGAGTGTACATGTACCAGAGGTGGATCCATGCCGGCTTATGAAGCGCGTCTAAAACGTTCCCGGCGAAAAGTGACATATCGTATTCATTTATCCAGCTCGACCACGCTGCGGCTATGATGCTCCACGCGGCGAGCGTTATTATGAGCTTTGGCAGACGGTATTTAATGAGAAACGATACGTCAGACGTCCGCTCGTCAGTCATCAAGAGGTATCCCGACATCATAAAAAACAGCGGAACAGCAGTAAACGCTATGGAAACGCACAGATCAAGCACATACCATCCTGTGCTCATGCCTGTACGCAGCGGGCCGGCTGCAACGTGCATGAATATTACGAAAAACAGCGCGATAGAGCGCAGATAGTCAAAGCACCATACATGCTCGCGGCCCTCAGCCGCATATCCTGATTTATTCATGATCATCTCCCTGCAAAAATATCCCTTTATTGTAAGCAAAATAAACTAAAGCTCAAAATCGAGCGTATGAGTCTTCTTGAAATTGTGTTCCTTAAAATCAAGCAGATAGGCGAGGCAGCTGCCCTGAACAGCGCTTGCCTGTTCTATGTAGCCGTCTATCTTATCCTCGCGTATGAGACCGAGCGCGCCCGCGGATGCCAGCCTTTCGACCTGATCGTGCTCTATGAGGCGAGGTATGAACATCATTATATTATGCTCAAAAAGATGCCTCATATAGTCCGAAAGCTGCTCAGGCTCCTGGAGTCTGTACTCCGCGATATTGAACATATCATCGAACTGCTGTATCACAGAGTAGCCCTCGTCAAACTTTTTCATGCTGTAGTTGTCAAAATATAACAGTGAAGCCTGCAGAAAGCCGAAACGGCGGTGCTCATTCTGCGAGGCCACGACGAAACGCTTCATTGACCCGTCCTTTTTATGCATGTCCCATACATTGAGCTCTGTCATATCGTAGCACTTTTCAAACATCTTGTCGGTTATAGCGCGCAGCGTGCTCGGAAGCGTTATGCTTTTCAGTTTGCGGCAGTTTGCAAACGCGTAGTTTGCCATAGTTTCAAGATTTTTTGACAGTACAGCTTTTTCAAGGTTCGGGCATGAACGGAAAGCGGAGCCGTCTATCGTTTTTACAGTATCAGGCAGGTAAACGAACTGAAGGTTGTCGAACGACTTGAATGCGCCGAAGCCTATACGGCGGACAGGAACGCCGTTCGCATAAGCCGGTATATGTATCTCAGTCGCATCGTAGTCTGAAAAAGAAACTATAGTAGCCTGGTGGTCATCGGACGCGATACCATATCCGCTCAGGTCGTCTTCATATTTTATTTTGCCCATAAATGTGACCCTCCTTTTTATTTTATTGTTTCCTTAATATATATCAATAAGCTCTTAATAAATGTAAGAGTAAGTAATATCCATCATAAGCTGCGGCGGCCGGCCGCCGTATCAGTTTGCCGACTTTTCAAGCGGGTACGGAACAAGCTTTGAATTCATGAATTTCTGCCCGCTGTACAGACTGTAGTAACCGCTCAAAAGGTAAGTGACTGCCGCAGTAAGCCCGAAATAAAGGAAATTGCCGCTTCCAAACAGCTCCACACTTAATAATATAGAAGTTACAGGGCAGTTTACTACGCTGCAGAAAAGACCTATAAGCCCAAGCTCCGCCGCAAGTATCGGATCCATGCCAAGGACAGCGGCGATAGTACAGCCGAATGTCGAACCAACGAAAAACGCAGGAACTATCTCACCGCCCTTAAATCCCGCACCAAGCGTTAAAGCGGTGAGCAGCAGTTTGAGCGCAAATGCCTCCGGACGCGCGTGACCGGCCAGCGCGTCTGTTATGACGCTCATCCCGGTGCCGTTGTAATCATAACATCCTGTGACTATAGTTATCATTATGACAACGACAGCGCCTGCCGCAACGCGCAGATAAGGGTCAGGTATGCGCTTCTGAAGCAGAGAGCGCGTGTTGTGCATGACAGAGCAGAATATTATGCCGAGCAGAGCTGTCAGAGCAGCAAGCGCAAGTATCTTTACGAGTATTAGCGGCCCTGCAGGCTGAGCTTCAGCCGTTACGGTTATGAGCGGCGTCACGCCGAGGCTGCGCGATACGAGCATCGCTATAAATGACGCAAGCACAGATGGCACGAGCCCCGCGTAAAATACAGTTCCTACGCCTGCGACCTCTATAGAAAGGAACGCAGCCGCAAGAGGGGTAGCAAAAAGCGCGCAGAACGTAGCGCTCATGCCGCACATGACCATGAGCTGGTGGTCGAACTTACTGAGCTTAAGCTTTCTGCTTATAAATGAGCCTATGCTGCCTCCTATCTGGAGAGCCGCGCCTTCACGGCCGGCAGAGCCGCCGCATACGTGTGTCAGAAATGTAGCGAGAAATATAAGCGGAGCCACCCTGAAGGCCGAGGTATCTTCCGCGCGCGCCGCGCGCAGTATGGAGTTCGTGCCCTGATCGTTATATATTTTCAGCGCCCTGTACGAAAAAACTATGAGCAGGCCTGAAAACGGCAGCGCGTAAAGAAGCTGCGGATGTGCTGCAAATGATGATGCAGCAAAGCTGAGCGCATAGTGGAACGCTGTACCGGCAAGACCGCACAATATACCGATGATGAGTCCGTAAAATATCCATTTTATAAAAAATCTGAGATGCTTCGTAGAATGGCGCAGACGTATAGCTGCACGGAACAGCATCCTCTGATAAGCAGTATCGTTATTTCGTTCTATCTTCATTTTATATTTTCCTGACTTTATACATAGAAAAACCTCACAGAAACAATTATATCTTTACAGCTGAAAATAACAAGAAAAAACAGAATGATAATATTCAATATCTGCTTAACGGCGCGTACATATGCAGGATCTTAACCATGAAAAGGTTTGATGGCAAAAGAAATATCAAGTGTGGGGAAATGTGGTTTGATAATATGGTATGTCATAACTAACCACAGGCGATATCATCTGAAAACTATCTTAAACCAACTAAATATGATTTAAAAATACGTTTCTATGTAAACAGATCTGATATATATATGCCATACATAGCTTGAAATGGCTAAAAACACTTGAATTTCAATATTTGTACTGTAAAACATGAAAATATGAGCATAAATGATTGTTTTATAGGAGTATGATCATATTTTAGCTTCAAACCTACAAAACCAAACAAAATGACAATAAAACGCTTGTAAATATTTGATAACTTTGCTATACTGTATCGGAAGTGAGCGCTCTTTGCACGGCATCATGCTGCTGCGGTGACGCAGCTCACGTGCAAACATTTTATTCTGAAAGAAGGGATCTCATGGATTTATTTCCACTCTGGAACTCGGTTCGTATAGCGCTCATTTCAGCAGTCATAGTTTTTTTTACCGGAGTTTTCTGCGCATATTATGTAGCAAGGCTTCCGCGTCTGCTGAAGGGGATAGTTGATGTTATACTCACTCTGCCTATGGTACTTCCCCCTACAGTAGTAGGTTATTTCATACTCATGCTGCTCGCTCCCAATACAACGATAGGCGGCTGGCTCATGCGCGAGTACAGCCTTAAGATAGTCATGACATGGTACTCAGCAGTCATATCTTCATCAGTAGTAGCGTTCCCGCTCATGTACAGGACAGTGCGCGGAGCGTTTGAAAGCTTTGACATGACACTGAAATATTCGGCTCAGACGCTGGGTCTTTCAAATACGTACATTTTCTGGAGGATAATGATGCCTTACTGCAAGCAGGGCATAATAGCAGGCGTTGTCCTTGCATTTGCGCGCGCGCTCGGCGAATACGGCGCTACAAGCATGGTCGCAGGCTACACTCCGGGAAGGACAGCTACGATATCTACGACTGTATACCAGCTGTGGCGTACTAACGACGAAGTCGGCGCGTTCAAATGGGTAATGATAAACCTTGCGATATCGACAGTCGTGCTCCTTACAGTAAACTTCCTTGAAAAAAAGGACAAGCTGACAGGTTCTAAAGCAGCACCTGTAGAGGTAAGGGGGTAGCAGAGAAAAATGTCACTTGAATTCAAAGTAAAAAAAGATTTTGGCGGATTTACGCTCGACATGGAGCTGAACGCCGAAAATGAAGTCCTCGCGCTTTTAGGTGCGTCAGGCTGCGGAAAGAGCATGACGCTCAAGTGCATATCAGGCATAGTAACGCCGGATGAGGGACGCATAGTTGTAAACGGAAGAGTGCTTTTTGACAGCGAAAAAAATATAAACCTGTCGCCGCAGGAGCGGCGCGTCGGCCTGCTGTTTCAGAATTATGCGCTGTTTCCGAATATGACAGTCGAACAGAACATAATGACAGGCATGAACTCGTTTAAAATGAGCAAGGCCGAAAAAAAAGAAGCATGCAGGGATATGATGAAGAAATTTTATCTCGAAGGACTTGAACGTCACAGCATATCACAGCTTTCAGGCGGACAGCAGCAGAGAGTAGCGCTTGCGAGAATAATGGTCTCAAAGCCTGATATACTCATGCTCGATGAACCGTTCTCAGCTCTTGACAGCTTTTTAAGATGGGAGCTTGAGCAGGAGCTCATGAGAGTGCTTGAAGATTTTGACGGAACTTCTATAATCGTTTCTCACAACAGGGACGAGGTATACCGCATAAGCGACCATATAGCGGTCATATCAGACGGAAGCGTAGACTGCTACGGCAGCAAGCAGGATATATTCATGAGACCGCCTACGTACCAGAGCGCGCTTCTTACGGGATGCAGAAATTTCTCGCGCGTAGACTATATAGACGAAAAACACATAAATGTAAAAGACTGGAACGCTGTATTTGAATGCAGCGCGCAGCCTGACGTAAGGTTTATAGCAGTAAGACCGCATTTCATGAAACCGGTCGCAGGACCGGAGCCGGGCAGATGCATAGCAAGGTTTAAGGTAAAAAAGACGATAGACAACCTTACGGAAATGATACTGATGCTCCACGCATACGGTGACGGCGCGTCTGATGCGCCCGTGTCTGATTATTCGGAGCTCAATATACGTCTTAAAAAAGAGGAATGGGAGCCGTATGCCGGACAGGATGAGCTTTATATAGAATTCCTGCCGGAAAATATACTGCTTCTTAACAGATAGACCTGCCGCGCATACACGCAGGCATAAAAACAGTGAAACATGGTCTGGCGACAGACCGTTTCAAATATATCATTTTATTTAAATTTATTCTTTACAAAGGAGAACGAAAAAATGAAAAAAAAGCTTATCGCATTAGGTCTTGCGCTTGGCATGATCGTATCTATGAGTGCATGCGGTTCAGGAAGTAAGGATGCTGCTTCTGCAGATGCAGGCAGCGCATCAGCAAGTAATGAGCCTGCTGTAGAGCTCCACGTTTCAGCAGCAGCTTCAATGACTGAATCATTAAATGAGGTCATAGCTAACTACACTAAGGAACATTCAAATGTGACTATCGTTCCTACATATGATTCTTCAGGTACACTCGTTACTCAGATCATGAGCGGCTCTGACTGCGACATCTTTATCTCAGCTGCACAGAAGCAGATGAACCAGATCGACGAGACTGCAGGTGACGCTTACGAGGGAACAAACTACGTGGAACAGGGTACAAGAGTTGACCTTCTCCAGAACAAGTGCGCTCTCGTAGTTTCACCTTCAACAACTAAGACTATCAAGAGCTGGAGCGACTTCGAAAAAGCTATCAAGGCTGCCCAGAGCGCTTCTGACCTCACTTTCGCTATGGGTAACTCAGACGTTCCTGTAGGTAAGTACACTTCATCTATCCTTACAAACCTCGGCCTTAACGAAGCTGACATGGTTTCAAAGGGTATCATCACTTATGGAACAAACGTTAAGGAAGTAACTTCTCAGGTTTCTTCAGGCGCTGCTGACTGCGGTATCATCTATGCTACAGATGCTTACTCAGCAGGTCTCGATGTTGTTGATACAGCAAGCGACGAGCTTACAGATGGCCCTGTAGTATATCCTGCAGCTGTAATGGCTAACTCAGCAAACAAGGAAGCTGCAGAAGAATTCCTCGCATACCTCCAGACAGATAAGGCTATGCAGTCATTCGAAAAGGTAGGTTTCACACAGGTAGAAGCATAATGCTCTGATGTGGCAGAAATTGATAAAAATAAAAGCATAATACGATATTACAGGAAGATCCCGACCGGCTGCCGCCCGTCGGGATCTTTTCGCATAACTGCGGCCGTCACCGGCCGTGCCCGACCCACAGCCCCGTTCCCGCGGCGCCTATTGTCGAAACCTCCCGCAATTTCGCCCGCATACCCCGCCCACCCCTCCCTCCGCACAATATATAATCAAAACAGTCAGGAGGTAAACGCTACATGAGAAACGTAGAATTCGACATAGAGGAAGGCGCCCTCATAGCCTCGCTCTCAGGCGAGATAGACCACTACGCCGCCGCAGATATGCGCCGCGAGATAGACAGCGCAATGGAGCGCTCAAGACTTAAAGACCTTGTGCTTGATTACTCAGGCGTATCATTTATGGACAGCTCAGGCATAGGCCTCGTCATGGGCCGCTATCAGAATGTAAAAAGAAAAAACGGCACTATGGTAGTAGTACCGGGCAGCCAGTACGTCAGCCGCGTACTCGGACTTTCAGGGATATTCAGCATGGTCCCCAAAAGCAGGACGCGCGGCCTTGCGGTAGAGTATATATCAGGAAAGGGCGGTGAAAGATCGTGAGAGAGAACAGCGCAGAAAAACGCAGCAGGCGCTTCAGCCTTGAATTTGACAGCTGCCCCGAAAATGAGAGTTTTGCAAGGAGCACAGCAGCCGCGTTCCTCATGCCGCTCGATCCCACAGTAGAAGAGCTTACAGAGATAAAGACAGCAGTGTCTGAAGCAGTGTCAAACTCAGTCATACACGGCTACGCAGGTACCGGCGGCATCATAACGATGACGTGTGAAGCCTCAGGCGACGGACGCGTAGTCATATGCGTAAAAGATGAAGGAAGCGGCATAGAAGACATAGAAAAAGCCCGTGAGCCGCTTTTTACGACAAATACAGACGGAGAAAGATCAGGCATGGGGTTTACCGTAATGGAAAGCTTTATGGATCACGTGACAGTCAGATCGGAGCCGGGCCGTGGTACAGAGGTGATCATGACGAAGAACCTGGACGTGGGTTATGAGCTGTGAGCGCCGCGAGCGCAGCAGCAGAGAAGAAACATACCGACTTATAAATGAAGCAAAAAACGGAAACACAGCCGCAAAAGAAAGACTCATAGAGGAAAACACAGGACTCGTGAGCATGGCTGCCCGCAGATTCGCAGCCTCAGGCCAGGACATGGAAGACATGATGCAGCTCGGCTACATAGGACTCATAAAAGCCATAGACAGATTTGACGCGAGCTACGGCGTCATGTTTTCTACATACGCAGTCCCAATGATCGCAGGCGAGATAAGGCGTTTTTTAAGAGACGACGGCAGGATAAAGATAAGCAGGCAGCTAAAGCAGGACGTAAAGCTTTTAAAGCGGGTCGAAGAAGAATTTCTCCAGAAGCACGGGCGAAGCCCGAGGATAAGCGAGCTGGCAGCTGCGATGGGGCGCAGCGCCGATGATATATCAGAAATGCTCGAAGCCCGTACGGCCATAACTGCGACAGCAAGCATGGATGACGAAACCTTCGCGGCTTCAGGCCTGCAGGAGCCCGCGTCTGATGATGAAGCAGACGATGAGACGCGGCGCGTCGAGATAATGGACATGCGAGATATGCTCATGAGGCTTGGAGAAAAGGAACGCAGCGTGATAATAATGCGATATTTCCGCGACATGACTCAGCAGCAGACAGGCGACCGTCTGGGCATATCTCAGGTGCAGGTATCGCGCATTGAAAAACGGGCGCTTAAGACCATGCGGGAGCGTATGCAGCGTTAAATATTTGATTAATTCAACAAAAGAATGGAAAAATTCTCCGATTAATGATAAAATAAAAATATATGTGTATCAAGAAAGGAATTATTTAATTCGGGAGGTTTTACATTATGGATTTCAGATTGACTGAAGAACAGAAAGCTTACAGAGACAAGGCGGCTGCGTTCGCTGATGAGTTCGTTGTGCCTGTAGCGGCAGAAAACGACAAAAATGCGAAGTTCCCGCATGACAATGTAAAAAGGATGGCAGAGCTCGGCTTCCTCGGACTTCCGTTCCCTAAGGAATACGGCGGTCAGGATACTGATTACATGTCATATGCTCTCGTTGTTGAAGAGATAGCAAAGAGAGATGCTTCTACAGCAATCATCGTTTCAGCAAATAACTCGCTCGTAGGCGGCCCTATATACATGTTCGGTACAGAAGAACAGAAGAAAAAGTGGCTCCCTGACCTGCTCACAGGAAGAAAAGTCGGCGCATTCTGCCTCACAGAGCCTGAAGCAGGTACAGACGCTTCAAGACAGCTCGCTACAGCAGTAGACATGGGCGACCACTACCTGCTCAACGCTCACAAAAAGTTCATAACTAACGGCGGTATCGCAGGCACATACCTCGTATTCGCAATGACAGACAAGAGCAAGGGCAACATGGGCATATCAGCATTTATCGTTGACGCTGAGTCTGAAGGCGTAAGCACAGGAAAGCTCGAGCAGAAGATGGGTATCCGTTCTTCACAGACGGCTGAGATGCATTTCGACAATGTAAAAGTACCTAAGGACTGCCTGCTCGGACAGGAAGGCCAGGGCTTCCAGATCGCTATGAAGACTCTGGACGGCGGACGTATCGGCGTTGCCGCTCAGGCTCTCGGTATAGCTCAGGGCGCGTTCGACATGATGGTGGATTACATGCTCGAAAGAGAGCAGTTCGGCGTTAAGCTTGGCAAGCTCGATACTCTGAGATTTGAAGTAGCAAAAACAAAGATCCAGCTCGACTCAGCAAGGATGCTCGTTTACAGAGCAGCAGACTGCAAGGACAAGGGTCTCCCTTACAAGTCAGAAGCGGCTATGGCAAAGCTCGCAGCTTCAGAGGCAGCTGTAGATATTACAAGACAGGCTATACAGTTCCACGGCGGATACGGCTACATGGCAGAAAGACCGCTTGAAAGAATGTACAGAGACGCTAAGATAACTGAGATATACGAAGGTACTTCACAGGTACAGCAGATGGTCATCGCTTCAGGCGTTTTCGACTACAGACAGAAATAGTTTTTAATAACCAGGAGGAAACCGGCATTGTCAGAAGAAGTATGGGTATATGCGGAGCATACGCCCGAAAAACTGCATAACGTTTCAGGAGAGATACTCGGAGCGGCTCGCGGACTGGCAGAGCGCCTCGGAGGCGATGTATGCGCAGTGATCATGGGATACGACGTTGAAAGATACGCTCAGGAGCTCATTTATCAGGGCGCTGACAAAGTATACGTTGTCGATGACGAGCTGTTCAGAGATTACAATAACGAGCTTTACACAAAAGCGCTTGAAAAGATCGTAAGGGAGCATGACCCGGCAATAATGCTTTTCGGGTCTGTATTTGACCGCAGAGATCTGGCTCCGCGCCTTGCGGCGCGCCTCGGCACGGGAATAATATCCGAATGCGGGGCGGTCGGATTTGACGACAGCGGCCGTCTGACGGCCGACAAGGTGTCGTTCGGCGGCAATTACCTCGGTCATATAGTCTTTAAGGAAGGCATGAGGCCGGCGATCATTACAGCAAGACCGGGCGTGCTTGAAGGACAGCGCTCAGAGGACAGAAAAGGCGAGATCATAAAAGTCACGCCTGATGCGGGTCCGGAGGACATGATGACTCAGATAAAGAAGGTCGCTGCTGTAGCAAAGAAGGTAGTAGCTCTGACAGATGCCGATATCATAGTTTCAGGAGGCCGCGGCGTGGGCGGTCCGGAGGGTTTCGATATCATCTACAAGCTGGCTGACAAGCTTAACGGCGTTGTCGGCGCTTCGCGCGTGGCTGTAGACCTCGGATGGATAGGATTTGAGCATCAGGTCGGTCAGGCCGGAGCTACAGTAAAGCCAAAGATCTACATAGCATGCGGCATATCGGGCGCTACGCAGCATATAGTCGGCATGTGGGAATCAGATATCGTTATCGCCATCAACACTCACAGATACGCGGCGATATTCAATTTCGCCGATTACGGTATAGTAGGCGATCTGTTTGAGGTCATTCCCAAGCTCATAGAAGAACTTGATAAAAATTAGCTTTATGGTAAAAGCTGAAGATCGAGGACGCAATAAAATTTAATAAAAACGAGCCGGTGAACGGTATCCGGATCGGAAAACGCAGAGCGTTTCAGCGGAAAATTATTTTTATATGTTATGTATCATACAAAAATATTACTGCCGCGGATGCGCTCTGTTTTTTTGTATCATGTTGTATTCAATGTGCAGTTTATTGCTTGACGAATATCTTTACACATATTATTCTTGAATTGTATATGTATTACAGTGCAAAAGTCAGTGCCTGCTGAAGACATAGGGCAGGCGCGCGATCACGGAGAATATGATACGGAGAAGATAAAATGAAAAGAAAAGAGTATGCCGGCAGACGGCTGGCAGAGGCGCTTCTTACTGCGGCAGCATTTATTTCATTCATTGCAGTCTTTTTTCTGCTGAACGCAAATGCCGCTCAGGATGCTGCAAGCCGGCCTGTTGTTATAGACAGAGGCTGGTATATGATAGGTGAAGATGGGACTCGGATCAACGTTGATATAAATTATCCGATACGCCTGCAGCCCGGAAAGTTAGTCATATATAACGATATCATATCGTCAGAGTATGCCGGGAAAACGATATCGACATCAGCAGCGCAGTACGGGCTGCGCATAAAGCAGGGCGGAAATATCCTGTATGAGTATAAAGAAGGAAAATTCAAGCGTAACAGCCAGATGAAGGCCAACCTGTTCTGCGACGCTGAGATACCGCAGATGAGCAGCGCCGGCGGCGACGCCGGAACGGCAGCGGTCTCATTTGAATATTATGATATTGAAGACGGATATATTAAAGTTCCTGAGGTAAAAGCCGGAAGCTCGCGCGATATATTCTGGTCGCACTTCCGCAGCGAGGGACTGCCGCTTTCAGTGGCTGTGATATTCGTGTTTATCGCGGTCGTGCTGTGCGGAACGTCGTTCAGCATGAAGCGGCTTGGGATGAAGGACAGGCGGCTTGCCGATCTGGCGCTCTTTATGCTTATGTGCAGCGGATGGGAGTTTACAAATTCGCCGCTTACGCAGCAGCTGTGCAGTATGCCTGACGTCATTTATCATCTGTCGTTCTGTATGTTTATGCTTATGGGCGTGCCGTTATGCGGCTTTATCATGAATACGCAGGATATGTATAAGCACAGGTCGGTGTTTGCGTGCATGATACTGTTTTATATAAATTTCATAGTACAGAATGTGATATACTTTGTTTTTGACGTGGATTTTTCCGATATGCTCCTTGTGACGCATATGCTGCTTGCCGCAGGGATAATCGCAGTAACTGTATCGATGGCGCGCGAGGCGCGCCTTACCGGCATACGCGAAATACGGATCACGCTTACTGCATTCATTATGCTTGGGGCGTGCGGCATAGTGTCTCTCGTACTTTACTGGTGCTTTGACAGCGTATATGCTTACTACAATACAGTGTTCTGGCTCGGCATGGTACTTTTTGTGATGTTCCTTCTGCGTTGCGTCATAGTTTCAATGATACAGAATGTCCAGTTCCGTTCTGAGGCTATGACTTATAAAAAAATATCAGGCATGGACTTTATGACAGGACTCGGCAATCATGCGGCGTTCGCGCGCGAGCTTGAGCATATAGAAAAAAATGCGGAGCGCTATAGCGATGTAGAGATAATATTTATCGGCATAAGCGGCATGAAGAAGATAAATGACAGGTACGGCTACAAAAAAGGCGATGAGATCATTATTGCGGTATCGAACTGCATAAAAAGGATATTTGGGGGCGAAGGCGTCTGCTACAGAACGTTTGGAGACGAGTTCTGCGTTATCATTACAGATCCGGGACCGGAGGCCGGCGAGTCTGTATGGTCAGAGCAGCTTGCGTTTGAGATGTCGCACATAACGCGAAACGGTCTGTATGAGGTGACGCTTTACTGGGGAAGCAGCTTTATACGCGACGAAAACGGAAAAATGAAAACTGTAAGTGATTGGAAGTTTGAGGCTGACACTAAGCTTAATGAACACAGACAGGTGAAAATATCAAAAAATAAATAAATCTAAAATATATCGGATAAGCAGATAAACAACAAAAGACAATGTTAAAGAATGCTATTAAATACACGATACCAGGGTAAAATGTTATGCAAATGAAATACAACATGGATTTTCTGATATCAGCGCTTGCACTGCTGATACTTATATTTTGTCACTTTATCTCGGACAGGAAAATAAATACACACAGAAACAGAGTGTTTCTAGCTTATATGCTTCTCGGTATGGCGGATATAGTCATGGATATATGTACATCGCTGCTGATATCCGCAGGCTCGCCGGGCCTGCGTACGGTCACTTATGTGCTGACCACTGTATTCTATGTGCTTCAGATAACGGTTCCGGCAGGATTTGTATACTACGTTCAGTCTATGCGCAACGCCGAACGCGCAGAAATGAAGCGCTTCATGACAGCATTTGCCGTCCCGACGGCGGTCATGCTTATCGTAATACTTACGAACGGCTTTACGAGAGCGCTTTTTCATATTTCATACAGCGGGGCGTACGCATACGGGCCTTACAACAGACTTATGTATGTGTACTCGCTCATGTGCCTGCTTGTCACCGGCGTGATAACTATCCGCCACAGGGAAAAATTTACAAGAAAACAGCTGATCATAGTATACGAGCTCATAATCATTACGATGGTATGCGTGTTTATACAGATGCAGTTCAGAAACATATCCATAACAGGCGTCGCTGTAGCGCTCATAATAACAGTGCTTCTGTTTACGCTTCACAACCCGTACAGCTGTACGGACAATCTGACCGGACTTTACGATATGCAGTTTTTCAGAGATTACATAAGGCATGAGGCTGCGCAGGAAAGGCATTATCATATCATAAGCGTGTATATTTCAAATATGAGCTATATAAACTCGGTGCTCGGAGCGGAAGCAGCAGAAGAACTGCTGAAGGATACAGCAGACAGGCTCAGCAGCGCAAGCAGCTCGGAGTACGTTTTCAGGCTCGATGAAAGCAGATTTGCTGCTGCTACAAATACACTTGGCGATTATGAGCGCATAATGAACGATATAAGGGTGTATGCGTATGACAGTGACGCGCACAGCGCATCAGAAGCAGGCGCAGTGATAACTGCCTGCGGCATCATAGATGCGGAACGCCTCGAAACGAGCGGAAATATACTGTCATATGTGGAATACCTGGAAAGCATATCGCCTGCCTCAGGCGGTGTAAACGTGATACAGGGCGACAGCGAGACTATGCACGGCTTCAGGTACGATCAGGAAATAGAACAGTTCCTGAATGTTGCTGTAGAGCAGGATCTTTTTGAGATAAATTTCCAGCCTATGTATTCTATAGATGACGGCCGCTTCATATCCATGGAAGCCCTGAGCAGGCTCAGGCACCCGTCGCTGGGTCCTGTACCGCCGGATGTATTCATACAGATAGCGGAGCGCAGCGGATGCATAGCAGATATAGGCTGTCTGCAGTTCAGGCGAGTGTGCGCGTTCGTGAGTGAATACCGCTCAAAGCTTTACGGTATAAAAAATATAAAAGTAAATCTTTCACCTGCGGAGTTCCTTTCTCCGGGGCACGGCGGCCTTCTCAGGAATATTATGGATGAATACGGCATAGAACCGTCATTTTTTCAGTTTGAGATAACAGAGACTGCGGCGACGCAGTACAGCGACAGTCTCATGCAGGCGCTTTCCGAATTCAGAAAAGCGGGTATAGGGCTCTGCATGGATGATTTCGGCTCAGGATATGCAAACCTGAACGCTGTCATGCGCATACCTTTTTCAACGATAAAGCTTGACAGATCGCTTCTGACGGGGGCAAAGGAAAACGAAAAAATACGCATATTTTATAAGAGCATAACGTCCATACTGAGCGATATGGGATTTTATGTTGTTGCAGAAGGAGTTGAAAATCAAGAAGAGCTTGCATTTATACAGCAATGCAGAGTAAACTGTGTGCAGGGATATTACTTCTCAAGACCGCTTGGGCGCGAAGAAGTGGTTTCTTTATTGGAAAACAACAGTATAAAATGATGAAGGAAGTAACTAACGATGACAGAACATGAAGGTTCAGGCTCAGAAGGTTTATCAGAGCCTGTTTTAGAAGCATTCTCAAAAGGATATTTTGAACAGATGTCGCATGAAGCGAAGTGGGCTGAGATAGACCTGGACGCTCTTGCGTACAACATGAGAAATATAAGGAAAAAGGCCGGGCCGGACAGGCGCGTAGCCGCAGTAGTCAAGGCTAACGCATACGGTCACGGCGTGATCATGATGATAGATACGCTCAAGGAAAACGGCGCCGATCAGTTTGCAGTCGCGACTCTTAACGAGGCTCTTGAGCTGCGTAAGGCGCTGATCGAGGATGATATACTGGTGCTCGGTATCCTGCCGCCCGGAACGGAAAAAATATCCATAAAGGCTGACATACAGCATGCGGTGGCGACTTACGAAAAGGCAAAAGCGCTTTCTGACGCGGCGCAGGAGCTTGGCCGCAATGTGCGCGCGCGTGTTCATATAAAGCTCGACACGGGCATGACTCGCATAGGATTTCAGATGACTGAAGAGGCCATAGAAGAAGTCCTCAGGATAAATGAGCTTCCCGGACTTGACATAGAAGGCATATTTACACATTTTGCGCGCGCTGACGAAGCGGACAGAAAATGGGCTGTTCGCCAGTACGAACGCTACCGGTGGTTCACAGGCGAGCTTGAAAAGCGCGGCATGACGTTCCGCATAAAGCACGTTTCAAACAGCGCGGCCATAATGGAAATGCCTGAAACGTACAACAATATGGTCCGTCCGGGCATCATACTCTACGGCATATACCCGTCAGACGAGATGGATCCCGCGGCGCTCGATATAAAGCCTGTGATGTCGTTTAAAACGCGCATCTCGCACATAAAAGAGCTGCCTGAGGACAGACAGGTGAGCTACGGCGGCAAATACCTTGCATCAAAAGGCGACCGCATCGGAACTATATCAGTAGGATATGCAGACGGCTACACGAGAGCCCAGAGCGGCAAGGCAGAAGTTCTTTACAACGGAAAGCGCGTAAAAGTCATAGGAAACATCTGCATGGATCAGTGCATGATAGACCTGAGAGATTTTCCTGACGCAAAGGCAGGCGACGAGGTAGTTCTCATAGGCCGCTCAGGCGATGAAGAGATAACAGCAGACGAAGTCGCTGCGCGCTACGGAACTATAGGCTACGAAGTAGTCTGCGCCGTAAACCGCCGCGTCCCGCGTTATTATTTCAAGAACGGCAAAATCATAAATAAAGTCGATTACCTTGAATAAACTGATTTGCCGATACCGGTAATGTGCAGCAAACAATGGACAGATGAATTAAAAAATGTTAAAAACAGCAGCCGTCACCGGCTGACCGGAAGACCGCCCATCATCGTGCAGGGCGGTCTGAATTTTTTAAGCTCTGCATATGATCAACTTAGTAAAGTAATTTACGATTTAGTAATTTATGATCTGCTGAAGTGTGATGTATTAAATTTTAAGTCAGAAAATAACAGAATATGGTAATTAATATGAGATATAATACGAAAAAAAAGAAGAATGACATACTTACAGGCTGCCTGTGCGCTCTCGTGTGCGAGTTCCTGTACGGACTGAGCTATATCTTCACGAAGAACGCTACAGACAGCGCAAGTGTGCTGGCGCTTCTCGGATGGAGATTCGTCATAGCTTTTATCGTGCTGAGCGCGTGCGCAGCTGCAGGCGTTGTGAAAATAGATCTTAAAGGAAGAAATATAAAGCCGCTGCTTTTAATAGCGCTTCTCGATCCTGTAATATATTTTATATTTGAAACAGTAGGTATATCCAGGACGACAGCTTCTGAAAGCGGAGCGTTCCTCGCATGCATCCCGGTAGCGTCTCTGATCGCGTCTTCTGCCATATTGAAAAAAAGACCGTCAAAACGTCAGACAGCAGGCATTATAACCACGCTTGCAGGCGTTCTTACAACAGTGCTTGCTGTAGGAGCAACAGCAAGCCTTTCTGTTTCAGGTTATGTTTTCCTGCTTGGCGCTGTCGTTTTATATGCGCTTTACAGCGTGTTTGTTGAAAAGGCAGACGGATTCAGCAGTATAGAGATCACTTATGTCATGCTGGCTGCGGGAGCAGCCGTCTTCAGCACGCTTGCTGTAGCAGAAGCCATTATAAAAGGCAGCATTACAGAGCTCGTTGCGCTTCCTGTAAAAAATATGGGATTTCTTACGGCAGTGATATACCAGGGGATAGGATGCTCCGTGCTGGCGTTTTTTATGTCAAATGTTGCTATATCAAATATAGGAGTAAACAGAACCTCTTCATTTATAGGCATTTCAACTGTAGTATCGATAATATCAGGTGTAATTGTTCTGGGCGAGAGCTTTTCAGCTTATCAGGCGATCGGCGCAGCAGTGATCGTAGCAGGCATATATATATCGAATTCCGCTACAGGAAATGATGATGTTAAAGAACGATAGTGGCAGCAGTAACTCCGAAAGAGGCAGCAGAAAATGAGAACAGCATAATGGGAAGGTATATATGATGCAGATACATGAACTGATATCAGGTAACGCGGGCCCGATAATACTGTGGGGCATGTACCCGCACAGGCCGGGGCAGCTTGAGGATACAAAGGCAGCGATAGAAAATGCGGCGGGCGCGGAAGGATATGCGCTTATCGCATTTCAGGCGGATGACTGGAACAGCGATTTTTCGCCGTGGCAGGCGGTGACGCCTGATACTGTTTTCCCCGGAAACGGAGAGCAGATGCTTGAATACATTACAAATGAATCGATCCCGGCATTGCGCTCAAAATATGGTAACGACCGTGAAATATACATAATGGGCTATTCACTTGCAGGCCTTTTCGCGCTGTGGGCGTGCGCCCGGCGCACTGATATATTTGCAGGAGCCGCAAGCTGTTCGGGCTCATTGTGGTATCCGGAATTTATTCATTTTCTGCGCAGCGAACACGGCATAAACGGCAAACGCATATATCTGAGCCTGGGCGGAAAAGAAGCGAATACGCCGAACAAGCTGATGGCAACTGTAGCTGACTGCACAAAAGAAGCCGTCGAAATACTGAAAAAAGAAAATACCGTAAAATACGAAATGAACCCAGGCGGCCATTTCGCCGACTCAGGCAAGCGGCTGGCAAAGGCTGTGAGGTGGATAGCAGGATATGGAAAATAAACTCATCGGCAGATCTGTGAATGAAAAAACAAAAATGATCATACAGGATCTCTGCGTTGTAATGATCATTACCTCTATGGCTGCGGCAGCAGAACTGACAGGAGAAACTGAGATAATATTCCCTGAGATCGCAGCGATCGCGACAGGGTGCTTTCTTGCACCCGGCATTGTGTGGAAGACGAGCTATATCAGGATGTCGATATGCGTGACTCTTTGCGCCATCGCAGGAACAGCTATCGTATACTTTATTCCGGCACCGCTGTGGCAGCAGCTGCTTTTAGCATACGTATGCGGTCAGCTGATACTGTTGAGTTCAGGGACAACGTTTGCACCTATGATATCTGCAATAGCGCTGCCTGTACTTATGCAGACGCGCAGCATGATATATCCTGTATCTGCATTGCTGCTGACACTGATATCTGTGATATTAAGAAAGATCCTTGAAAATACAGGTATAAAAAGTCGAAATACGTATGAACCGCAGCCATTGATGAGCGGATGGGATAAAACGGCAGCAGTTGACGTTTTAGTGAGATCGGCAGCGGTCGGGATCGGAGCATGGCTGTGTATAAGTATTGCCGGCAGCGCAGGAACGATGATGAAATTCTGCGTTGCGCCACCTCTTCTTGTAGCGTTTACAGAGCTTACAAAACCTGAATGCCCGGCAGGAAAAAAGAGGATCCGTACATTAATACTTGTAACGTTGTGCGCCTTCGCAGGCGCAGTATGCCGAAGCCTTGTCGTGATGAAGGCGGGACTTTCAGCTGCGGCTGCAGCTGCGATCATTGCATGCATAATGATAGCTGCCATGAGGGTGCTCAGGATCTATTTTCCTCCGGCAGGAGCCATGGGCGTGCTTGCTCTCCTTATCCCTGACAGCGCGGCAGCGTCATACCCGTTACAGGTATTTATAGGGATCACTGTTATAACTGCAGTTTCAGGCATGATAGTTCATATAAAAGAAAAATACATGATCGGCATCTGCAGCGATAGCAAATAAAATGCACTTCTGCAAATGCTCATATATGCAGTTGATTTGCTGTAAATATTTACGGTAAACTTAAATTTATTGATATACAATAAAATATTTTAATAAGCGCTCCCGATGCTCCCGCCTGTGGGGCCGCACGGCGGCCGCGCTCAGTGTTGTAAAGTTGTATAAAAAATATAGCTATTAAATAAAAAATATCAAAAAAATATCTGGAAATATGTACTTTTTTTAGTACAGGGAGCACGCGGGACGCGTGTTGGTATTAGTTTGCATTAGTTTATTGTCATACATATCAGTTTTAATGCGTAAAATACAAAAATTTACATAAAATGAAAATTTGCCGAATAATGTCGTGTTAGATACGCCTTACTCGAAAAAAATTACTGGACAGATACCATAAAAGCAAATATAATAATTTTGTTCGTTACAACTAAATATTTGTGAAAAGAGGAAAAAAGATATGGCAAAGAAGCTTATATCTGTGTGGCTTTCATTGACTATCTTAATTTTCTCTTCAATTTCTATTTATGCGGATGAAGTCATTCAGGGTGATTTTTTTCTCAAAAACATTGTCATTAACGGGGAAAACATAGTCAACTATCAACTTAGTGATCCTGTTCTCGTCTACAAGAACCGTACGTACATCCCTATGGATACCGAAATGGGAAGTATCCTCGGTTTTGATGCAGAGTGGGATAACGAAAGCCGCACACTTAAAATTTTGAAGACCGACCCTACGCAGAAGAACGTCAGCGACAGGACAGTCAAAAACAATCTTGAGGGATCAAGACTGACTGCTTACTATGACGCTGAGGTCATCGCGTATACGGAAGCTCAAAAAGTGGATGCACGCTTGACTGGAGGACAGGCAGATGCAACCGCGAGCGACCAGGACAGCAGATTCATCGCAGCGCTGCAGGCAGTTTTCGGATCGTTCAGCCTTTTCGAAGAGCCGGACGGATCGATAGCAGCTCAGGCAGACGATGGTGACACGGGGGAAATAGAAGTTCCCGAGCTGACTGCTGTACAAATCGAACTCAAGGGGCAACCTGTACTGGTAAAGAATGCAATAGTGTATGTTCCGATTAACGCAATTGTTTCTTGTGAGGTGCTCGGATGGTCGTTATACTATGACGACTATGCGGGTATATACATCAGTACTGATGATGAAATAGACGCCGCGTCTTATTTCAACGCAGCAACATCTCGTTACTACGAGGCGCTGTCTGCATATATCGTTAAAAAGAATCCTAAGCTCAAAATGTCTCAGGCATTTGGGATGGTTAAATATTTTGAAGCTTATGGTCAGATCTACGGAGTTGATCTGAAGCTGCTCATGGCCATGGCGCAGACAGAGAGCACGTTCACGTACAACGTGATCAGCTCGGCAAACTGCAGAGGCCTGATGCAGATAAAGGTATCCACCGGAAAAGCGTTTGGTTTCACAGCTGAACAGCTTCTTCAGGTAAAGCCCAACATTCAGATGGGTGCGATGTATATCGGCAACTGTTTCAAGGAGTTCAACGGAGACAGTGTAAAGGCTCTTGCCGCTTACAACTGCGGTACGTACGCCGTGAAAAAGGGGAAATACAAAACCGGCTACGCAACGAAGATCCTTAAACGCGTCGATAACATCGGATCATTTATCGCTTCTTATTAAGGATGAATGATTGACGTATAACGGCATGCGATTGGGAATGCCGCAATACGTAAAATGTCATGCCTCAGCGTCGGCTCCCGCCGACCGGAAGACAGACGAAAATGACAATCCAAAAGAGAGTTGAGAATTAAAGACCAAAAAGCATACAAATAGAAATTACGAAATGGCGCCCGTGAGGGCGCTTTTTCTTTGTCAATAAGTATACTTTATTGTAAATACGGGGACGCCGATGCCGGCGGCTGATATACGGAACGCTCCGCGTCGCAGAATGG
>CAKQOE010000030.1 GCA_934255545.1 uncultured Clostridia bacterium | reverse complement strand
CTGGAAGCGGAGCTTCCCCCATTCCTTCGCGGATTTTTTTCATATATGCGTTCATCTCTGCTTCCTATGTCGCGCCTTGCGTATCTGCATGACATACGTTTTTTCTGTAATTATCTTATCACAAACACGGACCTTACTGCTGCGACGTGCATAAAGGAGATAAAAGCAGAAGATTTCAATGCGATGAGGGGCGGAGATATAAACGTATTTATTGATTACTGCAGACATTACAGCATAGAGCACGATGACACTGTAGACGTATATACAAACAACAACACTACGCTTTCGCGAAAAAAATCAACACTTTCAGTTCTGTTCAAATTCCTTTACAGAGAGGAGATAGTTTCACGCAATATCACGGATCAGTTCGACCCTATACGAGTGCCTAAAGCATCAGACCGAGAGATAAAAGCCCTGCAGGACAATGAAGTCAAGATCATGCTCGACGCCGTCTCAAGCGGCGACCATCTTACAGAAAAAGAGAGACAGTACTGGGAAAAGACAAAAAAGCGCGATAAGGCGATACTGATACTGTTTCTGACGTATGGTCTGCGTCTGTCAGAACTCCAGCAGCTCAATGTTTCATCTTTTAACTTCAGTCGCGGCGAGTTCAAGATATACAGAAAGCGCGGCAAGGAGTCGATAATGCCGCTTAACAACAAAACAGTGCTCAAAGCACTGCATGAGTATATAGATGAAGAAAGAGCTCCCGAAGAAAAGATAAAGCCCGGTGACGAGGATGCGCTTTTCCTGTCGCTTCAGGGACGCCGGATGACAGAACGACAGATACGCGAGCTCGTAAAAAAGTACACGTCCATAGGCATGTCAACATCGCGCAGGGCAGGATACAGCCCGCACAAGCTGCGCGCAACTGCTGCAACATCGCTCATAGGCCGCGGCAATTCCATATATGATGTACAGGAGCTGCTCGATCATGAAAATGTAACGACTACGCAGCTTTACGCTGCGCATAAGCTCGGCACAAAGCGCGATCTCGTCGGGAGCTTCGAGTGGGATGACGAATTTGAACGGTGACGAACGATCCGGCATGCACGGCAAATGCATGGATTCACTGATCTCATGATAAAATAGATATAATGAAATATACAATTTTAATAGTTAAAGGAAATGAAAGAAAATGCAGGAAAACACATATGATCTTCTTAAAGACGAATTCGGTATAGCCCCGGAGCTGCTCAAACTCGTAGACGAAGCCGAGAAAAGCATAAAGGGCGATTTTGACAAGCTTGACGACATAAAAGCATACAACCAGTACAAGGTGCTCGACGTGTTCAGAAAGTGCAAGATAAGCGACATGCACTTCCGCTGGAACACGGGTTACGGTTATGACGATCCGGGACGTGAGGCGATAGAAAAGGTATACGCTGAATTGTTCCACACAGAAGATGCAATTGTACGCCCGCTCATAGTAAACGGAACTCATGCGCTCACCCTTACGCTCACAGGCATACTCAGACCGGGAGACGAGATAGTTTACTGCACAGGCGGTCCGTACGACACGCTTGAGGAAGTCATCGGAATACGCGGCGAGGGTCGCGGCTCTCTTAAGGAATTCGGCGTGACTTATAAACAGGTAGACCTTCTTCCTGATGGACGCATAGACATAGAGGGCGTAAAGGCAGCCATAAACGAGCATACAAAGATGATGTGCGTGCAGCGCGCGACAGGCTACGCATGGAGAAGAGCCATAACGATCCCTGAGATAGAAGAATGGGCAGCAGCAGTAAAATCTGTTGACCCTGACATCATAACGATGGCAGACAACTGCTACGGAGAATTCCTTGACGTAAAAGAACCTACAGATGTAGGCGTAGATGTAATGGCAGGCTCGCTCATAAAGAATCCGGGCGGCGGTCTCGCGCTCGCAGGCGGTTATATCGTCGGCCGCGCAGACCTCATAGAAATGATATCGTACAGGATGACGTCTCCGGGCATCGGCAAGGAATGCGGTCTTATGTTCGGCCAGAGCAGGAGCATGCTACAGGGACTTTTCATGGCGCCTTCAGTCGTAAACGGCGCTATAAAGGGCGCGATGTTGTGCGCTGCTCTTTTCAAGCGCCTCGGCTATGAAGTATGCCCTGACGTCGATGACACGCGCAGTGACATCATACAGTCAGTAAAGCTGAACTCACCCGAAGCCATGGTCGCTTTCTGCAAGGGCATACAGAGCGCAGCGCCTGTAGATTCCTTTGTAACGCCGGAGCCGTGGGCGATGCCGGGATATGACGACGAAGTCATCATGGCTGCCGGAGCGTTTGTACAGGGTTCATCCATAGAGCTTTCAGCAGACGGTCCGATACGCGAGCCATATATAGTATACTTCCAGGGCGGTCTCACGTACGAACATTCAAAATTCGGCGTCATAAAGGCTGCGCAGGAAATGTACGACAAGCATCTTTTTGAAATAAAATAAAAACAGCGTGCGTCACCGCACGGACAGGATGTAAAAATATATAAAGAAAGGGAAACAGCGTAAAAATGCATGTTTCCCTTTTTTGATGATATCAGATAAAGGATATTTTATTTAAGGCAACAAAGTATGCCGTTTTCTGCTGCCACCTCAACAGTCTGAAGCTTTGCGTCAGGCGCGCTTCCGCAAGCGTGAAGTATATAGCCGCGGCCGTCTTCAGTCTTTTTAAGGACGCTGTCGAACGGATCATTTCCGTATTCTATGTTTATATTGACGAGCTTTACGATATCGTCCGTAACAACAAGATAGAGCGGTGAGCCGTCTTCAGCTGTTATTACAGCGTAAGCAAGATAATTTCTTTCTTCCTCGAGCCTGTCAGTCACGATCTTGTCCTCGCCTGAGACGGGCGCGTATGTTCCTGATGCGTCGAAGCGGAGCGCTGTGCGCTTTTCTTCAAAAATTCCGGCGCATTCAGGCGCAGCTCCTGTTTTTTCAAGGATCAGAGCTCCTATATGTTTCTTGTTAAAATCAGCCATGAGAATTTTTTCCTTTCATATCAAATCGATCAATTTAAAGTGCAGCAGAGTACCGGCACGCTCGCTTGAGCAGTGCGGCGCTGCGTTATACAGAACGTATGTATATTTTATCACATATGCATTATCGCGTAAACCCTGTTGTTTTGCTCATGCGGTGACGCATGCTCCTTATGATGGATCTTATTACATATTTCTTAATCAAAGCTTAATTAAAAAGTTGAGCGGTCTATATTGTTTTACGTGCAGACATTATGATAATATATTTGGTGCATTTGCTGCTTGCGGTGCATGAAAATAACATTACTGAAAGGGAAAGAGGCAGGGTCGATTTATGAAAAATGATGAGATAAAAAGCGCCGACGGCCTGAAATACAGGATCATCGCTATAGCAGAGCTTGTGTTCATACTCGGCATAATCATAGGAATTCCGGCTTATCTTATATTTATACATCCTGAGATATGGCATAATTTCAAATCCATAGAAGCGTTTGAAGCATTCATGGACAGGCACAGGGAGCAGAGCATACCGATATACCTGGGATGCCAGATAGTACAGGTCATAGTTACAGTGCTCCCGGGGCAGGTGATACAGATCGCCGGAGGGTATTTTTACGGATTTTTCATAGCTCTGCTGCTGTCAGTCATCGGGATAACGATCGGTTCAGGCATAGCGTTCATAATAGCGAGAAAGCTTGGCCAACGGCCTGTGGCGATGATATTTGGCGAACAGAGATTCATAAGATACAAAGAAATGCTCGATACAAAGAAGGCTCATATGATAATATTCCTTCTTTATCTTATACCGGGCCTTCCTAAAGACATGGTAGCATACGCTGCCGGCGTTTCGCGCATGAACTTTACGATGTTCATAGTGCTTTCAATGGCGGGAAGATTTCCGTCGATGGCGGCGTCACTGCTGATGGGAGAGATGCTTGAGAGCCGCAGCTACATAGGAGCTGTCATACTTGCTGTTGTCGTAGCTGCTGTGTGTATCGTCTGCTTTATAAAAAGGAACGCTTTGATGAGTCTGGCTGATGTTTACTATGAAAGGCTGAACAAAAAGAACAAATGATTCTTTAAACGGGCGACTCAGCTTTACCGTAAACATATTAGGTGAACATAAGTTGCGATATTATAAAATATATTTGAAATGAATATTGAAATGTAACGGGCTAAAGCATGAAAATACATGTGGCAGCCCGTTTTTTCGTGCGCTCGCGCGCACATATATCCGGTACTGGACAGGACCTGCAGCCATATGAACATACCATCTCTGTAAAACGAATGTTTTGAAAAAAGTTTTCAAAAACAGATTGACAGTGAATAGCTGTTCTGATATATTAAATACAACAAACGACTGTTCATGAAAATCTCACGATACAGGGAGGTAAAGTACCATGCGCAAACATTATAAGATAGTTTCTACTCCAAGGTTTATCACATTTTTAGTTATATGCGCCCTTGTCATTATATACGCAACAGCTGCAGTTACAGGCGCTTCTGATGTACAGGGACTTACAGAGCAGAAGTACACTACTGTAGCAGTGTGCGAAGGCGATACACTGTGGGACATAGCGCGCGAGTACGGCGCTCCCGAAACTGATGTTCGTGATACTATAGACGAGATATGTCATATAAACAGCATAACAGCCAGCAGTCTCAAGCCGGGAGATATCCTCCTGGTGCCTGAGGCGCTGTAGTATAAAACAACCCAAACTATATATCCCTAAACACAGAAAGACGTCGCAGCAGATCATCTCCCCGAAACAACGATCATACGCGGCGTCTTTCTGCGTTTCAGTACGCGGCCTCAAACGCAGTTCAGCAAGCGATCGTCACTGACACTCAAAGAACGCCCTAAAAGACACCAAAAACAGTCCTTCCGCAGATCGCGGGTATCGACCTGTAAAAACGCTGAAACTACGATCAGCGCGAACGATTCCAATACCACCATAGATATAATGAAAATATCCGCATGCGGAATATAACATCAGGCGAGGTATCCGCAAGTCCGTTATCCGCGGGCGAAGACCTCGTATAGGCGTGATATCCGCATTATAAGCGATATAAACGTATGGGCTATTGATACTAAGGCGCTGATTATAAATGCCGTGATATCCGTACAGATGGCGGATACCGAGCTGCATGCGTTGCGCCGGCTATTATTTGTGCGGCGGATGATACGTGCGGGATACCGGGCGGCGAGGATCTGCGGCGATGAGTGCGCAGGGCGAGAAACTGCGTGAACGTGTTTTTGTCATTTATGGTGTCGATTTGTTTGTTTATTTGGTATTGATGACAGCAGTTCAGCAAGCTGTCACTGACACTGTAGATCAACTATTCCGAAAATTAGTATTTTAGGAATAGTTAAACATGTCCGAATAAATGGGGAGAAATTGTCCCCGACCCCAAGTAAATGAACAAAAATACACCATAAATGACAAAAAAGTGTTCGCGCAGTCATCCGCAACTCAGTACATCGCGCCCGGTACCCCGCGCATATCATCGCGGATCGTCGCAGCGCATCGCCGGCGCAACACACGCTGCGCAGTTATTCGCCGGCATATATATCGCTAAGCCTGTAAACCGCGCGCGGATATCTGCAGCTGTGTATACGCGCGATAACATCCGCCATGCACGTTTATCAGCCATTTATATCAGCGCATGCGTATTTCCGGCTTCCTGCGCGTTATCCGCCTGCGTATCATCCGCCTATGCGTTTATATCGCCGCACTTGCGGATACCTCGCATTGCGTGATACTGCGCCTATTGCGCCGTTTTCGCCTGCGGATGACCGTCTTGCGGATACCTCGCTTAGCGCGTGTTTTCGCCTGCGGGGATATCGGACGTACGCGTTTATAACGCTTATAACGCGGATACCTCGCCTTGGCGTTACATGATGCCTGCGGATATAACGCGCCATAGCCTTGTATCCCGCCATGCGGATTCCTCGCCTGGCGTTTTATATGCCGCATGCGGATGATTCGCTATGGTGGCGGATAACTACGCTTTGCGCGGTCTTATGCGTCGCGGACGTTGCGTCTGCGGATGTCTCGCAGGGCTTTGGCGGTTATCTTGCAGGTCCTTGGATAGCGGCTTAGGATTAGTTGGCTGAGTTAACTGAATTGCCTGAGTTGGCTGGATTGGCGGTCGATCGACCTCGTGATGTTACTATCGTGCGGTGGACTGCGTGCGGAGATCTGCGCGGAGGGCTGTTTTTGGTGTCTTTTGGGGCGTTTTTTGAGTGTCAGTGACAAGAAACCTCTCTCCCCATCAGTCTATATGGTTATGTCACAGTATGACCGCCATTGCAATAAGCGCTACAGATATCTGTATCAGATAATTTACTGCTCCGTATTTGAAATACTGCGCAACTCCCCACGAAGCAGTATCTCCGCTGATATCAGTTATGCCTGCTGCGTTTACTTTTCCTGAAAGTATAAAACCGGCTGTTGCTGACCACATAAACAAGGAGCTTCCTGCGCATATGGCTGCTGCGTATGCAACTGCTATCCAGTCAGACTGAGCATTTAACGGACCATTACACAGCTCTGTGATTATCGGCATCATAGCTGCTGCTGCAGGCCCTGCGCTGAATATTCCCGCCACTATCGATGTTATCAACATAATTGCCATGACAAGCAGTTTAGGATCTGCAATATTTGCCTGCATATAACCGGCAATCGCACTAAGGACTCCTGTTTCACTTACTACTTCAGCAAAGAAAAGAAATGACGCGATAGTCAGAACAGATCTCAGATCCATCTTCTGTTCGACCTTAAGCCCTTTTAATGAGCATATAAGCATAGCTGCACCATAACCAAGAACAGCTATCATTTCAGGAGGCATGATATCCTGCGGTACAAAGCTCCATGCAAGAAACATTCCTGTAAATACGACACAAAGCAGCTTAAGTACATCAAAACGAACATTTATATTTCTATACTGGCTTTTAAGATTTGATACTGCGAGCCTGCGGATAGCACCGTCATCATCTTCACGCTTTACATGCATTCCCCATACAGCGATCAATATTGCAGATGTTAATGCAAATAAAGGAAAAGCATGGGTCAGATAGCTTAAAAATGTTGTAATACCGCTCGTCATTATGACAATTGCTGGAAAATCCCCTACGGGTGATGCAGCGCCGCCTGTATTTGATAAAGCCAATACCGCTGCAAAAAACACACTTACATATTTTTTATCAAGCTCAAGAGTTTTAAGAAGAACAAATATAACAGGAAGTATCATCATTACAGCCGTAATATTATTAAGGCATGAAGATATCATAAACATCATGCCTCCAAACATCATCAGGCACAGTCTCTTACGCCCTTTTGATATCTCGGCGATCTTTACCGCAATGAGCTGCATTATATTTGTTTCAGCTATAAGGTTTGTAAAAAGCTCCATGACCATAAGGATCACAAGAACATCATATGAATAATTTTTCATCACATTTTTGACCAGGATATTTCCTGCCAGCGCCAGCACAGCGCCTATACTGAACATTGCAGCAATCAGGACTAATGAGCCGCTTTTCTTTAATTTCTTAAAGTATGAGATGTTCGAGTCCTGTTTCTTTGCAGCTCTTTTAGTTATACTTATATCTCTGATCCCGGTTACAGCTGTATCTGACATTACATGCCCCTCCTTAATATACTTATTTTTTCATTGCATATCTCAAGCCATTCATCATATCGTACGGCATCAGGCAGTTCAACATAAGGGACAAATACCTTTTTGCCCCAAAAACCGCTGTTGTAATGCTCGATCATGCGATATGTCTCAGGAAGTACCATCATCCTTCCTCCGGCAAGATAACCGCATATTACTATGATCCCGTTTCTTGGATAAAATTCATCAGCAAAATACGGCTCTTCAAGTAAATAAACATTCATAGATTTAGGAATATTAGCCTTTACACGCTCCTTTACATCAGGATCCATATCACATGGAAGCAGTATAACAGCCTCTTTTCCAGGCTCTTTTTCAGCCAGCTTGTCAATAACAGCTATTTCAGGTGACAGAAACATATATTTTTCTTTTCCGAACGCTGCAAGCGATTCAGAGATATCATTTACTGATCTGCATATATCATGTTCAGGCAAAGGCATCATACTGCCTGCCTTTGCCCATATATCGCTGCTTTCCAGCACTTCTGCCAGATTGCAGCTTGTTTCAAAAAATCCTATCTCTCTTACTGTTTTAAGTATATCCATACTATATCTTACCTCCTCTGACCTTTCCGAGGTAAGCAATCAGTCTTGAGATCACTGCAATTTCATAAGGTGAGTTTTCTAATACGCGAATAAAGTCTTTACCTTCATCACCGTATATATCAATGTATAATGAATCGGCTTCTTCGCCGAGGACCGGGCTTGTCCATCTGTTAAATTTAGTATTCATATTATAAAGTCTCCTTCTCTGTCTGATATGACTCTATCTGATAGATCAACTGTGCTGCAAGTATCTGTATCTCAGGCGGCGCGCTTTTTATTATTTCTGAAGCAGCCACAGCCTCATCCTCATTCTCAAATACAGATCTGAAAACAGCCATATCGCTTTCATCAAAGCTGATCGTTACCATACTCTTTCTTTCATGCGGCGGTATCGGATGTCCATGCATATGTAGCTTTCTGTGAGTGATATGCTCTTTCATAAATTTTTCCTCCTCTGGATCTTTAATTGGACCTTCAAATGCTTTAGCAGTATAGATCTCCATTTAGCTAGCCTCCTTGTTTAAAATATTAATTTTGTTGTCTATATGGATCACAGTATCGCATCTATCCACAACATTCTTGTCGTGAGAGATATATACGACACCTGCACCTATCTTATTTGCATATTTTTCAATATTAGTCAGTACGGTATCAGCCGTTGCTTTATCAAGATTTGCAGTACTTTCGTCAAAGATGTATACTTCAGGTCTGCGCAGGAATGCCCGTGCTATAGATAATCTCTGACACTCTCCTCCTGACAGCCCCGTGCCTCCTTCTCCTATCATATATGAAAGGATGCCATCGTTAGCCGACTGTGACTGCGTACTTACCTTCTTTATAAGTGCATCTGACAAGCATGCCTTTTCAAGTGCTGCCGTCATTTCTTCATCTGTGACTTCACGGTCGATACCGTAAACAAGGTTGTCTCGGATACTTCCGGCAAAGAAGAAAGTCTTCTGCGGTACGTAAAATAACTTATCTGTAAGTTCTTTCTGGCTGTATTCAACCAGATCATGACCATATAAAGAAATCCTGCCCGATGTATATGGATAATATCTTGTAAGGCTTCTTATCATGGTCGTCTTTCCGCATCCTGAATCACCGCAAAGCGCGACCACCTTATCACATGGAATGCTTATACTGTCATAGCACGCCAGAGTTTTGCTCTTTTCCGGATTCGTTATGACAACATCATTCAAAGTTATATTGTGATCGGTCACTTCATGATCGGCAGATGCAACAGAAAAAATACTGTCCTCACACGAATCCATGACCTCAGTCAGTGCTCTTGCCTTAACAACTGATGAAGCTGTTTCGTCCATAAATCTATACACTTCATCTATAGGCTTTATCAGCTGCTGGAAAAGCATACATACTGAAATGACTACGCCTGCTGACATTTTTCCATATGAGATGAGCATCACTGAAGCTAAGATTATAATGATCTGAAACGATACCTTGCAAAACTGCTTCGCGCAGTCATAAGCTCCCATATAACGATGGTGTTTCTTTTCTGTTACACTTATCGTATGTATTGAAGGTTCAAGGCGCATACGCTCATATTCCTGCGCATCCATGCTCCTGATAAGCTCAAGGTTTGAAATAGACTGACATATCTGTCCATCAAGAGAATTTTTCTGCTTTATGATGTTTTCTCTTATGCCATTCTGTGAACGGATCTGAAAAACAGATATCACGAGCGTTGTTATCAGATATAAAAGCATGATCCCTGCGATCACCATTGGAGCATTTATCATGACCTGTACAAGTGTACATACAGCAGTCAGCACTGTTGCAAAAATATCATTGCAGATGATCTTGATAAGCTGACTCAGACCTGCGACACCCTGATTAAGCTGAGCCGTCTTTTCTCCGCTCAGACAGCCGGCATAATACGACACGGGCATTTTCAGCAGCTTTTCAACACTTACTTCTCTCACCTCCGCTTCGTGGGCGGCTATGATATTATCCATAAGAACACGCCTTAATATAGTGATGCATTCAGCTGAAAGGTAAATGCATCCAAACATTATTACTGCTCTGCCCACATCTGATACAGATGTAACGCTGCCGTCTGAGATCATGGTATAAAGTTCTCCAAGTCTGACCGGCCAGACAGATGCAAGTACTGATGTCAATACTGCAAGCATTACTATTCCTGCGCATTTTATTTTAGTTCTGCCGCTCATAAGCCTGAAATATTTTTTCATCTTAACCTCCTTGACATTAAGTCTTATTGTCTATGCGATATCTATGACAATATATTGCACTCTTTATGCAATATCCTCAACGGACATATAGGAGACATTTTTGATACTTTTCAGAAAAATGAGTAAAAGAATCTTAGCTGTGTTATGCATCGCTATCTCGACTTTCGGATATGTGCAATACAATATATACTGCGTTCTGCATAAAAAATCGGGCCATATGCACGCGCACGGCGCGTGAGCTTGAAGTGCAAAAAAAGACCGGATCTGCGCATGTAACGTGATCCGGTCCTTAATATTTGTTATTACATAATTTTACTTTTTCTGATAATCATCTATCATATTTTTTATCCGCGCTGCGTCATCATCAGACAGCTTGTTTCCGCGAAGGAACGCGGCTATAAAGCTCGGAAGAGATCCTGAAAAATTCTTTTCGATCACCTCTTTTGACTCCGCCTGCTGGCACTCTTCCTTCTGAACGAGCACGCTGACAACAGCATCCTCGTTTACGATATATCCTTTTTCTGAAAGCCGCTTTATCATCGTATAAGTCGTAGACTTCTTCCATCCCAGCGCTTCTTTGCTAAGCTTTACAAGTTCGCCGGAGCGAACGGGAGCATGCTCCCATATTATTTCCATAAACCGGTATTCTGTGTCGTATAATCTGTTTTCCATTTTTGCCTCATTATTCTATATCAGTACACTCAGCTGTCACTTTGCTTCCATCCATGAGCCCCAGCGTAACACCAATGCTGTCACAATGCCATTTGAAATGTCCCGCAAAGTCAAAATTCATCACCCTGTACATGCCGCCCATATCATCTGAGCTTTCATCATATACATATTCAAGATGGTAATCGTCGCCAAAACTATGCTGTGAAGATCGGTCACCTTTTGTGACCGATATACTTTTCACCGGGCCGTAAAGCGTTGGGTCGCCGTCCTTATATGACATGTAAAGATATCCTGCACTTTTCATCGCTGAGATCCACTTATCTCCGTTATCATCTGTATAACTGAGCGAAAACATCTTTACAGGGAAGGCAAAACGCCAGTCGCCGCTTTCTCCTGCGTATATCGTATCTGTTCCATCAAAAGCCTTATAAAACAGTATATTACTTATATTTTCCCTCATGTCATTACATGCTCTGTTCCGGCGAGCTATTGTATTCATATCGCTGTCCGATATATCGGCACCGGCTTCATAACGTTGACGGTCAACGTTCATTCCTTTATATACTTCACCTTCCGTAAGATAAGGGATCATCAGTATATTTTTTCCATAAATCACTCTGTTATCAAGAGAAGCTTTCCACATAGCAGGATCTGACTCGTCACTTCCATCTTCCGATCCGGAATTTTCAGATCCTGGATAAGGTATATCGATAAATTCGGAATCATAATCTATATATCTGTTAAAAATATACATGAATATCTTTACATCCATATTCATCACGCGCACGTTATAAACATAAGGAACTGTTCTCGTATCATCATCTAAACTGTTAAGCTTCACTGCCATATTCTCCGCGTCATATCCGCTGTCAGCCGTAAGCCTCACCCCGTTTATTTTAAGCAGTTTAACCACCTGCTCAGCCGTCAGCAGCTCAACGTCGTTTATATTATAATATTTCGCCTGATACCGGCTGTACCCGAACATGCATCCCACAACTATCGCAATGCACAAGACAATTGCTGCCGCTGTCGCCAGCGGTCGGTGTTTTTTCTCACTTACAAGATTTCCCACACGCAGCTCCACGTCAGATTCGCCTGCAGCAAATCCCGGCGCGAATGCATTCTGCCTGCGGTGCGCGCCCGGCGCGCTCATACGAAGCATCGTCTTCATATACCTTGATGTATCTTCCCTGTTCATACTTTTTGTCACAGCCTCGTCGCAGCTCATTTCCATGTCGCGACGCAGCATCTCGTAAGCTATCCATAAGAACGGGTTGAACCAGCTGACAGCACAGCACGCCCACGCTATGAGGATCACAGCACTATCCCTTCGCCTTATATGCTCCGCCTCGTGCGCGATCACATTTGCCGCGTCATCGTCCGCCATGCATGCAGGCATGTATATCCTCGGCCTTACAGCGCCCGAAACGAACGGCAGCTCTATTTCCCTGCTTTCATATATGTCTACCCTTCTCCCCTTTACTGCTGAAAACGCCTTAATATATTTCGAAGCATCCTCTGATCCGCTCACTTTTACAGCAAATCGAGTCTGCCTGCGCACGCGCGCGCAGTTCACCGCTGCAAACGCAAATATGCAGATAACGCCTGCGAGCCAAATACCCGACACTGCGATCATCGTACCGGACAAATGCTTTATTTTATCAGCAGGATCATCAAATATACTTGAAGCTAAATTTTCCTTTATATTATATATTGCCGACTCCTGTTCATTCATATCCACAGTAATTTTTCCTGTACGTCCCACTGCAGGATCTCCTGATGTGATTCCATCGATTCCAACGCCTGACGCGTTGCTGCTTACTGTATCCGCCGCCTGTGCATTATCTGCACTTACTGCTGAAATACTGCCTGATGATGCGGCTCCGTAGTTTCCCTGCAGTGTATGCAAAGGCATATATCCTGCAAGCGCCCCTGATGCGCACAGTGCAGCTATAACCAGTGCAGCAGCCGGGATCACCCAAAGCCTGTACCTGACACCTGCAGACACCCCTATACGCGCAAGCCCCGCACGCACAGCCAGCGTTACAGCAATAACAGGAGTCATCATAAGCGAGATCACTGCTATTTTTATAAATAATGACATTAATATTCCGATGATACCCATATACTCTCCTTTCCCGATAAAATAAAATCGGTCTACAGCTGTAGATTTATCTTCAGTCTACAGCATTAGACCGATTATGTCAATATTATTGTATTAATAAAAATACATATTTATTTTCAGCCGCCGGGCGGCTGCTGTTTTTATTTATTTACCGTAATACTTTACAGAAAATCATTCATTAAAGCAGCTTGCTGGAATTCTTCCATATCCCCTGCTTTTCAGCCTGTTTTATAAGGTCTTCGCGGAAGTCAGGATGCGCGATGCTTATGAGCAGCTCTGCTCTTTCCCATGTGGATGTGCCCTTGAGGTTTACGATGCCGTACTCTGTTACTACGTACTGTGTAGCGTAGCGCGGAGTACTTACGATGCCGCCGGGCGGCATAAACGGAACTATTAATGATTCGAGTGTGCCGTCCTTATGAGTCTTTGTCGAAGCTGTGCACAGGAAGCTCTTTCCGCCCTTTGAGCGGAACGCGCCCTCTACGAAATCCATCTGACCGCCCTGACCGCTTATGTGATTGAAACCTATAGACTCAGAGCTTACCTGTCCGTAAAGATCGACCTGCAGCGCAGCGTTTATGGAGATCATCTTCTCGTGCTGACTTATAAGTGCGGGATCGTTTACGTAATCAACAGGAGCTATCATGCATGTCTGGTTGCGGTCTATAAAATCATAAAGCCTTCTGCTGCCGAGCGCAAACGTGTAGACCATCTTGCCGGGATGGACAGCCTTGTTTCCTGTGATCTTGCCGGCCTCGTACATATCTACGAAAGAGTCAACGAGCATTTCTGTATGGATGCTGAGGTTCTTCAGATCTGACTCTACCATCAGATGTCCGAGGTGATTAGGCATGGCGCCTATACCGAGCTGCAGCGTGCTTCCGTCCTCTATCTCAGGCAGAAGCAGCTCTGCGATCTTTGCGTCTGCGCCGCCTGCGCCCTCTCTTACAGGAAGCTCAGCCAGCGGATAGTTAGAGCTCTGTATTACGTAATCCACTTCTGCTATATTGATGTAGTTTTCCATACCCTCCGAATGCGGCATGTTTTCGTTTACCTCTACCATAACTATATCAGCCGTTTCAAAAAGCGCGCGTGCTTCGCCTATCGTGATGCCGAGGTTGAAATTGCCTTGACGGTCCATCGGACCCGTCATAACGACAAACATATCAAGCTTCTTTTCAGCAGCGTGGTACATCCTGCAGTTGTCATGGTAAAGCATCGGTATGTACCACTCATGTCCGGCGCTCTTTACGCGTCTGTCCTTCTGGCTCATCTGTGTCGTATGTATCCTGAACACATCGCCCTCAGGATCGACCTTGTGAGTCTCATACGTATCGTCATAGCTCCACAGGCATGAGATCAGCGTTATGTCACTGAGTTCGTCCTTTCTTTTAGCTATGGCAGCTTCAAAGTCGTGAGCAATGGATCCGAACGTTCCTATATGGATCTTGTAACCCGGCTTTACAACAGAAGCCGCATCATCCGGTGTCACAAGCTTGCGCTTGTATTCTTTTTCGATATCGGCAGCCTTGTAGAAATTCTGTAAATTGCGCATGGAAAATTCCTTTCTTTGTAAAATGTCCTTAAATGAATAAATAAGGGGATTAATGAAATAGCCTGGCATTGCGTGACCTCGCGGTCACACGCCGGAAAACGGCTCACATGCTGCGGCAGGCAAAACATAGTTTAGTAGATCTGTTCATCTGTTACTATTTTAACATATTGGTTTGTATAAATATAGTTTATATAAAAATATTTACGTCTGATGCATGAATATAAATATATCTTTTTCATTAAAATATCACTACAAGAATATCTTTCCGAGCGTAGACATCACATCCTGCATCTTATCCTCATCCATTCCGGAATAATTAAGCACGAGTGTATGAGTATACTCAGACGGATCGCTTATACAGAACTCAGACAGGCACTTAAGGTTTATGCGCTTTGTCCTGGCGCGCTGCTTTATCTCTTTATCAGACAGCGCGGTATCGAGCTTCACGAGGAGATGCGTTCCTGTTTCTATGCCTGATATAGATGCCGTCGGTATAGACGGTGTTGCTTCTATGATGTTTTTAAGCCTTTCACCCTGCTTTATATAGTATTTTCTCATCCTGTTAAGATGACGGTCGAAATACCCGTCGCGTATAAATCGCGCAAGCGTGAACTGCTCGAGGTTTGAAGAGGTATTTGAAAAGAAATTAGCTGTATCTACGTATTTTTTGAGCAGTTTTTCAGGGAGCACCATGTAGCTTATCCTTATGCCGGGACTCAGCGTTTTGCTGAATGTATTCATATATATAACGCGCCGCGTATAGTCAAGTCCGTAAAGCGCAGGTATAGCGTGGCCGCTGTATCTGAACTCACAGTCGTAATCGTCTTCTATTATATATCGTTCTTCCGAATCTTCCAGCCATTTCAGGAGCTCCTGACGACGGCGCGCAGACATTACAGTTCCGAGCGGATAGTGATGCTCAGGCGAGGTATGGACTACTGTAGCATCGCTGTTCTGCAGGCTGTTCATATTTATGCCGCCCTTTCCCATGGATATGCACTTCCATTTAACGCCAAGCTCCTCGTAAATGCGCTGGATCTTTTTGTAGCCGGGGTCTTCGACAGCATATACAGCGTCACGCGGAAGCAGACTCATCATTTTTGAATAAAGATATTCTATGCCTGTTCCTATAACTATGCATTCAGGAGACACTAACATGCCGCGTGTGTGAAAGAGGTAACGTGCTATCTCTGCGCGCAGCTCCTGGCTTCCGAGAAAATCTCCGCGCATCATGAGCCTGACATTATAGTCGGCCATTACCTGGCGCATTACCTTTGTCCACATAGTGAACGGAAATTTTTCATATACGGTAGTATTTGCCGTAAAATCAGCTAGCCAGTCTTCATCTTCTTCCGGTGACGGAAGCGCGATGCTTATATTCTGGTGTCTTACATTTACATCAAAATCGGATACCACATAGTAGCCGCTCCGTTCCCTGGATACTATATATCCTTCCATAAGAAGCTGCTCGTAAGCATTCATAACAGTCTTTACGCTTATGCCGTTTTCAGCTGCGAGCTCTCGCTTTGACGGCAGTTTCGAGCCCTCGGCGAGTCTGCCGTTCATGATGTCTTCTTTCAGACATTTATATAAATACTCATATTTTGATTCTTTTACATTATCGTTTTTTCTGTTTTCAAAATCATATTTAAGCACTATCTGGTCACCTCATAAATAATCTCAGTGGTTATTTTTTAAGTATCAGATATATTGTAATATGTCGTTACAAAAAAGTAAACCCTTCCGGCAGAGCCGGAAACAAAACGCAAAATGCATATGACATAAACATTAACGCTTTAAATTTCACTCACTTTTAACTATTAAAATTTGACTATTAAGGAGGTCAACATCATGTCAGACGTAAGAAACAGCTTAAAGGAATCATACGGACTTTATATCAACGGAGAATGGAGACAGGCATCAGATGGTGCTCTTTTTACAAGCTACGATCCGGCGGACGGCTCCGCTCTCGCTAAGTGCGCACAGGCAACGAAAGAAGACGTTGACGCCGCAGTAGACGCCGCATGGGCTGCATTTCCTGCATGGAAGGCGCTCACTAAAGAAGCGCGCGCAGATATACTCGATAAGATAGCCGACCGCATAGACGCAAACACTCAGCTGCTCGCTGAAGTCGAGAGCCTTGACAACGGCAAACCTATACGCGAAACGCTCGCAATAGATGTTCCGTATTCTTCACGCCATTTCCGTTACTACGCGAGCCTTATCCGCACAGACGAAGGCGTTGCTTCGGTACTCGACGGTGGAATGATGAGCCTCGTGCTCAGAGAGCCTATCGGCGTTGTCGGACAGATCGTTCCGTGGAACTTCCCGTTCCTCATGGCTGCGTGGAAGCTCGCCCCTGCTATCGCCGCAGGTGACTGCATCGTATTTAAGCCTTCTTCTTCTACTTCTCTGAGTATGCTCGTATTTACCGAGCTTATTGAGGATCTTCTTCCTGCAGGCGTTCTCAACGTAATAACAGGCTCTGGCGGCAAGTCAGGTCAGTACATACTTGACCACCCTCGCCTTTCAAAGCTTGCGTTCACAGGCTCCTCTGAGATCGGCAAGGACGTGGCTCTGGCCGCTGCTGAAAAGCTCATACCTGCTACGCTCGAGCTTGGAGGAAAGAGCGCAAACATCATATTCAGCGACTGCCGCCGCGAACAGGCTGTAGACGGCGTACAGCTCGGCATACTCTTCAATCAGGGACAGGTATGCTGCGCAGGCTCGAGAGTATTCGTTCAGGAAGACATCTACGATGAATTCGTAGCAGAGCTAGTGGAAGCATTCAACAATGTAAATGTCGGCGACCCTCTCGACCCTGAAACTCAGATGGGCTCTCAGATAAACAAGGCGCAGGTAGAAAAGATCCTTTCATATATAGAAAAAGCAAAGGCAGACGGCGCAACTGTAGCGTGCGGCGGCGAAGCATACACTGAAAACGGCTGCGAGAACGGATGCTTCATAAAGCCTACTCTGCTCACGAACGTAACTAACGATATGTGCGTAGCGCAGGAAGAAATATTCGGTCCTGTAGCAGTAGTAATAAAGTTCAAGACAGAGGAAGAAGTAATATCTATGGCTAACGACTCCGAATACGGTCTCGGCGGAGCTGTATGGACTACTGATATAAACCGCGCTCTGCGCGTAGCTCAGGCAGTCGAAACAGGTCGTATGTGGGTAAACACTTATAATCAGATACCTGAGGGCGCGCCTTTCGGCGGTTACAAAAAATCAGGCATAGGCCGCGAGAACGACAGAGCCATCCTCGACTCTTACAGCCAGAAGAAGAACATCATGATAAATCTCAGCGAAGCTCCTTCAGGCTTCTACCCTGCAAAGTAGATACATGCGCTTTAATTAAAAAAAGCGCTGATATCTTCATATATATACCTTCCATAAGCGGGCGGTCCTCCTGAACAGGACTGCCCGCCTATACATTTCCGAAATCTTAACCCATTAAATATATTTTTACGTCAGATTCTCTCCAGATTATGATATAGTTATATTTGACTAATAATAAGGAAGGAGAATTTAATGGCGCTTTTCCGTCAGCCCGGCTGACTCACACCGGCGTTCATTAAAACGATTTATGAAAAAAGCACTGAAAAAACACTTATCCCTGCTGCTGGCGCTTACCGTCATGCTCGTGACTGTATGCTCCGGCACATGCACCGTTTCGGCTGCAAACTGGAATATGGGAACATTTCTCAAGACATATTCCGACCCGCATTTCAATCTTAACAACGAGCCAAACAGAGCTATGACTGTAGAGGAATACATCGCAATAACTTACGCGTACTCCTACTACGGCAAAGGCTCGACGAAAACTCCCGCAAAAGACAAAAACGGCCGTGCGCCTTCCGCATGGTGCGCAAAATACGTACAGGCAGAAGTAGACAAAGGCACTGTCATCCCTGCAAAAATCTCTTATACCGACCCGGTGACGGTCGCATTTGCCGCTGAATTCCTTTCGAGAGCCAAGGGTAAGTACAATTACGATTTCAATAACTTATACAGCTTTTCGGGAACAGACGGGCTCAGCGCCGAATCAAAAATGTTCCTCAACGTCGCAGTTGACCATGATCTGATACCTTATACTGCAGGAATGAACGCTTCTCAGGGAATTATCAGAAAGAACGCTTCATCTTATGAGGTCAAGTCAGGCGCTGTTTCTATAAAGCCTGCAGCTGCGGCAAAGAAAAATACTATGCGCGATACCGCTGTGTTCCTTCCTGATGCATACGGAGATACTGCATTGCTTCAGCAGAGATACAACGATCTGAAAAGACATGCGGATACTGTGACCATGGTAACATTCTGCTCTGCGTACATAAGAGGTAAAAGCAATAACGGAAATACGCTTATCGACCATAATCTCAACGCGCAGAAAGATATCATAAAATGGTGTAATGATAACGGCAAACTTTCTCTTATGGGGGTCACGGACGGATTTCAGAAAGAGCCGATACTTAACGCCATCAGCTCAGCATCATCATCAGAGAAACTTATAAATGAGATGATCGGAACTGTAGATAAATACGATATGGACGGAGTGAACCTTGATATCGAAACTGTTGCTGCTCAGGCATCATACAGATCGGCATACTCCTCATTTATAACAAAGCTTGCAAACAAGCTTCACTCTGAAGGAAAAGTCCTTATGGTATCTGTCGGTGCATATTTTACATCTGCGCAGGAGCAAAAAAGTATTTTTGATTATACTGCTATAGGCAAAGCTGCTGATTACGTAGACGTTATATTGTATGATGACTACCCTGATACAAATTATAAATATAACCACAAGGCTGGCCCTATGAGTAACATCGTGCGTATAGGGCGCGTTATGCGCTACGCTTCAGCCGCTATGCCTGCATATAAGCTTCAGCTTGGAATGAGCGGATTCGCTGTAGATTACAATACTACAAAGAGCACTGCTGCAGACATACCTTACGATCAGGCTCTGAACCTTAAAAATCAGTATAAGGCATCTATAGCAGCTGATACTGCCGAGAGCGGCGGCCACTTTACTTACAATGCGGCTGACGGCGCTCATATCGTATATCTTGAAACGACGGCAGGCATGAGAGACCGCCTCGAGCTCGTAAACCGCTACGGCTTCAACGGCATAAATATATACTTCGCAGGAAGCAACTGCACGCAGTTGTACAACGCTGTTTCCGACTACTCTACTTATCACGATGAGATCGTATCTGCCATGAACGCTGGCCTTGTGCCTGTTTCGCTCAGAAACAATTATTCTGCTGCCATAACCAGAGCTGATTTCTGTAAGCTTATATCGCAGTTTATAGAATCATCAAGCGGCAAAAGCATTTCAGAATACATGAAAGACAAGGGCATTGACGTGAACAGCGGCAGCTTCAGAGATACGAGCGACAGCAATGTGCTCGCCGCAAGCGCGCTCGGTATAGTTACAGGCTACGATGACGGTACATTCAAACCGACAAAGACTATAACGCGCAGAGAAGCGGCAGCCATGCTGAAGAGGCTCGCAGACGTAACAGGCTGTAAAGAATCAACGTTCCGCACTGCCTTCAAAGACATATCAGATCAGCCTGAATGGGCAAAGACAGGCATAAACTTCGTAACAGCCTGCGCCGACCCGTCAACAGGCAACAAAGTCATGAACGGTACAGGCAGCTCAACATTCAGCCCTAACGCAAACTACACGCGCGAGCAGTCGATCATGACTATGATAAGGCTTTACAACGCACTTAAGCATCAGAAATAATTATCAATATCAGGCGCAAAGCACTTGGTATTTAATAATTCAATTTGTTATGTAAAAAATGACCCGGGAGCATGCTTTTACGTATTGCATACTCCCGGGTCGTCTGTATTTTCATACTCTTATTTATTATCTGTTTTTATTCGCGCCTATTCTTCTTCGCCGTCATCTGCTTCTGCTTCAGCGGCAGCTTTTTCTTCCTCTGCTTTCCTGAGGAACGCCTGTCTGTCGAGCCATGACTGCAGGATTATTACTGCAGCCTGCTTGTCTATTACATCCTTACGCTTTTTTCTTGAGACGTCAGCCTCTATAAGTACCGACTCTGCGATCTTTGTCGTAAAGCGCTCATCCTGGTAAACTATCTCAACACCCTTTATAGCGTTGCTCTTCATTTTATTTTCCAGCATAGTACGGAACGCTCTTACCTTTTCCGTCTGGATGCTGTCGCTTCCGTCAAGGTTCAGCGGAAGTCCCATGACTATAGTATCGCAGCCGTGCTCCTTAACGAGAGCGAGAACTTTGTCTGCATCCTTTCTGATGCCTATGCGTTCTATGGTCATAAGCCCCTGGGCTGTGAGCATCAGTGCGTCGCTCAGAGCGACGCCTATAGTTTTGTCGCCTACGTCTAATGAAATTGCCTTCATTTATATATGTATTTCTCCTGTGATCTATTTTAATCCGAGATAATTCTTAAGAAGAGCTTCAACAAGATCGTCACGCTCTATCTGGCGGATAAGGTTTCTCGCGTTGTTGTGACCTGTGATGTAAGAAGGATCGCCTGAGAGGATATATCCGACCATCTGGTCGATCGCAGTGTAGCCCTTTTCCGTAAGAGCATCGTATACCTTTCCGAGTATCTCCGAAATAGTACGTTCCTGAACCTTATCAGGACTTGTAAATAAAATGGTGTTTTTATCTTCCATAATTAATATACCTCCCGTTCCTGTTATAAGAAAATAAATCTTAAACAGTTAATCATTCATATTCCTTACTACTCAGTATACCAATCTGATAACAGAATAACAACCCTTTATTGATGCCCTCATAAATCAGAAGACCTGCTGCGAGAGCTGAAATGCCCATGCCACAGCAGGTCCAGGGTTATATTAAATTAATGTTTCAGCAAATGCGAGCGCTTCAGCTACCTTTGAAGGATCCTTTGCGCCTGCCTGAGCCATGTCAGCCTTACCGCCGCCGCCGCCACCGGCAACCTTTGCGATCTGCTTTATGAGGTTTCCTGCATGGTAACCCTTTTCGAGCAGGTCGTCAGCAACAGAAACGAGGAATGTTACCTTGCCGTCGTTTACAGCAGCAAGTACATTGATTATACTCTTTTCTTTTGCCTTAAGCTGGTCAGACAGAGTTCTGAGGTCATTTATGTCGATTCCGTCGAACCGGCCTGTAACGAGCTTGACACCGTTTATTTCCTTTGCAGACTTGATGAGGTCACCTGCAGAATCACCCATAGACTGACGCTTGAGCTCTTCTATCTCCTTCTTGTAAGCCTTTACCTCGTCAGTAAGAGCAGCAGCTCTCACAGCGATGTTTGAAGGCTGAGTCTTAAGAGTTTCAGCAGTCTCGTTTATGAGAGCATCTTCCTCGGTGATGTGTCTGTAAAGACCGTTTCCTGTGATAGCCTCTATACGTCTTACACCTGCAGCGACGCCGTTTTCGCTTATGATCTTTATAGCGCCCACCTGACCTGAATTCTTAAGGTGAGTACCGCCGCAAAGCTCGCTGCTGAAGTCACCTACAGAAACGACTCTTACAGTATCGCCGTACTTTTCACCAAATAAAGCAGTAGCGCCTGTCGTCTTAGCCTCGTCAACGCTCATGATCTTTGTATCGACATCGATAAATTCATCTACAGCTTCATTTGCGACAGCTTCTATCTTAGCTATGTCTTCCTTTGAAACTGCTTCGAAGTGAGTGAAGTCGAATCTCAGACCGTCAGCAGTAACACTTGAGCCGGCCTGTGAGATGTGATCTCCAAGCACCTTTTTAAGTGCGGCCTGAAGGATATGAGTTGCAGTATGATTTCTTGCGATATTGTTTCTGTTTACGCGGTCTACCTGAGCCGTTACCTTGTCACCCTTCTTTACAGTGCCCTCAGCGGCAGTTACCTTATGAACAAAGAGGTTCTTTGCCTTAACGACATCATTTACGATAAGCTTTGCATCTCCGCATGTGATAATGCCCTTATCGCCTGCCTGACCGCCCATTTCAGCGTAGAAAGGAGTATGATCGAGAACGATATTGCCTTCCTGACCTGCTGTGATCTCGTCTACAGGCTTTCTGTTTATGATTATAGCCTTTACAGTTGACTCGTCAGTAAGAGTGTCATAGCCTGTGAATTCTGTAGCATCGTCAGCAGTAAAGAATCCAAGCTCCTCATCCTGCCATGCGATCTCATCGTCAGACTTTCTTGCTGCGCGCGCCATTTCTCTCTGCTGATCCATAAGAGCGTTGAAGCTGTCTTCATCAGCAGTGCAGCCGCTTTCCTCAAGGATCTCTACAGTAAGCTCAAGAGGGAATCCGTAAGTATCGTAAAGCTTGAATACCTTTTCGCCTTCGAGTTCAGTCTTTCCTGCTTCCTTGAGTTCCTTTATATATTCGTTGATGATATTAGTACCCTGATCGATAGTCTCGCTGAACTTTTCTTCTTCTACTGAAAGTACCTTGAAGATGTAATCCTGTCTCTCAACAAGTGCAGGATAAGCATCGCCTGATACCTCGATAACGAGCTTTGCGAGCTCAGGCATGAAGCTTCCCTTTATGCCGAGGAGCTTTCCGTGTCTTGCAGCTCTTCTGAGGAGTCTTCTGAGGACGTAACCTCTGCCCTCGTTGCTAGGGAGGATACCATCGCTGATCATGAATGTTACCGAACGGATATGGTCAGTAATGATCCTGATCGAAATATCTTCCTTAGCTTTGCCGTTCTGATATTCAACACCTGAGATCTTAACAACACCGTCAAGGATATGCTTTATAGTATCGATGGCAAATATAGAGTCAGTTTCCTGCATTACGCAAGCCATTCTTTCAAGACCCATGCCTGTGTCGATGTTCGGATGAGCGAGCGGAGTATAGTTGCCTTCCTCATCTCTGTCGAACTGAGTAAATACGTGGTTCCAGAACTCGATATATCTGTCGCAGTCGCAGCCAGGCTTACAGTCAGGTGATCCGCAGCCGTATTCCTCGCCTCTGTCGAAGTAGATCTCTGAGCAAGGACCGCACGGACCGATACCGATCTCCCAGAAGTTGTCTTCTTTTCCAAGTCTTACGATCCTTTCCTCAGGCATACCGATCTTGTCACGCCAGATCTCGAAAGCCTGGTCGTCATCCTCATAAATAGTAGCCCATACTCTTTCCTTAGGGAGCTTGAGGTGCTCAGTTATGAACTCCCAGCCCCATGTGAGCGACTGCTCCTTGAAATAATCTCCAAATGAGAAGTTTCCCATCATTTCAAAGAACGTACCGTGTCTGTCAGTGTAGCCGATATTTTCGATATCGCCTGTTCTGATGCACTTCTGGCATGTAGTCATCCTTTTTCTCGGCGGAGTCTCAAGACCTGCAAAGTAAGGCTTGAGCGGTGCCATGCCTGAGTTGATGAGTATAAGGCTCTTGTCCTTTTCAGGAACAAGCGAGAAGCTCTCATGAACCAGATGTCCCTTGCTCTCGAAAAATTCAAGGAACATTTTTCTGATCTCATTAAGACCTAATTTTTCCATTGTGAAGTCCTCCATAAAATATATTAATAAAATCAAAAACAAGTTAAAAAGTCTGCACCGGCCCGCGGTCCCGCGCGCCTGGATAAAACACGATGCGTCACCGCATCACGCCCCCGCGCGCCTCCCGGCCCGCTCCTCCGGCACAAAACCAACGCGCGCATAAAAAATAAAACTGCGTAAAATACGCGCCAAAAAACAAAAAACGCCCCTACACATAGGGGCGGGAATATCACCGCGGTACCACCCTAATTCACCGGCTCCGCCGCTGCCTGCGCATATAACATAAACACGCACCACTGTATCGGCATCCGCGCGCTCACGCGCCCGCATGCCGGCTGCTGCCGGTATCTTAGAAGCTGTAACGTTGCCAACGTTTCCGGCTACACACCTGCGCCGCTTTATGCTGTGCGCCGGCTTTGCCGGAAAAACTCTGAAGCTGCGTTCGGTACGCCCTGCCGGAAATCTCTCACCGCCGTTTCCTCTCTGTGGACAGCAGCAGCGCCTACTCTTCTTCGTCTCAGTTTTTGACCGCTTTTCAGTTTTTCAGTATATGCACACACGAGGCAAATACTTTGTACATTATACACGCATAAGACATGATTTGTACAGTGAAAATTTATCATGATGCTGATAAAATACAACTTATGCCAGTTTTTTTCTGCTTACGTACAGGTAGAGCGGTATCATGCATGCTGCGAGGAACAGCCATGACACAGGGTATACTATCATGAGAGTTGTATTTGAATGGAACCATCTGAATGCTGTGAGCATCCATATTATTCGGAGTATGCAGCTGCCTGTAATAGATATGAGTGTAGGCGGCAACGATACGCTCATTCCTCGTATGCTTGCTGCAGGTATCTCGTTGAGACCGGTCAGCCATTCCAGGCATACTACATAATGCATCCTTACCATCGCGTATGTGAGGACTGCTGCATCTACTGTAAAGAAGCTCAGCCAGAAATAAGGAGCTGCAACTATGATCATACACAACGCAAAGCACATACCTATCCCCAGCAGCATGCTGTATCTCATGACCTTGCGGCAGCGCTCTGAGTTTCCCGCACCGTAGTTCTGGCTTGTATATGTCGTAGCAGTCTGCGCGAATGCGCTGATTATGAAAAATGTTACAAATTCATAATTGAGCGCGGCGGTATTTCCTGCTATGCAGTCAGCTCCGAAGCTGTTGATGCCTGACTGTATTATGATATTTGAAACGGAAAACATCATGCCCTGCAGACCTGCCGGGATCCCTATCCTCAGTGTGAACTTAAGAGGAACAGCATCCAGTCTGAGGTCCCTGAGGTCAAGCTTAAGATAACTGTCTTCTTTTATAAGTATGATGACAGTAGCCAGTGCGCATACAAAGTTTGCTATAAGCGTAGCTGTCGCAACGCCTACGACATCCAGTGAGAAGCCTATTACAAATACCAGGTTGAGTATTACGTTTATGATGCCTGATGCTATAAGGCAGTAAAGAGGGCGGCGTGTATCGCCCTTGCTTCTCAGTATCGCTGACGCAAAGTTATATATGACTGCGAACATCATAGCGAAAAGGTATATCCTCAGATATGTAAGAGACTGGCCTATGACATCGTCAGGAACGTTTATAAGCTCAAGCAGCGGCTTTGCTATGATCTGGCCGATCACTACTATCGAAACGCCGCCTATAAGTGAGATGGTAAATACTGTATGTACTGCATCTTTTATCTTGTTACTTCTTCCTTCACCGATAAGCGTAGATATGGCGACATTTCCGCCTGTGGCGATGCCTGTGAGCAGTGTCAGGAACATATTTATAACAGGCGTGTTTGCTCCCACAGCTGCCAGCGCAGTGTCACTTGCAAATCGTCCCACTACTGCGACGTCAGCTGCATTAAAAAGCTGCTGCAGTATGCTGATAGCTGCCAGAGGCAGCGCCATAAGTACTATACGACCGGCCATAGGACCGTTAAGCATGTCGATCTCATTTCTTTTTCTTTTTTTCATAATTTATCTTCTTTCTCCAATTTGATCCAATCGGTAAAAGTATAAACGATTTTTTGCAAATGTAAACTGTAATGCCTGATTTTAAACAAAATATATCATAGATATTCGTTTCTGCTGTTCATGTATATTTACATAGATGTTTGATGGTATACAATAAAGTATACGTTTTTGTAACTTTTATTATTGTGAAATTGCCGATGCCGGCGGTTGATATACGGATAAGCGGAGCTCGAAGCAGAATGGATATGCTTCCAGATTATTTTGAAGCAGCCGCAACGTCAAAAAACTGAAAAATTGCATTGCAGCTAAAGCTGCGCAATTTCTGTATGAGACCTGCGCGCCGTATCATAGATACGGGCAGGGCTTCATATGTCTGAGCGGAACGCGCGGAAGCGCATAAAATGGTTGAATTTTCGCAGAAAATTCATTCCCTGCCGCGAGTTATTTTTGACAAAAACTGCTTCAAAATAATCTGTTAGAAGCATCCCATTCTGCGACGCGAACTGAAAAATTGCAATGCAGCTAAAGCTGCGCAATTTCTGTATGAGGCCTGCGCGCCGTATCCGAGATACGGGCAGGGCTTCAAGCGTTCCGTATATCAGCCGGCGGCATCGGTGTCCCCGTATTTACAATAAAGTATAGATTTAAAACTGCACAAAAAGATCCCTGCCGCAAACCGTGCCTGCAAAGACCGGTTTATAAAGCAGGGATCGTATTTTAATGATATTTACTTTTACTGACTAAAGATCCTTCAGATCCTCCTCAGTAACGCCGCCGTATGTATGCTCAGCTGCCGGGAAGGCAGTGCTCTTAACATCGTCGATATATTCCTTTATGCCTTCTGTTATCTCGTTTCCGATACTCTTGTAAACTTTTACAAATTTAGGAACGAACTTGTCAAACATTCCAAGCATATCATGATAAACAAGGACCTGACCATCTGTACCGTTTCCTGCTCCTATGCCGATAGTCGGTATTGAAAGGCGTTCTGTTATCAAAGTCGCGAGCGGCGCAGGTATCGCTTCAAGAACGATCATGCATGCTCCCGCTTCCTGAACAGCAAGCGCATCCTCAAGGACCTTTCTTGCTGCATCGCCCTTGCCCTGGACCTTAAATCCGCCGAGCTGAGCAGTAGTCTGAGGAGTCAGTCCTATATGTCCCACAACAGGTATGCCCGCGTCAACAACAGCCTTTATAACGTTTTTCATGCGGACTCCGCCCTCAAGCTTTACAGCATCGCAGCGGCCTTCCTTCATGCATCTTGATGAAGTCTCTATCGCCTGCTCTATCGAAACATTATAGCTTCCGAAAGGAAGATCCGTAACTACGAATGTTTCAGGAGCGCCCTTTACGACTGCCTTTGTATGATGGATCATAGTATCGAGCGTAGCAGCTATCGTAGAATCATCTCCGAGCATTACCATCTGCAGTGAATCACCTACCAGTATAGTATCGATACCGGCCTTTTCAGAAAGCATAGCGCTTGAGTAATCATACGCAGTGATCATAGTGATCTTTTCACCCTGTTCCTTCATAGCCTGAAGCGTAAGTGTTGTTCTTTTTGACATTTTTCTACCTCCGTAATATGACGCCGGCACCTCCGGCTGTCATTCATGTTGTGATATGTCTAATACAAGACTTAAAATATTAAATTATATAATAACACGAGCCGCATATACCATACGTCAGCAAAAACGACCCATTTTATTACCACGCTTACCTGAAAATTGACCCTGTATCCAAAATAAATCATATATGAATGAACCATACAGCAGATCATTCAATAAATACATCGACAGCGTGCGTCACCGCACCCACATGCTTCGCAAAAAATTAAAGCTATGCAACAGAATTTTCAGCTGCTTCAATAAGATGCCTCAATAAAACAGCTGACGTAACGCCGCCTACACCGCCCGGAACAGGCGTCACCGCCTGAACTTTTCCGGATACAGCGTCAATATCCATATCGCCGCACATCTTACCGTCAGCAAAATTTATACCTACGTCTATAACAACGTTCTTTTCTGAAACATATCGATCATCAAAATATTTTGCCCTGCCTATGCCTGATACAAAAATATCCGCATTTTTTATAATATCAGCAAGCCCCTCTGTCTTAGAATGGCAGACAGTTACAGTTGAGTTTTCATTCAGGAAAAGCATAGCAAGCGGCTTTCCGAGAACGAGGCTCCTGTTTACTATAACTACGTTTTTCCCCTGAAGCTCATATTCATAATGCTTCAGTATCTCAATGACAGCTTCAGGCGTACACGGCGCTATGGCGCTGTCATCGCCGATAAATATCTTTTTGAGATTTTCTGAATTCATACAGTCGATATCCTTTTCAGGAGATATCAGGCTGCATATCTCAACCTCATCTATCTGCTTTGGAAGAGGTCTGAAAACGAGTATGCCGTGGATATCGGCATCATCATTGAGCCCGGTCAGGCTTTTCCTGAATATTTCATGGCTGACATCAGCCGGATGAGAGATGACTTCGGTATCTATACCGACATCTCCGCACATTTTAAGGACGCGCTTTTCATAAGCGAGATCGTCCGGACGCTCACCCGCGCGAAGTATCGCAAGCTTCGGAGCAGCGCCGCGGCTGCTTTTGAATGCAGCCGCGCGCTCTGATACATCGTTTCTGATCTTTTCAGAAACCGGTTTACCGTAAAGTATTATAGACATTATTAAAAAGTTTATCCAATCAATTTATTTTCTACGCGTTCATATGTAGCGCGTGATATTTCAGAGCCCCTTGCCATTGCTTCATCAGCTCTTGCATCGAGCCTGTTTCTAAGCTCATCGTCCTCCATCATCTTTGTGTTCACGATGACGTTGAGACGCGCGCTCTTCAGCGCCGCAAGGCACATTACAGAGCCTGTAGCGGCATCGCTTACAGCAAGCCGGCTCCCTATTTCAGAATACCTGTCAAGGATCTCAAGCGCTTCAACGCAGAGCTCTGTCAGCTCCAGCGGAGCTTCTGCTGCAGGCAGCAGAGCCTTCTGCATGGCTTCGTGCCTTACAGCTTTTTCTTCTGCTGTAGCGTTAGGCATCCTGTATACATCAGAAAGCGGCTTGAATGATTCTATGTCCTTCTTTACTGCCGCTTTCATCTTTTCAGTCAGAACACGGGATCTGCCGATAAGCTGCTGTATCTCTTCCTCATACTCTGCGTACGTTTTTTTACCTGTTGTAAGCTCACCTACCATAGTTCCGAGCGCGATGCCGACTGCGCCTACCAGCGCTGCAGCACTTCCTCCCCCCGGGACGGGGGCATTGCTTCCAAGTTCGGAAATGAACAGATCGCATGTTTTATTAAGCATAAATACCTCTTGTTTTTTATTTTTTAGAAAAGTCCGGTGATCTTTCCTGTGCTGTCAACATCGATATTTTCGGCTGCAGGCACCTTAGGAAGTCCCGGCATAGTCATTATGTTTCCTGCAAGAGCTACAACGAAGCCTGCTCCTGCAGAAGCTTTTACGTTTCTTATACTGATCCTGAAGCCTGAAGGACGTCCGAGCTTTGCAGCATCGTCAGACAGAGAGTACTGAGTCTTTGCGATGCATACAGGGAAGCTGCTCATGCCGAGAGATTCTATAGTATCTATCTCGCTTCCTGCCTTGCCGACGAAATCAACGCCGTCAGCGCCGTATATCTTAGTCGCTATAGCTTCTATCTTTTCACGGAGCGAGAGATCATCATCGTAAGCGAAGTTGAAATCATTCTCACCTGACTCAGCAAGCTTTACAACTTCTTCAGCGAGCTCTACGCCGCCGTCTCCGCCCTTGCCCCATACCTCTGAGAGCTTGACGTTTACTC
>CAKQOE010000029.1 GCA_934255545.1 uncultured Clostridia bacterium | reverse complement strand
CAAGAACATTAAAAAAGCGTCAAGCCGAGTTATATCAACGGCTTGGCGCTTTTTACCCTTAATTGACTGTCAAAGATAGGATTATACTATGCTCGATTTTTAAAGTCAATACAATTTCACTTTTGATGCAAAATTATCATTATTCCTTAGTAACTGAAACATCAAAATTAACGATCTTTGCGAATGTCTTCGCATCGAGGCTTGCGCCGCCTACGAGGGCACCGTCTATGTCACTCATTGACATGAGTTCTGCTATGTTTTCAGGCTTTACGCTTCCGCCGTACTGGATGATGACTTCCTTTGCTGTTTCAGGACCGTATTTTGCTTCCACGCAGCCGCGGATGAAAGCCGCCATCTCGTTTGCCTGCGCAGACGTAGCTGTTTTTCCTGTGCCTATGGCCCATACAGGCTCATATGCTATGACAGTTTTGAGCATTTCTTCTGCGGTTACGTCAGCAAGCGATGCGTTGAGCATGTCGCCTACAGCATTCTCGTAATTTCCTGACTCGCGTTCTTCAAGCGTTTCGCCAACGCAGAGTATCGGTCTGATGCCGTGCGCTGCTGCTGCCTTTACCTTCTTTGCGCACGCTTCGCTCGTCTCGCCGAAATACTGACGGCGCTCCGAGTGGCCTATTATTACGCACTCTATGCCCATATCCTTAAGCATGGCAGGCGATATCTCGCCTGTAAACGCGCCGCTTTCTTCATAATGCATATTCTGCGCGCCTACCATTATGTTTCTGAGCACGAATATGACCTTGAGCGCGGCCATGTGTATGTAAGGCGCGCATATGGCAACGTCTACCTTCTTGAGGTCTACATTTTCTCTTTTAAGATACTCGACGATATCCTCGCCGTATTTTACGGAATCCTCCACCAGCAGATTCATTTTCCAGTTAGCTGCTATAAAAGGTTTTCTCATTATTTCAAACTCCTTATATTATCCGGGCCTGCATCAGCTTTCCGGCCAATGCAGACCCGGGTAAGATCCTGTGTTTACTTTTTTCGGCAGACAGCTCCGGTCAGGGCATGAACTGCGGCTAAAGCCGCGTAAAGCTCAGCCGGTGACGGCTGCTGTTATGCGTCAAGCAGGCACGCTACGCCCGGAAGTACTTTGCCTTCGAGGAATTCAAGTGATGCGCCGCCGCCTGTTGATATATGGGAAATATTTGCTTCGAGGTCGAACTTGCGTGCTGCTGCGGCGCTGTCGCCTCCGCCTACTACAGTAGTGCCTGCGCATTCGTTGAGGGCTTCCGCTATGGCTTTTGTACCTGCCGCGAAGTTATCCATTTCAAATACGCCCATAGGACCGTTCCATACTACAGTTTTTGAATCGAGTATGGCCTGTCTGTAAAGCTCGCGTGTCTTCGGGCCGATATCGAGTCCCATCTTGTCGGCAGGCATGCCGTCTGCAGGATATACCTCCGCAGGAGAGTCGTTTGCAAACTCAGGCGCGCATACTACGTCTACAGGGAGCAGGAACTTTACGCCCTTTTCCTCTGCCTTTTTAAGGAGCTCGAGCGTCATAGGCATCTTGTCTTCTTCGAGAAGCGATGTGCCTATCTCATGGCCCTGAGCTTTAAGGAATGTGTACGCCATGCCGCCGCCTACTATTATAGTGTCTACCTTTTCTATGAGGTTTTCGATCAGAGGGATCTTGTCGCCTACCTTTGCGCCGCCCATAACTGCTGTGAAAGGTCTTTCAGGCGCTTCTAGCATATCGCCGAAGAATCTTATTTCCTTTTCCATGAGGAATCCGCTTACGGCTGGAAGATAGTCCGCGATGCCGGCAGTAGAGCAGTGCGCTCTGTGAGCTGTTCCGAATGCGTCGTTTACGAATATCTCAGCGAGATCTGCGAGCTCCTTGCTGAATTCAGGAGCATTTTTAGTTTCTTCTTCTCTGAATCTTACGTTTTCTATAAGCATGACTTCGCCGTCAGCAAGCGCGGCAGCTGCAGCCTTTGTTTCAGGACCTGTGACCTCAGGCTCGCTCACGAATCTTACAGGCATGCCGATAAGCTCTGACAGTCTCTTCGCAACAACGCCTAAAGAATACTTCATATCAGGCTTGCCCTTAGGTCTTCCCATGTGTGAAGCTATGATAACTCTTGCTCCGTTGTCAGCCAGATACTTTATAGTCGGTACGGCTCCGACTATCCTTCTGTCATCTGTTATAACGCCGTTGTCGTCTGTCGGGACATTGAAATCGCATCTTACGAAAACGCGCTTTCCTTTTACATCGATGTCCTTTACAGTCTTTTTCATCTGATCTTCCTCCATAAAAAGTTCAAAATATATTTTGCGGGGCCGGTGACGGCCCTTAACAGCAGCCTGCTGCTGCTATGTATTTATTGCATAGTAATAAATTTGCATTACCATGTATCGTTTATTTTGCTTTTGCGCGTCTCCTGCGCATCGACGATGACGGTATGCCGAGCTCCTCGCGGTACTTTGCTACCGTGCGCCTTGATATCTCAACGCCTGTGACCATTATGGCCTCTGCTATGGATCTGTCGCTCAGCGGCATAGTCCTGTCCTCTGACTCTACGATAGAGCTTATGAGGACCTTGAGCGCTTCCGCTGATGTAGAATCGCCGTTGGCGCCTGCAAACCTGCTCGTTCCGCTGAAGAAGTACCTGAGCTCGTAAACACCCTGCGGCGACTGCATATACTTACCGTTTACCGCGCGGCTGACCGTTGACTCGTGTATGCCGACCTCGTCCGCTATCTCCTTCATGGTGAGCGGCTTCAGAGCTGACTTGCCTTTTGTGAAGAACTCCTTCTGGTGATCCGCTATAGCCTGCGTCACTTTGGTTATAGTCTCATTGCGCTGCTCTATGCTGCGCACGAGCCACATTGCTGTGTTGAAGCGTCCTGAAAGGAATGATGCCACGCCTGAGTTTTTTTCTGCGTCGCGCAGCATGTTCCTGTATTCGTTCCTTATGATGACCTTAGGTGCTGAGGCTGAGTTTATCGACGCTGTAAGCACCCCGTTGTTATTTTCTACAGTAACATCAGGAATTATGTAATTAGTTGACTGCGGGGCTGCAAACATCCTGCCCGGCTTCGGCTCGAGCGATCTCAGAAGGTCCGCCATATCCTGGACTTTATACACTGAAAGTCCCATAGCCTTTGAAACTGCTGACAGTCTGTTCATTGCTATATCCTCAAGATGGTCGCGGAGCATCACGCCAAGCTCGTCTGTATATCTGTCGATAGCTCTTAGCTGAAGCTCAAGACACTCTGCAAGATCCCGCGCGCCAACGCCTGCCGGATCGAACGTCCACACAAGCTCAAGGGCCTTCTCCACGTCAGCGTCCTTAACGCTCAGCTCGTCTGCGATATCTTTTACTGAGCATGTCATATAACCGTTATCATCGAGCGTCTGTATGATATACGCAGCTATAGCGCGCGTCATATACGGTGCTCCCGTCATCTCGACCTGATTCAGAAGATTCTCCTCAAGCGTCATATCATCGGCTATCATGTAGTCGTATCTGTCGCTGTCCTGCGTGTCATACGTGTTGCGGCCGTAATAATTTTCATCATCATAACCCATGTTTTCGGCATAGTTATACCAATCCTCAGCATCCCACTCCTTGTCGGAATTTTCGCCGAGTTCCTGCCCTATGCTCTCGCTTTCACCGTCGCTGTCATAATCAGCGTCGTAATCATCGCTGCCTGCTGATGCGTCACTGACAGGCTGCTGCACAACGTAATCAGGATCTTCCAGTTCGATCACAGGATTTTCCATCATCATATCGTAAATATAGTCTACAAGCTCGCCTCTGCTGTACTGAAGAACGTTAAGAGACTGGATCATCTCCGGCGTCAGCGTAAGCTTCTGACTCAGCTCTGTGTTGAGATCATTTCTGAAAATAAGCTCCATAATGCGCTCCCGTTTACTGAAATTACCAGAATTAAAAGAAAAATTACATTTTTAAACTGCAACTGTAACGTTACTTCAATTATATCATAGTATAACTTTTTTCTCAAACAGTTTAGCTCCTGATGGCATGGTATTTGCTATAGCTAACTTAACAGCCGGTCCAAGTCTACACAAGCCCGGGAAATCCGTGCTGTCTGAGAGCTTCGTATAAAACTATCGCAGCTGAGTTAGAGAGATTAAGCGAGCGCAGATCGGGATGATCTCCCATCGGTATACGCACAGCGGTATCAGGGTGCGCCGCTATGAGATCCTTCGGCAGCCCTGCCGTCTCCTTTCCGAAAAGTATGAAGCATCCTGCCTCGTACAGAACGTCCGCATAACACACGCCGCCGTGCGTCGTAGCCAGAAACAGTTTCCTGTCGCCGTATTTTTCAAGAAAATCATCAAGGCTCTCATGTATCTCCATGTCAAGATGATCCCAGTAGTCAAGTCCGGCGCGCTTAACGTGCTTATCGTCTATAGAAAAACCGAGCGGCTTTACGAGATGGAGCTTTGCTCCGGTTATGGCGCATGTGCGCGATATATTTCCCGTGTTCGGAGGGATCTCAGGCTCTACGAGCACGATGTTTATAAGTGGTTCTTTTGATTCTGACATTTTCTGCCTCCTGCATGCAACAGAAAACGGGACCTGCCTCACGGGCTGCGCCCTGCCCGCGCGGGGACGCGCGCTGTGTCTGCACTGTCCGCCATTCGTACGGGCCGGACGCTTTCCGTGTGAAAGCCCCGTTTGTTTTGATATTATGCGATCTTGACCGGAGCCGCTATGCGCCGGTTCCGGCTTTTAAAGGTTAGCGCCGCAGCACTTTTTGTACTTTTTGCCGCTTCCGCAAGGGCATGGATCGTTTCTGCCGATGCGTACTTCTTTAACTACAGTCTTTGACTTCTTGAACGCCTTTGTGATCTCAGCGCGCTTTTCCTCTGTGAGGATAGCGTCCCACTGAGGCAGCGTATACAGGTAATCAGCCTTAGCGTCAAGCATATTGAAATACAGCTTTTCGTAGTCAACATCGAGGCTGAACTGAGTGTCCGGCTCTATTTTCTCAATATCAAGGCTCTCCTTAAGGCTGTCGTTTATGCCGTCGAGGAAGCCCATGAATATCTTTATATCGATATCAAGCTCTGCCGCCTTATCCTTGACAACACCCTCATACTTGCTTTCAGGTGAAGAAAGAAGCTCAGTGTAGATCTTTGTCTCTGCGGCTGAGTATTCATTCCAGAACTTCTGGAACGTTTCATTTGTCTGACCTTCGTAAAGGTCTACCCATTCCTGATATAATGACATGGATCATTCTCCTTTTCCGATTTTGTTTCTGTTATGTAAGCGCCTGCGCGGCCGCGCCGCAAGTTCAGACACTTAGAATATTGTATCACAGATACTGATGTTTTTGAATACAAAAAACAATTTAATAATGGCGGAAATGGGAGCGGCCGTCGCCGGCCGGGTGGCGGCGCTTTGGGGTGGGTGGGTGGTGTGATGCGCCGCTTTCTGCAAAAAGCGCCGGGTCCCTGCCTGACTGTCTGGGACCCGGCGCCTGCCGCACGGTGACGCGCGCTGCTGTTATATATATTATATATTATATATTTATAAGAAACTTCATAAGCGGTACAACGTTTATGACAATTCCGCCTGACTCTATAACACGCTCTTCTTCATAGGTAACTATTGTATAAGTATGCCCGGTATCTGAGCTTTCAGCAAACTTCATTATACTGCCCGTTTCACGCTCGAAAGCATTTCCTTCTATGGACCAGGCTGCCTGTATAATATGTCCTGCTTCAGGCACATAAAAATCAATATCTATCCCTGTCCTGGCTGATTTTAAATAGTAAACTCCATCAGGATAAGCTCTCATAAGCGCCACCGCCACTTGATTTTCAAGCAGCGCAGAACGTTTATCGTTCAGAAACAGGTTTATCAGCCCGTTATCGCTGAAATAATATCTGGGCGTGCTTTCTTTTTCAGCAAACCGCGCATAATAATTTTGGAATGAAAATATCAGATAGGCTTTTTTTGCATAATTTATATATTCAATGATGCTTTCTTTGCCTACGGAAAGTCCTATAGCCTTCAATATCCCATGCAGTTTTGTATATGAGATCTCACTGCATACAGACTCAGCGATCTTCTTTATAAGTATCTTTACTGCGAAATCATTACGTATACTGTTTCTTGTAACTATATCGCCCAGAAGGACCTTCTGGTAAACGCTCGATATATACTCCCTTTTAGCTTTATAGCGCAGCGTTTCCGGAAAGCCGCCATATTCAAGGAATTCATTGCAGCAGGCGCGTATGCGCCCATTTGATCTTGTCTGCAGTATTGCTCTGCTGTCATGCGGAACGCCGAGCGCTGTAAGATACTCGCGAAAATTATAAGGTGTTATATATTTTATAAGAAATCTGCCGCCAAGCGTCGTTGCTATCTCACTGCTCAGCATATCAGCATTGCTTCCCGTGATACATACGCTCTCCCCTGCGTCCGCCATCCTCCGGCAGAATTTTTCCCAGCCGTCAACTATCTGTATCTCATCAAAAAAGAAGTATCCTTTATCTTCGCTGAGCTCGCTCTGTACAGATAAAATATCATTAAGATCATATTTCGAAAACTCAGACAAACGTTCATCTTCAAAATTTACATATATGATCTGATCCCATGAGCACCCGTCTGCTATCAGCTCCTGTACTCTTTTGTACAGTAAAGTCGATTTTCCGGCTCTTCTCAGACCCACAAGTACGTAATTGCCGTTAGGATCAAAGTCATACTCACGAGGTACTATCTCGGCATTCTTTATAAGTTCATGCTGATCGTATATTATACTTTTTAACAGCTCATGATTCATTTGTTTTTCTCCTGTTCAGCGTTTCATAGTGTCTTATATATAATATATTTTATCATTATTTTTGTTCTGTATGCAAGACAGTTTATTATATTTTGTGTATGGTATATAAGTTATGATAGCAGGTAGGGAGCGGCCGTCGCCGGCCGGGTGGCGGCGCTTTGGGGTGGGCGGGCGGTGCGTGCGCCGCTTTCTGCAAAAAACGCCGGGTCCCTGCCTGACTGTCCGGGACCCGGCGCCTGTCGCGCGGTGACGCGCGCTGCTGCTGTATATTATTTATTGCATTAATATATTATTGCAGATGATCGATCTGTCGATGCATTACCATGACATAGGCGCATTCATGCGCTTCACGAAGTCTGCCATTATCTCGGAGATCTTTATCTCCTGCGGACAGACAGCTTCGCACTGTCTGCAGCCTATGCACGCTGACGGTCTCTTGTCCTCAGGATATGTACCGAGAGCCATCGATGTTATAAATCCGTTCTGGACCTTCAGCTCGTTGTACATAAACATAAACTCAGGGATATCGAGGCCCTGCGGGCAGTGTGACGTGCAGTAATGGCACGCTGTGCACGGAAGCATATCGTACATGTCGCCTGCAGCAGATATTATGGCTTTCTGCTCTTCATCGTTCAGCGGCTTGTCCTCTTCAAATGTAGCGATGTTTGCCTCAAGCTGCTCCATGTTTGACATGCCTGACAGGATGACCTTTATGTTTGGAACAGACTGAAGGAATCTGAACGCCCATCCCGGCACTGTTTCGTCAGGACGCAGAGCAGCAAGCTTCGCAACAGCCTCGTCACTCAGCTTTGCAAGACGTCCTCCGCGCAGAGGCTCCATTACCCATATAGGGATATTGTACTCGTTAAGCAGATCAACCTTTTCCTTTGCTTCCTGTAATATCCAGTCAAGATAATTAAGCTGGATCTGGCAGAATTCCATTTCATCGCCGTAGGCTTCCAGAAAGCGTCTCATAACATCGACTCTCGCATGAGCAGAAAAACCGATGTGCTTTATCTCGCCTGACGCTTTCTTTTCACGCATGAAATCCATGATTCCGTACTGAGGGTCGAGATACTGCTCTATATTCATCTCGCACACGTTGTGGAACATGTAAAAATCAAAATAGTCAAAGCCTGTTCTTTCTTTCTGCTCAGCAAATATTTCCTTTATCTTAGGCATATTTGACAGATCGTAGCCCGGGAACTTATCTGCTACATAAAAGCTTTCTCTTGGGTACTTCGCAAGCGTTTTTCCCATCACGACCTCTGACTTGCCATTGTGATAGCCATATGCAGTATCAAAATAATTAACTCCATGCTCCATAGCGTGATCTACCATGCGCTGAACGTGCTCCTCGTCGATATCGCTCTCAGAGCCGCCCTCGACCAACGGCAGACGCATAGTGCCAAGACCGAGCATAGAAAGCTTTTTGCCGTCAAATTCTCTGTATATCATTTTGTGTAAACCTCCATAAACTCCAATTTCTTTTTCAGGATATCAATATATCTTTATTATAGAAGTCGAAGTACACTTTATGTCAAGAGTGTTTTTTTATTTTTTAAAACAAACACCGCAGCCTGCCCGGAAGTATATATGCCTCCAAACGTGCTGCGGTGTCTGTGCTGTTTTGTATATAAGCAGGAACCGGCGCGCTTTATTAGTTTGACCGCGCCGTTTCTCCGGCTGTCTTTTTATCTGCAGTGCTTTGGAGCCGCTGGCGGCTCGCCGTTTTGTCCGGCTTATTCACTGCATCTGGTATTTTTGCCCGGTATTATTACTTTAGTACAGGTAAGGCTCGTCCCACAGATTGAGCTTTGTGCCCTTTCCTTCCTTGAGCGCTTTTTCGTAAAGGACCTTGCCCCATGCTACGTCTTCTACCGGCATGCCGCCTATAGAGTAAAGTATGATCTGGTCGTCGCTCTCGCGGCCCGGAAGTCTGCCTCTGAGGATGCCTCCGATATCTTCCATTCTTGATTCGTCGAGCTTGCCCTCGTGTATCATGTCTGTAAACTTGCTTCCGAATATGAACCACTTTTCAAATGTCGGGTAAGGATATTCTTCAGCCCATGTCTCGTAAAGCTTTGTGTTATCAACAACGAGCTTTGTCTTAGGATCCATGATGAATTCCTCAGTAGTATTGAGCGCGCCCATCGCGCAGATCAGAGCGCCCGGCTTTATCCATTCAGGCTCTACCCACGGATATGTATCCTGTCCGCCTGTAGGAGTTGAAGTTGCAAAGCTCATGATATCTGAATCGCGAACGCACTCTTCAAGAGTGTCGCATACGATGAAGTTCTTGAACTGCGGGCACTTTTCCTTTACGTACTCTATGCAGCGGTCTATGGCTGCGCGGCCTCTGCCCTTGATCTTAAGAGTGTCGAGCGTCGGTCTGAGCGCTGCGAATGTTTCGATCGTTACATTGTTTATAAATCCGGGACCTACGATTCCCAGCACCTTTGCATCCTCGCGGGCAAGAGCCTTTACGCCTGTACCCGGAACTGCTGCAGTTCTGTATGCGCTTATGAGGTTTGCTGACATATGAGCGATCGGAGCGCCTGTATCTTTATCATTAAGAGTCAGCATCAGGATAGAACGCGGAAGTCCTTTTTCCCTGTTTTCAACGTTTGATCCGTACCACTTTACGCCGGCTATATCAAACTTGCCGCCGAGGTAAGCAGGCATAGCCATGAATCTTCTGTCAGGGCCGTCCTTTGGCATGTTAGGGAACTCAGGCTCCTTAGGGAACTGTACCATGCATCCGTGTGAGTTGCCGCTCTCGCCGCCCATGCGGTAGTCGCCGGCATCGAGAGTTTTAAGCACGTCCTCCATACACTCAGTGCACGCGATCGGGTCGTTTACGCCCAGATCAAGTAAGTCTTTTTCATTTAAATACAGAAAGTCGATCTTTGGATAAGCCATTTTATGTTCCTCCTTAAGTTTATTACAATTAAATCATTTTGAATATTTCCAATTATTATCTAATATTACTTTTTATACTGCAGCGCATCGTAATCAGTCTCGCCTGTGCGGACTCTGACTACCTTTGCTACTTCATACACAAATATCTTTCCGGCACCTATGCTGTCTGACTTGAGCACTGACATCGCAGTGTCTATAACGTCCTGCACCGGTATTTCTGAAACTATAACTTCTACTTTTGCTTTCGGAAGCAGGCTCATGTCTGCGACCGCCCCGCGGTAATGTGTCACGCCGCCGTGCTGCGTCCCGCAGCCTTCAACGTGTGTCACTGTTATGCCCTGTATGCCGAGGTCGTTCAGCGCTGCCTTGAGCGGAACGAGTTTGTCAGGGTTTATGATTATCGTTACATTGTACATTGCCGCTGTTTTTGCCATTTCCGCCATGATCTTTTCCTCCTTTTAAATTCTGCTTCTATCTTATATATAGCTAATACTTTTCAGGATACGCTATCATTCCGTGTTCTGTTATATCGAGACCTGCAAGCTCTATCTCCTCCGGAACTCTTATGCCGATCGTCTTTTTAAGTATGAATATTATTATCGAAACGCATATCACTGTGAACACCCAGATCGAGATCATTCCGATAAACTGTGATATGAGGCGTCCGGCGCCTCCTCCGTAAAAGAGACCGTTTTCAGTAGAAAGGAATCCCGGAAGTATTACTCCGAGAGAGCCGCTCATTCCGTGAAGCGATATAGCGCCTGCCACGTCATCTACGTGGAACTTATTGTCAAGGACTGAAACGCTTATCGTAAACATTATCGCTGCGATCACTCCGATGATCATCGAACCGATATATGTTACTTCTGCAACGCCCGTACATACTGCTACGAGTCCTGCAAGCGCACCGTTCATTGCAAGCGTCGGATCAGGCTTGCCGTACTTTATCCATGTAAAGAAGAGTGCGGTAAGTCCGCCGGCTGATGCTGCAAACGTTGTAGTTACTGTAGTATAAAGAGTTACGTCGTCAAACGCGAGCTCTGAGCCGGGGTTGAATCCATACCAGCCTACCCAGAGTATGAAGCCTCCGAGCATAGCCATTGAGATGTTGTGACCCGGTATAGCGACTGATTTTCCGTTTACGTACTTTCCGATACGCGGACCGACGCCTACAGTTGCTACGAGTGCTGCTATGCCTCCGCACATATGTACTGCTCCTGAGCCTGCGAAATCTGAAAATCCTATCTGTGACAGCCATCCGCCGCCCCATACCCAGTGACCGATCACCGGATAAACTATACCTGTCATAAATGCGCTGAGTATAAGATATGTATTGAACTTGAATCTTTCTGCTACCGCGCCTGAGATGATAGTCGCTGTAGTCGCGCAGAACATCGTCTGGAACAACAGGTATACCTGAGGTGACAGCGAGCCTTCCATGCCCTGCCATACTGCAAGATCCTGATTGAGCGGATCAAAGAATCCGTTTATTCCTATGATTCCGTGCCAGTCGTCTCCGTACATGAAGCCGAATCCTATAAAGTAGTAGACGAGCGCGCCTACGCAGAAATCGCAGAAATTCTTGAGCCAGATATTACATGCGTTCTTTCCTCTCGCAAATCCGCTCTCGCAGCAGGCGAAGCCCATCTGCATCATAAATACGAATACTGATGCGCACAGTATCCATATAGAGTTGATCAAATAAGTTGTTTCCATGTTTATCCCTCCTTATTACAATTCCTTTTCTTATGTAATATATCTGAACAGCATGACTTCGGAGGCACTAATGGAAACATTTTCCGCTTGTGCTGCGCCGAGCGCGGCATTTTTCACATTATTTACACATTACCTTCCGCCGACAGCTGTGATCTTTATTATTGCCTTCTTCCATATTTTCTATCACCATTTAAATCATTTAGAATTTTGCTTTAAACCTGTCGTAGTTCAGCGCTGAAACGTCTATGGTATGCGACTCGCCGTCAAGTATGAGCTCGCTTACCGCTATACCTGTCGCAGGCGATATGCCAAAGCCGTGTCCTGAGAATCCGCATGCGATCGTCAGCCCCGGAACTTCATTTATATTGTCTATAACAGGGACTTTATCCTTCGTAACGTCATACCATCCGGCCCACGTCCTTACTACCTTTACGTCCTTGAGTACCGGGAAGTATTTTATGATACCTCTGCAGAGGCTCGGCGCCGTGAACGGACTCGTTACGAATCTCGGCTTGTTTGACATAAATGGTTCAAGTCCGTCGTTTCCGCCCATTACGAACGATCCGTGATGTGACTGATGTCCGTAGAAGTCAGCCTCGGCCGTACCGAGCATAACAGGGAACATGTCAGGCTCCATTTCTGTTACCATTACTTCGTTGAGCTGACGCTCCATAGGGATCTCTATGCCGACTGTGTTTGCGATGGCTCTTGACTCCCAGCCTGCGCAGAGCAGTATCTGTTCGCCCTCGTATATGCCGTCGTCAGTAACTACGAGACGCGCTCTTCCTTTTATCTTTTTTATTTCCTTTACAGTTACGCCGCTTACAAATGTAGCTCCCATGGCAAGGGCTTTTCTGTAGAATCCGAGCGTAGTCTTAAGCGGATTTGCGTGTCCGTCTGTCGGACACCAGCTTGCGCTCGTTACTTCTTCTGACATGTACGGACATATCTCGCGCGCCTCGTCACCTGTTATCATTTTTACGTCGAGGCCTGCGCTCGTTGATTTTTCAGTGTGCGCTATAAGTGTCTTTCTGTGTGCTTCCGTCTTTCCGAGTCTGAGGTTTCCCTGCTGCGTGTACTCTACGTCTGTTCCCAGCTCTTCACCGAGTGTCGGCCATATATTTGATACGGCGTACATCGCGAGCGGGAGCTCGCGCACATCACGCGCTGACTGTCTTACGCCTCCTGCATTTCTGCACGATCCGCCGTTTCCTATCTCCTTTTTTTCAAGCACGAGGACATCCTTCATCCCGCGCTTTGCCAGGTTGTACGCCGTAGCGCATGCTACTATTCCTCCGCCGATTATGATGACGGATGCGCTTCTTTTTTCCATGCTCATATCTTCACCTGCTTTTTATCATTATCGGCCGGGCCGCTCGCCGCGGCTCGCCCGCTCTATATTTCCATTAAATTCCTTGTATTTACAAATTTTATTCTTTTACATCAAGAATGTCGTTTGAGAACGTTTCCATTACGACCGGTCTTGCCGGTGAGCGTCCTGTTATCATGCCGAGGTCGAGCACCGAGCATCCAAGCTCGCGAGCTACTATATTCTGAACGTTCCTCTGACATGTCTGCCCCTGGCAAAGTCCCATGCCTGTCCTGAGCCATCTCTTTATCTCGTTCGTAGTACGCATGCCTTCATATACTGCGCGGCGTATCTCGCCTTTCGTTATCTCCTCGCAGCGGCAGATTATCATGTCATCGTCAGGCATCTCAACGAATGGTTCTGTTGCTGCTGTTCTTATGATCTTTGCCATAATATCTAAGCCTCCTTTGCCTTGAAGAATCTTGCGCTGTTTACGTATTCGAGCGGTACCTTCATTGTAAGCACTGCTGTTTTATCCATTGCCGGCGTGATCCTGCATGAGACTACTTCTGCCTCGCATACAGGCTTTCCGCTTCTGTCGAGCGCCATTCCCTTTGTTCCTTTTTCCGGATAAGGAAGGAACTCATACGGCAGACCGACTGTCGCGTATCCCGGCTCGTAATCCTCGTTTATGAGGAATATCGCCTGGCCTGAACATGCTGTCACGCACATTCCGCAGCCGCCGCACTTTGCTTCATGGTTTATCTCAGGAAGCTTTACTATATCCTTGTCCATAAGGATGCAGTTGAATTTACATGCATCGCTGCATGGATTGCACGGTATGTTCTGAGTGCACTCTATTACCGGGTGTATGCCCTTTACCTTGTATGATGCTGCCGGGAACGCTTTTAATTCTTCTTCCTTTATATAGCCGTTTCTGAGAAGACTTTCTGAAAGCGCGTAGCCCTCTTCAGTCGTCTTTATATCTGTGCGGCCCTTGTTCTTTACTGAGAAGAAGCCTCCGCTGAGCATGTCGAGCGACTTGAGATTTGCATCGATAGACTTTTCTGCGTCTTCTGCTGTAATGTAGCCTGCCTTCTCAGCCATCCTTGCAGCTGCCACGCGGCCCTGTATCATAGCCGCCGGAGCTCCGACTGCAGTTTCCTTTGCTGAGTCGCCGCAGCAGTAGATGCCCGGAACTGTTGTCTCGCCGTACTCGTCAACGACTGTAACAGGTGATATCCTGCCGTCCTGCTCGCGGTATTCTACGAGACATCCTGCATTTGAAGCAAGCTGGCTCATAGGCGTCAGGCCTACTGCGAGGAGTATCGTGTCTACTTCTATTTCCTTTTCCGTGCCCGGTACAGGCTTGAAGTGATCGTCTACCTCAGCGATGACTGCACTTTCTACTTTTTCTTCGCCCTTTGCTTCTATGATAGTGTGTGATGCAAGGAACGGAGCGCCTGTTCTTGTTATCTTTGCTATATGAACGCCGTATCCTCCGACTCTCGGCGCTGCATCAAGCACTGCGACAAGCTCGCATCCTACCTGCATTACCTGGAATGCTACGATAAGTCCTACGTTTCCTGAACCGACTACCATTACCTTGTTGCCCGGCTTTACGCCCTGCAGATGCATGAGCGCCTGTGAAGCTCCGGCGCCCATGACGCCCGGCTTGTTCCAGCCCTTAAACGGTATCATGTTTTCTGCTGCGCCCGTTGCTATCACTATATTGTCACCTTTGTAGTGGTGTACTTCGTTTTCAACCTTTACAAGTACTTCCTTCTGATCGTATATCCCCATAACGACCGCGTTCAGAAATACTTTTACTCCATATTCCTCTGCCTCAGCCAGAAGCTTCTGGCCTATCCTGAAGCCGCGCATCTTTGCGTCGTGCTCCTTTGATCCGAAAAATTTATGTATCTGCTTGAAGAGCTGTCCGCCCGGACCTGCGTTTTCATCAAACACCGCAACTTCCATTCCTGCTTTAGCAGCTTCGATAGCTGCTGAAAGGCCGGCCGGGCCGGCGCCTATTACTATCAGTTCATATCTTTTCATTACAGCGTCGCCTCCCATTCTTCCTTAGTAAGTACTCCGTACTGCGTCTGTACTTCCATGCCTTCCTCAAGCGGCGTGATGCACGTTCTGACGTTTGGCTGACCGTTAACGATCATTACGCAGTCTGTACATCTGCCTATCGCGCAGAATATTCCGCGCGGCTTGTGCTCCTTCGCTGTGTAGCGGTGCGTCATCACACCTGCAGCCTTGAGCGCCGCTGCTATCGAATCTCCCTCGTAGCCTGTCATATCCTTTCCGTCGAGGGTAAAATGGATGATCCTCCCTTTTTCATACTTTTCATAAGTGCCGAGGATCGGGTGCTCTGATATTCTCATCATGTCAGCCTTCCTTTCTCATATACAAATGCAAAACGGGGCGATCATGAACTTCATTGTTCTGATCACCCCGTTGTAATCGTTTTCTGTGTTTTGTTTTTGATTTTTAACTTTATTCGTCTTCAGCATTAATTTTTATCTTTTCCGTTTCCGGATCTGATGGTGCTATATTACGCTTTGTATACAATCCTGTCAATACTGTTTTTAAATTTTTGTATACAAAAACACGTTTTGATAAATACAATGTTTTTTTGTTTTTATTAGAAATTTTTATATATTTTTATCATATATACCTTATTTTATTTTGTGTATTTACTTTAATACATTATTATCAAAGATTGTATGTAAAACCTTATTTGTATACAAGTTTATAAATAAATAAAATTTTAACGAATACCTCAAATTGTTTATTTTACAATGTAAAACGTATCACGCTTATGCTCAGATGCCTCTGTAAACTGCGTCCGCCTGCGGACGGATAGCCAGGCAATATATATATGCTTATACCGCTTGTCATATTTGCGGCGGTGACGCCGCATCATCAAAAATATTTTGGCGTGCGCATTACAAAAAACGGTGGAAATATATTCATTTTTCGTTTACCGGTTTGACATTTTATACTTCAGATGTTTTAATTTCATTAATTCATTTGCAACATAAACGGAGGGAAGTAAAGATAATGAGATTATTCGATGTTCTCGGACCTGTGATGACGGGTCCGTCAAGCAGCCACACCGCCGGCGCTGTGCGCATAGGCTGGATGGCGCGCAAGCTCCTTGAGGATCGGCCGGTACACGCTGAGATAGGGCTTCACGGCAGTTTTGCGCTCACGGGGCGCGGTCACGGAACAGACAGAGCGCTCATCGCAGGCCTCCTCGGTATGCAGCCTGACGACCCGCGCATCCCGGACAGCTTCAGGATAGCCGCTGAAAACGGTCTTACATTTTCTTTTTCAGCTGTAAATATACGAGGTGCGCATCCAAATACATGCAGGATGAGCCTTAAGGGCGCAAAAGGCCGCTCTCTTGAGATAACGGCTGAAAGCATCGGCGGCGGCCGCATATGCGTGCGCTCCATAGACGGCATAACTGCTAATTTCACCGGCGAGCACAATACGCTCATAGTCCACAACCAGGACACGCCGGGACACGTTTCCGCTGTAGCGTCCGCGCTCTCGCAGCGTCAGGTCAATATAGCCAACATGCAGCTTTTCAGGAGCGATGAGGGCGGCTATGCGGTCATGGTGCTTGAGTGCGACCAGCGCATACCGGAGGATATAGGGACGTGGCTTTCAAGCATAGAGGGTATCATAAAGATAACTATTTTTAATCAGGAGGATGAGTAAATATGGCTTTCAGCAGCGTAGAACAGATGCTAAGGGCATCAGATGATAAAAAAATATCGCTCGCAGAGGCTGTATGTCTGAGCGACCTGCAGGAGAGCGGGCTTTCTCTTGAAGCCTCTCACGCGCAGATGAAAAAGCTGTGGCAGGTCATGCTCGCCACAAGCGAGGATTACAAGGCGGATGACCGCTCAAACAGCGGCATGGTCGGCGGCGACGCGGAAAAGATAAAAAACGCGGCTGCGGCCGGACGCCTTATAGGGGACCCGTATTTTACAGATGTTATAGAAGAAGCCCTTAAAACTGCCGAGTGCAACGCCTGTATGAAGCGTATAGTTGCGGCGCCTACTGCGGGAAGCTGCGGCGTGCTGCCTGCAGTGCTCATACCGCTTTACAGGCGCAGCGAGGCGTCTGAGGCGCAGATAACTGACGCGCTTTATGTTGCGGCAGGTTTTGGGCAGGTCACTGCGGAGCGCGCTTCTGTTTCGGGGGCGGAGGGCGGGTGCCAGGCTGAGGTCGGCACTGCAAGCGCTATGGCTGCCGCCGCTCTTACGTACATAAAGGGCGGCACCGGCGCTGAATGCGCTCACGCTTTCGCTATAGCGCTCGGAAACCTTCTCGGCCTTGTGTGCGATCCTGTTGCAGGCCTTGTCGAAGTTCCATGCGTCAAAAGAAACGTCATCGGCGCTGTAAATGCCATAAGCGCCGCAAATATGGCTCTCGCCGGAATAACGTCGCGCATACCTGCAGATGAAGTCATAGACGCCATGGGCGCAGTCGGAGATATGATGCATACTGACTTGCGCGAAACAGGCATCGGCGGTCTGGCCGGAACGCCTACAGGCATCAGGATAGCTGAAAGTCTGCGTACTGAATGGTAATGCGCTTAAATAGCATAAATTTTAAATCATTTGAATATACAATGATATCGTGCGCCGGGCGCACGCAGATATATTGATTTTTTATAAAATAAAACGGCTTCCGCATTCACTTGCCTGCCGGCTGTATGTTATCCAGCCGGATCAGATCACAATGACGCGAAAGCCGTTTTTTATTTTAATTTATCGTATTTATTTAATATTTCAGATAAATGTACGGGATGCGCTGTACGCTAAACCGCATTCTCTTCCTTATTTATATCAGACGATATGCTTTCGTCTGACTCTTTGCCTGTAAGAGCGTAGTTCGTGCCCGTTCCGACGTTGTCCTCAACATAAGGAGTTATAGTATCTCCCTCATGCCAGATATACTGGCCTGTCGTGCTGAGGTGAGTCTTCTTGCTGCTCATCTGGACTACTTCTATCAGGTCGCCATCACTGAACGAAGACTCTTCTGCACATATCTCGCCTGAATTTATGAACGAAGTGTCATACTCGTCACCGTTTATAAATATCTTGCTGGCAACAGTAAAGTTCTGTCCGTCTACATATACGTAATCGCCTACGCGTCTTACGGAAGATATCGTGATAGGGTCTATACCCATCTTCATATTAGTCTTTTGGAAAGGCTTTGTTCCGCCGTAAGCATAGCATTTTCCGTAAAGCATATCGTACTGAAGAGTACGCATGTCTTTATAATATGTATCATCATTGACGCAGTTCTGCTGGAACTTGGTCATGACACCGTTTGACATGCCCAGAAGCTTCATGACCTGAGGATAAAGCTGATAGCATGTAAGATCCTTATCCTCCTGCTGCATGCCGAAGTTGTTCCACATCACATATTCAGTCTGATATATATTGTTGTTCTCAAGATCTGAAGCCTGTATGTTGAACTTAGGCAGATGGTCACCGTAAGCTATAAGGACTGTAGGCTCGTCAGACTTTGAAAGCTCGTCTGTAAGCTCTCCGAGGAACTCATCCATCCGGTGTATCTGGTTTACGTAATATTCAAAGCCTACTGACTCATCTTCATTAAATCCGTTTACGGTAATGGTCTGAGTATCGTCTATAGGCTCATCGACAGGATATTTTCCGTGACCCTGTACAGATACAGCAAATACAAAGTCCTGCTGCGGCGTAGAGTCCATAGCCTTCTTTATCTCGCCTGTAAGGCATGAGTCGTCAGCCCACTTCAACGGGTTGCGCTCTATATTCTGCATGTATTCTACAGAAGTGAATGAATCAAATCCCAGGTCCGGATATACAAGATATCTTCCGTAGAACTTGCCTGTATGGTCATGTATAGCGTGCGTCGCATATCCGTAGTCCTTAAGGTCATATGCGGCAGACTCGCTCGTAGTCTCACGCATTATAGTCGTATAAGGATACTCGCCGGGTCCGAAATAATCCATAGACATTCCCGTAAGCACTTCAAACTCAGTATTTGCAGTGCCTGCGCCAAATGACGGCGTGAGCAGGTATCCTGAGCTGTAATTCTCCTTAAGCGATGTAAATACAGGCAGCGGATCTTCTGAATATGTAACGTTCTTCAGATGGTTTACATCAAAGAACGACTCAAGCTGAAGTATGACTATATTAGGTGTTTCCTTTGTAGCCTTCTCAGACTTTATGACCTCAGCGGAATTTCCGGAAAGCCCGCTCTTTTCGTTTACTCTGTCAACTATATCCTGAACAGATTCCTGAGAATAATCATCCGGCTTGGATATGCCGCGGTCAACAACGCTGCACGCGAAGCAGTAAGCAAAACCGTACTGCTTATATGCATCATGGATGTTGTGGAATGTCGTAGCAAGCGAACCTGTAGAAACGCAGGCAGTCGTAGCTACTGACAGAAGCAGGCACATCGTAGCAGACGTAGCAAACGCTCTTTTTCTGCTTATCTTTTCCTTAGGCGCCTTTATGAACATAAATACAAGAAGTCCCACGAGCGCAACAGCAAGCATGACCATAAGCGCTATCTGGAATGGCGTAAAGTACACTGTAACTATGCCCATTACATCCATGAATGTCCTGAAATCCATAAAGTTCAACGGCGTAGTCCTGTTCGAGAGGAGCACGCAGTTTGTAAGTCCGAGCGCGATCCACAATATAGATATAAATGCCAGTATAAATCTCTTTTTTCTGAAGAACCACGCTATCGAAAGCGTAAGCATAACGATAAGCGAATTATACAGAAATACTCCCGGATCTGTTATCATATAAACAAAACCGTCAACTACTGATCTTCTTGAAAGCATTTCAACTATAAGATACAGGATAAGAGCAACGCTCACACAAAATATCACAGGATGCCTGTCGAGCTTTTTTATAAAGGCATCTGCTTTTTCAGAAGCCGCACACATTTTTTTGTGCACCGCCGATAATTTTTCTTTTACATTGTTAATATTCATATCAAAAATACCTCCGACCGCTTTGCGGACACGCAGTGTACGAAACTGCAGTCCTCAAAATATGCGGATAAAACATCCGCCCTGAAACGGCTTTTCAAAGACATTGTAATTTTACACTTTCTTAACGTATTGTCAACGTAAACTTCAACAAATTCATATTTCTATCACATTAATTTTTCTTAAGAAAAATTTAATGTGACTGAGGAACATTACACTATTTAAACAAAATGCAGCAGACCGCAGGAATATACACAAAAAAACGCGACAAAAAAGGAGCCTTCCGGCTCCTTTCGGTTTTTCTGGATCTTTATTCGGAATTTATTTAATTCTGAATTATCTTGCTTCCTTAGACTTGATCTTAGCAGCCTTACCTGTTCTTGATCTCATGTAGTTCAGCTTAGCACGTCTTACGCTGCCGTGTCTTACTACTTCGATCTTTTCGATAACAGGTGAGTGCATAGGGAAAGTCTTTTCAACGCCAACGCCTGAAGAGATCTTTCTTACTGTGAAAGTCTGGCTGAGGCCGCCGTTCTGGATCTTCAGAACGAAACCTTCGAACATCTGAACTCTTTCTTTGTTTCCTTCCTTGATCTTGATGTATACCTTTAAAGTATCACCAACGCCGAATTCCGGAAGGTCTGATCTCTTATAATCCTGTTCGATTGCTTCAATAATGTTCATTTTATTTCCTCTTTCTTCTAAAACGCTCTTATCATGCAGCAGAAGGCATCCGGCCACGCATGGCTTTGTTTCTCATGTGTTTTTCATCTTCTGTGCGCGCCCCGTGCGCGCCATGACAGCGGAACGTTCGCATACCGTAATACATTACCATAAATATATATTAAACGCAAGTATTTTTTCAAATAAATGAATATTATCCTTACGCGGCGCCACCGCCGCACCATACGGCCGCGCCGGCCCCCGCATCCCAAAAGGGCCGGCGCCGCCCGGCGCCACCCCCGCCCGCTCACGCGCGCGGATGCGTCCTGTCATAAACTTCCTTTATCCTGTTTTTAGTAACACTCAGATATATCTGCACAGCTGCCGCATCCTCATACCCCATAAGCTCCTGTATGGACTTAAGATCCGCACCGTTCTGTATCATATGCACCGCAAACGAGTTCCTGAGTATCTGAGGCGTAAGCCTGTAGCCCATGACCGCCTTATCTGCATAATTCTTAACTATCTTCCACAGCCCCTGGCGCGTCAGCTTTTCACCGCGCATGTTCACAAATACATACTCATCCTCTGACAGCGAAGCGTCTCCGGCGGCCGGGCCGCCGCTCGCTGCAGTATTTTCAGCATTTGTTCCGCCATTTTTATGCTTTGAGCCATTCATCGTCGGTCTTACATTTTCAAGGTAATTTTCCAGAGCTGACCTGCACGGCTTTCCGAGCGGTATTATGCGCGCCTTGCCGAACTCGCCGCTGCACGTTATGAATCCTATACGGAAATTCACATCGTTCATCTTAAGCTCAGCAGCCTCAGTCACCCTTATACCTGTACCGTACAACAGCTCAAGTATCGCTCTGTCACGCACTCCCTTAGGCGAATCATCAGGCAGGCTGAGCAGCGCGTCTACCTCTTCAACAGTGAGATGATCCACATCCTTTTTAGCTACCTTCGGCGCTTTTATATTGTTGCAAGGGTCAGCGTCAAGCACGCCCTCACGGCATAAAAACGCTGTATAAGAACGCAGAGACGCCATTTTCCTGTTTATAGTCGAGCCGCTTTTCCCATCATCCTTAAGCTTCATCATAAACGCTACGATATCAGCATTCGTGATCTCTGACGCATCGCGCGCCCCGTTTCCGCGCATATAACGGTAAAATTCCTTTATATCTCTCCTGTACGCTTCGAGAGTGTTTACAGACTTTTTCTGCTCAGTCTCAAGACTGTGTATGTATAAATCAATATATGTATCGTCCATATCTCCGCGTCCTCCGGCCGCCGTTCCCCAATAACTGCGCGCCGCCCCGGTCAGACGGATCTGTCAGGGAGCTTCCGCGCTTTAAACAAAAAACAGTTTTAAGATCTTTTAATTATACCATGCATCCGCAGATCTACACCATAAAGTAGAGCATCACCGGCACGCTTACGATCGAAAAAAGCGTAGTGATAAAAACGCCCCTCGCTGCAAGCTTTTCATCACGGTCGTGCATATTGGCAAGCATGACGCATATATTGGCTACAGGCATCATCATGAGCACAGTGCATATCCCAAGCAGCATATCGTCGTGTATAAAAACGCGCATTATGACCCACATCACAAACGGCAGAGCTATCTGTTTCACAAGCGTGAACGGATATATCCTCCAGTCGTCAAACACCGACTTAACATCCATAGTTGCCAGAGTCGCACCTATTATCACCATTGCGAGCGGCGATGTCATATTTCCAATCGAAGAGCATACGCTCACTATATCATCCGGAAAAATGATCCCGGAAAAATATATCAATACCGAAAGAACAGAAATAACAGTTCCGGGCGAAAGCAGGCTCCTGAAATTAAACTTGGGCGCACCTCCCGCGGCGTCACCGCCGCACCCGTAATTTACCATGACGACTCCGGCAGAAAAGGCAGACACATTAAATACTATATTGAGTATAGCCGCATAAAACACTGCTGTTGAGCCATATATCGCGTTAAGTACAGGAAAACCCATGAAGCCTACATTTCCGTATGTCAGCATCATCATATACATCCCCTGCTGCCCTATCGGGATCCTCATGAATTTTACTGTAACGAACGCCAGCAGCGGCAGAACTATATATACGCCTGCCGATATGACGATCATCTCAGCCACGACTCCGTAGTCCCTGTCTGCAGGCTGCTCAAGCACTGACGCCAGTACCATAAGCGGCAGCGTGAAGTCGAGCACGAATCTCGTCATCTTTTTGTTGAATCCGGCATCTATTATCTTAACCTTATACAGCAGATAACCCAGCCCCATCATAATAAAAAGCTGTACCATCTGGTGTAATATTACATAAATTTCCATAAATCTTTCCTAATACATCTCTCATAAAACTTCTGCAATAATAATATATTAACATATCTGAACGCGCCGCTCCCTGCGGCGTGCATAACAGCGCTCGGGGCGCTGCTTCTTCCGTGCATAAACAGTAAATTTCTCTACATTATATTAACATTTCTGAAGCATTCATCATAGCTGTTCATATCCAGACCGTACAGCTCAGATATAAGCCTGTCATCAAATATTTCATCAGGCGCGCCCTCTGCAAATACTCTTCCGTTTTTGAAGCATATAACGTAGTCTGCTGCGGCGCGCGCAAGCTCAAGCTCGTGTACTGACATGAGCACGCCCGTGCCTCGCTCACGCGCGAGCTTTTTAAGGACTGTAAGTATTTCCAGTTTATACCTTATATCAAGAAACGATGTCGGCTCGTCAAGCACTATTAGCGCTGATTCCTGGCATATGGCGCGCGCAAGCATTATGCGCTGGCGCTGGCCGTCGCTCGTCATGCTGAACTGCCTGTCCGCTATATCTGAAGCGTTTACCATCTCAAGCGCTTCATCTACCTTTGCGCGGTCCTCGCTCCTGAGCAGCCCCATACGACCTGTATACGGGTAGCGGCCCATGCTTACGATATCTCTGCATGTCATGAGCTCAGGTGATATTTTTTCAGTTAAAACTACCGATATATACTTTGCGCGCTCTTTTTCCGACATCCCCGAAAGCGGTCTGCCGCATATGGACATGCTGCCGCCCAGCTCGCGCAGCTGCCCGGTCATCGTTTTAAGCGCTGTCGTCTTGCCTGAGCCGTTGGGTCCTATAAGGCATACTGTCTTGCCGCGCGTTATTTTTATATTTATACCTGAAACAACTGCAGCCGCACTGCATCCTGTCCGGCTGCGCTTCAGGTCCGTCATGCGTCCTTTATGAGTTTTTTCATACCCTACGCTCAGGTCTTCTGCGGTAAAAATATTATCATTGTCATATAATATATTTTCTGACATTTTTTACTCCTTAGGATAAGTCCTGCCTGTATGCAGCAGCTACTGGCCTCTTCGTTTTTTTATAATCACATAAAGAACCACAGGGGCACCGAAAACAGCCGTAACAGAGCTTATATTCACTTCAGACGGAGCAAACGCGGTCCTTGCAAGCAGGTCGCATCCCAGGCAGAATACCGCTCCGCACAAAAAACACGCCGGTATGACGAGTATCGGTCTCGCAGTTCCAAGCGTCCGCCTTACTATATGCGGTACGGCTATCCCCACAAACGACACCGGACCTGCATACGATGTAACACACGCAGAAAGCAGGCTTGAAAGCAGTATCACTGCTGCCTTGAATCTTCCGGGGTCTACGCCCATGCTCCTTGCATAGTCTTCTCCGAGCAGAAATGCGCCTATCTGTTTTGACATCATAAATACGAGCAGTACCGCAGGTATCACCACGACTGCTATGACATTTACATTATCCCATGTGATTCCTGAAAAGCTTCCTACTGACCAGTTATGCAGATTTACTATATTTGAGTCGTCTGCAAATGTCACCATGAAATCTGTAACAGCGGTGCATATATATCCTATCATGATGCCGCCGACTATCAGCATGTACATATTCTGCATGACTCTTGATATGAGAAGTATGAGGAACATCGAAAGCATTGCTCCTGCAAAGGCGGCTATGATAAGCAGCGCCGAAGACATGTGGCGCGCTGATGCAAATATCGCGTTCATTGCGTCTGCGGCCGAATTTACGCCCGCCCGGCGGGCGCCTGTGCCTGCCATTCCTGAAAATATTATCATTACGGCGGCTACCGCCATTTTTGAGCCTGATGATATGCCGAGCACGAACGGGCCTGCTATAGGGTTGCTGAAATACGTCTGCAGCAGGAATCCTGAAACGGCCAGGGCTCCGCCGAGAAGCGCGGCTGCGCACATGCGCGGTATCCTGAGCTCCATTATTATATTGTAAATAAGCCCGCTGTCGTCACGGCCCGTAATAACATCCGCTATCTGCGACCACGAAGCGTCAACGCTTCCGATCCTGAGATTTGCGGCTGCCGCAGCAGCTAGAGCAGCAAACATGATACAAAATACCACCACCGGCCGCCGGCTCCCGCCCGCGGCCCCACGCCCCGCAGACTTCAAAAAAACATTATTATCTTCAACCATACTGATTTCCATTATACTATACTGATATAAATGTATACTTTATTGTAATCGTTATTTTTACAAAGATGCTGCAGAGCTGATGAACATACGGATAAGCGGAGCGTCGGAGCTGAATGGTGATGCTGCCCGTGAGGTGAACAGAGCCTAAACGTTAAAAATATGTTTGAGCGGAATGCGCGTAAGCGCTTATAATGGTTGAATTTTCCGAAGGAAAATTCATTCTCTGCCGCGAGTTGTTTTTAACAAACTGAAAAATTGCACTGCAGCTGAAGCTGCGCAATTTCTGTATGAGACCTGCGCACCGTATCATAGATACGGGCAGGGCTTCAAAAGCTCTGTGAGCCGAACGGAATGCAGCGTCCCATTCTGCGACCGCGGAGTGTTCCGTATGTTCATCAGCAATCCCGCATCCTTTACTTACAGTAATGTATACTTTTCTGCAGCAAATACTTAATCCACTTTCTTCAAAAATACCATATCCCCGCTGCCGGTAAGCATGCTGTAAATATCGCTTACCATAAGTCCGCAGACATTTGTTTCCTGGTAAAAATTTTTTCCTGTGCAGTAAACATTTCCGTTTTTTACAGCTTTCAGATCGGCCAGCAGCGGCGCTTTTGCAACAAGTTCGTCTATACTTCCGATCTCGCCGTCTATCGTGCTGTTGTATATTATATAGTCAGCATCACGGGCGCCTTCATAGAATTTTTCCATCTGCATATTTACGCTTGATGAAGCCTTGCCGTCATCAACTCCAAGATCACTGAAAATGTACGACCCGCCTGCCATCTCTATCATCTTAGGTATATAGTCGTTGCCTTTTCTGACAACTGCGCCTCCGTTTGAGCTTATATAAAAGTACGCAACAGTTGGTCTTTTCCCATCAGATACAGTGCTGTTTCCATCGATCAGGCGCACTGTCACATCATCGACGTATTTTTTCTGCTCATCAAATATCTTCTCCGCTTCAGTCTGCTTTCCGGTGAGTATTCCGTAAAACTTTACCCATTCGCAGCGTCCCAGAGGCTCCTTTTCATAGCTGGAATAATCCACCATTACAGGTATGCCGAATTTCTCCAGATTTTCCTTCACCTCAGGCGTATGCAGTATCATAGTATTTTCTATGCACAGCCCGCATCCCTCCGCAAGTATTTTTTCGTAGTCAGGCGCGCTGTATTTTCCTGCATAAAGTATGCTGCCGTCAGCCATGGCCGCTGCTGCATCCTCTATATACCAGTCGCTCTGCCTTGTCCCGGAAAATCTTATCATATCAAGCGCTCCAAGGTCTGCAAACGAACTCATGGCCGCGCTTGCCACAAGGTATATATTACTGAGCGGCTGCTGCAGCACTGTCACATCTGAAGCAAGGTCTTCAGGCGCTTTTTTTCCATCCGGGACCAGCAGAAAACGGCTTCCGTCTGCTATAGTAAGCAGCGTATAACCGCCTTCATAAAAATCAGCCGAAAATTCCTCTGCATACTCAATCTCAAGACTCGACTCATAAACAAGCTCTGCAGAAATATCCCTGCTGTCCTGCGCAGACTTCGTCTGCCCGCATCCTGCTAACGACACGCACACAATGACCACCAACACAAATGCAGCCATCCATCCCGCCGTCCGCAGCCTGCCTGTCATATTTTTAAAATAACTGTTCATTTATTACCTGCTAAATAACCCACTGTAGATTTACAATAAAGTATACATTACTGTAAGTAAAGGATGCGGGATTGCTGGTGAACATACGGAACACTCCGCGGTCGCAGAATGGGACGCTGCATTCCGTTCGGTTCACAGAGCTTTTTGTTAAAAATAACTCGCGGCAGAGAAAGAATTTTCCTTCGGAAAATTCAACCATTATAAGCGCTCTCGCGCGTTCCGCTCAAACATATTTTTAACGTTACAGGCTCTGTTCACCTCACGGGCAGCATCACCATTCTGCTCCGACGCTCCGCTTATCCGTATGTTCATCAGCTCTGCAGCATCTTTGCAATAATAGTACTTACAATCAAGTATACTTTCACGATTCATTAACAAGCTTTCCCGTCATATGCTCAGGCGTTATCTCAAGGCACGCCATCCTCGGTCCTGAATGCTTGAGTTCGTGATCTATGTATGCCCTGTCATCTGTAAATTTCTCAGCAAGCAGCTCAGCCATACGCAGTCCCTGTTCATGGTCATCCAGGACGCGGATGCGGCCGAAAACGATAACGCTTTTTATATTGAGCGCCCATTCGCCCTCATTGCGGTATCCATCGTCAAAAACACAGTACGATACCTTATCACACGCCTTTACCGCATCCATCTTATGCCCCTCAAGCGCACAGTGAAAATATATCTTACCATTCGCTTCATTATAATAATGATCCATAGGAATGCCATACGGATATCCGTCATCTCCGATGACCGACAGCACGCCGCGCTTTTCATCCTTAAGTATCTCAACGCATTCGCTCTCTTCAAGCTGCTGCTTCTTTCTTCTCATTTCTCTGAACATGATTTTTCTCCTTATTTTTAATTAATTTATTAAATATTATACAAATATACTGCTTAATTAATTTTCAATATCTGATCCTTTAATATCCATAATCAACGTGGCGCCACTTCCCGCCATCGCTGCGCACGAGCATCCACTGCCATCCGTCATAAGTACTGTTTTTATTAAGAGAGCCATCACCACCTGACCCGCCTGTATCAAAACTTGAAACAAGTATTATCCCCTGATCTGCATCGTATTCATCTGCCAGTGCATTAAACTGTTCTTCATCATCACCCGGATAAACTATATCAGTCAGCGTACAGCCTTTAAAATTGCTCTTAAAATACTTTTTCACAACAACAGCTGCACTATCGATATCCTCCTGTGAATATATTTCTGACCCGGCAAACTTCTGCTCAACATTGCTCACATCACCGCCGCATGCGCATAACATCATCAATAAGGCAGTGATGGCGATCATCGCACATAATCTATACTTTACTTTCATACAGCCTTTTCCTTTCCAAAACTACAGATCCATATACTGTACTTATCGCAGAATGTATCGGAATAACTAACGCATGCATGAACGCAGAAACATCCGTTACCTAATTATTTTTTAATTTAACAGCTATTTTTCTGCCGACGATAACGCCGCCTATCAGAGCTATAAGTACAAGTGCAGCTATAACTATAATAATTACCGTACCGGACATACCTGACTGACTGCCTTCAAGAGAAGCTGAATCAAAATTCAACGTATAAGATATCTCATGCGGCTGACTCATAGCCGTAGTATCAGCTTTTACCGGTATCTCAAAGTCAAATCCTGCAACAGGTATCTCAAATGCTGAATTTTCCACACCGTCAAGCTCAACCGGCATATATTTCTCACCGCCGACTATCATATAATCATAATTAGGACTGCTCCATATCACAGTCGCAGTAATTTTTCCGTCTTTTACAACGATCTTTGCCGGAGACTCTACAGTTGCTCTTCCGCTGCCGCCTGTCAGCGTGACCTCAGCGGTATACTCGCCGTCTCCAGGTATATCAGCAGTCTTTATCGCATCACTCGGGATAGATGAAGCCAGGAAGCACAGGCTCCTGTCATACCATTTTTCCTTTTTCTTACTGAACGCTGCACACGAAACTGCTTCATCAAGCGCCTCTACAGGCACTGTAAACGTATGCGCTCCGTCAGCGTTTTCCTCAAATCCTATATACTCAGACGCGTCAGCTGCTGCCGCCTGCTCGCCCGTACCCATATATACATAAAGATAACCCTTGCCTCCCATAGTCATAACAGCTGTCATCTTACCGTCTTTAACAGTAAGCTGCGCATCCGTTATCCTGAACATCGAAGAGCTTGACTTGACCTCTATCGGATAAGTCCCGTCCTTTATCTGGCCGCCGTAAACAGGAGTCATACCCTCTTCCGTTACCTTCTTTACAGAAGCCATATCAGACTGATCTGCCACCTTTGAGGAATCTACATTTTCTGTGCTTTCTCCATCAGCATCTTGCACTGCATGAAGCTCTATCTCGCTTTCATCTCTATCTGCAGTCTCAGCCGTCGCTACAAACGGCACTGCAGCGATCATAACAAGCGCCGCTGCCGCAGCAGCCAGATATCTCATTGATTTTTTCATATTTTATTACTCTCCTTTATATTCCATTTTCAACATACATCAAAGCATACTTTATTAAAACAAAGGCAGCATACACAAAAAGCATGCCGCCTGTTTTTTATATCAGATACGTATACGTTTCTGCTCAGCGCCCGGGGCGCTGCTCTCTGTGATCCGTTATTACTGCATTACAGCATTACAGCATTACCGCAGTTGTCTGCTTTTACTGTAAAGAATCTATTGCAGCCTTTACGTGATCGACATATATGTTCTGGATGCTCTCAAACTGACCGAGTCCCTTGAGGACGCACTCTACCTGATAGCCTGCGTTCTGGAATACAGTCTTCCATGAATCGTCTTCATCGCCTGCCATATCGTTGTTTGCGTGATCGCCTGCTACTACCATGAGCGGTTCAAGAACGACCTTAGTGTAATTCTTTTCCTTAACTGCAGCTAAAACATCATCAACAGAAGGTGTAGCTTCAACAGTACCTATGTAGTAATTTTCATATCCCTCACTTGTGAGAGTCTCCTGAAGCTTAGTGTAAACTGAATTTGAATCAGCCTCAGTTCCGTGACCCATGAAGCATATAGCAGTCTGTCCGTCATCATAAGAAGAAGTCTCAGAAGTTATAGCCTGAACTACAGCCTTAAAGTCCTCATCTGATGTAAGAAGCGGATCACCTATAGCTATCTTGTCAAACTTATCCTTATATGTATCAAGTTCATCTACAAGATCAGTATACTCATAACCATTCATAAGGTGAGTAGGCTGTACTACAAGTGTCTTTACACCGTCATTAACAGCTCTGTCAAGAGCTTCTGTAACATTGTCTATCTCAAGGCCGTCTCTTTCCTTGAGCTTATCGATTATTATCTGGCTTGTAAATGCACGCTTTACCTGGTAATCAGGATAAGCTTCCTGTATAGCGTTCTCTATAGCGCCGATAGTAATATCACGGCTGTCATTGTAGCTTGTGCCAAAACTCACTACAAGTATTTCCGCATCCTTCGCAGCAGTATCTTCCTTAGCGGCTGAAGTACTTACATCCTCTGCTTTCTGTGATCCGCATCCCGCAAATGCAGCGCAGATCATTGCGCATGCAGCTGCCGCAGCAATAAACCTTTTAATTTTCATCTTTTCCTCCTTCGGTCAGTCTCTCGTGACACTTATGGACCAGCATCAGGCAGGTCTCCTGACTCCTGCATCTACACGCTGCAGCGCTATCGCCGTTTTAATATAAACAAACATCATATCGCTGCATATTTTAAAGCTGTAAGCTGTTCTGAGCACATAATGATCTTACATAATGCTTAATAGCTCAAAATATTTATCGTCTTCCCACAGCTGCCTTAAAAAGCCGCGTGCGCCCGGCGCACGAACAAAACTGCAGTGACATAAGAAAATCATTTATTTTCTTAACTGATAAAGCGCTACACAGTTACAGTGACGAGTTCGTACAGGCCTTTCACCTGTTTCCCTTTTCACCGGATCACGGATAGATCGTCACATCATAAAATATATGATCTTAAACTTACTCTTGACCTCCGATCCGACACCTGAAGCCATAAAAATAACTCATGATGCTAACATATACACTGCCAGCATACATAGTCTATACTACCACCTTCTGCCTCATCACACAAGAAGTTATCTGCCCACCCCTCACTCATGCAGCAAAATATATCCAGAATAATATATACTTTTTTAATCAAGTCAGCACTTTTGCTGTAGGGTTATTTTGCTGACTTTTCACACACCTGTCGGTCAGTATTTGCAGGATTTTATACTTTATTGCAAGTACAGGATGCGGTAATGCTGATGAACATATGGAACACTCCGCGGTCGCAGAATGGGACGCTGCGTTCCGTTCGGCTCACAGAGCTTTTGAAGCCCTGCCCGTATCTATGATACGGCGCGCAGGTCTCATACAGAAATTGCGCAGCTTCAGCTGCAGGGCAATTTTTCAGTTTGTTAAAAATAACTCGCGGCAGAGAAAGAATTTTCCTTCGGAAAATTCAACTATTATAAGCGCTTACGCGCGTTCCGCTCAAACATATTTTCAACGTTACAGGCTCTGTTCACCTCACGGGCAGCATCACCATTCAGCTCCGACGCTCCGCTTATCCGTATGTTCATCAGCTCTGTAGCATCTTTGTAATAATAGGACTTGCAATAAAGTATACTTTTTTGTTATACAGAATAAGCTAAAATAGAAAAACCCGTTCGATCATAAATACTATCGAACGGGTCTCTAATGAATTTCCAGAAGCTTCACTGTATAACCTCTCTTTCTATAAAATTTTCCCTTCTTGCATTCAGCTAAAATATCAGCGTAGCATCTGTATAAGTCCGCCGCACTGTATTTTAAAATACAAGCCGGACTTTGTGATGGAAGTCTGCAATAATATTGAAATCCTAACGTTTTATAAACCACTACACACTCTGCATTGAAGAAATGCTATCTTTTATTTACCACGTTATTTTTTTAACATTATCACAATACAATTTTTCTTTTCCACTCGATCATCATCATGCATTAATTTATGAGCTCACATGCTTAAGATCTACAGGATAAAAACTACTTGCACATTGGTCTGCCCTCCATTTACGAAAGAAATACATAACATCTATGTCAACTTGACTCGATGGATATCTCTCCATCTATCGGTGTTATCTTGTCCTTTCTTGTCTTTATTGTACTTCAACATGTACACTTTGTCAACTTATTATGTTAAAAAACTCTCAATTTTCTTTGTATACATAATATAGTCAAACTTTTATTATGTTCACTTATAAAATTAATGATACATGCAAGTTTCGAAGGCATAACAAAAAATTTCTGTATTAAGCCTGTGCGCCATACCGGAGATACGGCGCGCAGGTCTGATACAGAAATTGCGCATTTTACGCAGCTTCAGCTGCAATGTAAAATGCGACAGCGTAGTCTGCGCAGCAGACGTAGG
>CAKQOE010000028.1 GCA_934255545.1 uncultured Clostridia bacterium | reverse complement strand
GCGCTAAGGCTTATGACGCTGCAAGAAAAGAAAAGGGCGAAAGATGCTTCGTTGAATACGTACCTGATTTCATGGGCGAAGAATACCTCTTCTACAACATTCCAAAGATCGACTTTGGTATCATGAGAGCTTCTTCTGCTGATGAAAACGGTAACGTTACTTGCGAAAACGAATGCCTCAACCTCGAGCTCGGCGCAGTTGCAAGAGCAGCTAAGGCATGCGGCGGTAAGGTAATCATCGAAGTTGAGCAGATCGTAAAGGCTGGTTCTTTAAATCCTAAGATGGTTAAGGTTGGTCGAAACCTCGTTGACTACATCGTAGTTGAAGAACATCCTGAACTCCTCGCAAGAGCTCTTACAAATCCTGGAGACAGACCGGTTTCATTCTGGAAGGGTCTGAACGGACAGGTAAAGGTTCCTGTAGACGCTATAGAAGTAATGCCTTTCGATCCTAAGAAGGTAATCATCAGAAGAACTGTAATGGAAATCAAGAGAGGTTCTATGTGTAACTTCGGTATCGGTATGCCAACATTCTGCGGCGGCGTACTTGCTGAAGAAGGCGAGATGGACAACATCGTAATGATTTCAGAATCAGGTTCTGTAGGCGGAGTACCTGGCGGCGGTCCACTCTTCGGATGCCACTTCAACAACGAGTGCTCTACTGACCAGAAGGATCACTTCGACTGGTTCGACGGAACAGGTCTTGACTTCGGAGCATTTGGTCTCTCAGAAGCTCAGGAAGACGGTTCAGTAAACGTATCTAAGCTCAACGGCGTAACTCTCGGCGTTGGCGGATTTACAAATATAACTGCAGGAGCAAGAAAAGCTTGCTTCATCGGTACTTTCACAACTAAGGGTCTTAAGGAGCATGTCGAAGACGGCAAGCTCGTTATCGATCAGGAAGGTAAGCTGAAGAAGTTCGTTAAGAAGTCAGAGCAGATCGCTTATGATGCTCCTCTCGCAGTAAAGAACGGTAAGCCGGGTCTCTACATCACTGAAAGATGTGTATTCGAAGCTTGCGAAGGCGGCTTAAAGCTTATCGAAATAGCTCCTGGTGTTGATCTCCAGAAGGACATTCTCGACCAGATGGAATTCATGCCTATCATCCCAGAAGGCGGTCCAAAGCTCATGCCTGCAGAAATCTTCCAGGAAACATGGGGTGGACTCTCAGCTATCATGGATGCTAAGGAAGCTGAATAATTAAGTCCTTTCTTGATAATAAATTTATCAGCTAACATACGGCGGTCAGGTTTTCTGACCGCTGTAGTTGTTTTTTGTCGATATATTCATATATATACTTTATTTTAAATAAATATACACGTCTTAATTGAAGTATTCCTATGTTGTATACCTGAGTATATGCAGAAACTATTTTCCCGGAATTCTACAAAACAGAAATTTATTCTATTTATATTGAATGAACTTATTTTAATACTGAAAAATAATTGAAATTAATAAATAAACGCAAAAATATGCGGCAGCTCGGGTGCGCCGGGCGCACGCAGTATCTGGAGAAGCTGTTTATTGAAGAATGTTTGCATTTGTACAGAAACGTTGAAATTAAAGGAATTAACAGGTTCAGACGGTGGTATGACCGTGAAGTTTTATATATTTTTTTATGAGGAAAAATTTATTTGTGAATATAATATATATGATAAAACATATATACGGTCATTAATATCTAATGGGATTATTGAGTATAACAAGCCGATATACTTTAGCAATACAGTTTTCTTTTAATTGGAGATCACAAATTATATTTGTACAAATATAATTGACAAACATATTAAATTGAGATATCATACACGTGAAAAGAAAATATTATACTTTTTGGTCCATGGACGTAATTAGCTAAATATGATATTTGTCCAAAATTGAATTTTAAGCGGCGCATACGCAGTTTTGGCGTTTGTATCCGCCGTATCAGAAGATCCGATAAAGTTAACATTTATGATATGAGGTTTTCATATAATAGTGTGAACGTGCGTGAGCGTAAAAGAAGGTCTTGCTGGTATGTTCTTAATAGTTTTAGTTGAGAGTGCAAAGAGTACGGATCATTGCTTTAAAATGAACGGAAACGCTATACAGTAAAAACAGAAAAAGTATGCTGCATGGTATTACATAAAAGCGTGAATGGAGCGGTAAAGTTCATCAGAAAGCTAAGATGGTCGAGAGGTGAATAAAAATGGCAAAGATAATATCAAGAGAAGAAGTTGCTCAGCTGTTCTTTGACGGCTGCTGTGTAGTAGGCGTATCATTCGGAAGTGAAGGCTGGCCTGAAGAAATCGGTCTTGCTGTGGAGAAAAGATTCCTGGAGACAGGACATCCGGCAGGTATAACAGCTATACATGCGGCAGGAAACAGAGCTGCGAATTGTTGGGCTCACGAAGGCCTTATAGCTCTCGATATTTCATCACACGAGTCAACTACTCCGAAGATCGCTAAGCTGATCGAAGAAGATAAGCTCCCAGGCTGGTACATGCCACTCGGCGCTATGCTCCAGATGTACACTGAGATAGGCAGAGGTATGCCGGGCGTACTCACAAAGTGCGGTCTCGGAACATTCATGGACGCTAGAGTTGAGGGTGGTGCTCTTAACGACAGCGCTAAGGCTTATGACGCTGCAAGAAAAGAAAAGGGCGAAAGATGCTTCGTTGAATACGTACCTGACTTCATGGGTGAAGAATATCTGTTTTACAGCATACCAAAGATCGACTTTGGTATCATGAGAGCTACCACTGCTGATGAAAACGGTAATGTTACATGCGAAAACGAATGTCTGAACCTCGAACTCGGCGCAGTTGCAAGAGCAGCTAAGGCTTGCGGTGGTAAGGTAATCATCGAAGTTGAGCAGATCGCCAAGGCAGGTTCTTTAAATCCTAAGCTCGTTAAAGTCGGCAGAAACCTCGTTGACTATATATTTGTAGAGGAACATCCTGAAAAGCTTGCGAGAGCTCTTACGAATGCAGGTGACAGACCGGTTTCATTCTGGAAGGGTCTGAACGGACAGGTAAGGGTTCCTGTAGAAGCTATAGAAGTAATGCCTTTCGATCCTAAGAAGGTGATCATCAGAAGAACTGTAATGGAAATCAAGAGAGGTTCTATGTGTAACTTCGGTATCGGTATGCCGACATTCTGCGGCGGAGTACTTGCTGAAGAAGGCGAGATGGACAATATCGTAATGATTTCAGAGTCAGGTTCAGTAGGCGGAGTACCAGGAGGCGGTCCACTCTTCGGATGCCACTTCAACAATGAGTGCTCTACTGACCAGAAGGATCACTTCGACTGGTTCGACGGAACAGGTCTTGACTTCGGAGCATTCGGTCTCTCTGAAGCTCAGGAAGACGGTTCTATAAACGTATCTAAGCTGAACGGCGTAACTCTCGGCGTTGGCGGATTCTCAAACATCACTGCAGGAGCAAAGAAGGCTTGCTTCATCGGTACTTTCACAACTAAGGGTCTTAAGGAGCATATCGAAGACGGTAAGCTCGTTATCGATCAGGAAGGTCAGCTGAAGAAGTTCGTTAAGAAGTCAGAGCAGATCGCTTATGACGCTCCTCTCGCAGTAAAGAACGGTAAGCCGGGTCTTTACATAACAGAAAGAGCTGTATTTGAAGCTTGCGAAGGCGGCTTAAAGCTTATCGAAATAGCTCCTGGTATCGATCTCCAGAAGGACGTTCTCGACCAGATGGAATTCATGCCGATCATCCCAGAAGGCGGTCCAAAGCTTATGCCACCTGAAATCTTCCAGGAAGAATGGGGCGGACTTTCAGCAATAATGGACGCTAAAGAAGAGTAAAGTCCGGACAGGGTATACGGATATATTGAAAACGACATCGATGAAGCTGTGTGCGATTCGATCCTTTAAGAGTTAAAGTGTGATTTAATTAATAACTGCTTATCTCGAAAAAATCATCATAATACATCTTCCAATAAACGAAACAGGACTGTTGTGAAAGCAACAGTCCTGTTTCGTTTATTATATATGTGGGATTTGTAATAGAGTTGTTACTCATTAATCAGGCAGGAAAGCTGACATATCCATTTCATAGTAAAGACCTGTAGAACGTACTATGACTTTGCCTGTATCGGCATCAATGAGCTCGCCTGCGGCGTATATCTTCTTTCCTTCACGCTTTTCTACCCAGCCCTCAGCTATCATTTTATGGCCTATATAAGCAGGGCTTACAAAATCACAGTGAGAATTGAGTGTAACTGTATCTACATGCAGTCCTTCCATGGCATAATACATGATCTCATCCATGAGCATAAGAGAAAAACCGCCGTGCATAAGGCCTTTGAGTCCTGACATATTTTCATGCGGAGTGATCTCCATATGTGAGCGTCCGTTTACAAAAGTATTTGTAAGGTGAAGCCCGTAAGGGTTTGTCGGACTACATACGAAGCAGTTAGAATACTTGTCATCAGCAGTAAAATCAGCCATAAATTACCTCCCTTTTCCGACCGCATTAAGGAATAAAATGCGGTCAATTAATAGCGTTAACATATATATATTATAACTGAATAACGAATGTATAACAAGGAAAATACAGGAAATAAGTAATGTGAAAAAGTATACTTTACTGCAAATAATCCGCTGCCGCACTGCATATATATTTAAAAGTGAAGCCGCGCGGGGACGCGCGCAGTGATGGTCGGGTGGGGTTTTTCATTATGGATGATATGTTTAATATATTGGATGATTTTGACATAAGAGCGGCGCGTATAAATATAAGCGGTTCGGTCGCTGTTATAGACAATGTTAAGAAGATCATCATAATGTCTGATACGAATATTACAGTGGATCATGGAAGAGGGCAGCTGTCGCTTTACGGAACGCAGCTTAACGTAGAGTACATATATGACGGGCGCATGCGCGTCAGCGGAAAGTTTGAAGGAGTTGAATTTTTTGGCGGCAGGCAGGAAAATGCTCGAAAGGACGGAAGATCATGAACAAGTTCGTGCGCATAAAAAAGAAAAAAACACAGCAAGATCATGCATCGGACAATCCAAAAAGAAAAACAATAAAAATGCTGTCAGCGCTGCGGGCACACGGATGCCGCGTTACGGTCGAAGGGACGGAGAAAGAAAAAGCGCTGAACAGGATCATAAATGCGGGCATAAAAACAGAAGAAATACGCATAGAAGATGAGCTGACGTTTTCATTCGCATGCAGCTACAGTGATTACCGCAGGCTCAGAAAAATACTCGGCAGGCGCAGCATGGTAAGACTTGAAGGTGAAACAGGCGCTGTACCTTTTCTTAAGAAAGCGGCCGGACGCATCGGACTTGCAGCGGGAACGCTGCTCATATGCATTATGCTTGTATTGCAGCAGAACATTATTTCAGAGATAGAAATAGAAGGTGACGACGGAACGGATGAAAAACAGCTGCGCGCAGCACTGCGCGAGGCAGGACTTTACGAGGGCGGCAGCGCCCGTATAGACAGCGGGTCCGTAAAAAACGAGATTCTTGCGGAGTTCAGCGATATAAGGTGGATGGGGATAGAACGCCGGGGGTCGTATGTCAGAGTCAGCATAGTTGAAGGAGATCTTGAGGATGCTGAACAGGATACAGCGATACATGACGTGGTCGCTGCAAAAAGCGGATACGTGGAACGCGTTATCGCGCGTGACGGGCACGCGCTGGTAAAGCCCGGAGACTATGTGCAAAAAGGGCAGGTACTTATAAGCTGTTTTGTACCGCTTCAAAATACTACATACGACAAGTCGCGCGACACAGCTGCGCGGGTAGCGGATGCCGGAGGCATCGTAGAGGCGAAAGTCATTTACCGCCTCAGAGCTGAATTTCCTTCGGGAAAATATACGGAGAAAGATATGGAATCGATAATAAACGACAGGATACGCGGATATATCCGCGAAAATATTCCTGAATATATAAAAATGCACAATAAAGATTTGAAGTTTGAGCAGGAAGAAAATATAATAGTATGTAACGTGACACTGGAGGTGTCAGAAAATATTGCAGAACAGAAGGAGAACAGGCTTGCTGAAAACGGAAGCGGAGAAAAAACAGAAAAAAATAACAGTTGAAGATGTACAGTATATAACAGGTATATTTGGCAATGACGACAAATATATGGAAATGATAGGCAAAGCATTCGGCGTTACGATGGTGCTGCGCGGAGACGAGCTCGTCATCACCGGAGATGATGCAGATCATGCTGAAAATACAGTGCTTGATATGATGTGGGTACTTGAAAGAGGCGATGAGCTCGACGAGCAGAGAGCCGAATATATAATCGCGCTGAACAGAGAAGGAAAGTCGTACAGAAACAGCCGGCTGAGCAAAGACATACTGTGCTTCACACACCGCGGAAAACCGGTAAGAGCAAAGACTCTGGGACAGATAAACTACGCTAACAATATACGCGAAAACGATGTGGTCTTCGGCGTCGGTCCTGCTGGAACCGGTAAAACGTATCTTGCTGTAGCGATGGCCGTCAATGCGTTTAAAAACAAGGAAGTGCAGAAGATAATCCTCGCGCGTCCTGCTGTCGAAGCCGGAGAAAATCTGGGATTCCTGCCGGGCGATCTGCAGGAAAAGGTCGATCCGTATCTAAGACCTCTTTATGACGCATTGTTTGATATACTCGGACGCGACGCTGCGCTCAGGCTGAAGGAAAAAGAGATGATAGAAGTCGTTCCGCTAGCTTACATGAGAGGAAGGACTCTCGACAACGCGTTCATAATACTTGATGAAGCTCAGAACAGCACGCGCGAGCAGATGAAGATGTTCCTGACGCGTCTGGGATTTGGCTCAAAAGCCGTAGTGACGGGCGACGTAACGCAGATAGATCTCCCAAGGAAAAAAATGTCAGGATTGCGAGACGCGCTCCGCATACTTAAAGGCGTAGAGGGTATAAGCTTTTCATTCTTTGACGGCGAAGACGTCGTAAGACATCCGCTTGTAAAGCGTATCATAAAAGCGTATGAGCTTGATGATGAGGAACGCGAGCGCCGCGAACAGCGTTAGTGCAGACAGTATATATAATAGGAAGAAAAATGAAAATAATATTTGACGAAGAATCGATCAGAGAATTTAATATAGATGAAAAGATGTTTGAGTACATGAAAAAAGCCGGCAACATATGCATAGCCGGCGAAGGACTCGATCCTGAGATGTGCGAGGTCAGCCTTTCAGTAGTTGAGCCGGAAGAGATAAGATCTGTAAACGCGCAGTTCCGCGGCATAGACAACGTGACCGATGTACTGTCGTTCCCGCAGTTCGATGATCTGAATGATATAGACAACGAAGAAGAGATATGCCTCGGAGACGTCGTTATATGTGATGCAGTGGCTCATCGTCAGGCTGAAGAGTATGGACACTCATATGAGCGTGAGTTCGTGTATCTTTTCGTACACAGTATGCTGCATCTTCTTGGCTACGATCATATGGAAGATGAAGAAAAAAAGGAAATGCGCGCGCGCGAAGAAGAAGTAATGTCTGAAATAGACCTTACGAGAGATTAGCGGCGCCCCGGCGCCGTGCGGCCGCGGTGACGCGGCGTCAGTTTTGAAATATTTAAAAGATCAATATATTAATGCATTAAGCATTACTGAAAGGATACATTTATGAAATCAGGTTTTGCAGGTATAGTAGGTAGACCGAACGTAGGAAAATCAACGCTTATGAACGCCCTTGTCGGAGAAAAGGTCGCTATAACGTCAAGCAAGGCGCAGACTACGAGAAACGCCATAAGAGGCATATACACAGATGACGAGTATCAGATAGTATTTATAGATACGCCGGGCATACACAAGCCAAAGAACAAGCTGGGCGAATATCTCACGGGAACAGCGCTTTCAACGTTCAATGAGGTAGACGTCATACTTTTTCTGACAGACGGCCCGCTTTCAGCAGGCCCGGGAGACAGGTACATCCTGGAGCTGCTCAGAAAGGTAAAAAATACGCCTAAGCTGCTCGTTATAAACAAGATAGATCTTATAGAGCCGGACAAGTTCAGGCAGATATACGAGGAGTACGATGCTGAGGGCGTGTTTGACGACATACTCGGCGTAAGCGCTTTACAGGAACAGAACACGGGCGTGTGTCTTGAAAAGATAAAGCCTTATATAAAGGAAGGCCCGATGTATTTCCCAAAAGACATGTTTACAGATAACCCTATGCGGTTCCTGGTGTCTGAGATAATCCGCGAAAAAACGCTTATGTACCTTGAGGACGAAGTGCCTCACGGTATAGCCGTAGAGATAGAACGCTACGAGGAAGCCAGAAACTGCACAAATATAAACGCAGTCATATACTGCGAGCGCCAGTCGCACAAAGGGATCATAATAGGAGCGAAGGGCAAAAAGCTCAAGGGCATAGGAAAAGCTGCGCGCATGGAGATAGAACCGCTTATCGGCTCAAAGGTATATCTCGAGCTCTGGGTAAAGGTAAAGGAAAACTGGCGCGAGAACGACATAGCGATAAGCAACTTCGGCTACAATAACAAGGATGACGGAAGGTAAACGGCGCAGGCAATGGTAACTGACACAGACGGAGTGATCCTGCGGCAGACCAGGCTGCCGGGCGACCGGCGCATGCTCGTCATACTTACGAGAAGATTCGGAAAGATAAGCGCCGGAACGGGCATAAGGACAAACGGCAAAAATAAGTCAGCGTTGGCGCTGCGCGTATTTACGCATGGAAAGTACGAGATATTCCACGGCCGGACGAGTTTCAGTCTGAATGCGGCAGAAACGCTTGAGAGCTATTATAAGATAGGCGAGGATGTAGATAAGTATATGTACGCGTCATATGCGCTTGAGTTTACGGAAAAGATGCTTCAGGAGGAAGAGCCTGCTGAACGTGTGCTCGACATGCTGCTCGATCTGCTCAGGCTCATATCAGTAAGAAAAACAAAGCTTCAGTCGCTTATAGTTATGTATCAGTGGAAGCTGGTGGATATATGCGGCTATATGCCGTCGCTGCACGGCTGCGCGAGGTGCGGACGCCCCGAAAGCGAGATAACGCCGGGCGGCCTGAGCGTAGTTGACGGAGGCGTTGTATGCATGGATTGTATTAAATCAGGCACTGTCAATATGAGATTGCTATATCGAAATAAGTTTGATATAATCAGAATATTGGATTTTATAAGGGTAAACGATATGAAATCTCTTGGAAAGCTTGCCTTGAAGGATGATGTCTCAGCATATCTTTCTGAGATCCTGAAGGAGTATGTATCCTATCATCTGGACATAAATAATTTAAAAAGTGAGTCATATCTGAACATTTAAAAGGCGGTGTTAGTATGGAAATCAGTCTCGAAAAGATCGAACTGGTAAAAGACAGAACAGGAGTCAACTACAAGGAAGCAAAGGACGCTTTGATAAAAGCCGACGGAAGCGTAGTTGACGCTATCATCATGATAGAGGACGAGATAGATCTCGCTCCGAAGAGCAAGGCGGGAGACCAGGCGTCTCACCTTATCGACCGTGTGAAGCAGCTCGTGAAAAAAGGAAATGTTTCAAAGATAGTTGTAAAGAAGGATGAAGAGGTCATACTCAACATCCCTGTAAACCTCGGAATAGTCGGCGCTGTATGGGTATTCTGGCCTACGCTCGCTGCGACTGTCGTAGCGCTCGGCATGAAGTGCACTATAGAGCTTATAAAGGACAACGGCGAGGTAGTGAATCTGAGCGACAAGGCTGTCGATACATTCGGCGACGTAAAGGAAAACTGCTCAGTCATAGCCGACGACCTCAAGGGCAAGGGCGGCGAGGCATTCACTCAGGTGAAGGATAAGGCCGCAAGTGCCATAAACAAAGCAAAGGCAGGAGCAGAAGAGATCGAAGAAGACATAGACGACCTCATAGACTGCGTAGCAGATGATGATACAGATATCGATATCGACGATGACGACGATTACGATGATGATTACTTCAATTTCGATGACTACGCAGAGCCGGAAGACGATCACATCAAAGAAGCTGCTCCTGCGGAGCACGAAAAGGAAGCAGCCGCTCCCGCAGCTGAACAGGATGAGGCAGAAAAAGAGCCTGAGCCTGCAGCAGAGGCGGAAGCGCAGGAAGAACAGCCTGAAGAAAACGACACCCTCGATGAGATACAGCGGGCAGGCGAAAAGTTTGAGGAAACTATAAACGATTACAAAAAGAAAAAAGGCAGATTCAGATTTTTTGATTAAAAACTGAATAAACATTGATTACAGAACGGACAGTGTATACATGTATTATCGTATTGTGTATTCGCTGTCCTTGTAGTATATTAATATATAGAATTTTTTACAAACGGGAGAATTTTTAAGATGAGCAAGACTATTCAGCACAGAGAATTTTCAATGGACAAGATAGTTTCTCTGGCAAAATCCAGAGGATTTGTATTTCCGGGTTCAGAGATCTACGGCGGACTCGCTAATACATGGGACTACGGTCCGATCGGTGTTGAGCTGAAAAATAACGTAAAATCAGCGTGGAGAAAGAAGTTCATACAGGAGTGCAAGTACAATGTAGGACTCGACTCTGCGATACTTATGAATCCAAGGACATGGGAAGCGTCAGGCCATGTGGGCAACTTCAACGACCCTCAGGTAGACTGCAAGAAGTGTCATGAGAGATTCAGAGCTGACAAGCTTATAGAGGATTATTTTGACAAGCAGGGTATAGACCAGGTAGTTGACGGATGGTCAAACGAGCAGATGGAAACTTTCATGGCAGAAAAGGGAATAAAGTGCCCGACATGCGGAAGCACTGATTTCACTCCTATCAGACAGTTCAACCTCATGTTCAAGACATTCCAGGGAGTAACTGAGGACAGCACTTCCCAGATATATCTCAGACCTGAAACTGCTCAGGGCATATTCGTAAACTTCAAAAATGTCCAGAGAACAACAAGAAAGAAGCTGCCGTTCGGCATAGCTCAGATCGGTAAGTCATTCAGAAATGAGATCACTCCGGGCAACTTTACATTCAGAACAAGAGAGTTCGAACAGATGGAGCTTGAATTCTTCTGCGCTCCGGGAACTGATATGGAATGGTTCGACTACTGGAGAAATTACTGCCCTAAGTTCCTGAAGGATCTCGGCATCTCAGACGAGCACATGAGACTCAGAGACCATTCACCTGAAGAGCTTTCACACTACAGTAAGGCTACTACGGATATCGAGTATCTCTTCCCGTTTGGCTGGGGCGAGCTCTGGGGCATAGCTCACAGATCTGATTACGACCTCAAGCAGCATCAGGAATTCTCAGGACAGGACATGTCTTATCAGGATCCTGTTACTAATGAAAAATTCATACCGTTCTGCATAGAGCCTTCACTCGGAGCAGACAGAGTAACGCTTGCGTTCCTCGTAGAAGCCTATGATGAAGAAACTGTTACAGCAGCAAACGGCAAGGAAGATACAAGAGTCGTAATGCATTTCCATCCTGCTCTCGCGCCTTACAAGGCAGCGGTGCTCCCGCTCACAAAGAAGCAGGCTGAGAAGGCTGAAGCATTCCACGAAGAGCTTTCAAAGAAGTTCAACGTTGATTACGATCTGCCGGGCAGCATCGGCAAGAGATACAGACGTCAGGACGAGATAGGAACTCCGTTCTGCATCACTGTAGACCCTGATACTGAAACAGACGGCTGTGTTACTATAAGAGACAGAGACACGATGGAGCAGATCAGGATCCCTATGGATCAGGTTGCATCTTATATAGAAGAAAAGCTGGTATTCTAAACCGGTTCTCTTTCTGTAGAAGTTAAGCATATATTCTGACCGGATGCGCATAATAACTTCATAAAATAAAAACAAACAGGAAGCGTCAGCCAGGCTGACGTACACCTGATGTGATATTCGGAGGATATTATGGGCGATTCAGCAGAAAAAAAAGAAAAAGATGTAAAAGCCGGCATAGATGATTTCGGCGGCATTAAGAACGTTTTTGATTTCGAGTCTGATATTCAGTATATGACTATTATCGGGAGCATCGAGGGCCATACGGTACTTTCGTCTGATACAAAGACGACGAAATACGAAAATATGATCCCTGAGCTCATAGCGATACAGGAAAATCCGAAAGTAAAAGGTTTGTTAATAGTTCTTAATACCGTTGGCGGAGATGTCGAGGCGGGCCTCGCGATAGCGGAGCTCATACACTCGATAACAAAGCCGACCGTATCTTTAGTGTCCGGCGGCGGTCACAGTATAGGTGTTCCGCTGGCGACAGCGGCTGACTATTCATTTATTGCGCCAAGCGCTACTATGACCGTTCATCCGGTGAGGACTACGGGTCTTGTGATAAGCTCTGAGCAGACTTATGATTATTTCAGAAAGATGCAGGAGCGGATCATAGATTTTATCGTCCGCACATCGGACGCAGATCACGCGGAAATAAAAAAGCTGATGAACGCTACAGAGGACATGGCCAACGACATAGGCACGATCCTTACAGGGCATGAGGCAGTTGATGCCGGCCTTATAGATGAAGAAGGCGGTCTCGGCAGTGCGCTCGCAAAGCTTCGCGAGCTTATATCCGCGCACTCATAATATATCGTATTTTTCAGGAAAATGAGGAGAAAGCATGAAAAAGTTTAAGAAGGTTCTCGTTGCTAACAGAGGAGAAATCGCAATCAGAATTTTCAGAGCCTGCAGCGAGCTCGGAATTCGCACAGTGGCAATTTATTCAGAAGAAGACAAGAATGCCCTTTTCAGAACAAAGGCTGATGAATCTTATAAGGTAGGTAAGGGCAAGGGTCCTGTAGATGCTTACCTCGGAATTACTGAAATCATAGAACTCGCAAAGGCAAAGGGAGTTGACGCTATCCATCCAGGATACGGATTCCTCGCAGAAAACTCTGATTTCGCAAAGCAGTGCGAAGACGCAGGCATCGAGTTCATCGGACCTACACACGAAATGATGGATCAGCTCGGTGACAAGATCAAGTCCAAGATCGTTGCTCACGAAGTAGGCGTTCCTACTATTCCAGGTGTTGAAGAAGCTATAAAGTCTGATGAGGACGCTAAGAAGTTTGCTGAATTCTGCGGTTATCCTGTAATGCTCAAGGCATCTGCAGGCGGCGGCGGAAGAGGTATGAGAATAGTAAGAGACCCTAAGGACCTCATTCCTGAGTTTAATAACGCACAGAGCGAAGCAAGAAAGGCTTTCGGTATCGATGACGTATTTATCGAAAAGTATGTAGAAGAGCCTAAGCATATCGAAGTACAGGTACTCGGAGACAAGTACGGCAATATCGTACACCTCTATGAGAGAGACTGTTCTATCCAGAGACGTCACCAGAAGGTAGTAGAGTTCACTCCTGCACAGTCTATCACAGAAGAGCAGAGACAGGCTATCTGCGCTGACGCTCTCAAGCTTGCAAACCATGTAAATTACAGAAGTGCCGGCACTATTGAGTTCCTGCTCGACAAGTCAGGCAACCATTACTTCATAGAAATGAACCCAAGGATACAGGTAGAGCACACTGTATCTGAAGTTATCACAGGCATAGATATCGTTCAGGCTCAGATCCTGATAGCTGAAGGCTATGCTCTTGATTCTAAGGCTATAAACATCAAGTCACAGGACGATGTAAAGATCAGAGGAGCTGCTATCCAGTGCCGTATCACTACAGAAGACCCTGCAAATTCATTCGCACCTGACACAGGCAAGATCGAGTTCTACTCAACAGGCTCAGGCAACGGCATCAGACTCGACGGCGGCAATGGCTTTACAGGCGCTATCATCACTCCTTATTACGACAGCCTTCTTGTAAAGATAACAGCTTACGGAAGAGATTTCAACGCTGCTGCAAACAAGGCTGTAAGAGCTCTCAATGAGCTTCAGATAAAGGGTGTAAAGACTAACAGAAACTTCCTTCTGAATGTACTCAATCACCCTACATTCAGAGCAGGTCTGTGCAACACAGGCTTCATAGACAACAACCCTGAGCTCCTCAACGTAGCATCAGCTGAAGAGGACGAAGTAAGGATCCTTAGATTCCTCGGCAACAAGGCAGTAAATGAAGTAAGATGGGCTAAGGCTCCTGCAAACGTTCCTGCTGTTCCTGAGATCGATGTTGACGTTACAAAGCTCAGAGGTACAAAGCAGATATTTGACGAGAAGGGCGCAAAGGGCCTGTCAGAATGGGTACTCAATCAGAAGCAGCTGCTCTTCACAGATACTACTATGCGTGACGCTCAGCAGTCACTCATGGCTACAAGGATGCGTACTCTTGATATGGAAAGGATCGCTCCTGCAGTCGCTGCATACGGAAAGGATCTCTTCTCTCTCGAAATGTGGGGCGGCGCTACATTTGACGTAGCTTACAGATTCCTTAAGGAAAATCCATGGGAGAGACTTGCCACACTCAGAGAAAGCATCCCTAACATCCTCATGCAGATGCTCCTCAGAGGCGCTAACGCAGTAGGTTACAAGAGCTACCCTGATAATGTAGTAAGAAAGTTCATAAAGGAAGCTGCTGACGCAGGCATCGATGTATTCAGAGTATTCGACTCACTCAACTGGATCGACGGCATGGCTGTAGCTATGGATGAGGTTCAGAACCAGGGTAAGATCGTTGAAGCTACTATGTGCTACACAGGCGATATCCTCGACGATACAAGAGACAAGTACTCTCTCCAGTACTATGTAAATAAAGCTAAGGCACTCGAAAAGCACGGCGCTCACATTATCGCCATAAAGGATATGTCAAGCCTGCTCAAGCCAATGGCTGCCCACAAGCTCATAAAGGCTCTGAAGAACGAAGTAAGCGTTCCTATCCATTTACATACTCACGATACATCAGGCAACGGCGGCGCAACTCTTATGATGGCTGCCATGGCAGGCGTAGATATCGTGGACGCTGCATTCGACAGTATGGCAGGACTTACGAGCCAGCCTCCTCTGAACTCTACTGTTGCTGCTCTTGAGCACACAGAAAGAGCTACAGGCATGGATATAGACGGTCTCCAGCAGATCTCAACTTACTGGTCAGGAATCAGACCTATCTACAGCGATTTCGAGTCTGAATTAAAGGCAGGAACTGCTGAGATCTACAAGTACGAGATCCCTGGCGGACAGTATTCAAATCTCAGACCGCAGGTAGCAAGCTTCGGTCTTGAGCACAAGTTCCAGGACGTTAAGGAAATGTACGTTAAGGTAAACCAGATGCTCGGCGATATCATAAAGGTAACTCCTTCATCAAAGGCAGTAGGCGATATGGCTATCTTCATGGTACAGAACGAACTGACTCCTGAAAACATCTACGAAAAGGCTAAGGGCATGGACTTCCCTGATTCTATCGTATCTTACTTCGAGGGTATGATGGGTCAGCCTGAGGGCGGTTTCCCTGAAAAGCTCAGAGATCTCGTTCTCAAGGGCAAGAAGCCTATCGACTGCAGACCTGGCGAGCTCCTTCCTGACGAAGACTTCGAGGCTATAAGAGAGGCTCTCAACAAGAAGTTCGATATGGAAGCTACAGATCAGGATGTTATCAGTTACGCTTTATATCCGAAGGTATTTGAGGATTACCTCACAGGCCTCAAGAAGGAAGGCAGCTTCAGATATATGGATAGTGATATATTCTTCCATGGTATCAAGGAAGGCGAGATCGGTGAAGTTAAGGTAGACGAAGGTAAGATCCTCGTTATCAAGCTCATGGAGATCAGAGATCCTGATGAAAATGGCAACAGAGAGCTTACATTCCAGGTAAACGGCCTTATGCGTACTATCCTCGTAAAAGACAAGGATGCTATGACAAAGGCTACAAAGCAGTCTATCATCATAGCTGACGCTGACAACGATCTTGAGATCGGCGCAAACATCCCAGGTAACATCGTAAAGGTACTCGTTAAGGAAGGTGAAAAAGTAGCAGCAAGCCAGCCTATCGCAGTTATCGAAGCGATGAAGATGGAGACAAACATCATCTCAACTATGGATGGTACTATCGACAAGATCTATGTAAAGCAGGGTGACCAGGTCGTATCAGGCCAGCTCATCGCTAAGCTTGTTGAAGAAGAAAAAGCAGAAGCAGAGATGCTCTAATAGATTTAGACGTATAAGCTAATACACGGGCGGCCTGCGGGCCGCCCTTTGTGTTTTAAATGTATGCGGTACACGCGCCCGGCGCGTGCTATACTATTAATATAGTACATTGCATTATGTATTAAAAGTGAATGAATTAAAATATCAGGAAAGGAAATAAATAAGATGATAATAGTACTTAAGAATGGTGCGGACAAAGAAAAAGAAGCAGTCTTAAAGGGTAAGCTGAAGGCGCTCGGTTTTGATATACATGAGTCCAAGGGTATGGATTCTACGCTGTGGGGACTTGTAGGAGATACTTCTATAATAGATCCTGATTACCTTATGGGTAATGATATAGTTGCGTCTGTAAAGAGAGTCCAGGAGCCTTACAAGAAGGCAAACAGAAAGATGCATCCGGAGGACACTGTTATAGAGGTAGCAGGCAAGAAGATAGGCGGCGGCAATTTCCAGGTCATCGCAGGTCCGTGCTCCATAGAGACTAAGGAGCAGATAACTGAGGTAGCTACTGACGTTATGAACAGCGGCGCAGGACTGCTGCGAGGCGGCGCTTTCAAGCCGAGGACTTCGCCATACTCTTTCCAGGGACTGCAGAATAACGGTCTTAAGCTGCTGCTTGATGCTAAGAAGGCTACAGGACTTCCGGTAGTCACTGAGATAATGACCCCGGAGCATCTTGAGCTGTTCCACGATGTAGATATCGTCCAGGTCGGCGCGCGTAATATGCAGAATTTTCAGCTGCTCAAGGCGTTGGGAAAATCAGAAAAGCCGGTGCTTTTAAAGCGCGGTCTTGCCAATACTCTTGAAGAGCTCGTGATGAGCGCCGAATACATCATGGCCGGCGGAAACGAGAACGTTATACTTTGCGAGAGAGGTATAAGGACGTTTGAGACTTCTATGAGAAATACGCTTGATATTTCTGCGATACCTATGCTGAAGTCCATGACTCACCTTCCTGTTATCGTTGACCCTAGCCACGCCGCAGGTATAAGATGGATGGTAGAGCCGCTTGCTATGGCTGCCATAGCCGCAGGCGCTGACGGTCTGATGATCGAGGTACATAACGATCCTTCAAGCGCGCTTTGCGACGGACCTCAGTCAATGACGCCGGAGGGCTTTGACGACCTTATGGGCAAGATAAGGAAGACTGTTGAGTTTTTCGGAAAGAAAATGTAAGAAGTGAAATATTTACAGTAATAAAGGAGGAAGATATGGGAGCATCTTTGCATATAGACGCTGAGCTTGGAGATATCGCTGAAACAGTATTTCTGCCCGGCGATCCGCTGAGAGCGAAATTTATAGCCGAAAATTATCTTGATGACGCTGTATGCTTCAACAGAACCAGGAATATGTTCGGTTATACAGGAACTTATAGAGGAAAAAGAGTTTCTGTCATGGGAACAGGTATGGGAATGCCGTCAATGGCAATATATTCTCATGAACTGATCACTGTATACGGATGCGAAAATCTGATAAGAATAGGTTCAGCAGGTTCATACCAGGAGGACGTCGATCTTAATGATATAGTTCTGGCTGTATCTGCATCTACTGACTCTAATTTCCAGTATACATTTGATCTGCCGGGAAAATTTTCTCCATGCGGCGATCTTGATCTTATGATATCGGCTAAAAAATCTGCTGAAAAAAATAATGTGTCTGTGAAGGCAGGGAATGTCGTTTCTGTAGATGTTTTTTACGATGATGATCCTGATACGTGGAAAAGATGGTCAAAAATGGGAGTGTTGGCAGTAGAGATGGAAGCTGCTGCTCTTTATCTTAACGCGGCGCGTTACGGAGCGAAGGCGCTTGCTATGATGACTGTAAGCGATAATTTTGTGACAGGCGGCCGTCTGACAGTCGAAGAGCGCGAGACTTCTTTTGATAATATGATAAGGACTGCGCTTGGGATGCTGGAGTATATCGACTAGGTGTTCATGCGGTGACGCATGCAGGAGTGCAGATCTATTACATTTGAATTGAATATATTCAGAATGAAAAAGAAGGGGAAAGACTGAAAATGGATGAAAGAAATAAAAAGTTTGCTGAGATGATAGTTAATTATTCGTGCAGCGTGCAGCCGGGAGAGAGGGTGCTTATCAATGAAGTGGGCACTACGGCTAAGCCGCTTATAAAGGAGATAATAAGGGCTGTGTATAAGGCCGGCGGCCATCCGTTCCTGGGGCTTAGCGATGCTTCGCTGAACCGTGAGATCATCATGCAGTGCAATGAGGCGCAGCTTGAGTATATGCGCGATTATCAGCTTGAGCAGATGAAGGGGATGGACGCTTATATCGCTGTGAGGGCTTCTGACAATACGTCTGAGCTTTCGGATGTCCCGTCTGAAAAGCTTAACATGTATAATAAGATACTGCGTCCGGTGCTCGATGAGAGGGTGAACAACACTAAGTGGGCTATCATGCGTTATCCGAATAATTCCATGGCGCAGCTTGCGGGCATGAGCACTGAGGCTTTTGAGGATTTTTATTATGATGTCTGCACGCTTGATTATGCTAAGATGTCTGCGGCGATGGATCCGCTCGTTGAGCTTATGAATAAGACGGATAAAGTAAGGCTTGTGGCTCCGGGGACTGATCTGACGTTCTCTATCAAGGATATCCCAGCTATAAAGTGCGACGGTAAGTACAATATCCCAGACGGCGAGGTGTATACTGCGCCTGTTAAGGATTCTATGAACGGCGTGATCTCTTATAATACTGTTTCTGAGGAGCAGGGCTTTACTTATGAGAATATCGTGTTTAAGATAAAGGACGGCAAGATCGTCGAGGCAACTGCGAATAATACCGATCGTATCAATGAGCTGCTTGATACTGATGAGGGCGCGAGGTATTTCGGTGAGTTTGCTATCGGCGTGAACCCTTATATCCTGCATCCTATGAAGGATACGCTTTTTGATGAGAAGATCGCAGGCAGCATACATCTGACTCCAGGAGCTTCTTATGAGGATGCTCCGAATGGTAATAAGTCTGCCGTTCACTGGGATCTCGTGCTTATACAGCGCGAGGATTACGGCGGCGGTGAGATATGGTTTGACGATGTGCTTATCAGAAAGGACGGCATTTTTGTGCTGCCTGAGCTTGAAGGGCTTAATCCGGAGAATCTTAAATAAATCAATATGTGAATATTTAATGAATGAGGGCATGCGGGCGGCGCATGCCCTTTTCTGATCTAGTATGACGGCATCAATAAAACCGGTACGGTGCGCCTGTCACCAGGCGGCGTGCGGTGTCGGCGTCGGCAGGGCTGACCTTTACGCTGTAGCCGCATGATCTGTGGGCTGAGGCAGGCGTTCTTGTTATACGCGCGGGGATGTTGCCTGCCTGCAGTCGGTCGTAGGCACGGGCTGCTTCTGAGTATGTCTGGAATCTGAAGGCTGTGTTTCTTGTGCTGCTCATTTTTTTCATCCTTTCATTAGTTTTTCTATACTGTGTATCATAAGTGTTTTCAGGCCGGCTTTTTTTACGTCATTATCGGCGAACAGGCAGTATTCGGCTGTTTTTTCGCCGTTTTTTGTTATGATGAGCGTGCCGGCCTTCTGGCCTGCCTTTATCGGGGCGGCGAGGTCGGTGTACGGCTTTACTGAGTAGCTTATATCTGACGATGCGCCTTTTTGCACGAGGAACTGGATATTTTCTCCGGCGCGCAGGTCTGTAAAACCGGTCATGCCTTTGTCTACGCTTGCGCTTCCCACGAGCTCGTCTTTTACAGCTATCTGTACTGCCTCATATGAGGCGAAGCCGTAGTCGAGCAGCCGGGATGCTTCAGAAAACCTGATCTTTGAGCTTTCGCAGCCGAGGACTACTGCTATGAGCCTGAGCCCGTTTCTTTCTGCGGCTGCTGAGAGGCAGTAGCCGGCATCCTGAGTGAAGCCTGTTTTTATGCCGATCGCGCCGCTGTATGAGCGAAGCAGCTTGTTTGTGTTTACCATTTCGAGCGTCGTCTGCTTGTCGGAGTTTTTGCCTACGACTGCTGTGCCTGACGGTGCTGTGAGGTACGGTATGATAATGTCATGCTTCAGCAGCTCGGCGGAAACTACTGCTATATCATATGCGCTTGAGTAGTGATCTGCTACAGGCAGGCCATTCGTATTTACGAAGTGTGTGTTTTGCAGACCGAGGGATGATGCTCGTTTGTTCATTTCTTCTACGAATATTTCTACGCTGCCTGATATGTACTCGGCGGCGGCTACGCAGGCATCGTTTGCTGACACCATGGAAATTCCTGTAAGAAGCTCGCCAAGCGTGTGTGTTTCGCCGGGTTCCATGTACATCTGGCTGCCGCCCATGCCTGCTGCGCGGTCGCTTATCGTTACGGTGTCGTCGGTCGTTATGCGGCCTGAGTCTATGGCTTCGCAGATAAGGAGCATGGTCATTACTTTTGTTACGCTTGCCGGCGGGAGCTTTTCGTCTGGGGCTTGTTTGTAGAGGACGCGGCCGGAGGCGGCGTCCATGAGGACGGCAGCTTTTGCGTTTATGTTGAGGGCAGGGGCGGAGGCGGCGCCGTCATTTAGCTGCGGAGACGGCGCGGCCGGAGTTTTTGACGTCGGGTCGGGGGCAAGGGCGGAGCCGCTGCCAGGGGTCTCGCCTGAGACGAAGGAATATCCTGTCAGCATTATGAGGCAGGAGAGCGCGGCGGCGGCCGCGCGGCGCAGTATTTCAGGCTTTTTTTGTTTTAGGTCATTAAACATCTTGATATTCAAAGCATTATCCTCCATTGAACTTAAATAAGTATACTTTTTTGTAATCACATGACGCGGGTATGGAATGTTCTTATTAGAAATATATTGCAGGGTGGGCGTGTCTATGCCGTTTTTGATGTGCTTTTGCTGCATCTGCTGAAGGAGTGATTGAAGTATAAGGTGCGTGAGTTTATGATAAATTAAGAATACTGGAATTAAAGAGTTAAAAGTGTTATACTTTATGCAGTTGTGTCCAATGACGTCCGCCCGGCGGACGATTCGAGGCATCAGCGAGTATTGATCATTACCGGGAGCATATTAAAATGTCAGATTTCAGAGATAAATACTGGTTTACAGATATAAGAGATATAACAACTATAAAGGAGCTGCTTTACGGAAGCGTAGAGACGTATCCTGAACGCCCGGCGTTCTGGGTCAAAAAGAAAAAGGGCGCGCCATATGAGCCTGTCAGCTACACCCTGCTCAAGCACGATGTACAGGCGCTTGGCACGCAGATACGCGCCATGGGCCTTGCCGGCGAGCGTATAGGCGTTATGGGCCAGGGATGCTATGAATGGATCGCGACATACCTTGCTGTAGTCATAGGCGGCGGAGTCATAGTACCTATAGATAAGGAACTCGACAGCGAAGCGATACAGAACGTTATAAGCACTGCTGAGTGCCGCACAGTATTTTATACGTCAGACGAAGCGTCAAAGTTTGAAAGCGTAAGCGGCGTGGAAAATCATGTAATAATGCAGTTTTACGGCGACCGCACGGACATGTCGCTGAGCATGGTCGAATACCTTTCTGCAATGAAGGCAGATGCCGCTGAGGGCGCGCCGGGCGCGCGGAAGGATGCGGAAAGCATTTGCGCAGGAGCAAATGTGAATTATTATGACTGGAAGGAGCTTACAGGAGCAGGCGAGAGCCTTATGGCGCTCGGAAATTCCCAGTTCGCTTCTGATGATGTCGATCCGGACAGGATGAGCGTGCTTCTGTTCACGTCCGGAACGACCGGAAACCCTAAGGGCGTTATGCTGAGCCAGCGCAATATCACAGCAAATATCATGGATACGTGCCGTATAGCTCACATACTTCCGACGGACAAAACTCTGTCTATATTGCCAATTCACCACACTTATGAGTGCACGTTTGGCATGCTCCTCATTCTTTATCGCGGAGCGAGCACTGCGTTCTGCGAGGGACTGAAGTATATAACAAAAAATATGGAAGAGGCGCACAATACTGTATTTATCGCTGTTCCGCTCGTTCTTGAGATGATATATGACAAGATATGGAAGCAGGCGAAGAAGCAGGGCAGCGACGGGAAGCTCAGAAAGGCTATAAAGGCAAATAATAAAATGAAGGCTTTCGGCATCGATCTGAGCAGGACGCTTTTCAAGCAGGTGTATGCCGGGCTCGGCGGCAGGCTCCGTATGATAATCACGGGTGCGGCGGCGCTGTATCCTAATGTTTTCAGGGGTTTTGAGGACCTGGGGATAACCGTTCTTCAGGGATACGGGCTTACTGAGTGCACTCCGCTTGTTGCGGGAACGCCTGACAGCGCTAAGGAACGTTACAAGAAGGCCGGTTCTGTCGGCGTTGCAGTGGCGAGCGGCGAGTTTAAGATCATAAATCAGGATGAGGACGGCATCGGAGAGATATTATACCGCGGCCCTAATGTCATGCTCGGGTATTATAATATGCCGGAAGAGACTGCAGAGGTCATTCATGACGGCTGGTTCAACACCGGCGACCTTGGATTTACCGATAAGGAAGGCTGGCTGTACCTGACAGGCCGCCATAAAAACGTTATCGTTACTAAATCGGGCAAAAATATCTATCCTGAGGAGATAGAAGAGGTGCTGAACGCTGTGCCGTGTATTTCCGAGTGCATGGTATACGGCTCGCTTCGCGGAAACGAGGACGTAGTTGCAGTGCAGGTGCTCCCTGATATCGACGTCATAAAAGAAGCGCTCGGCCACGAGCCTGATGAGGATGAGATATACAAGTATGTAAAGAACGCAGTAAATGAAGCGAATATGACGATGACGAGCTACAAGCGCGTAAAGGAAGTAGTTATCCGTAAAGAGGATTTTGTCCGCACGACTACAAAAAAGATAAAGCGCCAGGACAATATCCCGTCATAAATGACGCGATGACAATAATTAAAAAATAAAGTAATAAGCCGATAAGGTAATAAGAACGGATAAAATGTACGACGCCTCACGGCGTCAGAAGCGCCGCCCGCTGACGAAAAGCATATGGAAAATGTGCTTCAGGTCAGCCGGCGGCGTTTTTGCGTTAAGGTCAAATTTACAGCGGATACTCAGCAGCGAGCGCGGCGCGGAAATATTCGTAAGCGTAGACATAGTCGTGAACGCCGCCCTCGACTGTGAAATAATAAAGATTGGGCTGCGCGGCTTTTCCGGTCGCAGGCACAGCCGCAGCCGGATCTTCATCATAAACGAGCTCGCCGTTTTCAACTATGTGGAAAACATCAGGATACTTTTTCATGCCGCCGAGCTGGTTCGTCAGGCCCGGAAATGCCATATCGAGCGTGCCTGTGGCCATATAAATCGTAAAATTATCAGGTGTGAGCGGACCGTTTTTTACTGAACCGGCGAGCCATTCAGCTGTTTCGTCCGGAAAATGCTCGCCGCCGAACTTTCCTTTTATCCAGCAGTCGCCGCATATGGGCATAAAGGCGCTGAAGAGATCCATATGGCGCGCGAATGTATACCATGCGACTACGGCGCCCATTGAAAATCCGCCGAATGCTCTGTGCGCGCGGGATGCGCGAAAACCGGCTGCGTCTATTGTATCTGCGTATGTCAGGTACATGCTTTCTACAGCCGGCATAAGATGATCCACGAGCTCGTCCGTGAATTCGTCTGCAAGCTCAGCCTCCTGACCTTTGTAGTTTTTTACATCAGATGTCGGGTACAGCCCGGGCGTGACTACGATAAGTGGCTTTATCTCGCCGTTTTCTATCATATGGTCGAGTATGTTTTTGAAATGCGAGTCGAGCCCTTCGCCCCACAGGAAGGTTTCAGCGCCGCTGTTTGCGCCGTGCATGATGTATACGATGTCGTAGCGCGTTTTCATATCGCTGCCGTCGTATCCGTAAGGTGTGTAAACGTAGGCATATTTTACACCGTAACGGCGTGTGGGGTAATTAAGCTTTGTCACTTTGCCGCGGCGTGCGGCCGGGCGAGTGTGATCTTCTGATATCTGTTTATATGTAAAATTTTTGTATTTATGTTTTTCCGGAGCAACGCTCATTTAATTTCACCGATGAACCTTTCTTTGCTATACTATATGGTAATATTATATCACGGGCAGCGGTAGGACCGCTGTGATGACCGTGTGTCATATATTAATATAATAAAAGGAATTCAAATAAAATGGAAGAAGAAAAGATGATTCAGCAGATAGCAGATATAGTCAGAAAGTGCGGGCAGATCATGCTCGATGCGGAGCATGTCAAGGAAACTGTAGCAGCGAAAGAGGGTCATGGAAATTTCGTGACATTCTATGACAGGAAGATACAGGATATCCTGGAAAAGGAGCTAACGGCGCTGCTGCCTGAGTCGCGCTTTATGGGCGAGGAGACTGCAGACGCTGACGCAGGCGGCTCATATATGCCGGACTATGACAAGGGGCTCGTTTTTGTCGTTGACCCTATCGATGGCACTACAAATTTCATAAAAGGCTACAGAAACAGTGCAGTTTCAGTTGGCCTGCTGAATGACGGCAAACCGTATATGGCAGTTATTTACAACCCGTATCAGGACGAAATGTTCACTGCGGTAAAGGGCTGCGGTACGCAGGTGAACGGGCGCGCAGTGCGCGTTTCTGAAAATAAGCTCGCTGACGGACTGGTAGTGTTCGGTACTGCAATATATTACGATGGGTCGGCCGGGCCGACGTTTAAGAGGGCATTTGATTATTTCACGCACGCGCTCGATATACGCAGGAGCGGGTCTGCTGCGATAGACCTTTGCACGATAGCAGCGGGCAGAGCGGAGCTGTTTTTTGAGATGCGCCTGCAGCCGTGGGATTACGCAGCGGGAGCACTACTTGTGACTGAGGCGGGCGGGAGCATAACGCAGCTTGACGGATCGCCGATAACGTTTGACAGACCTTGCAGTATACTTGCGTGCGGCAGCGGAGTGACAGAAGATGAAAAGATGCTGGAGCACGGCGAAGCCGTAACAGACGCAGCAGATGAAGATGATGAAAAAAACGGGAGCACGGCAGAATGAGCGCGCCGTCAGAAAATAAGAGCGTAAAGCTCTATAAGGCTTTACGGTGGCGCGGCTATCCTGACGAGTTCTGCCGCGAGATAAGCGAGCGGTATCTCAATACTGACTACACGGCGGGAAAGATGCTGGGCTTTCTGGCAAATATGTCGGATCATCCGGATCTGCGCCCGGAGGTCATAGTCGATGAGATGTACGCTATACTGAGCGACCGCGAAAATTACGTTCAGAAAAAAATAGTCGAGCATAATCAGACTAAACTCAATCGCTTCATGCGCGGCGGGCTTGATGAGGAGTTTTACGAAGAAGATGAATGACGATCGATGTATTTCCGGTATCCGCTGCGTCAATTGAACGAATAAATATAGCGGCAGGTCAGCCGATAGGAAATGTTACAGAAGGAAGCTCGTGCCCGAACGGCAGACCTGTTACGACCGGTCGCCCGGTCCGACGGCCTGCTTCTTCCATAAGCTCAAGAAGCAGGCTTTGCTCATCAGCTCCGCACGCTGAAGTATCCGCCGGGACTGCTGCCCCGCCCGCGGCGCAGCAGTCTTTAAACGAACCGAATACAATGCCCGCGCAGCGGGAAAGACGACCGGACAGCGCCAAAGTGGTGAGCATCCGGTCTATTTTATATAACGGTTCATTTATATCTTCAAGAAAAACGGCAGCGTCGTTAAAATCCGGCTCATACGGTGTGCCGAGCATGGAGCACAGCACAGTAAGATTGCCGCCGATGATGCGGCTGTATTCAAACGTAAGCCGCATAACAGGCCCGGCCGCGTCCCCGCCGCCGGGCTTCGCAAAAGGCTCCACCGGGCTGCCGCTGCCCCGTACACATTCCGTACAGCCGCAGTACCATAACTCGCGCCCCGGTTCCGCATCCCCGCCGCCCGCCCCAAAAACGGCCGCGCAAAGCGCCGCCAAACTAACATCGTCCAACCCGCCATAACCACCGTCAACAGAAGGCATCGGTCCATGAAACGTCACAAGACCGGACCGCGCGCTGACCGCGTTCAAAAGAAAAGTCAAGTCGCTTGACCCAAGCAGCATCTTAGGAAAACGGCGAAACAGCTCAAAATCTATATACGGAACGATGCGCGCGCTCCCATAGCCTCCGCGCGCAAAAAATATCCCGCGCACCTGCGGATCCGCCAGCGCGGACGTCAGGTCTGCAGCGCGCCGCCTGTCGTCAGCCGCCAGCCACGGCCGGGGCGGCGCGCATTCGCACGACGGCATTATTACCGGCCTTAAGCCAAGAAATTCAATTGATTTGACAGCAGTTTTAAGTCCTTGCTCAGAGATGGGTGACGAAGCTGCGATGATAGCGGCATGATCGCCTGGATGCAGAGGTTTTGGGAATATCCTTACTGCATCAATATCTATTAAATCTTTTTTTATCATACTGTTGATATACATATGGTCCTTTCCTTTCTTTAGAGGATCAGTAAAAGATACAGATGGCAGTAACTGCTGACCCGACAGCGTCAGAAAAGTCAGCAAAAGCAGAAAATAGTAGAAACTGCTGACCCGACAGCGCGCAAAAAGTCAGCAAAACAACCGAAAGCCGACAAGTGCTGACCCGGCAGCGTCAGAAAAGTCAGCAAAAGCGCCAAAAGCCGGCAACTGCTGACCCGGCGGCGTCAGAAAAGTCAGCAAAGCAACCAAATAGCAGAAACTGCTGACCCGACAGCGCGCAAAAAGTCAGCAAAACAACCAAATGTCAAAAACCTGGCCTCAGCGCGATCAATAAAAGTTCATTTCTATCCATCGCTGTAGTATACTGTAAAAGAATATTTAAAATGCATACAAAAACGCCCGGGCAAAGCTGAAAAGCTGTGGAACGGCGCATAAAAAGGTGAAAAATGGAAATAAATATAAAAAATAATCAGATCAAGGAATTAATAAAAACAAAGCTCGACGAATACCGCGAATGGATGATAACCGTAAGGCGCCATCTGCACATGTACCCGGAAGTCGGCGACGAGGAGTTCAAAACAACTGAATATATCGAAGCCCTTTTAAATGAAATAGGCATAAAGACGCAGCGCCTCCTGCCGACAGGCCTCGTCGGAGTGCTCGAAGCGCATGCAGAAGCGAGCGGCGGCAAGTGCATAGCCATCAGAGCCGACATAGACGCGCTCCCGATGCCGGAAGAAACAGGACTCGAGTTCTGCTCGAGAAACCCGGGCGTAATGCACGCATGCGGTCACGACATGCACATGGCGGCGCTCCTTTGTACGGCAAAAATATTCTCCGACCCTGATGTCAGAAAGCTTTTGACCGCCCCGGTAAAATTCATATTCCAGCCGGCAGAGGAAACAGACGGCGGCGCCGACCGCATGATAAAAGCGGGCTGCCTTGAGTCGCCGCACGTAGATCATGTCCTAGGTTACCACGTAGACCCCGAGCTTATCGCAGGCACGATCGGCACGAAGCACGGCTACACTCACGCGTCGTCAGATATGTTCGACATAACGGTCCACGGCGTAAAGAGCCACGGCGCTTACCCGGACGAGGGCGTTGACGCTATAGTTGCCGCATCCCAGATAGTCACGGCGGTCCAGAGCATAGTCAGTCGAAACATCGGCGCGGTGGACTCGTGCGTCATAACCATCGGAAAATTCCACGCCGGAACAGCCGGAAACATCATATGCGACCTCGCCGAGCTCACAGGCACGATGCGTACTACATCGGCTCAGACGCGTGAGCGCGCAATGAAGCGCCTCGAAGAGGCAGCTACAGGAGTCGCCGCAGCGATGGGAGCGTCAGCGGAAGTCAGATTCAGACCGGGCTACATAGCCCAGCACAACGACGATGCAGTAGTTGATAAGTTAAACGAAGTCGCAGCAGAAGTCATCGGCAGCGAAAACATCATCACAAAAGAGCACCCGTCAATGGGAGTAGAAGACTTCGCATTCTACGCAGCAGAGCGCCCGTCAGCGTTCTTCTTCGTAGGCACAGGCTACGAGGGCAGAAAAAATTACGGCATCCACCACGGAAAGTTCGAAGCAGACGAATCAGCGCTCGACATAGCAGTCCAGCTCGAAGTCCTCACAGCTCTAAAGCTCATGAACGAATAAAATACAGTAATAAATACAAAACAGCCCGCGCGCCCGGCGCGCCCGCATCCCTGCAGCAACATCACGGCCGTCGCCGCGCCACACATGAAAATGCGCGCCGACAGCCTGCCGCAGGCGCCGCGGCCCCATACCAGACCAGGCCGCCGCGCCCCAAAACACCCCCAAAAAACAAAAAATACTTTTATCATTGAACAAAAAGCAAAAATTAGTTATTATATATACATCCAACACAGCCCCTGCCGCATAGGCCGGCCGGGTCTATATGCTCAGGGCGGCGCAAAGTTAAAAACAAAAAGATAAATACGGAGGTAATTCACCATGAAAAAAGGTCTCGCGATCGTAACATTTATTTTAGGACTCGTAACAGCGGCAGCAGGCATAGCCTCAGCAGTTACAAGCCTCGTAAACCTCGGAATGGGCAAAAAGTATCTCGACTAGTAAACATCACGATCAGTGACATACCGATCCGCACAATGACAGATCAATGTCGCTGAAAACATCACAAAATATCACAAAACACATTACAGAACACAAACAGAGCGGCGCGTCATGCGCCGCTTTTCATCTTAAAGGAACAAAGACATTCTATTTCCTGTACCTGAAATCATAAGAAATGGACTCGATGAATGCAATAAAAAATCAGCTTCGCTGCAATGTGTAATATGAAACTGTTTATTATATTCCGTAAAATTGCAAAAATTTAATAGACAAAGACAAAAAATAAATAAACGAAGGGTGAGACACTTGCCCTTCGTTTTTTAATAATATTTGTGCGTATTTAACTTATACGCATGTGGGGACGGGTGAGATTTACTTCGCCTGTGCTTTGTTGAGCTTCTTGTAAAGTCTTGAAACTTTTCTTGAAGCAGCCTTCTTATGAATAATATTCTTAGATGCTGCCTTCATAAGCTTCTTCTCAGCCAGTCTCAGCTTTTCAGTCGCAGTAGCGAGATCGCCCTCAGCTACAGCCTTGTCAAAGCTCTTTAATACAGCCTTAACATGATCCTTTATACGTCTGTTCTGAGCTGTCTTCTTGTTGATTACAGAGATTCTCTTCTTAGCTGACTTAATATTTGCCATTATTTGTTCACCCCACTTTCGCAAAATATCTAAGAAATTATACTATATCGCCCGTATATTTGCAACAGAAAAATCATTTTAAATTAATATTTTTCAGGCAGAAAGCAGATGCAGAAAAATATCAGCTGCGCGGCTCTGCCGCCTTTACGTCCGCCGGGCGGACGCAGGTATGCATGCATTTCATGTATAAAATAATTTTATTACAGGATAATAAATCAATACAGGGAGCCGGCGTCACCGCCGGAACAGGAGGATGCAAAAGCGAAGCTGTATGCGCGCCGGGCGCGCGGGAAATAGGAAAATTCATTACTTATTAATTAAATGAAAGGAAATTATTTATGGGGATAAGGACGGATCTTGCGGTCGAAACAAGGGAGATGTACCATGCAGAGCACGGAGCAGGATGCGAGGTGCCGGGAGTCAGTGTCGATGTGAGCATGGCGGCTGATGGCGTGAGTGTTACGCGGATAGAGGTGATCGACAGCGTTGGCGCGAGGATAATGGGAAAGCCTGTCGGAAATTATATAACGATCGAAACAGATGAAAGCATAACGAAATGCCGGTCAGAACGGCGCGCGTGTGTTGCCGAGGCACTTGCCGGGGAGCTCAGACGGCTCGTTCCGTTTCATGACAGGCTGAAGGTGCTGGTGGCGGGGCTCGGAAACGAAAAGATAACGCCTGATTCGCTCGGCCCGGTGACGCTCGAAAAGGTCCGGATAACACGCCATTATTTCGTGATGTACGGCGAGGACAGTGACGACGAGATGGCGTGCGTGAGCGGGATATGCCCCGGAGTAATGGGAACGACGGGACTTGAATCGGCGGAGGTCATACGCAGGGCAGCAGAAATATGCGGCGCTGATGTGATAATAGCGATAGACGCGCTCGCCGCGCGCAGCCTTGATAGGGTGAATACTACGATACAGATAAGCGATACAGGGATAGCGCCCGGGTCCGGGACCGGCAACATGAGGATGGCGCTCAACGAGGAAACCGTGGGAGCACGCGTCATAGCCATAGGAACGCCGACCGTTACAGATGCCAAGACAATAATTATGGATACTGTCGCAGGAAAGATGCAGGCGCTTGGTAAGAATGTTGATGAGCTGGAAAAGGAAATTGACTGTGAGAAGCTGAACATGATAGTTACATCGAGTGATATAGATCAGGTGATAAAAGACTTTTCCGGCATAATAGCCGACGCGGTCAATATGACGCTGCTGCCCGGAGCCTGCGGCGCTGAGTGGTTCGAAGACGCAGAAAGATGACGCAGCAGGAGCAGTAATAATGAAGTCTGGAAGCGGGATGCGGCAGTTTACTGACTTTTCTTAAGATGTTTTCATAGCGGAGTCCTGATGTGCATATGATTTAAGAGCAGCGGAATGAAGCAGGAGGAATATCTTATGTACAGAAAAAGAAAAATACTGCAAGGCAGGCGCGGTGACACGCGTCATGGGAGCAGCAGATATGAGCGTGTAGAAAATATTCAGAGAAAAGAAAAAATATGCAGGATAAGCGCATCGGAGACCCGCACAAACAGACCGGCATGCAGGAATGAATACGGAGGCTATTTGTACGATCATGCAGGATACAGGAAAAGCGGGAAGGAATACAGCGGCGGTGCAGGATATGCCGGAAATGATAAAAACGATAAGAGGGCTGTTCGAGGAAAACGGCGGATATTCAGCATGGCTGCGTGGACAGCTTCATTTATAATGGTGCTCAATATGCTGCCTGCGGACAGCCCGGTATCTCAGGTCATTTCAAAATACGAGGAGAGTCTTCCTGCACTGAGCTTAGGAATTGAAGAGCTGAAAAACGGCCCGGATGGCACTAATGATATAAAAGATACAGCTGATGATAAAGATGTCACAGTGAGTTCCGGAAATGTGTCAGATGGCAGAGATAAAGAAGCTGCAGGTCAAGAGGATAACAAGATAGATGGTATAGATAATATAGCGCTTGTAATAAGCACAGATGATACAGCGACTGATAAAAATACACAAAATAAGATCACAGAAAGCGGAATAAAACTCGTGCTTTCTGACGGCAATGGCGCCGGGACCGGTAACTCATCCGGCGCGGCCGGGGCTGCCGCCTCACAAAACAGCACCGGCAGCGCCGCCCCGCAGACCACCGGACCATCCACAGGCGGCGCCGCCTCCCCACAGCCCCAAAACGGCAGCAGCCCCGGCCAGACAGCCGTCCTGACAAAAAGCGCCGCTGACTCCTCAAAAACAGTAAAAGTCAGCAGCGCCACCGGGTCCGGCGAAATAATAATATACCACACCCACGCGACAGAGGCTTACGCCCCTGTCGCCAACGCCGAAACAACGCACAGCGCTGACACAGCCGGCACAGTGCGCGAGGCCGCCAACAACCTGACTGCGGCTCTGAAGGCAAAGGGCTACAGCGTCATACATGATACGACGCTTCACGATTCGCCGTCGTACAACAAGTCATACAACCGTTCGCTTGAAACGCTGAAAAAGCTCCTGAAGGAGCATAGATCACCGAAGCTTGTCGTAGACTTCCACCGCGACGCGGCGACCGCGTCAGGTAAAGCAAAAACAGCAGTTGTAAATGGCGAAACAGTCGCGTCATTCGCCATGGTAGTAGGCACGAAAAACGATAATTATAAGGAAATAAGAGCACTTGCAGATAAAATAGTTAAAAAATCAAACGAGCTCTATCCCGGACTCTGCACGGGAGTCATAGAAAAACCGTATAAATTCAATGGCTATCTGAGTAATAACTATATACTTCTCGAACTCGGAAACAATGCAAATACGATAACGCAGGTAAACGCCGCAGTACCGTACATAGCAGACGCGCTCACTAATGTACTGCAGTAAAGTCAGCAAACGAGCCAAGAACCGCCAACTGCTGACCCGCCGGCGCGCAAAAAGTCAGCAAAAGCATCGGAAGTCGTAAAATGCTGACCCACCGGCGCGCAAAAAGTCAGCAAAAACGTCGGAAGTCGCCAACTGCTGACCCACCGGCGCGCAAAAAGTCAGCAAAAGCGTCGGAAGTCGTAAAATGCTGACCCGCCGGCGCGCAAAAAGTCAGCAAAAGCATCGGAAGTCGTAAAATGCTGACCCACCGGCGCGCAAAAAG
>CAKQOE010000027.1 GCA_934255545.1 uncultured Clostridia bacterium | reverse complement strand
CATCCCATTCTGCGACGCGGAGCGTTCCGTATATCAGCCGCCGGCATCGGCGTCCCCGTATTTACAATAACGTATACTTACCGCCTTTTTATGGCGCGCCACAGCAGCATGATGAGCATCACTATCGCGACGCCTGTCACGAAACCGCCCATGTCTATCCATACGTCTCTTACGCTGCTCGATCTGCTTCCTGAAAACAGCTGTATCGTCTCGTCCGCAAGCGCGGCGCTCATGCCGGCGAAAAGCACCCAGCCGCAGCTTATCTTCATCATACCCTTTATAATACCCGTAAGCACGATGCCGAGAAGCGTAAACTCTGTGATGTGCGCCAGCTTACGCATGACTGCATTTTTAGGGACGTGTATCCAGTCTACGCCCTGCAGCTTTACGGCGAGGAAGTTTCTGAAGCCCATGCTGACGTTATACGACTGCGAGCCCGGCAGCATGGAGTTTCCCCATATGAAGCACAGTATAAGGACTGCCGCTATGAGCAGGATCACGCCTCCGGCGCTGAATCTCCTTCTTTTCATTTACTTACCGGCCTTCCCGGCTGACCGGGACTCGGCTGCGAGGTTCTGCTCCCAGCGCCACGAGTCGCGGCACATATCGTCTATTCCCTTTTCGGCTTTCCAGCCGAGGACTCTCTCTGCCTTTGATACGTCAGCGTAGCACTCTGCTATGTCGCCCGCGCGGCGTCCTGTCACGACGTAAGGGACTTTTACTCCGTTTACGCGTACAAACGCATCTACAAGCTCCTTTACGCTGAAGCCTCTGCCTGTTCCGAGGTTGAAGACCTCCGTTCCCCTGTGCGATACAAGATAGTCGAGCGCTGCGACGTGGCCCTTTGCGAGGTCCATGACGTGTATATAGTCGCGCACTCCCGTGCCGTCCGGCGTCGGGTAGTCATCGCCGTATATGGACAGCTTTTCAAGCCTGCCTGACGCTACCTGAGAGATGTACGGCATGAGGTTATTCGGCGTGCCTGTCGGCCTTTCGCCTATGAGGCCGCTCGTGTGGGCTCCTATAGGGTTGAAGTATCTGAGAAGCACTACTGAAAGCTCAGGGTCTGCGGCGGCTGCGTCCGTCATGATACGCTCTATCATCCACTTTGTCCAGCCGTAAGGGTTCGTGCACTCGCCCAGCTTCATCGTTTCGTTCATCGGCGATACGTTATCCATGCCGTAAACAGTGGCTGACGAGCTGAATATTATATTTTTAACGCCATACTCTCTCATGACCTCAAGGAGCGTGAGCGTCGTATCGAGGTTGTTCCTGTAGTACTCGAGCGGCTTCTGCACCGACTCGCCTACCGCCTTGTAGCCTGCGAAGTGCATGACCGCTGTTATATCGTTTTCGCTGAATATTTTTCTGAGCGCGCCGGCGTCTGTCACGTCAGCGTCATAAAACTTCGGCGTTTTTCCTGTTATCTTGTTTATGCGCTCTGTCATGTCGGCTGAGCTGTTGTAAAGGTTGTCAACTATGACTACGCCGTATCCCTGCTCAAGAAGCTCGACTACAGTGTGGCTGCCTATAAAGCCTGTGCCGCCTGCGGCAAGTATGGTTCCTTTTTTTTCCATGTCAATACCCTCATTTCCAATAAACAAATATGCTTATATGAATATCTCTGTCACTGCGACGGCTCGCGCCGTCAGGATGAGGCCGCGCTACGCGCCGCCTTCTGTGCATTTATCCCAATAATACTCCAGCGGCGCTGCATAATCAACAGCGCCGCAAATGATTTTACTTAAAATATACAATTATGTCTCTGAGTATATCTTCTGCCGCAGCGTCTGCAGCTTTTCTGTCTGACGCGCTTACAGTTATATACGCCTTGAGCTTAGGCTCTGTGCCGCTCGGACGCACTATGACCGATCCGTCGTCAAACACGAACTTAAGGACGTCGGCGGGCGGCAGGCCGTCCGGGCCGTCAACGAAATCAACAGTTTTTATTATATCTCTGCCGGCGACGGCAGCTACGCCTCTGCGCAGATCGTTCATTATACCCTTCATGCGCTCAAAGCCTGCGGCGCCTTCAAATGTATATGAATATACGCTGTTGTGGCAGTATCCGTGCTTTTCGTATATCTGCGCTAGCCTTTCTGTCAGGCTTATTCCTCGTGACGCGTAGCAGCAGAACATCTCGCATATGAGGAGCGCCGCGTCAACGCCGTCCTTGTCGCGCACGTATGCGCCGGACAGATAGCCGTATGACTCTTCGAAACCGAATATAAACGAATCCGCTTTTCCCAGTTTTTCCATTTTAAGTATCTGTTCGCCTATGAACTTGAAGCCTGTGAGGACGTTTACGGTGCGTACGCCGTAGCTTTCTGCCACCTGCGCTGCGAGGTCTGTCGTGACTATGCTTTTTATCATGACGGGGTCAGGCGGCATCGCGCCGTGCTTTATACGCTGCGAGCATATATAGTCGAGCAGGAGGACGCCTGTCTGGTTGCCTGTGAGCAGCGTGTATCCGTCCTTTGCTTCCGGGTCCTTTACTGCTATGCCTGCGCGGTCGCAGTCCGGGTCTGTTGCGAGCAGCAGGTCTGCGCCGATGCGCTTCGCGTACTGCAGGCCGAGCGCCATCGCTTCGCGGATCTCAGGGTTCGGGGACGGGCATGTCGGGAATCTGCCGTCCGGCTGCTCCTGCTCTTTTACTATGGTTATATTTGTATAACCTGACTCGCGCAATGCGCGCGTAACGGGATGCAGGCCGGAGCCGTTCAGCGGAGTGTATACTATGGCTATATTTTTGTCTGTTTCGTCTCCGTACAGCACGGACTGTTTTTTTACTTCTTCTGTAAATGCGGTGTACACTTCGTCTGAAATGTAGTTTATCTGCCCGCCGGCCAGGCCGGCGCTGAAGTCTGATGTTTTTATGTCTTCAAAAATGTCAAGCTTTTCTATTTCTGACAGTATTGCTTTTGCGGCTTCTGTCGTTATCTGGCAGCCATCTTCGCCGTATACCTTGTAGCCGTTGTAGGCGGCCGGGTTGTGTGATGCTGTTATCATGATGCCTGCGGAGGCGCCGAGGGCGCGTACTGAGTATGACAGGACAGGGACAGGCATAAGCTGAGGCCATATGTGCACTTTTATGCCGTTTGCTGCCAGGACTCCCGCGGCGACGCGGGCAAATATGTCTGATTTTATGCGGCTGTCAAAGCTTATTGCCGCTGACGGGGCATCGTATCTTTTTTTGAGGTATCCTGCAAGGCCCTGTGTGGCTTTTGCGACTGTGTAGACGTTCATGCGGTCAGTTCCTGCGCCTATGATGCCGCGCAGGCCTGCTGTGCCGAAGTCAAGATCTCTGTAAAACGCGTCCCGGATGCGCGCTGTGTCGTGCTGCATTTCTCTTAGCTCTGCTGCAAGGTCAGGGTCGTTTACTGCTTTGCGGCACCACTCTTTGTATTTTTCTGTTGGGTCGTTGTTCATATTCTTATACCTTACTGTAAGTTTTTTACTTTATTCTCCTTTTTCCGGGCCGCGGTCTGACGGCTCCGGCCGCTTTGACATTTTTGACTGTTCTGAAGTCTCGTACCCCGGCTTTCCGAGCAGCGTGAACATGCTGTTTTTATAGACATCCACTCCCGGCTGGTCGAACGGGTCTACGCCGAGGATGAGCCCCGATACTGCGCACGCGTGCTCAAAGAAGTATATGAGCTCGCCGAGATGGTACTCGTTCGGGTATCTGCCTTCTATGAGCATGCACGGCACGCCGCCGCGGCTGTGGGCCTGCAGCGCTGCTTCTATAGATACTCTGTTTATATTGAAAAGCGTGCGTCCGGCCAGATAGTTGAGGTTGTCGGAGTCGTCTTCCTTTTCGTCCATGAGGAGGTTATGCCTGCCTTCGTTAAAGACTATGCCTGTCTCAAACATAAGGCGCTCGCCGTCCTGTATATACTGGCCCATGGAGTGCATATCTGTTGAAAACAGGATGGCGTCGGGGTATATGCCCTTGCCGTCCTTGCCTTCGCTCTCGCCGAAAAGCTGGCGGAGCCATCCGTTGAATATCGTAAGCGACGAGTCGCAGCATGTAAAGAGCTCTATTTTCTTGCCCTTCTGATACAGGAGGTTGCGTATGGCTGCGTATTTGTTGGCATCGTTGTCATCGGCGCGGTCGTAGCGCTCCTGGGCGTCGCGGGCGCCCTCCATGATAAGGTCTACGTCAAATCCGCCAACTGCCACAGGCAGCAGTCCGACTGCTGTGAGCACCGAGTACCTTCCTCCAACGCCTGACGGTATAGTGAATGTTTCGTAGCCTTCGCGGCGCGCCAGCGCGCGCAGTGTGCCGCGCTCTGCGTCTGTCGTTACATATATGCGCTTTGACGCTTCCTCACGGCCGTAGCGTTTTTCCATGTAGTCTTTGAAAAATCTGAATGCTATGGCCGGCTCTGTCGTTGTTCCTGATTTTGAAATGACGTTTACGCTTACGTCCGCCTGGCGGTCGCATATGCGCATTACATTGCTCAATGCCTCCGGGCACAGCGATGTGCCTATGAAGTATATTTTTACGTCTGCGAAATCATTGCGGTAGCGGCTTCCTAAAAATTCCAGTGCTGCGCGGCCTCCGAGGTACGAGCCGCCTATGCCTATGACTATGAGGGCGGTGCTGTTTTTTCGGATACGCGCCGCTGTATCTTTTATATGCGCAAGCTCTGCTCTGCCTGTGTCTGCGGGAAGCGTGCGCCAGGCTGTCATGGCTGCATCCCTGCACGTGTCGCCGGCCAGCTCGGCTGCCGCTTTTTTTGCTTTCTGCATTACCGGAGCCAGCTCTTCTTCGGTGATGTATCCTTTAAGATACTGTGTATTGAATGTTATGGACATGCTGCGGCCACCTACAGTCCCAGTATATACTGTCCGTATGTCGTCTTTTTCATGCTCTCGGCGACTGCGCGGAGCTGTTCTCTGTCTATGTATCCCATTTTGTAGGCTATCTCTTCGAGGCAGGCTACCTGCCTTCCTGTGCGCTTCTGGATGTCCATTATGGTGTTTGCTGAGCGCAGCAGGCTTTCTGCGCTTCCTGCATCAAGCCACGTGAAGTCTCTGCCGAGCGTTACTACGTTGAGGTCGCCGCGCCTGAGATACTCGTTGTTCACGCTTGTTATCTCAAGCTCACCGCGCTCTGACGGCTGCACGTTTTCGGCTATCTCGACCACGCTGTTGTCATAAAAATACAGTCCGGGAACTATATAGTTCGATCTCGGCTCTGCCGGTTTTTCTTCTATGGATACTGCTTTGCCGTTTTCATCGAACTCTACTACTCCGAACGGGTGCGGGTCCTCTACGTAGTAACCGAATATCGTTGTGCCTTTGTTTTCTCTGGCTTTCTGCAGGCACTCTGCGAGACCGTCTCCGTAAAATATATTGTCTCCGAGTATGAGGCAGACGTCATCGTCACCGATGAAGCTTTTTCCTATTATGAATGCGTCGGCTATGCCTCTCTGGACTTTCTGTATCTTGTATGTGATGTTTATGCCAAGGTCTGAGCCGTCGCCGAACAGCTTTATGAACGAGTACATCTCGTCAGGCGGGACGATTATGAGGACGTCTCTTATGCCGGCCTGCAGCAGGACTGCGAGCGGGTAGTATATGAGCGGCTTGTCGTACACGGGTATGAGCGGCTTGCACACGGGCATCGTCATAGGATACATACGCGTTCCCTTTCCGGCTGCGAGTATTATACCTTTTACGTTCTTTCTGCCGCTTTCTTCTATAAACATGTCTACCGGCTCAAATCCGAGAATATCGCCGAGCGCCTGCATCTGCTCAACAGATGGTACGTAATCCTCTGACTCAAGGCGTGAGAGCATGGCTCTGTTTATACCTGTAGCCTCTGCAAGCTGAGCCTGCGTCATGCCCTTTTCTTTTCTTATGGAAACAACTGTCTGCGCGAGCAGTTTTCCTGATAATTTCTTCATAATAAAGTACCTCCGATATATGCTGACCGCAGCAGGATGATCTACATAAAAGCAGACCGTATAAAATCATACGAAGACCGTCCCGCAGGATCATCCTCTGCATTCAGGATCATTTAATATATATACTGCGGCAATATATTAAACTGTTTTTAAATCTCAGTTAAATGTTATTTAAAACAACATTTGAATCTACTGCAAAATTAAAGTACTTTTTTATGTTATATTAAAAATTATTTTATGTCAACCGATATGCGGAGTTTATTTCGTATATGCGTATATTTTTTTGTTTTTCCGGGATTTTTTCGTTTTTTGTTATTTTAAATTACATATCCGGGCATTTATATGTTATTTAAAATAACACAATTAACATTTCCGGTCTGTCTATAAAAAAACCGCCGGGCCTTCTGACCGGGTGACCGGTCGTCTGCTCCGACGGTTTGTTATTTGTTATTAGTTATAGATATTGCGCGCTTGCCTGCCGGCTGCATCGCTGCATTTACGCTGTTTAGAACAGAGCTGCAACTACGCCGCGTGTCACGCACGTTACTATGGTCGCTGCGATGATGACGCCGAGTATGATGGACGGCATAGCGCGCTTTAAGCGCATATCGAGTATCGCTGCGATTAGGGCGCCTGTCCACGCTCCGGTGCCGGGCAGCGGCAGGGCCACGAAAAGGCACAGGCCGAATGTCTGGTATTTTATTACATTTTTGCTTTTCAGATGCGCCTTCTTTTCAAATTTTTCGACGAGAGCGCGCGGCTTATCGTACCTGCGCAGCCAGTCGAATATGTGTCTTATGAACAGTATTATAAACGGTACCGGCACAAGATTCCCCAGTATGGCTGCCACAGCCGCGCTGACAGGATCCAGCCCGAGCGCTGTTCCGAACGGTATGCCTCCCCTGAGTTCAACAACAGGCACCATCGAAACAAGGAAAGTAAGCAGGACTCTGCCGATATAATCTGCTTCTAAAGTTGCTAACATTTTTACTCCGATCCCACTTAAATCTAATTAAAATGCAGTAAAACAGCTGCGCGTCCCGCGCCGTCAAGGTCTATGCCGACAGTATCGCCGCCGGCAGACACGTAAGCGTGACGGTCAGCCACCTTTATAACATTGTCGTCAGCATCATATCTCGTTATATCAGCATCGAGCGCGTTTATAAACGCATCCGGCGTATCTATAACATCAAAACCTTTGTCACCGCTGCGGAAATGCATCGGTACTATGAGCTTTGCGCCGGTCGCTTCCGCAAGACGAGCCGCCTGAACGCCGTCTATTGTATAAAATCCGCCTACAGGTATCATGATGATATCCGAGCCTTTTACTGCTTCAAGCTGCTCGTCCGAAAGTTCGTGGCCGAGATCGCCGAAGTGCGCCAGGCGCACGCCGCCTGCTTCTATGAGCGTTATCTTATTTCTGCCTCTGAGCGCGCCTCCCTCAGGATCGTGGAACGTATCCACCGTCGTAACTTTAAACGGCGACTTTCCCGGCTGCGCTACGAGCTTTACAGCTTCAAAATATCCGTGATCGTCATGCTGCGTGTGGCTTGCGTACACTTCGCCGGCCTCGAGCTCCAGCGGCGGATAACCCGGCACTTCTCTGTACGGGTCTATGACTGCAGTATGATCTCCGCACGTGAACTCGAAGCACGCGTGTCCTTTCCATGTTATCTTTAAGTCTTCCATATTATGTCATCCTCTATCTATTTTTCCAGAAAAGCTTTATATCCCTTGTAAGCCATATATATATCGTACTTGCTGGCTGACTCATACGGCGAGTGCATAGAGTGGATAGGAACGCCGCAGTCGAGGACGTCCATACCTCTGTTTGCGAGGATGTAGGCGATAGTTCCGCCGCCGCCCTCGTCCACCTTGCCCATCTCTGAGGACTGGCATGTAACTCCTGCTTCCTTGAACACGCCGCGGACGTAGCCGACGAACTCTGCGTTTGCGTCTGACGCGCCTGACTTTCCGCGCGCTCCCGTGTACTTCTTAAGACTGATGCCCCTGCCCATGAACGCCGCGTTGCGCTTTTCCATGACTTCCGGATAGTTCGGGTCAAATGCTGCCGTAACGTCTGCTGAAAGCGCTCTTGACGCCGAGAATGTCCTCTGGAGCGCGTAAGGGTTTACTATACCTGTTTTTTCCAGCACATCCATCAGGAAAAGCTCGAAGTTGTGCGATTCCATTCCTGTGTTTCCAACGCTTCCTATTTCTTCCTTATCTGACAGTATGCATACTGCTGTCCTTTCAGGAGCTTCTGAGGCTTCCGCTATGTCCATGAGAGCCACAAATGACGGATAAGCGCAGACTCTGTCATCCTGACCGTATGCTGCTACCATGCTGCGGTCAAGGCCGAGTGAGCGCGCCTTTGCTGCAGGGACTGCTTCTATCTCGGCGCTTCTGAAGTCTTCTTCTTCCATGCCGTACTTTTCCTTGAGTATGTCAAGTATCGCAGTCTTTACAGGGTCGCTGTCAGCGTCCTCGCCCGGCATAGAGCCTATGAGGATATTGAGGTTTTCCGCAGGAACGCCCTCTGCGAGCTTCTTTGCGTTCTGCTTTGCCGCGAGATGAGGGAGCAGGTCTGTCACGAGGAATACAGGGTCGTTCTCGTCTTCGCCGATCTTTACGTCAACTACAGTGCCGTCTGTGAGCGCGACTACTCCGTGAAGCGCCAGTGGAACTGTAGTCCACTGGTATTTTTTTATACCGCCGTAGTAATGCGTCTTGAGAAGAGCGAGGCCGCTGTCCTCGTAAAGCGGGTTCTGCTTGAGGTCGAGTCTCGGCGCGTCTATGTGGGCGCCTACTGCGTTGAAGCCCTGCGTGAGCGGCTGCTTTCCTATAACTGCGAGATATATTGATTTATTTTTGTTTACTCCGTAAACGCAGTCGCCAGGCTTGAGCTCCGCTGCGTCATTAATGTTTCTGAAGCCTGCTGCGTCAGCCATGCTGACGATAGTCCTGACTGCTTCGCGCTCTGTCTTTGCATCGTCAAGGAACCTCATGTATCCTTCTGCAAAGTCCATGATCTCCTTTTTAAGCTCAGGAGTCGCGTCTTTCCATGCTGCATCCGCTTTCTTTTTTTCGTCTTTCACATCTTCTGCAGCTGTTTCTGCTGCTTTTTCCATTTCTGACATTTTTTATCCCCTTTCCATTTTTATTTTAAATGCCGGCCGGCAGGCCTGTCCGCGCGGTGACGCGCGTTTCCTGTGCGGCGCAGCCATTTACTGCATTTTTTAATATTCAGGATCGATGATCACGGTGTCGCGAGTTTCGAGCGCTGACTGTATGAGGCCCTCGACGTCGAGCTTCGACTCTGATGCGAGTATGTTTTCGAGCTTCGGCTTTGTGACAGGGTGCTTTGGCAGGAATACCGTGCAGCAGTCCTCGAACGGCTGGATCGATGTCTCGAACGTGCCGATCTTCTGGGCGATCTCCATGATGTCCACTTTATCGAACGCGATGAGCGGTCTCATGACCGGCATGTCAACGGCGTTGTCTGTGACTACGAGCCCCTGGACTGTCTGGCTCGCTACCTGTCCGATGTTTTCGCCTGTGATGAGCATGTCGCAGTTGTTATGGCGCGCTACTCTCTCAGCGATCTTCATCATGAAGCGTCTTGAGAGGATCGTCATTTCGTCCTCCGGGCAGTGCTCGCCGATGGCTTCCTGTATTTCCAGTAAATTTATGGAATGAACTTTTATGCGGCCGCAGTAGCCCGCAACGATGCGTGCCAGGTCATGTACTTTATCGCGCGCTCTTTCGCTCGTGTACGGATATGAATGGAAGTGAACAGCCTCGATCATCATGCCGCGCTTTGCCATCATCCATGCTGCTACCGGGCTGTCTATGCCGCCTGAGAGCAGTATGAGACCCTTGCCGTTAGTGCCGAGCGGAAGTCCGCCGAAGCCTTTTATCTTGTCGGCAAATATGAACGAGCCCTTTTTCCTGACGTTAACGTAAAGGACGCAGTCAGGGTGATGTACGTCTACCTTGAGGACCTGGCATGCCTTGAGGACTGCGCCGCCTACTTCCTTTGCTATGCGCGGCGATTCCATAGGGAACGTCTTGTCCGCGCGCTTTACTTCTACTTTAAATGTCTTTATATCGCGCTTTTTCATAAGGTCGAGCATATACTCGCCGGCCTTTTCTTCTATAGCGCCGATCTCTGAATCTACTTCTACGGCGTGGCTCACGGACGCTACGCCAAATACCTTTGAAATGTCTGTGATGACAGCCTCAACGTCGTACTCCGCCGGAGTGTGGACGAATATAAGTCCTTCCTGTCTTTTTACCTCTGCACCGTCATACTTTTTGAGCGCCTTTGATATACGCTGAACGAGCACTCGCTCAAAATACGGCTTGTTCATGCCTTTAAGAGCGACTTCTCCGCATCTTACTATAAATGTATTTTTTTCTTCCATTAATGGATTCTCCTTGCTATATTCAACAATTAAATAATTCGGTATCCTGCGGGCGTCACCGCCCGTTCACGCGCACGCAGCGCGCCGCCGCTTATCTTCTGCAGCCCTTTTTATTAGCCAGTCCGAGCATCCTTCTGTTGCTGGCGACTGCCTTCTTGAGCTTTTCTACCGCGTAATCTATCTCTTCAACAGTATTATACGGTGACAGGCTGAAGCGGACTGCGCCTTCTATCTCGTCGGGCGTGAGACCCATGGCTGTAAGCACGTGGCTGCCGCCTTTTTTGTGCGATGAGCATGCCGATCCGGTCGAAACATATATGTCTGACTGCTCGAGCATATGGAGCAGCACTTCGCCGCGTGTTCCGAGAAAGCTCACGTTGAGGATGTGCGGCATACACGCTCTGCCTGCGTCTACAGGGCTGTTTATCTTTATATCGCCTATTTCCGATGTGATGCCTGAAAGTAGTCTGTCGCGCAGCTCCGTCACTTTTTTGTAATTTTCTGACATATTTCCAAATGCAGCGCCGGCTGCTGCTCCGAATCCCGCTATGCCCGGAACGTTTTCCGTACCTGAGCGCATGCCGCGCTCCTGACCTCCGCCTACGAGATACGGCGGCAGATGCAGGTCTTTTCTGACGTAAAGCAGTCCCATGCCTTTCGGGCCGTGTATCTTGTGAGCGCTGGCGCTCAGCAGGTCTATGCCTGACGCGTCAGCATTTACAGGTATCTTGCCGTATGACTGCACAGCGTCGCAGTGAAATACAGCCTTGTCTGACTTTTTCTTTACGAGCGCTGCTATGTCTGCTATCGGCTGCACGGCGCCTGACTCATTGTTTGCGTGCATTACAGATACGAGTATCGTATCATCGTTTATTGCCGATGCGAGCTCGTCCATGTTTATGAAGCCGCGCTCATCAACGCCTATATATGTCACCTCGGCGCCCTGCTGTCTGAGACGCTTGAAGCACTCAAGAACTGCCGGGTGCTCTATCTCTGTGGTAATTATATGATTGCCCTGACGGCGCAGCATCATGTATGCGCCGAATATGGCAGTATTATCCGATTCAGTCCCGCCTGATGTGAAATATATCTCATCGTCTTTTGCTCCCGCAGCTGCGGCGAGCTTTTTTCTAGATGCCTTTACCAGTTTTTCTGAATCCACTCCCAGACGATGGAGCGAACTCGGATTTCCGAATGAATCATGAACGGCGTCGATCATGGCGCGCGTCGCTTCCTCGCTCTGGCGCGTAGTCGCGCTGTTGTCAAGATATGCGAGCATGTGTGTTTCTGTTTCCCCCTTGTGATACAAATACAGGGGCGGCCTGCGGCCGCCCCTGCGGACGATTTTATTGCTTATTAGCTATATTATACTTATTTTACTTGGCGTATTCTATAGCACGTGTTTCTCTTATAACATTTACCTTTATCTGACCAGGATACTGGAGCTCGCTTTCGATCTTCTTGCTGATCTCGCGCGCGAGCATAGGCAGCTCATCGTCAGACTTTTCTTCAGGTCTTGCGATGATCCTGATCTCTCGGCCTGCCTGTATAGCGTATGATTTTTCAACGCCTGGCGTTGTATTTGCGATCTCTTCGAGCTTCTGGAGCCTGTTGATGTACGTCTCAAGTGTTTCTCTTCTTGCTCCCGGTCTCGCTGCTGAAAGCGCATCTGCCGCTGCTATGAGGACAGCCTCAAGGCTCTTTGGCTCATAGTCGCCGTGATGTGCGGCCATGCCTGAGATGACAGCCTCGCTCTCCTTGTACTTTCTGAGGAGATCGATACCGATATCAACGTGCGTGCCTTCTACCTCGTGGTCTATAGACTTGCCTATATCGTGGAGCAGTCCGGCTCTCTTTGCAAGCTTAGGATCAAGTCCGAGCTCTGACGCCATGAGTCCTGCGAGGTGAGCTACTTCCACAGAGTGCTGGAGCACGTTCTGTCCGTAGCTTGTTCTGTACTTCAGGCGGCCGAGGAGCTTTACAAGCTCAGGATGCAGGTTATGTATACCGACATCGAATGTAGCCTGCTCTCCGGCTTCCTTGATAGAGTTATTGACTTCGCGCGTAGCCTTTTCTACTGTTTCCTCGATACGCGCCGGATGTATACGTCCGTCTACGATGAGCTTTTCAAGGCATATCCTTGCGATCTCTCTTCTTACAGGGTCGAAGCATGAGAGGATAACTGCCTCCGGCGTGTCGTCTATGATGAGATCTACGCCTGTTGCAGTCTCGATGGCTCTGATGTTTCTGCCCTCGCGGCCTATGATCCTTCCCTTCATCTCATCGTTAGGAAGGTTTACTACCGATACTGTAGACTCAGCGACCTGATCGGCTGCGCAGCGCTGGATAGCGCCTGTGATGATCTCTTTTGCCTTTTTGTCTGCTTCGTCCTTTGCCTTTGCTTCTATCTCTTTTATCATGACAGAAGCGTCATGGCGTATCTCTTTTTCAAGGCTCTGCAGGAGGATGGCCTTTGCTTCCTCTGATGTATAGCCTGAAACTCTTTCGAGCTCCTTCACCTGCTTTTCGATGAATCCGTCGAGCTCTTTTTCTTTTTCAATGAGCTTATGCTCTCTATTCGTTATGCTTTCTTCTTTTTTCTCGATGTTGTCGAGCTTTCTGTCGATAGACTCTTCCTTTGAGAGTATGCGCTTTTCGAGTCTGTTTATCTCGTTTCTGCGGTCTCTAACCTCTCTGTCTACCTCACTGCGCAGCCTGTGCGCTTCTTCCTTTGCCTCGATCGTTATTTCTTTTTTGATGGTATCAGCCTGAGTCTCAGCGTCAAGAATGATGTTCCTGGCTCTCTGCTCTGCAGAGCCTATAGCCTTCTCGGCCACTGATTTTCTCATTATATATCCGATCAACGCGCCCAGTAAAAAGGCAACGACTGCGGCAATAACTGCAATGATTATTGTTTTAATAACATTCACCTCCGATGATTTGATCTTTTCATTTTAATTTCTGATTTTCATTTGACTTGTGATCCTTTTTTGTCTGATAAGGATCTTTTTCTCTCCGAATCTTTTCTGTATCGCGCCGCAATGGGCTGTTTTTATAATATAACTGACGCATGCTCCTGCATGCCCGTCGTCCGGTGACGGACGCTGAGTTTGTCAGTATTATTTATTACTGCGCTTTGACGACGCCAGTATAATTCTTAAAAAAATCTTTCAACTGTAAATCGTATTTATTATTTAATAAGCATAAAACGAATTAGATGTTGATATACGCATCCTATTTATATTATAATGATTTAGCTGAATTGTCAAGGAATCAGAGGGGGTGACAATAATTAATTACTTCAGGGAATCGTTAAAAAATACGGACAAGATCCTCTTGTTCCTGCCGGTCGTTTTTGCGGTCATAAGCATTACAATGATAGGGAGCACGGCATATGAGGACTCGTTCGTCATAAACAGGGACATCGTCGTGCAGTTCGTCGGCTTCGTGCTGGGTGCTGTATTTATTTTTTTACTGATGTTTATAGATTATGAGCAGTACAAAAGTATTTCAAAAATAATGTACGTAATGTGCATCGGGCTGATGCTTCTGGTGTACACGCCTCTCGGCGTGACGAGCTTCGGTTCGCGCGCATGGATAAATCTCGGATTCACTACGGTGCAGCCGTCTGAGTTCGTAAAGATACTTTTCACGCTTTGCTATGCGAAGTATCTGGACGAGCACAGATACGACCTCATGAAGTTCAAGGGGCTCGTTAAGGCGTGCCTCTACCCTGCTCCGATCGTTGTACTCGTAATGAAAGAGGACCTCGGAAACGCGCTTGTATTCATGTTCATGATGATAGTCATGATATTTGTCGCGGGCGTTGATTTCAAGCTTTACATGAAGTGCGCGGCTGCGGCTGTTGCCTGTCTGCCTGCGATATATCCGTTCCTTGCGGATCATCAGAAAAAGCGTATATACTCGTTCATACATCCTGACGCAGACCTCTCCGGCGACGGTCTTCAGGTATGGCGCTCAAAGATCGCCATCGGTTCGGGCGGCCTCAGGGGCGAAGGGCTTTTTCAGGGGACGCAGAAAGCTCTCGGCAATATCCCGGTAGCAAAATCCGACTTTATATTCGCCGTCATCGGCGAGGAGCTCGGCTTTATCGGCGGCGCTGCCGTCATCGGTATCTACGGGCTTTTTATATACAGGATCATAAAAACAGTTGACCGCGCCAAGGATCTTTACGGCATGCTTATCGCTGCCGGATTTGGCGCGATGTTCTTCTTCCAGATATTTGAAAATATCGGCATGACTATCGGCATAATGCCTGTAACGGGCATAACTCTGCCTTTTCTGAGCTGCGGCGGTACATCTGTCATGGCCAACATGATCTCGCTCGGCATTATCATAAGCGTCGGACAGCGCTCAAAGGTCATCAATTTCTAAATGTTCACTTTTAAAATATCATCCGGCCGGCTCATCCCGGTCGGATTTTTTTCAGAAAGGTCAGACATATGGCAACATCAGATCCAATATCAAATCAGAAATACGTAATAGCGCTCGATCAGGGCACTACAAGCTCGCGCGCTATAGTTTTCGACAGCTCCGCTGTCATAAAGGCCAAAGCGCAGTACCCGTTTGAACAGATATACCCGCAGCCCGGCTGGGTCGAGCACGATCCTGACGAGATACTGCGCACGCAGCTGCAGGCGCTGAGAGATGTATCTGCAGGATACGGGAGCCGTACTGCCGCTATAGGCATAACTAACCAGCGTGAAACTACTATAGTCTGGAACAGGCGCACCGGACGGCCGGTGTATAACGCCATAGTATGGCAGTGCAGGCGTACCGCTGATATATGCGATGAACTCAAGGCTCGCGGTCTTGAGGTATATATACACGAAAAGACCGGGCTTCTCATAGACGCGTATTTTTCTGCAACAAAGATAAAATGGATACTCGACAATGTTCCCGGCGCCCGCGCCGGCGCTGAAGCAGGCGAGCTGCTTTTCGGCACAGTCGATACCTGGATCATATGGAACCTTACAGGCGGGCGCGTCCATACTACTGACTACTCAAACGCTTCGCGCACCATGCTGTTTGATATAGACGGACTTTGCTGGGACGAGCGGCTGTGCGCCGAGCTCGGCATACCGATGCAGATGCTTCCGCGCCCTGTTTCAAACTCTGAGATATACGGCTGCGTTGACGGCGCTGCGTGCGGCATACCTGAGCTTGACGGCGTTCCTGTATGCGGCTCCGCAGGCGATCAGCAGGCCGCTCTTTTCGGTCAGGCGTGCTTTGACGCAGGCGAGGCTAAAAATACATACGGAACAGGCTGCTTTACACTTATGAATACAGGTCATCGCCGCGTGAATTCTTCTCACGGGCTCGTCTCTACTGTTGCATGGTCGCTCGGAAACGGCTCAGGAGTGACATACGCGCTTGAGGGAAGCGTATTTAACGGCGGCTCTACTATACAGTGGATACGCGACGAGCTCGGCCTTATATCATCGTCGCACGAGTGTGACATACTTGCCGCTGAAGTGCCTGACAACGGCGGCGTTTACATAGTTCCTGCGTTTACAGGCCTCGGCGCGCCTTACTGGGATATGTATGCGCGCGGCACTATCACAGGGCTGACGCGCGGTGCCAATAAACGTCATATAGCGCGCGCCGTGCTTGAGTGCATAGCGTATCAGGTAGCCGATCTCGTAACAGCCATGACGCGCGACCTCGGAAGCCCGCTTAAGGAGCTGCGCGCTGACGGCGGCGCAAGCGTAAGCGATATAATGATGCAGTTCCAGTCAGACATACTCTGCATAGATGTGAACAGGCCGGAACAGACAGAAACTACAGCAATGGGAGCCGCGTTCCTGGCCGGCCTCGCGGCCGGAGTATGGCATGATACAGATGAGTTGCGCGCTCTGCGCCGCTCTGAGCGCGTGTTTACGCCTGATGATGCATTCACGGACGCTGACCGCAGACGATTGCTTGACTGCTGGCATCGCGCTGTAGATTCATCACGCGGCTGGGCTGCGGAAGATAAATAGCTTTTCGGATACTTAAAACGGCTGCCCGTGCGGACAGCCGTTTATTTATATTCATTTTATTTACTTTTTATTATTTAATTTTTAACTTTAGTTGAATATCTTTTCAACTATCTTTTCAAAATTTTTCTTTATATACGTATCATTCTTACATACGACAGGCACGCCCTTATTCATGGCTATATGGATATTTACGTCATCCTGGACGACGCCGATCAGACGCGCGCGCAGTGAATCTGATATTTCTGATATCGTCGGGAAAAATCCGGTCGCCGCGCATTCGCTCGTCACGCGGTTTACGAGTACGCATCTGTTTTTTACTCCCATTTCTGACAGCTTCATGTCTATCATATCTGCGGCTCTTACGGAAACGTACTCCTGCGTCATGACTATGACTGCGTTGTCTGCAGGCGCTACAGACGCCTTCCACTCTGCGCCGAGACCTCCCGGAGCATCTATGATTATATGGTCGAACCTCTCTGCAAGCATGCTGCACAGCTTTTTCATATGCTCAGCGCTTATATCTGCCTTTTCGCTGTTCTGAGACGCTGACAGCAGATATAAAGAGTCGAACCTGTCATCGCGCACGAGCGCCTTTCCTATAGCGCATACGCCGTTTATAACATCTCCAAGATCAAATATTACATAATTTTCTATACCGAGACATATATCGAGATTACGCAGTCCTGCGTTCATATCTATAAGCAGCACGCGCTGACCGTCCATGGCCAGCATAGCTGCGATATTTGAGGCTGCCATAGTTTTGCCTGAGCCGCCCTTTCCCGATGTTACGGCTGTTATTTCACACATATTTTTCATAAACTCCTTATCCAGACCGGATCCCTGAACATTATTTTACTCCACAAATGAAGTTTCACCGTCAGTATAGTCGCTGTAGACTTCCTGAAGCTCCATATATTTTCCTATGATCTCACGCGCCACAGGACCTGCGTATCCGCCTGAGCCACCCTGGTATATCAGGACTGCTACTGCGATCTGCGGATCCTCTATAGGAGCGTACGCTATGAACCATGCGAAAGCATCATAGCTGCTCTTGTACGCGTCTATCCTCTCTGTCGATACGCCTGAAAGGTTTATAACGGCGCGGCGCACTGCAGTACTTTCTGACTTGTATATGTCAGGCTCTTCCTTCATAAGTCGCTTCATTTCCGTCTCGACCTGTTCAAACGTGATGCCCGGCGCTATGCCGGAAAGGTGCTGCTTTATATACTCTACCTCGTCAGGCGGATTTATCTTACCTGACTTCTGAGCCGAACCTGTCTTGGCAGCTACATCATAAGGGAAGTTTCCGAAAACTCCTCGTCCGGAACCGCTTGATCCCTGAGCTACGAGGTGCATGCCTTCTCTTACTATTTCATAAGCGTTCGAGTTTGAATTCTTTACTTCTACGCCCGGATCTTCCTCTTTTTCCTGCCCTTCAACTGACTTAGTCAGCGTCAGCTTATGGAGGACTCCGTCATTTGCGAGCGCTGCCGCATATCTCGCCATCTGTACAGGCGTGTATGCGTTTTCGCCCTGGCCTATAGAGAGGTTGAGCGAGTCGCCTACGCCCCACTTTGCGTTAGCGAAGTAATCACTTCTGATCGTATCTGTAAGAGTATCGAGCTGATCGTCAATAACGCTCATATTCTTGAGCCTGTTGTAAAGCTCTGCCCTCTTAGGTCTTTCCTCAGCCCAGCTGACGATAGTGTCTATCGTTTCTTCGAGCTTGTCCTTGTCATCTGCAAGCTCAGGCTTGAAATATTTTGAAGCATTGAGCTTCAGCATATATTTCAGCGAGTTCTTTACGCTTGCAGTCTTCTTTTCCTCGCTCGGTACTCCTGCTGCTGATTCTGCAAGCTCTATGCCGGTCTTCTGGCCGAGGCCGAGCTTTTCAGCGTAGTCCATTACCTTGCCGATATTCATGTCTATGCCGAGGCTGTGCCCGCCGTAATAATCATAGCCTGAACCAAGGTCATAGAAGAAGTAGTTGCATGATACTTCAAGCGCATGCCTTATATCGAGGTAGCCATGCCTTGCGCCCTTGTGCTGGTTCCATATCCAGCATCCGAATGAACGGCCGCCCATAATGATAGCACCGTTGTCATAAAGCTGAGTATTCGGATTAAATCCGGCGTTAAGACCTGCAAGAGCCGTCACCGGCTTAAATGTAGAACCCGGCTGCAGTGAAGCCATAGTCGATACGTTGTATAACGGCAGCGGTGAAAGAGGATCTCTCGGATTTTCGCCCTGCAGAGAATTCCAGTCTTCTGTAGATATTCCCCTGGCAAACAGGTTCGGATCGTAGCCCGGATCATTGGCGAGTGCAAGTACTTCTCCCGTCTTTACATCTACAGCTACAGCTGCGCCTACGTTGGCATTTCTGTATGTCTTGCTGTAATTGTAATTGCCGTACTCACTGTGGAATGTGCCGCCTATGCTTATCTGGTCGAGTGCTTCCTGAAGAGCTGCTTCTGCGGTCTTCTGAAGCTCAAGGTCTATCGTCAGGTAAACATCGTTTCCCGGCACTGCCGGTTCTGAGCTGATCTCGCTGACCTGCTGGCCGAGATTGTTTACCTGTATCTCTTTTTTGCCTGCAGTTCCCTTGAGTTCAGACTCATAATATTTTTCTATACCTTCTTTTCCTATGAGGTCTGTCGTAGAGTATCCCTTCTTTACGTAATCGTCTTTTTCTGATTCGGATATCTTGCCTATATATCCGATAACGTGGCACGCTGACGTGCCGTTAGGATAATCTCTTACATATTCTCTGTCTACTTCTACACCCGGAAAGCTCGCTGAGCGTTCCTCAAGCGTTATGATCGTCTTTTCTGATACGTTGCTCGCTATCTGCGCAGGCAGATAACTCTTGAATCCGAGATTCTTGAGCGCGTTCCTTACGATCATTATCTTTCTCGCATCTGCATCAGACAGAGACTCATCTATGTCATACTTGTCGCGAAGGAGCTTAAAAAGCGTCTTCGCGTCTGTCTTTTCGTCAACTTCTATTTTATTTCCGTCTTTGTCCTTGAACGAAAAGCCTTTTATAAAGTTGTTACGTTCAAGCGTGTACGTATACTCCATCTTTTTTACTGATATAGGAGGATATACGCTGTATGTGTTCTGCAGCTCTGACTGCGCCTCGTAAACGTCAAGGCTCTCGTCAACACCTTCACGATCTCTGAGTGCTTCAAACGCGTCCTTTGCTGAAAGAGATGTATTAAGGTCCTGCGACTCCAGCCAGTCCTTTACGCTCCGGTCATATGAATAGTAAAAATTTCCATTTTCATCTACCATTATAGGGAAGTCGTCATTGTACGTATCTCCGTTCGCCTCAAAAAGATTTATGAGGTCGAGAGCTACGTCGTTTATATTGTCCTCATCGACTTCTGCCGCTATAAGGTTTACAACAAAGCTCTCTTTATTTCCCGCTATGAGCCTGCCGTACCTGTCTCTTATCTCTCCGCGCGGCGCGGACGTATAGACGCTCTTTATGCTGAGATTAGTAGCGGCGTCAGACCATTTACTGTTCTGTATGACCGTAAGCTGAAAAAGCCTGCCAGCGAGCAGCATCATCATTATTAAGAATATTATTTTTATCTGAAACTGTCTGTCACTTATTTTAGATAACATTAAACAACCTCAAACAGACCCGGCAGCCGGAACGGCACTGTAAAATTACCGCCATCCAGTCTGCAAGTCTCTAAACTGTAAACCCCTTAGTCTTTCTGGCAAAATGGCACACCACCAGAAGGGCTATATAATTAAGTACTACCGATACCGGTATCTTTGATACCGCGTATAAAAACGAAACGTCAGTTTCTAGCATGAGCGTCGCAATGCACCAGTAACCTGCATAATACACCGCCGTACATACCGCTGTCACAAAAAAAAGTATGAACTTATTGTCGCGGTAGACTGCGAAGCGCACGAACTGCAGCGTTATGCCTATCGTAAAAAGCATCAGCGCTGATATACCGGCGGCCGGGCCGACGCACATATCCTGAAGTATTCCGAAGATCACGCCGAAAGCGACGCCGTTGAAATCCTCAAAAAAGAACGAGAAAACGATCGTCAGCACCAGTATGAGGTTCGGACACGATGCAAACTGCGTCGAACCGAAAAACGTAAAATGATGCATCACAGTGATCTGCAGGATAAAGCATATTAAATATATGAAAAAAAGTGGTAGCTTTTTCATTTTATACCTGCCTGTTTTTTCCTGTAAAAGTACAGCAGCTGCCGGCAGCTTTTATGACTGTGACAGCACTGTGACATAACGTATGGATCTGAAATTAACTGATGAATCTGCTTCCACTGTTTTCTGCTTTGTCTCAGAATCAAGCTCTACAGACGTCACCTTTCCTATCTCGATACCCTGCGGGTAGTATCCTATGCCCGAGGTTATAAGGGTATCCCCTTCTATTATCGATTTTGAATCGTCAAAAATGTAACCGCTCATGGAACCGTTGCCGTTTCCTGATATGATGCCTGTTACCTCAGGATCCCTTGCAAGAGTGAAGCTCAGCGAGTTTGACGAGTCTATGATGCCCATGACTTTTGCCCATTTCCTGCCGACCGACATGACGCGGCCTACAAGCCCGTCCTGGTTGACAACTATATCATCTACCTTTACTCCGTCTGACTTTCCGGCATCTATCGTAAATATATCAAATACGCCTGAGCTGTCTATGGATATGACCTGTCCGGTTATCCTGCTGTACGCATCGTCGTACGTAGCCAGGTTGAGCTCATTTGAAAGGTTTTGCAGCTGCGTGAGCTGGTACTGTGACAGCTGCGCCTGCGCAAGCTGCTCGTTAAGCTCCTCTACCTGCTGCTTGAGCTCGTAATTTTCTCTCTGTGAATCCCTGAAGTGGATAAGGCCGCTGAAAAATGAAGTTATGCCGTTTCCTGCGGCTGACACAGGTTTTGCGGCTGCGGATGCAGCCGTCTGGATCCCTGTTTCAACAGGATCTTTTGATGATTCTATTGATGACACTGCTATGATGGCAGCGAGCACCGCTACTATGAGCATTATCAGTAAAAGCTTTATATGCTCCTTTATCCAGTTCATATAATTGCCCCTGTTGTTTTATAATGACCAAAATATCGCAAATTAATAGTTTGCGTTGTTCTGGTTCACATTCTGATACGGATTTTTAGCTCTTACATGAGACTGGATAGTTTCCATATTCTGGAGACTGAGTCCTGTACCCATGGCAACAGCTTCCGCTGCGTTCTCAGCTATTATAGTCTTGATGCCTGTCTCTTTTTCGATAAGCGCGTCAAGTCCTCTGAGGAATGCGCCGCCGCCTGCAAGCACCATGCCCTTGTTTATGATATCTGCAGCAAGCTCAGGAGGAGCGTTCTCAAGCGTAGCCTTTATACCGTCGATTATCTGCGCTACAGGCTCTTCAAGCGCCTTGCAGATGTCTTTTGATTCTATCTCTATAGTCTTAGGAAGGCCTGTAACGAGGTCTCTGCCGCTTATGTCGGCTCTCATGTTCCAGTCGGGATCTGTGTCATCCATGTAAGCACAGCCGATGGCTATCTTTGCCTTTTCTGCCATCTTTTCACCTATAAGGAGACTGTATACCTTTCTGATGTAGTTTATGATCTCTTCGTTCATCTTATCGCCGGCCATACGAAGCGAAGTGCTCGTAACTATACCGCCGAGCGCTATGATCGCGATATCTGAAGTACCGCCGCCGATATCAGTTATCATGCAGCCTGTAGAAGAGTCAACATCGAGTCCTGAACCGATAGCTGCCGCCATAGGCTCTTCCATGATGAATACTTCCTTTGCGCCCATCTGACGCGTAACTTCTTCAACGGCTCTCTTTTCTACTTCTGTAACTCCTGAAGGCACACCTATAACGACCCTTACAGCTGTAAGGAAAGTAGATGTAGTGATGACCTTTCCTACAAAAGCCTTGAGCATCATGTGAGTCATGCCGAAATCTGATATAACGCCGTCACGGAGCGGACGCACTACCTTGATATGAGGAGGCGCTGCTCCTATCATGTTCTTCGCGTCGTTTCCGACAGCGATGACCTTTTTTGTATTTGTATTGTACGCGATGACTGATGCCTCATCGAGCACTATCCCTTTGCCTTTGATGTAGACCAGAGTATTGGCAGTACCGAGATCTATACCGATGTCCTGTTTGAACAGACTTAAACCCATTTCTTTCTCCTTCTGCGCGAACGTGCAATAATAAATAGCAATATGTTCAGTTTAATATTTATATGATCGGGACCTCGCGGTCCCCCACGCGTAAAATCATCAGAACAGACGCTCCCTCTTCATGCTCGTGTACTCCCCGTCGCCTATTATAATGTGATCCAGCACGTGTATCCCCATTATATCGCCTGCCCACGACAGCCTCTGCGTCAGGTCTATGTCATCCTGGCTGGGCCTTGAGCTGCCGCTCGGATGATTGTGGACAAGTATCACGTTTGCCGCCCCGCGCCTCAGCGGCGCCGCAAACACCTCGCGCGGATGAGCGTCGGAGCTCATGAGCGATCCGACAGAAACGTCTTCTATCGAAATGATTTCATTTTTTACATTTAAAAGAAGGACTTTGAAGCATTCCTTCTTGAGATAACGCATATTCTGCATGAAAAGCTTTGATATGTCGTCGGGTGACGATACATTGGCCTGCTTTTCGCGCGGCGTCGTCGTAAGCCTGCGTCCAAGCTCTGCTGACGCTATGAGCGCGGCAGATTTTGCAGGCCCTATGCCTTCTATGCTGCAAAGCTCCTCCGGCGTACAGTCGTTAAGGAACAGTATGCCTGAGCCGTCTGCTGCAAGCACGCGCTCTGCAAGTGACACGGCCGACTGACTGCGTGTACCGCTTCCGAGCAGTATGGCAAGGAGCTCTGCGTTTGAGAGCGAAGCCGGTCCGTTTATAAAAAGCTTTTCACGCGGGCGCTCCGCCTCCGGAAGATCCTTCATGGACGTGTGCGCATGCGTTTTTCCCGCGCTTTTTCCGTCGGCCGGGCCGACGCGCGCAGGTAGTATGTCATTAGTATTATCTGTATATTTTCTTAAAGTCATATAGTCATCTCCGGTGCATCTGACGTGTCCTGCACGTCTGCGCCGAGAGAAACGAGTTCACGTCGGAGTCTTTCCCACGGGAGCCCGATGACGTTGAAACGATCACCTTCTGTATCTGTAACGTGTGACGACCACCGGCCCTGTATCGCGTATGAACCGGCCTTGTCGGCAGGCTCCCCCGTCGCGATATACGCCCTTATCTCATCGTCACTGTAATCATCAAAGCTGACTGACGTTGTCTCGCAGAAAACACGCCTGTCCAGTTTACCGGCGTCTATGACTGCAACTCCCGTCATGACCTGATGCGTTTTTGCGCGCAACTCGCTCAGCGTCCTGAATGCATCTTCATCATCGACCGGCTTTCCGAGTATGCGCCCGTCATAGACGATCGTATCGGCTGCTATTATCAACGCGTCCGGCTGTTCCGCAGGATCTGCGCCCGATGCTTCGGACTCTTTCATTATAACATTTTCAACATAAAGCGCTTTTTTCAGCGCATTGTACATGCACGCTATGCGCGGCTCTGTGCCGTCAGGCAGAGACTCGTCCACGTCCGCCGGGATGATCTCGGCCTCTACACCGTGCATTTTCAGTATCTCCGTCCTCCGCGGCGACGCGGAAGCGAGTATGATGCGTTTATTCATAATGAGCTCCATCCTGCTGATCGTCTGTCGTCAGCTTGAATAATTGTAACACTTATATTGTCTTTAAACAAGAATGCAATGCCGCCGGGCGGCAATTTTTCTAAACGAGCTTCGTAGTCCATTTCGTGCAGTCCCACACATCCGTAGTCCAGCCCTGATAAAAATCAGGCTCGTGGCATACCATAAGTATGCTGCCCTTGTACTCTGTAAGAGCCCTTCTGAGCTCATCCTTCGCATCCTGGTCGAGATGGTTCGTAGGCTCGTCGAGCAGAAGCACGTTAGACTCGCGGTTTATGAGCTTGCACAGGCGTACCTTTGCCTGCTCACCGCCCGAAAGGACGCGCACGAGGCTTTCTATGTGCTTTGTCGTAAGGCCGCACTTTGCGAGCGCTGAACGGACTTCATACTGCGTGTATGTCGGAAACTCTTTCCATATTTCTTCTATGCACGTCGTCTGTATATTTTTGTCCATTTCCTGCTCGAAATATCCGATATTAAGGAAATCTCCCTGCTCTACAGTACCGCTCACAGGCGGTATGAGTCCGAGCAGGCTCTTGAGCAGCGTCGTCTTTCCTATGCCGTTTGAACCGATGAGCGCTATTTTCTGTCCGCGCTCCATCGTTATATTAAGCGGTATGCTCAGAGGCTCGTCATAGCCTATGACCAGATCCTTTGTCGTAAATATATATCTGCCCGGCGTACGCGCGACCTTGAAGTTGAATTCAGGCTTAGGCCTTTCCGCAGCAAGCTCTATGACATCCATCTTATCAAGCTTTTTCTGGCGCGACATTGCCATATTCCTTGTAGAAACTCTCGCTTTGTTGCGCGCAACGAAGTCTTTGAGATCTGCTATCTCCTTCTGCTGTCTGTTGTACGCAGCTTCGAGCTGCGCTTTCTTTACCTCGTATACCTTCATAAAATCATCGTAGTTGCCGACGTAACGGCTGAACTCCTGATTTTCCATATGGTATACGACATTTATAACGCTGTTCAGGAACGGTATGTCGTGCGATATGAGCACAAAAGCGTTCTCATAGTCGTTGAGATATCTTTTAAGCCATTCTATGTGCTGAACGTCGAGATAGTTAGTCGGCTCGTCCAGCAGCAGCACGTCAGGCTTTTCAAGAAGGAGCTTTCCGAGCAGTACCTTCGTCCTCTGTCCGCCGGAAAGATCCGTAACGTCGCGGTCAAGTCCGAGGTCAAGCAGGCCGAGCGCTCGTGCAACTTCTTCTACTTTTGAATCTATCATGTAGAAATCGTGGACTGTGAGCATATCCTGTATGACTCCCAGCTCTTCCATATACTCTTCCATCTGCTGCTCGTCAGCTTCTGCCATTTTGTCGCAGATCACGTTCATACGCTCTTCCATTTCAAACAGGAACGCGAACGCTGATGAAAGCACGTCGCGTATCGTCATGCCCTTCTCAAGCACGGTATGCTGGTCAAGATAGCCTATGCGGCAGTTTTTAGCCCACTCTATGCGTCCCTCGTCAGGCTGCAGGCTGCCGGTTATGATATTCATAAACGTCGATTTTCCTTCGCCGTTTGCCCCTATAAGGCCTATGTGCTCCCCCTTCAGGAGCCTGAACGACACATCGTTGAATATCGCTCTGTCACCGAAACCGTGCGACAGATGCTCCACTGTTATTATGCTCATATAAAAATTCCTCCCGTTCCGGATCATTCATATTATTTACTAACTGGATATTTTACTGAATTATTCACTGAATTTTCATTGTATCACCTGCAATATATATTATCAAACACAAAAACATGTACAGCATAAAAATGTTAAGTTCTGCGAATGTACGAATGATATGCTGCGTCTGACGCCTGTACATTCCTTACGCCCGCCGGCGGGCGCGCAGGATGTAAAGTTTCATGTATTGTACAAGATATTTGAAAATATAATCAATATTACAAGGAGGACTTACACGATATGTCTCTTACAATGCTTCTGACGGCGGTGCTGGCCGGATTTCCGGTCGTATTTATGCCGTCGTACATATCTGACGGCGGTTCGTTTGCAAGACCGCTTACACCGGAAGACGAAAAGGAGTGCCTGCACCTGTGCGTCAACGGGTCTGACGATGAGAAAAAGGCAGCCCGCGAGCGGCTGATAAAGCATAACATGCGCCTCGTGGCGCACATTTCCAGAAAATATTCCAACAGCGGCATACTTCAGGATGATCTGATCTCTATCGGAACGATAGGCCTCATAAAAGCCGTTTCGTCTTATACGCCCGAACGCAGTCCGCGGCTCGGCGCGTATGCAGCGCGATGCATCGAAAACGAGATCCTTATGTGGATAAGAAAATACAGGAAGGAACGAAGCGAGATATCCATAAACGAGCCTCTCGGCACCGATAAAGAAGGAAATGATATAAAATTTGACGATATACTCGGTACGGATACCGACCTGGTAAGCGACGATATAGAGCGGCGCATGGAAACTGCTGACCTTTACAGGGCCATAGAATCTGAGCTGACGCCGCGCGAAAAGGCTGTGATAATAAAGCGTTTCGGTCTTTTTAACAGAAAAGAGGTCACTCAGCGCGAGATCGCGGCAGAGCTCGGTATAAGCAGGTCTTATGTATCGCGCATAGAAAGGCGCGCCCTGCTCAAGCTGAGGCGCGCCATAGTGCGGAGCTGACATACGGGGTGCTTCAGCGCATGGCTCGCTGCAGGCGCGGCGCCGCGCGGATGTCAGTTTTTTCTATTCAAAGTCTGTTCTTTGCCTATACCACAATAAAATCTATTTCGTCAGTTATGATATCTACACGCGCTACCTGCACGCGGACGCGCGCGCCGACTCTGTATACATTATGCGTATGCTCGCCGATCATTCTGTAATTATCCGCGTCAAGGCTGTAGTAATCGTCCGTAAGCGATTCTGCTGAGACGTATCCCTCGACCGTGTCGGGCAGCTCTACGAAGAATCCTGAGTTCAGTACGCCGCTTATGATGCCGTCGTACTGCTCGCCGATGCGCGCGCTCATGTACTGGGCCTTTTTCTTCTTTTCTATGGTGCGCTCGGCGTCCACGGCATTTCTCTCCTGCGCTGACGATACGTCGCATGCGCGTTCTGCCTTTGCCGCAAGCTCCTCGCGCCTTTTTTCGCTTACCGTCAGGCTGCCGGGCTCGCCGTGGATGATCTCTTTTATGATCCTGTGTATGAACAGATCCGGATAACGGCGGATAGGCGATGTGAAGTGACAGTAATACTTGAATCCGAGGCCGAAATGCCCTTCACACACCGGCTGATAATCAGCCTTTTTCATGGAACGCAGCATTATCCTGTTTATGATGCCCTCCGTGTCGCTGCCCTCGGCCTGTATGAGTATGTCGCGCAGCGCTGCCGGATGTATGTTGTCGCACGAGCCCCTGAGAGAGTAGCCGAGCGTGCCGGCAAACGCCTTGAAGCTTTCCATGCGGTCCTGATCCGGTCTCTCATGCACTCTGTATGCAAACGGAACATCCATCCAGTAATGATGCTCGGCGACTATCTGATTAGCCGTCAGCATGAATTCTTCTATTATGCGGTTCGCCACCCGCCTCTCAGCCGGCCTGATATCTACAGGAACGCCGTTCTCATCAAGCTCAATGTACGACTCATCTATATCAAAGTCAAGGCTGCCGCCTTTCATACGCTTATCTCTGAGTATGCCCGCAAGCTCGTCCATCGCAAGTATCATAGGGCACAGAGCCTCATATTTTTTCATGAGGGCTTCATCATGATGTTCTATTATGTCTGAAACGTCACCGTATACCATGCGCGCCGAAGAACGTATGACGCTCTCAAATATTCTGTATGAAAGTATCTCGCCGGCCGCACTTATATGCGCTTCCATAGAAAGCGTGAGCCTGTCCTCGCCCCGGTTCAGGCTGCATACGCCATTTGACAGCTGCTCAGGCAGCATCGGAACGACCGTGTCGAGAAGATAAACGCTGCATCCGCGCTTCAGCGCCTCTTTGTCGAGAAGCGAATCCTCCTTTACGTAATTGCTTACATCGGCGATATGAACGCCCAGCGTGAATGTCCCGTCATCATGTTTTTCTACATTTACTGCGTCATCGAGGTCTTTTGCGTCAGGTCCGTCTATAGTTATGATAAGCTTATCTCGAATATCTTCCCTGCCATAATAAACGCCCGATCCTGCCGACGCGCCCGGCGCGTCAGATGCAGCCGTTCCGGCTGTCTGCGAAACACCGGATGCTCCGGGAGCCGTTCCTGATACTCTGTCAGCCTCTTTAAGGACCTCCTCGTCAAATGATTCCGGTATATCGTACTGATGAAGCACCACCTTAAGCTCTGCTTCTGCGTCTCCTGCAGGACCGTATATCTCCACTATGCGGCCGCGCATACCAACTTCGTCTGTCGGATATTTTGTTATGACCGCGCGGACCTTATCGCCGTTTCTGGCGCCGAGAGTATCGTTACCGGCTATATACACATCCTCTATGCGTTTGTTGTCTGATACTACGAACGCAAAGTTCTTACGTGACATGACTGTACCTGTGACTTCTGTGATGCCGCGTTCTGTGATCTTCATTACATAGCCGTATCTTTTGCCTGCGCGTGACAGATGGCGGCCTGTGTCTATCTTTACTATGACTCTGTCTCCGTTTACCGCGCCGTTAAGATCCTCGCGCGGCAGGAATATATCCTCGCTGCCGTCGTCAGGCAGCAGGAATCCGAAGCCTCGTCTCGTTATCTGCACTTCGCCTGCTTTTATCGAGTCAGGCTCGGGCTGCCTGTAGCGGCCTCTTCTGTTCTGGACTATTATTCCCTGAGCTTCCAGCTCATCGAGACATGCGGCCATCTCTCCTGTCTCGGCACCGCTTATGCCCAGCGCTTCTGCTATTTCCGGCTCGTTGAGTGCTTTGCGCGAACGGCGGCTTTTATGGGAGCCGTGTTCATCAGCGTAAGCTTCCGTATCATCAGTTTCGCTCTGATCTTTTGCAATGCCATGCTCAAGCAGATCGATTATCTGTTTTTTTATTTCTTCATGTCGCTCAGGCGTTATCATGTTGTTTTCATTTTTGTATTTTTTTCCCATATTATATGCCTGCCTCTGTGTATGTATGCGCCCGCGATGGGCGCTCTTTAGGTTTACTGATTATTGCTTGCGTTATTTTTTACCGTATCGTCTTTTTTGTCACTTTTCGTATCGGCTGACTTGTCTGTCTTCTTGTCTTTGCCAGGATCCATGGCGTCAGCTACGCCGTCTGCTGCGTCCTTAACTCCGTCTGCTGCTCCGTCCGCTATGTCCTTTGCGCCGTCTGCGATACCGTCTGTGACGTCTTCTGCTCCGTCGATCACGTCTTTACCGCCTTTTTCCATCTCATCGGCGATCCCGTCGCCGTCTCTGTCAAGACCGCCGCTGTTTCCGTCTCCTGCTCTGTCGCTTACATCAGTCCTTTCCTCTGATGACATGCTGCCTCCCGCATCATTCGCCGGATCATCTTTTTTTGAATTTCCGCACGCGGGCAGCATAAAAAGCACAGCCGCCAGTATAACAGACGGAATGATAACACGAATTCTGTTCATTTTTTATATCTCCTTCTGCATGCATTCAGTCCATGCAGGAGATATTATTAACAGAAAACAGATTTTTATACATTTCTGTTACCGCGCGTATACAAAAAAGGAGCCGCGACTCTGGTCTGCAGCTCCTGCTGTTTTTACAGTATATATTTCGACAGATTACTCGAGGTAAGTGAGTATAACTGCACATAAGAAAAATATGATAGCGCATACTGTAGTGATCCTGCTCAGGATCGCCTCATAGCCCTTACTCTTTTTCTTGCCGAAAAGCTGCTCAGCGCCGCCGCCGATAGAGCCTGAAAGACCTGCGCTGTTTCCTGACTGGAAAAGGATGCTTGCGATAAGTACGATAGATGAGATTATGATCAGTATCATTAAAACTGTTTTCATTCTGATGACCCTCCTTTTGCGTTATGATAATTTGATAAATAATTTCAATAATATATATTTTACTGCATTTTCATGCAGATATGCCGCTCACGCAGCCTGTTTTGTTGCGTAGAACTAAATAAATATATCATAAAAAACAATGCATGTCAAACACGACGCGCACACCGCGTCAAAAAATTACATGCCGCTCGCGCCGGCTCCGCCCGCGCGCATACACAAAGCGCGCCGTCCATACGGACCGCGCGCCTTATCATTATCATACATCCATGATCACGCGCCGGGCGCGTGCTTTTATATGCTTTCTCCGGCAGATCGATAGATATTAACACCGGATGATATTGCTGTATGAGCTTATTACTTTAAATTATAAAAGCTCTTGAGACCTCTGTACTCTGCAACATCATCAAGGAGCTCTTCTATCCTGAGTAGCTGATTGTACTTAGCGACACGGTCAGTTCTTGAAGGAGCGCCTGTCTTGATCTGGCCTGCGTTAAGACCTACAACGAGATCCGCTATAGTAGTATCCTCAGTCTCGCCTGATCTGTGTGAAACTACTGCAGTGTAGCCTGCCTGCTTAGCCATCTCTATAGCGTCTATAGTCTCTGTGAGAGTACCGATCTGATTTACCTTGATGAGGATCGCATTTGCAACGCCCATATCTATGCCCTTTTCAAGCCTTTCAGTATTTGTAACGAACAGATCGTCGCCTACGAGCTGGATCTTTTTGCCGAGCTTTTCAGTGAGGAGCTTCCAGCCCTCCCAGTCTTCCTCTGCAAGACCATCCTCTATTGAGATGATCGGATACTTTTCGCAGAGCTCTGCATAGTAGTCTACCATCTCTGCAGCAGTCTTCTTTATGCCTTCGCCTGCAAGGAAATAAGTCTTTTCATCAGCATCGTAGATCTCAGTAGCTGCTACGTCGAGCGCGATCCTGATGTCTGTACCCGGCGTGTAGCCTGCCTTTTCTATAGCTTCAACGATATTTGCGATAGCGTCTGCGTTTGACTCCAGGTCAGGAGCAAAGCCGCCCTCATCGCCTACTGCAGTATTCATGCCCTTTGCCTTGAGGACTGTTCTGAGATTGTGGAAAACCTCAGCGCACATACGGAGAGCTTCCCTGAAGCTTGTAGCGCCTACAGGCATGATCATGAACTCCTGGATATCAACGTTGTTGTCAGCATGCTTGCCGCCGTTGAGGATGTTCATCATAGGAACAGGAAGGACCTTGCCGTTTACGCCGCCGATGTACTGGAACAGAGGAATGCCGAGCGAATCAGCTGCTGCTCTCGCTACTGCGAGTGAAACGCCGAGTATAGCGTTTGCGCCGAGCTTTGCCTTGTTAGGCGTACCGTCGAGCTCTATGAGGAGCTTGTCGATCGCCGGCTGATCGAAAGGATTCATGCCGATAACTTCATCAGCTATTATATCATTAACGTTGCTTACAGCCTGAAGCACGCCCTTTCCCAGATATCTCGAAGGGTCTCCGTCTCTGAGCTCTACTGCCTCAAATGCGCCTGTTGACGCGCCTGAAGGAACGATCGCTCTTCCGATGCTGCCATCTTCAAGGTATACCTCTACCTCTACTGTAGGATTGCCTCTTGAATCCAGGACCTCTCTGGCTACGACTTCTTCAATGTAAGACATTTTTTACCTCCATAAAAATTGACAAAATAAATTACTCAAAATATGAGTTTTCAGTTCAGGATATTTTATCACACATTCTGCTTTATGTGTTACAAATATACTGTTTTTTCATGTATAATATGGACAAACAGTACACAGGCCGGGCCTGCGCGTCAATGATTCCAACGGTCACGCGCTCATGCACGCACAAGTCATTCGGTAATGAATACAGAATACATAAATAAAGTATCACATACCCGCAGCGGCCCGGCCGCTGACAAGCCTGTTTTCTGACATTCGTATATACTGAAAACAATTAAATTTCATGCATAAAAGGGAAAATATCAAGGGGATGATAACTATGGCAAAATACACAGCACCGCCGGCGCTCAAAAGGCAGTGGACGCAGCTCGACAAAAAAGAACAGCGCTTCCTTGCAAAACAATACGAAAGCAGTCCGTCCGTCATAAACGAAAAGCTGGACGAGTACGTTCCGGATAAGCTGCGCTCTGCGCTTGACACAGGATTTTTGAAGGCTTTTGAGCTTATATTTGAAAAAGGTACGGGCATCATAGAAAAAACATATAACAAAGAAAAGCATCAGACATCGTTCATGACTAACGAATATGCAGAATCCGTAAACCTTAACAGGCGCACTCTCAGCGCGTCATCAAAAAATTCAGGTATCGCTCAAAAGAAAAACCTGCTGCTGTCAGGAGCTGAGGGTGTAGGCATGGGCATACTCGGCATCGGTCTGCCCGATATACCTGTCTTTACGGCGATGATACTCAAGGGCATATATGAAACTGCGCTGAGCTACGGCTACGATTATGAGTCTGAAAACGAGCAGATATTCATACTCAAGCTTATAGAGGCGTCCGTATCGCGCGGCGATGATCTTTACCGCAGCGATAAGGCTATAAACCATTTTATATATACGGGAAAGCCGTTTAAGACTACTAAGAAAGAACAGATGATAAAGACTTCTGATTCTATAGCCGCCGAGCTTCTGTGCATGAAGTTCCTGCAGACTATACCCGTCGTCGGCGTTATCGGCGGCGCATACGATGTAGTATTCCTCAACCGCGTCCTAAAATACGCCGACTTCAAGTACCAGCGGCGCAGACTGTTCAGCAAGCTTACGCCTAAAGAGCAGTGATGTACATATATTAAAAAACTTAATTAAAACTATTTCGAGCTTCCATGATATTTTTATGGAAGCTTTTTACATTACATTTTATTTACTTATTGTAAAATATTGAAAATAAGTTATGATATACATGTTGCCACCTCCAATAGAAAGGAGGTGATAAAATGATTTCTAATGTATTGATGGCTATCGCGGTAAATGTAGTCAGCTATTATATTTGCAAATGGTTAGATAGCAAATTTTAATGGCAACAATAGCCTGCAGGTACACGTCACCTGATTATGTAAAATACATAATAAAAGAAATAGAAAAACCTCGAAGTTGCAGCTTCGAGGTTTTTCGTTTTTCTCCAATAAGTAGATTTCTAATGTATTAATATGATATTATTATACTATGCTCGATTTTTAAAGTCAATACAATTTCACTTTTGATGCAAAATTATCATTATTCCTTAGTAACTGAAACATCAAAATTAACGATCTTTGCGAATGTCTTCGCATCGAGGCGGGAGTTTGACAGTCAATTAATAAAAAAATCTTCATGAGCGTTGCAAATGCTTAATTTTTTTGTCAATTTTTTAAA
>CAKQOE010000026.1 GCA_934255545.1 uncultured Clostridia bacterium | reverse complement strand
AACACCGCCTATGTCCTGTTAGGCGGTGCATTGTGTAAGGCTTGGCAGCTCATTTTCAGTTGTTTTTCTCTGTGTGTCCTTGTCAAGCGATGTTTACATCATTACAAATTACACACCGCATATAACGGTATATTTACCATCCACTCCTGTTTTATATACCTCAAAGCAGAAAATCTGACAGCTTCTTCGGGATGAAATTTATCACAATATGCCTTCAAGCTCTGAGATCTTATATTTTTATCTGCCTTTACTTCTATAGGAACGACACAGCTGCCCTTTTGTATAAGAAAATCCTGTTCAAAAGTAGCCTTTTCCGTGCCGTAATAATACGGTTTATACGATGTATCTGATATAAGCTGCTGCAGCACATATTGCTCTGTCAGTGCACCTTTAAATTCTACGAATATATCATTACCTTCCAATATAATCTCTGGCGGAAGTTCGCTCAATGCTCCAAGTAAACCGACATCTACCATAAATAACTTATAAGCTGACATATTTTCATAAGCCTTCAATGGCATATGTGGTTCATTTACCCGATTTACCTTAAAGATCAAACCGCAGTCGAGCAGCCATTGAATCGCCATCTCAAAATCACTGCTCCTTGCTCCCTTTTTTATCTTTCCGAAAAAGAATTTTTTATTTTCCTTCGCCAGCTGCATCGGTATCGAATTCCATACCATGCGGATCCTCGGAAGTTCTCGTGCCTCCACATGCTTTCCGAAATCTCCCTCATACTGGCGCAATATATCACTTTGGAGCTTTCGAACCTCTGCATAATCTTTATTCATACGAAATTCATCAACAACTGCAGGCATTCCGCCTGTATAATAATAATTTTTAAGCCAGAAAAGATACTTATCCGCAAAATTATCGATTATCTGATAATCCTTAGTGTTAAGGGCATCCACAAGTGAATTTTCTCCCATTGCGCACAGAAATTCCCTGAAATTCAACGGATACAGATCGAGTAGATCTACCTTTCCTACAGGATATGATACGCCTTTATGGATAGCGACTCCGAGAAGTGAGCCTGCTGCCACAATATGGTACTCCGGTGCTTCTTCGCAAAAATATTTCAGCGATTCAAGCGCTTTCGGCGTGTTTTGAATCTCATCTAATATTATGAGCGTATCTTCAGGCGTAATAGTGACTCCTGATTCTATATTCAGGTTCATGATAATACGTTTTATATCAAAATCATTTTCAAACACGGCATCCATACGATCGTTATTGTAAAAAGATATATATGCTGTTTTTTCATAATATTTTTTGCCGAATTCTTTCATCAGCCATGTTTTGCCTACCTGGCGCGCTCCCATTATTATCATCGGTTTTCGGTTTTTCTGTTTCTTCCATTTTACAAGGCTGTCCATAGCAAATCGCAGCATTTTCATGACCTTCTTTCGTTTTTTTATATTATATCACATTTTTTCTGGCCTGTTCTATCAATATTATTACATTTTTTCTGACATTATATCAGCGAATATACACATTTTTTCCACCACAAAGCAGCATATTCATGCCATATTTTTCTACCGTTCCGTGTCTACTTTTATGATAGCATCACAGTTCACCTGTCTGATGATCTCCTCTGCATCGTTTGAGCTTCCGCCTGATATGAGCATCAGCTTTGCTGCGCGCGTAAGCTTTTTTATAACGACCTCTCGCCGCTGCGCTTCCGTCCTGTCATTAAATACCTCTAAATGCACGAGTGTCAGCGGTCCGCGCCCGCGCGTGTATTTTGCACCCTTTCCGGCGCAGTGCGCCGCAAATCTTTTTTCTATGTCATTCGTCCAGCCGGTGTACAGGCTGCCGTCGCCGCATTTCAATATATATACATATTCCATATCGTCTCGATTTCTCTGTTTCTGCCGTTAGCGCTGCCCACGGCTTATTGCGATCTTTTACTTCCGTTGACCGTTGATATATTATACAATATTATCAGTTTACAACATAATATGACTGAACAATATTAAGGAAAAAATATCATGGAAGAAAATATCGATGAAAATAAAATAAATCCATCACAACATTGCGTCGGCCCGGCCGACGATACGCCCGGCAGCGCTGCCGGTACGGCTGACGCCGGACGTGTAAGATTTCGCCCGATATGCCGGGCTGACTACCCCATTCTTGCCGATCTCATCAACTCTACGTGGGGTTTCGACAAGATGCACGATGACCCGGTCGTACTGCGCCATTTCGGGCTTCGATATCTTTATACGTGCCTCATAAAGCATACGTTCGACCTTGTCGCCGAGATAGACGGCAAAGCTGCCGGTATTATAATAGAAGCGGACTACGGCGCTGACCGCACATCGCTGAAATATCTTGCGCTTTATTATTATCACACAGTCTGCCTGACGCTGCGCCGCGCCTTCAGCGCTTTTCACGACGTAAACGAGCGTTACGACCGCATCATGAGAGAAATGGACGATTTCTGCAAGGAAAAGGGCGATACTGAGCTCGCGCTCTTTATACTCGATGAGCGCTGCCGCGGACTCGGCATAGGCGACCGCCTTTTCCGCGAGTTTGAGAGGCACTGCCGCGAAAACGGTATAGAGGATTTCTATGTGCACACCGATACGGCGTGCAGCTACCTGTTTTATGAATATCAGGGCATGAAGCTTCTCCACAGCCGCAAAACAGACATATGCTACGCAGGCTCCGAAAACGTGACAATGCTCCTTTACGGCAAAAAGCTGCAGGAATGATCAGATATCCATGCAGCTTCCGGCATGCGCCCGGCGCATGTTACGCTGAGCCATGTTATCCAGCCATTACATGAAAATTATGACATCAGGAATGTATACTTTATTGTAAATACGGGGACGCCGATGCCGGCGGCTGATATACGGAACGCTCCGCGTCGCAGAATGGGATGCTTCTAACAGATTATTTTGAAGCAGTTTTTGTCAAAAATAACTCGCGGCAGGGAATGAATTTTCGGTGAAAATTCAACCATTTTATGCGCTTCCGCGCGTTCCGCTCAGACATATTTTTGACGTTGCGGCTGCTTCAAAATAATCTGGAAGCATATCCATTCTGCTCCGAGCTTCGCTTATCCGTATATCAGCCACCAGCATCAGCAATTTCACAATAATAAAAATTACAATAAAGTATACTTTCCTGCACCTGCAAGATTTCTCCTGTTCTCTGTTCTACTTAAAAACATGTACGAATATGATTTAGAAGCAGAAAAAATGATTCGAGGGGGATTCTTATGGATAATACAAACAGCGCTTTTGATATCTACAATGACATAAAAAACAGGACTTCCGGCAATATATACCTGGGAGTCGTTGGCCCGGTGCGCACCGGCAAGAGTTCATTTATCAGACGTTTCACTGACCTTATGGTGCTTCCGTTCGTAAACGATGCATTGCAGGCCGCGCGCATACGAGATGAGCTTCCGCAGAGCGGGACCGGCAGAACTGTCATGACAACAGAGCCGAAATTCATACCTGCAGAAGCCGTCACGCTTCATCTTGACGACAGCTCAGACTGCAGCGTGCGCCTTATAGACTGCGTAGGCTACATGGTAGACGGCGCGCTCGGCGGTACAGAGGATCAGCGCCCGCGCATGATATCTACCCCGTGGTCTCCTGACCCGATGCCGTTCGACCGGGCCGCAGAACTTGGAACACATAAAGTCATAACAGAACACTCAACTATAGGGATAGTAGTAACTACAGACGGCAGCATAGGCGACATACGCCGTGAAAATTATGAACCTGCAGAAGAACGCGTCATATCTGAACTTCAGGCCGAAAAAAAACCGTTCGTCATAGTCCTCAACAGTACAAGGCCATACGACAGCGAAACGCTTGCGCTTGCTGCCTCGCTTGAGGAGCGCTGGAACGCTCCGGTCATACCCGCAGATTGCATAAATATGGACGAATACACCATACGCGATATCATATCCTCCACGCTTTACCAGTTCCCGGCATCACAGATAAACATTACCTTACCTGGCTTCGTGACAGGGCTCGACATCTCACACCGCATAAAAAAACACATCATAGACCTCGTCCGCAACTGGAGCAGCAGCATAAATACGCTTCGCGACATAAGGCAGAACGTCGTCGGCCTGGCCGACGGTGAGATAACCGACGGCGCAGAGATTATTAAAACAGACCCCGGCACGGGCGAAGTAACTATAGACCTCTCCTGCGTCAACGGCCTGTTCTACCAGGTGCTAAGCGAGATAATGGACTGCGAAGTGCGCGATGACCACCATTTCTTTGAGTTAATAAAGGATTTCTCTGAAGCAAAAAAAGCACATGAAAAGCTTCGCGACGCTCTCGAAAGCGTTGAAAACACAGGCTACGGCATAGTCCGCCCCAAGCTTTCAGAAATGAAGCTCGACCGGCCTGAGATATTCCGCCAGGGCAGCCGCTACGGCGTGCGCCTCAAGGCCCACGCCCCTTCCCTTCATATAATAAGCACTGAGATAACGACAGAGATCGCACCCGTAGTCGGCTCAGAAAGCCAGAGCGAAGACCTAATAAAATACCTCAACAACGAATTTCAGGAGCACCCCGACCGCATCTGGGAAACAAATATATTCGGCCGGACTCTCTATGACATGGTAACAGACCAGATAAACAGCAAGCTCAACAGCGTCCCCGAAGAGCTCCAGTTCAAGGTAAAACGCTCCCTCCAGCGCATAAGCGACGAAGGCAAGGATTACTTTATCTGCATAATAATCTAATAAATGAATACATAAATACAGCGCGCCCGTCACCGGGCAAGCAGGTTTATCTACATTCCTCCAATGCTTCAAAATTCAAAATATTTTTAAGTTCAATGTAAAAAATACTCCTCACCGCCATTTACAGCTATGAGGAGTATTTTTTCATATGCCCTGCAGGAGCGTGCCTTTTAGTTTTAGTTATTTAATATCTGCTTTAAGTCCTCTTCAGGAGTACTCAAAGGCTTTAAACCGAAATTTTCAACAAGATAACTCAGCACATCAGGCGAAATAAACGCCGGAAGCGTAGGTCCGAGTCGTATGTCCTTTATACCCAAGTACAGCAGCGTAAGCAGGATGCACACTGCCTTCTGTTCATACCACGAAAGTACCATGGAAAGTGGCAGCTCGTTCACGCCGCATCCAAATGCGTCAGCGAGAGCGACAGCTATCTGAATTGCGCTGTACGCGTCATTGCACTGTCCTACATCCATCATGCGCGGCAGGCCGCCGATTTCGCCGAGGTCAATGTCATTAAAGCGGTATTTGCCGCATGCAAGCGTCAGCACGACTGTATCATCAGGAGTCTTTTTAACGAACTCCGTATAATAATTACGACCCGGACGTGCGCCATCGCATCCTCCTACCAGGAAGAAATGCCTTATAGCCCCTGACCTTACAGCTTCCACGATCTTATCTGCCACGCTTAGCACCGTACCGTGCGCAAAGCCCGTCGTAACCGTCCTGCCGCCGTTGATTCCTGTAAACACCCTATCCTCAGGATAGCCGCCCAGCTCAAGAGCCTTCTCAATGACCGGAGTAAAATCCTTATCTTCCCCGATATGGACCATTTCAGGATATGACACTACCGAAGTAGTAAACACTCTGTCCGCATAGCTCGCCTTTGGCGGCATCAGGCAGTTAGTAGTGAATAACACCGGAGCCGGGATATCCGCGAATTCTTTCTGCTGGTACTGCCACGACGTACCGAAATTTCCCTTCAGATGCGGATATTTTTTCAATTCGGGATAGCCGTGAGCAGGAAGCATTTCGCTGTGGGTATAGATATTTATCCCCTTGCCATCGGTCTGCTCAAGCAGCAGCTTCATGTCGTGAAGGTCATGACCCGATATCACGATAAACGGTCCTTTTTCTATTGTCATAGGTACTTCAACAGGTACAGGCGCGCCGTAGCTTTCCGTGTGCGCCTTGTCAAGGAGCGCCATGCACTTGAAGTTCTTCTCGCCGACCTCCATAACGATCGGAAGCAGTTCGTCCATGCCCCACTCCTCGCCTATTGCAGCAAGAGCTTTCGCAAAGAAGCGCTCAACTTCTTCGTCTGTATATCCCAAAACCATAGCATGATGCGTATAAGCCGCCATTCCTCGCACGCCGAAGAGTATCAGAGACTTGAGGCTGCGGATATCCTCCTGCGCATTCCAGACATTTTCCATATCATGATCATCAGCTTTCCCATTCACCACGATACAGTCTGGACATTCCGACAAAAGCCTTGCCTTTTCATCTCGTACTCTGCCGGTCAGCTCACGCACAGTCTTTTCACTGAAATTTACGTTTGTAAGAGTCGCAAACAATCCGTCTATAATTATCCGCCATGTATCCGCATTTGCGTTCACCCCGTTGCCTCTGTCAATAACGCGCGCAAGCCCCACAAGCGCCCCGGTAAGCTCGTCCTGAAGATTAGAAACATCGGCAGTCTTCCCGCAGACTCCCGCATTTCCCGTACAGCATATGCTTCCTGCCGTCTGTTCACACTGAAAACAAAACATTTTATTATCCATTTGAGTTCCTCACTTTCCCTTTATTTATCCCTCAAATTCTTCTTTTTATACATTACATGTTTTATTTTTAAGCCATAAATATCGCTAAGAGTCGGCCGAGCGCGCAAAAAAGCAGCCGCGATATCTCACGCGGCTGCTCTCTTTTCATTCCTTAATATTTCAGTTAAGCTTCTGATTTTGTTGTAAATTCAAAGGATAAATATATTTTTAAACAAACGAATTTTTAAATAAATATTATATTTGCCTGCGGCCGTCGCCGGCCGGGTGCTCAGGCCGTGAGGCCTGCTGATGCGCGCTTTCTTATGTTTCGCGCGCATTTCCGCATTCATGCATTACTTATGATGCCTTATGCGATGCTACTTTGCGTCCTTGCCCTTAAGGTAGATGCCCCAGTACATCATGCCGACGAGTACCATGCCGCCGATGATGTTGCCGATAGTGACAGGGATAAGATTATGCAGGAAGAAGTTCCCCCACGTAAGATTTCCGATGTTCGTTACTGTCTCAGCAGCTGCCGCCGCGTAATCAGGGTTGCTTACAGCGAAAAGACCTGCTGGAACGTAGTACATGTTGGCAACGCTATGCTCAAATCCGCATCCTACGAAAAGCATGATCGGCATGAAAAGACCTGCGAACTTTGCGCCTACAGTCTTTGCAGCAAAGCTGATCCATACTGCGATACATACGAGGAAGTTACATAAGATACCGAGGATGATCGCTTTTCCGAAACTGAGCGAAGCTTTTGCAGCTGCGACCTTTATAGTTGAAACAGCAAGCGCGCCGCCGAACAGATCTAACTGTCCGCCGAAATAAATGAGAGCCGCTACGAATATAGATCCGCAGAAGTTTCCGATATAAACGAAGAGCCAGTTTTTAAGCATCTCGTAAAGGCGTACCTTCTTTTCAAGAACTGAGATTATCATCAGGCAGTTGCCTGTGAAGAGCTCGCTTCCTGCGAGGAGCACCATAGCAAGTCCTACAGGGAATATCGCCGCGCCGACGAATTTTGCAACGCTGGCAGTCTGTATGGAACATGAGATCGTGTTGCATCCTACTGCCGCAAGAGCGATAAACATGCCGGCAAGAAAACCGAGCATAAGCATCTGATAAATTTTTAATGAGGCTTTAGTCCTTCCTATTCCTATAACATTGGAAGCTACCTCTGCTGGTGTATACATGGTTAATAAACCTCCCATAAAAAAATTGCAAAGCAGAACATCCGTGCTTCCCCATTTTCTCCGCATACGGCAACAATAATTAAATAAATTCCGAATGCGCTGAACTGCGATAATAAGGGTCGGGTCCTCACGGACCCATCCGGTGTTTTACTTTGTATATATGTTAGCACTGATAAAATTTTATTCAATATTAATTTTATCCTTCACAACTTTAATGCATGACAATATTTTGATTATTAATTACTTTTCCGTTCATAGTCGGATATTTCTGATAATAATTACTACTTTTAAGCATAAAATACTAATTTAAACTAACTAAATAAAAAATATAAAGTATATTTTAAACATAAAAAATACATAAACTAGTTACATCTCGAATATACTTTTGTGAAAAAAATATAAATATTCAGTATTATGCATACAGAATACGTAAAGCCGCACAGACGAAATGTAACATGTATTCGCTGAATTTACTACTTGAACAGCACGCGCTGAATTGCTAAAATATTTCATACGTTCGCGCCTCGCGGCGCGCATGACTTACAGATATCATAATTCACTATCGGAGTAAAATATCACTATGAACACATTCGGAACGGCTGCCATACTTTCAGGCGGCAGATCTACGCGCATGGGCTTTGACAAACAGCTCCTGACGATCAATGAAAAATACATATTTGAAAACAATATAAAGCAGCTTAAAACGGAGTTTGACGACATACTCGTCATAACAAACACGCCTGAGCTTTACGAAGGTGTACCCGGCATACGCACATACAGCGACATATATCCGGGCATGGGGCCGCTCGCGGGGCTTCATGCTGCGCTTAGCCGCTCTGAAAGCCAGTACGTCTACATGGTCGCTTGTGACATGCCTGTCATGAATATGGAATTCGCAGCATTCATGAAAGAACAGACGCTGCGTTTCGGAACTGACGTATGCGCGTCTGACGCAGACGGGCATTTTGAATCTTTCAACGCTTTTTATTCCGTAAATATGCTGCCTGCGCTTGAAGAAACTCTTTCGGGCTGCTACAGCGAAGGGCGCCACACTCCGGGGGTTTACGGATTTATCACTATGAACGATATATCGTCTACTGTCATAGACGAGCATACTGTACGCGTCATAGATCCTGAGCTCAGCATGTTCATAAACCTGAACACGCCTGAAGAGTATGATGCTTACAAAAAGAAGATAGCGGCGAACGGGAAAAGCCTTTAAGGCTGTTTCCCGCTCGCCGCTTTTTATACATGTATTTTATCGGAGCATGCTCCTTGTCCGTCCGGTGACGGACGCCTGCTCTTCGGTCTGTTTATTCGTCTTCTTCGTGTCTGCGCCGGCGCATCATAAGGTTGCGTACTGCCTCAGGGCCGCTTACATCGCCTTTTATAACGCGGTAAAGCTGCTCTGTTATAGGCATTTCTATATCGTATCTGCGAGACATCTCATACGCTGCCTCTGTCGTGTACATGCCTTCTACGACCATTCCGACTTTTTCCACTGCTTCATCCGGCGCCATGCCCTCGCCTATCATTATGCCGCAGCGGCGGTTCCTGCTGTGCATGCTCGTACATGTTACGATAAGGTCGCCTATGCCCGCAAGGCCCATAAATGTCAGCTTTTCTGCTCCGAGTCTCACACCGAGCCTTGAGATCTCTGTTATAGCGCGCGTCATGAGCGCTGCCTTTGCGTTGTCGCCGTAACCCATACCGTCTGATATACCTGCTGCGAGCGCTGTTATGTTTTTAAGCGCTCCGCCTATCTCTACTCCGATAACGTCATCGTTCGTGTATACACGCATGAATTCTGACATAAACAGGTCCTGTACTGTCTTAGCGGTATGAACGTCAGCAGAAGCTGAAACGAGTGTCGTCGGAAGCTTCTTTCCGACCTCTTCAGCGTGTGACGGACCTGACAGGACTGCGAACTTAAGATCCGGGCGGATCTCTTCTGCAATCTCAGATATACGCATGAGCGTGCCCTGCTCTATGCCTTTTGAGCAGTTTACTACTACGGCATCGTCTGATATATATGAGTTAGTCGCTTCAAACGTGCTTCTGAACGACTGTGCAGGAACTACATAAACAGCGACGGCTGCATCTTTAAGCGCTGCTTCTGCGTCTGAAACGCATGTGATATTTTCATCCAGCTTTACGTCCGGAAGATACTTGCTGTTTTCGCGTGAAGACTGCATATCTGCCATCATTGACGCGTTGCGCCCCCACAGGCGGATATCGTGCCCGTTGACGGCGAGAGCCGTCGCGATCGCTGTTCCCCAGCTTCCTGCGCCCATTACGGCCACCCTTTTTTTATCCTGACCCTTATCATTACTCATTGCTTATTCTCCCTTTTTATGTTCTCCGTCTGTTTCTGCGCCGGCGCTGTCCTTATCTTTCTTTTTAGAAAAGCTCATAGGCGGCTCTTCGCCCTTTGCAAGACGGACTATGTTGGCCCTGTGACGCCAGAGAACGATCGCAGCGAGGCAGACCGACCATATGAAATAATCCGGCTTTACGAAAAAGAACATGATCGGAAATGCGACTGTCGCAGCTATGGAGCCGACTGACATCCTGCGCGAAAGTGCCGCGCCCGCAAGCGCAGTCACGAGACCCACGATCCCTGTAGGCCAGTTAAAGGTGACTACAACGCCGAATCCGGTCGCTATGCCCTTGCCGCCCTTAAAGCCGAAGCATACAGGCCATATATGGCCGAAGAATGCGGCTGTGCCGCAAAAGCACGCAAGTTCTTCGCCGCCGATCAGGCGTCCCGCCAGTACAGGGATGGCGCCTTTCAGCACATCTATGAGGAGCGTACACGCCGCAGCCTTTACGCCGAGCGTCCTCAGAACGTTGGTAGTTCCGGGGTTTCCGCTGCCTTCTTTTCTGATATCTACGCCATGCAGCTTTCCAACTACAGTCGCAGGCGATATGTTGCCGATAAAATAACTTATCACGACTGCAGCAGCTGTAATAACGACACTGTTGATGTTTATCATCTCAGTCCCTCTTTTTCACCCTTCTCGCGGAATACGAACTTTATGGACGTTCCTGAGAAATCATACGTCTCGCGCAGTCTGTTTTCAAGGTATCTCGCATAAGAGAAGTGCATGAGCTCGCGCTTGTTCACCTGGAACGAGAACAGCGGAGGCTGCACGCCTACCTGCGTTACATAGTATATGCGAAGCTTCTTGCCCTTGTCTGAAGGCGGCTGCTTCATGAGCGTAGCGTCAGCTATCACTGCGTTCAGCTGGCCTGTAGGTATCCTGAACGAGCAGTTGTGGGCTACTCTGTCAGCAAGTTCAAGGACATTGAGGAGCCTCTGGCCCTTTACTACTGAAATGAATATGATCGGCGCATAAGGCATGAACGAGAGCTCCGCTCTCACGTCGCGTTCGAATTTGCTCATAGTGTGAGAGTCCTTTGCTATAAGGTCCCATTTATTTACAGCTATGATGATACCCTTTCCTGCTTCGTGAGCGAGGCCGCCTATCTTCTTGTCCTGGTCAGTTACACCCTCCTGAGCGTCTATCATAAGTATGCAGACGTCGCTTCGCTCTATGGATGCGATAGCGCGGATTATGCTGTAGCGCTCTATGTCCTCGTTTATCTTCTTTTTGCGGCGTATACCTGCCGTGTCTATAAGCGTGTATTTCTGGTCATTATGCTCAAACGGAGAGTCGATGGCGTCGCGGGTCGTACCCGCGATATTGCTGACTATCATTCTTTCCTCGCCTATGAGGGCGTTTACGAGCGATGATTTTCCTACGTTCGGCTTACCGATTATGGCGATCTTTATATCCTCATCTTCCCCGCCTGATGCGCTTCCCTCAGGAAATTCCTCTACTATACGGTCGAGGAGATCTCCGAGATTCAGCATGTTTGCTGCCGAGATAGGTATAGGCTCGCCGAGGCCGAGCTCGTAAAAGTCATAGAAATCGTCAGGAAGCTTAGGTGAATCTACCTTGTTTACGCACAGTATTACGTTCCTGCCTGTCTTCATAAGCATTTCGCCTACCTCGCGGTCAGCTGCGGTAAGTCCTGCCTTACCGTCTACGATGAATACTATAGCGTCTGCTGTATCTATGGCGATCTCAGCCTGCGCTCTCATCTGTGAAAGTATGATGTCGTCAGTGTCAGGCTCTATACCGCCTGTGTCTATAAGCACGAACGGGATGCCGTTCCACTCGGACTCAGCGTATATCCTGTCGCGCGTAACGCCCGGGGTATCTTCTACTATGGCCACCTTGCGGCCTACTATTTTATTAAAAAGAGTCGATTTGCCGACGTTTGGTCTGCCTACGACTGCAACTACCGGTTTACTCATTCTTTTACCATCCTTTTTATTATATTGTGCTAATTGCCGAACAGAGCTTCTGCAAACGCCTCAGGATCGAACTCCTGAAGGTCATCCATTCCCTCGCCTACTCCTATGAATTTAACGGGAACGTCGAACTGGTCAGCAAGCGTTATGACTATGCCTCCCTTTGCAGTTCCGTCGAGCTTTGTAAGCACTATGCCTGTGAGCGCGGCTGTCTCGCCGAACTCCTTAGCCTGTGATATGGCATTTTTGCCTGTGGCCGCGTCTAGCACGAGAAGCGTTTCTTTTGATGCTTCCGGATACTCGCGCTCTATGATCTTATTCATCTTTTCAAGCTCGTTCATGAGGTTTCTCTTGTTCTGCAGGCGACCTGCTGTGTCACATATGAGGACATCTATATCTCTTGCCTTTGCTGCCTGGATCGCATCATATATGACCGCTGACGGGTCAGCGCCCTCCTGGTGTTTTATTACCGGAACGCCTGCGCGTTCGCCCCATATCTCAAGCTGCTCTATGGCTGCCGCTCTGAATGTATCGCCTGCAGCGAACATTACGGAACGTCCCTGCTCCTTGAGCATGTGGGCTATCTTACCCATAGATGTTGTCTTTCCTGCGCCGTTTACTCCGATCATGAGTATGACGAGCGGATACTGATCTGAAAGCTTCATTCCTTCTTCTTTTGTGATAAGGTCTGATATGATCTTTTCTATCTGAGCCTTTACAGCCTCAGGAGTGTCGAGCTTTTCTGTCTTTATATCGCTGCGGAGCTGCGCTATGATCTTTTCTGTCGTATCCATGCCTATATCTGACAATATGAGCGCTTCTTCAAGCTCTTCGAGCATATCTTCGTCTATGGCAGGCCTCTGAAATATGACGTCCTCTATCTTGCTGACCATTTCATCTTTAGTTTTTGTCAGGCCTTCCTTAAGTCTTGTAAAAAAGGATTTTTTTTCTCCAAATGCCATTACTGTTTTTCCTCCCAGTCTGCCGCGTCTGAAAGTCTGAGCGACAGTATATTTGAAATGCCCTTTTCAGGCATCGTTATGCCGTAAAGCACGTCAGCGTGCTCCATAGTCACCTTCTGGTGCGTTACAAGAACGAACTGTATGCCCTCGAAGTTTTCGAGGTACTTTGCGAACCTGTCTATATTTGCTTCGTCAAGCGCAGCCTCGACTTCGTCGAGTATGCAGAACGGTGTAGGCTTTGTCTTGAGCACAGCAAACATAAGAGCTATGGCTGTCATGGTCTTCTCGCCGCCTGACAGCAGGTTCATGTTCTGAAGCTTCTTTCCCGGCGGCTGGGCCGCTATTTCTATAACAGCTTCCAGCGGATCCTCACTGTTTTCCATATGAAGCTCTGCTCTGCCGCCGCCGAACAGCTCTGAAAATATCGACTTGAAATTCATATTTACTGCAGCAAAGCTTGCTCTGAACGCTGTCTTTATCTTGGCGTCAGTGTCGTCTATGATCCTGCTGAGAGAGCGTATAGCCTCGTCGAGGTCCTTTTTCTGCGCTGTAAGGAACTCGTATCTTTCCTTTACCTGCGCGTACTCCTCTATCGCGCTCATATTTACATCTCCGAGATTTCTCAGAGCTATCCTGAGGCGGCGCGATTCCTTCTGGCCTTCGCCCAGATCGAAAACAGTCTTTTTTATGCCGAGAGCTTCGGCGTACGTTATCTCGAATTCCTCTGCAACGCGGCCCTTCCATGTATCTACCCTGTTCTTAAGAGCGTCCGTCTTTGATGTTATCTCGCTCTTTGAAGCACGCAGGCTGTAAAGGTTCCTGTCTACGCTCTCCCTGTCTGTTCTGAGCTTTTCTACATCAGCGTCTGCCTTTATCTTTGCCTGCTTTATGAGCTCAAGCTTTTCATTGTGAGCCGTAAATGCTGACTCTCTCACTTTTATCTCATCACTGCTGTAGCGTATCTTGCTTTCGAGCGCTTCCTGGCCTGATACTGCTTCGCGTTCCGCAGCCTCCTTCATGGCATACTCTTCTTTAAAAGCGTTTATCCTTCGCTCGCATCCTTCTGCAAGGCTTGCTGACGCTACCATATCATTTTTGATGGATTCCATCTTTATCTTGAGCGATGTGAGCTTTTCTGAAAGCTCATCCATCTTTTTCCTGCGGTCTGAATTCTTTACGGCTATATCCTCTGCACTCTGTCTCAGAGCCTCTGCGCTCGCCTCTGCAGCTGCCTTTTCCTTTTCGAGCTCTGATATTCGTACAGCGTTTTTGTCCAGCTCAGTGCTTATACGTTCAAATTCTCTTCTTGCTCTGATAACGCTTTCGTTATAGCTGTCAGTTTTTTCCTTTAATGACGTTATTTCGTTCTGAGCGTTTATGATCTCTATCTCAGCCGCTCTGCAACGTTCTTCTGACTCTGATACGGACTTCGCAAGTATCTCTTCATTTGCTGCGGCGTTATTCATTATGCTTTCAGCGCTCTTCCTGTCCTTTTCGAGCTGATATACAGCCTTCTGGACTTCGTTGAGTCTGTTTTTTCGTTCAAGTATGCCTGCGCTGCTGTTTTTCTGCGAACCGCCGGTTATCGCGCCTGAAGGGTTTATGAACTCGCCGTCGAGCGTCACATACCGAAGCCCTCCGTGCTGCTTTGATATCCTGAGCGCGTCATTGAGCGTCTTTACGACAGCTATCCCTCCGAGAAGATACTCCATGATCTTTGCGTATTCAGGCTCATACGTCACACAGTCGGCTGCTATGCCTATAAATCCTGCTTCACCTTCAAGACCGCTTTCGCTGCGCCTCTGGGAAACGCGCATGCTCTCTACAGGCAGGAACGTCAGTCTTCCTGCGCGCCTTGTCTTTAAGACTCTTATAGCGCTGCTCGCGCTCTCGTCATCGCGGCATACTATGTTCTGCATGCGTGAGCCGAGCGCTGTATCTATGGCTACTTCATATCCGCGCGGTACGTTTATGAGTTCTCCGACCGTACCGTACAGGCCCTTAAGATGAGGCTCGCCCATAACGAGCTTTACTGCGTAGTTATACCCTTCATATGAGTTTTCCAGCTGTTCGAGCATTTCCTTTCTGGTGAGCGCGTCGTTGAGGCTTGCAAGCGCCATGCTGTGGTCCTTTTCTGCGGCAGCTCTTTTTTCAGCTATCTCATCACGTTCCTTTAAGAATCCCTCAAGTCTTATCTTTTCTGCATGAAGATCCTGCTTAATGCTCTCAAGCTTTCTTTCTGCAGCCCTGAGATCTATCTCATACGACGGCTCTGCCGTCAGATCGATGCCGCTTTCCGAAACAGCTGCCAGACGCTCCTCAAGAGTAGCCCTTATCTGTCTGAGGCCTGATATTTCGGCTCCTTTTGCTGAAGCCTCCATGCTTACTTCATAAAGCCTGTCTCTGTCAGAATTGAACATTTCGTTCTTTTCTCTGAGCTCGGCCGCTGCGCGGTCGTACTGTGAAGATACTTCATTTATGTCGGCTGATATTTTTTCACCCTGCTTTATAACGCTCTCCGTCTGCTGCTGTATATGCCTTAACTCTGACTGCTCGCGTGACATCTTTTCCGTGATGCGGATCATCTCATCCTTGTATATACGGCTGTTTGCCTTAAGTGCGTTTATCTTTTCATTGTCTAATTTTACGCTGTTCCTGAGCTCGTCAAGCTCTGAATTGAACTTCATGATGAACTCACGCACTTCCATATCCTGAGCGTCAAGCTCATCAAGATGCTGCTTTCCGGCAGCGATATCCTGATCTATGGCGAGGCGTCTTTCATCGCAGTCTGCTATCTGCGAGTCGAGGACGCTTTCATCCTTTCCAAGAAGCTCTTCCTGCTTTTCAGCCTGTTCTATATTTTTAAGTATGACGTTTATCTCATTTTCACGGTATCTTTCATTGAGCTCTATATATGACGTTGCGCGGTCAGATGCGTCTCGCAGCGGCTCTATGCGCTGTCCGAGCTCGTTTATTATATCGCTGACTCTTTCCAGATCGGCCGATGTAGCTGTAAGCTTCTTTTCTGCCTCAGCCTTTTTTGTCCTGTATTTGACTATACCTGCAGCCTCTTCAAATATCTCTCTTCTGCTTTCAGGTCTGCCACTGATTATCTCGGATATCTTTCCCTGACCTATGATGGAATATCCGTCAACTCCTATGCCTGTATCCATTATGAGCTCACGTATATCCCTCAGACGGCACTGTGACCCGTTTATGAGATACTCACTTTCACCTGAACGGTACATGCGTCTTGTTATTGACACCTCGTCAAAATCAACAGGAAGACTGTGATCTGTGTTGTCGATAACAAGGCTCACCTCCGCCATGCCCTTTGGCTGTCTTTTGTCGGTCCCTGCAAATATGACCTCGTCCATCTTGCCGCCGCGCAGCATTTTAGGGCTCTGTTCGCCCAGTACCCAGCGCAGAGCATCAGATATGTTGCTCTTTCCTGAGCCGTTAGGACCTACGACGCATGTTATACCCTTGTCGAATTCTATAGTTACCGGATCTGCAAATGACTTGAAGCCCTGCAGACTTAATTTTTTAAAATACACTTTTTTATTCTCCTGTAAACAGAAAGCCGGTCATTCATAATACGATGCCGACTGCTTACTTCTTCAATATCTTTTCGAGAGCTTCCTTTGCAGCGTTCTGCTCCGCCTGCTTTTTTGTGCTCCCGGAGCCGTGGCCTATAACGGCGCCGTTATTTCTAAGGACAGCGAAAAACGTTTTATCGTGATCCGGTCCCCGCTCGCCCTCTATCCTGTATACGATGTGCGGATTTCCTGAGGACTGCAGATACTCCTGCAGCGCCGTCTTATAATCGTGCCTCAGCTTTCCCTGCAGCGCGTCTTCGATTATATCATCAAAGAGCGTCAGCACTACATCTCTCACGCTTTCCCATCCGCTGTCAAGATATATCGCTCCGAGCGTCGCTTCGACAGCATCAGCTACGAGCGACCTCTTTTTTCTTTTGACGCCTGATGTCTCCTCACCGTGCCCCATACGGATATAATCTGTAAGATGAAGATCCTCTGCCTTGCGCAGAAGAGATTCTTCGCATACTACAGCAGCGCGCAGCTTGCTGAGATCGCCTTCTTCGTTTTCTGAAAGCCTGTGATACATGACCTCGGCTATGACGGCGTCAAGCACCGCGTCTCCGAGGAACTCAAGACGCTCGTTGTTTTCGTTGTATTTGAGCTTGTGCTCGTAGCAGTAAGAGCTGTGCGTCAGGGCGTTCTGAAGCAGAGACATGTCTCTGAATTCATACCCTATAAGACCGCACAGCTTTTTGTAATCAGGATCCTTCACTTTACTCAGCTTCCTTCCCGTCTTCTGACGCGTCCGGCGCGTCGCCTGCTGATTTTTCAGCTTCATTTTCGCTGAGCTCCGCTACAGCCCTGCTTATTATTCCGACTACGTCCTGCTCAACATAAGGTATGCCCTTTATGATCGCGTTAGTCACGGCCTTTGCGTTTGAAGAGCCGTGGATCTTTATAACAGGTCCGCGCACGCCGAGGATCGGCGCTCCGCCGTATTCCGAGTAGTCAACTATCTTCTTGAGGCCTTTGAGCTGGTCTGCCATCATTACAGCGCCCATTTTAGCCCTTACGGAAGATGTGAACATATCCTTGAGCACATGAACTATCTTGTCAGCAAGACCTTCGCTGAGCTTGAGTATCGTGTTTCCGACAAATCCGTCACAGACGAGGACGTCTGCTGCTCCGAAAGGTATTTCTCTCGCTTCGACATTGCCGCAGAAGTTGAGTTCGCTGTTTTTAAGCAGCTGGTATGCTTCCTTCAGCATAGGAGTGCCCTTTTTTTCCTCCGCGCCTATGTTTACGAGTCCGACTGAAGGCTCTTCTATGCCAAGCACCTTGTTCATATATATGCGTCCCATGACTGCGAACTCATGCAGGTTTGAAGCCCTGCACTCAGAGTTGGCGCCTGCGTCTACCAGAAGTGAGACTCCCTGGCCGATAACAGGGTAAGTCATCCCTATCGCAGGACGATCTATCCCCTTTATCCTGCCGAATCTGAAAAGAGAGCCTGCCATGAGCGCACCTGTATTTCCGGCAGATATCAGAAGGTCGCATGTGCCCTCCTTTACAAGAGAAAGACCCTTTATCATAGATGAATCCTTCTTTGTACGTGCCGCCTTTACAGGGGAGTCGTCGTTTGTTATTACCTCTGTTGCATTTACTATCTTTATCTTGTTGTAATCAAATTTATACTTTTTAAGTTCTTTTTTTATTACATCCTCAAGGCCCAGGATGTATATCTCGTCATCTATGAGCCTGCTGGCTTCAACGCATCCCTTTACTATCTCCTCAGGCGCGTTGTCGCCTCCCATTCCGTCAACTGCTATTCTCATTACACAGTCCTCCAGTTTATTTTCCCCTTTTATTTCCTTTTTTCTTGACCGAAAAACCGAATTTTCCTATAAAGTGCCCCTGGGCAAAATACTCGCCGTGCGAGTAAACGAGCGGTCTTGTCTTTGCAAGGTCGAACCTTCCGTTTTCGTCCATATAGTCTGCATCTACAGTGACGCCGCGCACTTCCGCTATGAACATGTCGTGCGAACCCAGCGGGATCACCTGCTTTACCCTGCATTCTATATTTACAGGGCTCTCGCCTATTGACGGCGCGCTTACGTGCTTTGACTTTACCGCAGTCAGTCCGTATTCTCTGAACTTGTCGATATCGCGCCCTGACTTTACCCCGCACAGGTCTGTGATCTTTGCGAGCCTTTCAGTCGTCAGATTTATGACGAACTCGCCTGTCTTTTTTATGATATCGTACGAATATCTTTCAGGTCTTACAGATATATATACCATAGCGGGATCGGAGCACACAGTTCCGGTCCACGCTACAGTTATTATATTCGGTTTTTCGCCCGGTATTCCGCAGCTTACCATTACCGCCGGGATAGGGTAAAGCATATTGCCCGCCCGCCAGTAGTCTTTATTGAATTTCTTCTTTTCCATAATGATCTTACAATACTCTTTTAAAGCATCAAATATTTATTATCAGATAAACAGCGTTACGGGCCGAATGAATACTCTCCGTTATCAGGCGCCCGGCGCCTGCACAGGATGTATTTTCTGCGTTGCTTACTTTCTGTTTATCTTTCCTATGTCACGTCTGTACTGAGCACCCTCAAACGTTATCTTTTCAACGTTTGCAAACGCCTTTGCGCGTGCTTCGTCATTAGTTGCGCCTGTAGCTGTAACGCCGAGCACTCTGCCTCCTGCAGTCACGATATTGCCGTCCTTTTCCGCAGTGCCTGCGTGGAATACCACAACATCATCGTCAACGTCGTCAAGGCCGCTTATAACTTTGCCCTTTTCGTAGCTTCCCGGATATCCGCCTGAAGCAAGGACTACACATACAGCGCGCCTGTCACTCCACTTTATGTCGATCTTATCGAGAGTTCCGTCTATGCACGCGTCAAATATCTCTGAAAGGTCAGAGTCAAGCCTCATAAGGACTGACTGAGTTTCAGGATCTCCGAAACGGTTGTTGAATTCTATGACCTTCGGACCTTCATCCGTTATCATGAGGCCTACGAAAAGAACTCCGTGGAAATCGAGTCCGTCTTCCTTGAATCCATTCATGGTAGGTTCAAGTATGCGGTCGCGTATCTGCGCTTCGAGTTCAGGCGTGAATATAAGGCTCGGAGAGTACGTTCCCATGCCGCCTGTATTAGGGCCCTTATCACCGTCAAATACTCTCTTGTAATCCTGCGCCGATTCCATCGGCACTATCACATTGCCGTCAACGAAGCAGAGCATGGATGCTTCTATGCCTGTGAGATATTCTTCTACGACGATAAGGTCAGCAGCGTCGCCGAATATCCTGTCGCCCATCATCTCGTCTATCGCTTTTGCTGCAGACTCAGCATCCTCTGCTATGACAACGCCCTTTCCGGCAGCGAGGCCGTCGGCCTTTATGACCATAGGAAATCCGAAAATGCCAATATCTGCCTTGAGTGCGTCTATATCGGTGTATTCCCTGTATCCTGCTGTAGGTATGTTATGACGAGCAAGGAACGCCTTTGTGAACGATTTGCTTCCCTCAAGCTGCGAGCAGTTCCTGTCAGGTCCGAATACTCTTATGCCCTCTGCCTGCAGTACGTCGGTTATGCCCATTGAGAGCGGTACTTCAGGTCCTATGACCGCCATATCTATATCATTGGCCTTTGCGAAATCTCTTATGCCTTCTATGTCTTCAGCCTTTACAGGAACGCATTCTGCTACCTGCGCTATACCTGCGTTGCCCGGAGCGCAGTATATCTTGTCTACCCTGTCGCTCTGAGCAAGCTTCCACGCTATAGCGTGCTCCCTGCCGCCGCTTCCGACTACAAGAATCTTCATTATCTCTGTTCCTCCGTTATATTAAACTACATTTTTTCGTCGTTGCAGAACATCTTTACAGCCAGAGGCAGTATCTCGTGTTCCACTTCAAGTACTCTCGCCGCAAGAGTCTCAGGCGTATCGCCTTCCTCCACCCTTACTGACTTCTGAAGTATGATCTTTCCTGTGTCAACGCCCTCATCAACGAAATGAACTGTAGCTCCTGACTCCTTCTCGCCTGCAGCGAGCACAGCCTCGTGAACGTGGTGGCCGTACATGCCGAGTCCGCAGTACTTCGGGATGAGTGACGGATGTATATTTATGATCTTGTTTCTGTATTCTTCTATTATCTCAGGAGGCAGTACGCTCATGTAGCCTGCGAGCACTATAAGGTCTGTGCTTTCAGACTTTAAAAGCTTCAGGAGCTTTTCTGTGCGTCTTGCATCATCCGGGATGTTCTTCTTTCCTATAACGGCGCACTTTATGCCGTGAGCTTCAGCGCGCTTTATGGCAAATGCGTCAGGATTGCTTGAGATAAGGAGCGCTATCCTGCCGTTTTCTATGAAGCCGTTTTCTATATTGTCTATGAGCGCCTGGAAATTTGTTCCGCCGCCTGAAACGAGTACTGTTATATTTTTCATATGCCGAGCCCTTTCTTATGCGGATACTATAACGCCTTACCGTCGTGAATGACAGTAACGCCTTCGCCCTTTACTATGCGGCCTATTATTGACGGATCCTCACCCTCTGCCTTGAGGATGCTCATTACGCCTTCAGCGTCCTTTTCGTCTACTACCATCATCATGCCGATACCCATGTTGAATGTAGAGAACATTTCTCTCGGTTCTATATTTCCGCACTTCTTTATGTACTTGAATATAGGAAGGACTTTCCATGTTCCTGTAGTGATCTCAGCGCAGAGTCCGTCAGGGAGGATGCGAGGGATATTTTCATAGAAGCCGCCGCCTGTGATGTGAACTACGCCGTTTACAGTGTACTTTTCAAATACAGCCTTTGCAGGACGTACGTAGATCCTTGTAGGAGTGATGAGAGCGCCGCCGAGAGTATCGTCGAGCTCTTCTACGTAGTCAGCAACATCCATGTTCATCTTGTCGAAAAATACCTTTCTTACGAGAGAATATCCGTTGCTGTGTATGCCGCTTGAAGGAAGACCTATGATAACGTTTCCTTCAGCTACCTTGCTGCCGTCTATGATCTTTTTCTTGTCTACGATACCTACAGCAAATCCAGCCATATCGTACTCGTCATCGTCGTAGAATGAAGGCATCTCAGCAGTTTCTCCACCTACGAGCGCACAGTCTGAAAGCACGCAGCCGTCAGCTATGCCCTTTACGATATCAGCTATCTTTTCTGCCTGTACCTTTCCTGTAGCTATATAATCAAGGAAAAACAGCGGAGCAGCGCCCTGGCATACTATGTCGTTAACGCACATTGCCACGCAGTCCTGACCTACTGTATCGTGCTTGTCTGTAAGGAATGCGATCTTCAGCTTCGTTCCTACGCCGTCAGTTCCTGAAACGAGGACCGGCTCAGTCATGCCGCTGAGGTTCAGCTGATAAAGGCTGCCGAAGCTGCCAAGTCCTGTGAGAACGCTTTCGTTGAATGTTCTCTTTACGTGATCCTTCATAAGCTCAACAGCTCTGCCGCCTTCTTTTGTATCAACGCCGGCGTCTTTGTACGTAAGCTTTTCGTCCATTTTTCTACCTCTTTTTAATTTATGTTAAAGCAATATTGTATCAAACAAATTTATCGCGGATAAATACGCAGTGTGCGCGTGTTTTTGCGCTTTGCGCATATCGTCCGTATATGGTCCGGGCGCGCGGTGACGCGCGATAACGCGTGCTCCCGCACGCCTGCAGGACTTTATTATTTTATTTATGAAAACAGTTTATCAGTCGTATTCGCCTACGAATGTTCTGTCCTTGCGGTGCTCCTGGTACTCTATGTCAAAGAGCTCTACAGGGTAATCGCCTGTGAAGCACGCCGTGCATATCTCGTCACCGAGACCTATGCACTCGTGAAGTCCCTCTACCGGCAGGAACGCAAGCGAATCCGCGCCTATGTGTCTGCACATCTCGTCTATAGTCATGTTGGCAGCCATGAGGTTCTTTTTGTCAGGCGTGTCTATGCCCATGTAGCATGAGTGAGTTACAGGAGGCGAACTGATCCTCATGTGGACCTCAGCGGCTCCACCTTCCTTGAGCATCTTGACGATCTTGCCGCTCGTAGTTCCTCTTACTATTGAGTCGTCTATGACTACTACTCTTTTGCCGCGGATATTTTCCTCAAGGACGTTGAGCTTCATCTTTACGCTGAGCTCGCGCATCTCCTGAGTAGGCTGTATGAATGTACGTCCTACGTATCTGTTCTTTACGAGGCCTTCGCCGAACGGTATGCCTGATTCCTCTGCATATCCTATGGCTGCTACAGTGCCTGAGTCAGGAACTGCGATAACGAGATCTGCTTCCACATCGTCGTTTCTTGCGAGTATGCGGCCCGCTTCACGGCGCGTCATGTATATGCTCTTGTCTTCCATATGGCTGTCTGTCCTTGCAAAATATACATACTCGAACGAACATACCTTTCTCGGAGCATTTTCATTGTACATTATTGATGTTATCTCATTGTTTTCGATAACTACCATCTCGCCCGGCTTTATGTCTCTTACGTATGTCGCTCCCTGAAGTGGGAATACGCAGCTTTCTGACGAAAGTATATAGCCTGATGCAGTCTTTCCGAGGCATAAAGGTCTGATACCGTTAGGATCTCTTACGCCTATGAGCTTTTCACCCGTCGTGATAACGAGAGCGAACGCGCCCTTTACTGTGTTGCACGCTTTGCTTACGGCCTCTTCTACGGTATTCTCTCTGAGATGTCTCGCTATGAGTGCGGCGATTATCTCAGTATCTATAGACGTCTGGAATATATATCCGTCGTCCTGCATCTCGTCACGCAGTATCTGTGCGTTCACAAGCGTACCGTTGTGCGCAAGCGCAAGCGAACCCATCTTTGAGTATACGACGAGCGGCTGAGCGTTCGTAACGTGGCTCTCGCCTGCTGTCGAATATCTTACGTGTCCGATGCATATATCGCCCGGAAGAGTCTTCATGATATCATCGTTAAAGACCTCCTGTACGAGTCCCATGTCCTTATAGTAGTTTATATTTCCGAACATGTTTGACGCTATACCTGCGCTTTCCTGTCCTCTGTGCTGCAGAGAGTGAAGGCCGAAATAAACGTCCTTCGCTATATTTGAAGCACCCGGAGACGAAATGCCGACTACGCCGCACTCGTCATGAAATTTGTCGTCGTCTAAAAGTTCAGCAAGTTCTGCTTCCCAGTTTTTACAGCTGTTCATTATTGTATTGCTTTTTCCTTCCCGAATTCGATCATATCAACAATTTATTAAAATTGATCAGTTATTTGCTATTTGCCTGAAAATTCAGCGTCTATCGCCATTATGTCGGCTTCCATCTTTGCCTTGTAGTCCTTCATAGCCTGTCTGAGCTCAGGATACTTTACAGAAAGTATCTGGACAGCGAGTATACCCGCGTTTTCAGCACCGTCTATCGCAACTGTAGCTACAGGAACGCCCTTCGGCATCTGGACTATAGAGAGCAGCGAATCAAGACCGTCAAGTGTAGAAGACTTGACAGGCAGGCCTATTACAGGAAGCGGCGTGTACGCAGCGAGCACTCCGCCGAGATGAGCCGCTTTTCCGGCAGCTGCGATGATGACCTCTATGCCATCAGCCTCTGCGCCTGAAGCAAACTGCTCTGCAGCCTTAGGCGTTCTGTGCGCTGATATAACGCGTGTTACGAATTCAACTCCAAAATCAGCCAGTATCTTTTCCGCTCTTTCAACGACCGGATAGTCTGACTTGCTTCCCATTACAATTCCGACTTTCATTTTTCGATTCCTTTCATTATCAATATATTTAATAATAAAATTTTAATATATCAAACAGTTTACAGGCAGCGCTTATGCATACGCCGTACGCGCTCGTCATCGGGCGCTGCTTTTGCGTCCCTCGCGGGACGGTCATCCGGTGCTGCGAGGCGCCGCCGCTTACTGTTTTATTACTTTTATATTTATCCGAAATACTTTACGCCTGACTCAAACAGCTTCTGGTCGTTATTGCCAGGAACGTTTCTGTAAAGGTTTCTTCCTATACGCTCAGAGTGGCCCATCTTTCCGAATACTCTGCCGTCAGGCGAGAATATACCCTCGATAGCCTGGTTTGAGTTGTTAGGATTGTACGCGATATCCGATGTAGGAACTCCGTCAGGATCAACGTACTGTGTAGCGATCTGACCGTTAGCAGCGAGCTGGGCTATGAGCTCGTCAGACGCGATAAATCTGCCCTCGCCGTGTGAAACAGGAACTACATGGATATCGCCCACTTCGTTCGCAGCCATCCAAGGAGACTTGACAGAAGCTACTCTTGTATGAACGAGGCATGAAGCGTGTCTGCCGATGCTGTTGTACGTCAGCGTAGCGCTGTCGTCCTTCATGTCTGTTATCTTTCCGTAAGGAACGAGTCCCAGCTTTATGAGAGCCTGGAAACCGTTGCAGATGCCGAGCATCAGGCCGTCTCTGTTTTCGAGCAGGTCTGCTACGGCTTCGCTTACTGCAGGGTTCCTGAATACAGCAGTTATGAACTTTGCAGAACCGTCAGGCTCGTCGCCGCCGCTGAAGCCGCCCGGGATCATGATGATCTGGCTCTGCTTTATATTTTCCACCATCTTTTTGATAGACTCATCGAGAGACTGCGGATCCATATTTGTAATATTCTGGATCACTGCATCACCGCCCGCTCTATCGAACGCGCGCTTGCTGTCCATCTCGCAGTTAGTTCCAGGGAACGCAGGGATGAATATACGCGGCTTTGCGATCTTGATGGCAGGCTTACAGATATTTCTTTCCTTGAACTCATAAGCCTTTATAGGAGCATCGTCTTCCTTAGCCTTTGTAGGGAATACGCTTTCAAGCGGCGCAGTCCAGCCTGCGATCAGCTTTTCGAGGTCGAATTCCTTACCCTCAGCCTTTATTGCCTTTTCCTCTGTAGTCTTACCGATGATCTCATACTTTGTGCCTGCGAAAAGCGCGTCAGCGTCTTCAGAAGCGTCTATTTCTATGATAAGTCCGCCGCAGTCTATATTTCTGAGAGCCGCATCAGACGCACCTGAGAGATCTGCGCCGATCTTGTTGCCTGCAGCCATTCTTACTGCGGCAGCAAATATACCGCCCTCAGTTATTACGTCAGCAGCGAGCACCTTGCCTGCAGCAGTAAGGTCTATGACCTTTGCCATATTAGTTCTGAACTGTTCAAAATCAACTATCTTATCCTCGTCAACTCCTGCAGTCACATGAACGAGCGTGCTGCCTGCCTTCTTGAACTCTGTAGATACTACCTGATCTGCGTCAGAAGCAGTTACAGCGAATGAAATGAGCGTAGGAGGAACATCTATGTCCATGAATGTGCCTGACATGCTGTCCTTTCCGCCGATAGCAGGGATCTTCAGTTCTGCCTGCGCGAGCAGGCCTCCGAGCAGAGCACCGAAAGGCTTGCCCCATCTTTCAGGATCTGTTCCGAGCTTTTCGAAATATTCCTGGAATGAAAGTCTTGCCTTTCTGTAGTCGCCGCCCATGGCTACGATACGCGCAGCTGAGTCGATCACAGCGTTTACAGCACCGTGGAACGGGCTGAGGTCTGCTACCTTAGGGTTAAAACCATATGTCATGATAGTAGCAGTGTCAGTATAGCCTTCAGTAACAGGCAGCTTAGCTGCCATACCTGCAGAAGGCGAAAGCTGATACTTGCCGCCAAGAGGCATCAGAACAGAGCCTGCGCCTATAGTACTGTCAAATCTTTCCACAAGTCCCTTCTGGCTCGCGCAGTTAAGATCAGCTACTATATCCTCGAGAGGTCTTTCATCAGATGTGTATAATTTAAGATAATCATCAGAATCAGGAACGCTGATGGCTGTCTCCTGTTTTACTCCGTTTGTGTCGAGGAAGGATCTTCTCAGGTCGAGTATGCACTTTCCTCTCCAGTACATCCTTACATTGCCAGTGTCTGTAACAGTAGCAACGGCAACAGCTTCAAGGTTTTCCTCTGCCGCAGCAGCTATGAACCTGTCTACATCTGCAGCGTCCACTACTACAGCCATTCTCTCCTGAGACTCTGAAATAGCGAGCTCAGTACCGTCAAGGCCTTCATACTTCTTAGGAACGAGGTCCAGCTCTATGTCAAGGCTGTCAGCGAGCTCGCCGATAGCTACGGAAACGCCGCCTGCGCCGAAGTCGTTGCAGCGCTTTATCAAAGTAGAAACTTCAGATCTTCTGAAAAGTCTCTGGAGGTTTCTCTCTACAGGAGGATTACCCTTCTGGACTTCTGCGCCGCAAGTCAATATAGACTCTGTAGTGTGCTCCTTGGAAGATCCTGTAGCTCCGCCGCATCCGTCACGGCCGGTACGTCCGCCTACGAGTATGATCCTGTCGCCAGGCTGCGGTCTCTCACGCCTTACGTTCGCAGCAGGAGCTGCGCCTATAACAGCGCCGACTTCCATTCTCTTTGCAACATAGCCTTCATCGTAAACCTCAGCGACCTTGCCTGTAGCGATACCGATCTGGTTTCCGTATGAGCTGTAGCCGTGAGCCGCGCTCGTAGTTATTTTTCTCTGAGGAAGCTTGCCCTCAAGAGTGTCAGCAACGCTTGTCCTAGGGTCGCCCGCGCCTGTAACTCTCATAGCCTGATAAACGTAAACTCTTCCTGACAGCGGGTCTCTTATAGCGCCGCCAAGGCATGTAGCCGCACCGCCGTAAGGCTCGATTTCTGTAGGATGGTTGTGAGTCTCGTTTTTGAACATTACGAGCCAGTCCTCAGGCTTGCCGTCTACCTCTGCAGTCACCTTTATGCTGCATGCGTTTATTTCTTCTGACTCGTCGAGGTCATCAGCGAGTCCGAGATGCTTAACATATTTAGTACCTATAGTTGCGAGATCCATAAGAGTGATATCGCGGTCGTTTCTTCCGAGGTCATCTCTGATAGCGAGATATCTGTCGAACGCCTTCTTTATGATCTGCGCGTATCTGCCCTCTCCAAAGCTTACATCAGTGATCTTTGTAGAGAACGTAGTGTGTCTGCAGTGGTCTGACCAGTATGTATCTATTACCTTGAGTTCAGTTATAGTCGGGTCTCTGTGCTCCACTTCGCTGAACTGCTTTCTTACAAACAGAAGGTCTTCATCGCTCATTGCAAAACCGCTCGCAACTCTGTACTCGCGTATCTCGTCGTCGCTCATGTTCCTGAAGCCGTCAACGACAGCAACGTCAGGCGGCATCTCAGTCTCCATAGCCAGGCTTTCAGGCTTATCCATAGAAGCGATCTGAGAATCTACAGGGTTTATACAATAGCTTCTGATCGCGTCGCCCTGCTCCTCAGTTATATTTCCGTAAAGAGCGACTATGCGCGCAAACTTTACTTCAGGCTTGTTGCCCATGCTTATGAGCTGTATGCACTGCGCAGCTGAATCTGCGCGCTGATCGTACTGGCCCGGCAGGAATTCTGTAGCAAAATAATAAGCTGCATCCGATATATCGACTGTCTCCTCATAAACATGATCGATCGCAGCCTCCGCGAATACACCGAATACAACCTTAGAATAAAGCTCGTCATCCACGCCGTCCATATCATAACGGTTGATGATCCTTACATTTTCAAGTTCTGTGATACCCAGATTAACTCTGATATCTGCGCACAGTCCCTGTGCCTCAACATCAAAACCCTTTTTCTTCTCAACGAAAATTCGTCTTACCATCAGTTTAGTTACCTCCTGAAAAACCCTGTCGGGCTAGAAATCAAATTTATTTAAGTCACGAATACGCTCCGCTGGACCTATCCTTGCGTGCGCATCTTACGCAGCTTCAGCTGCAGTGTAAAATGCGACAACTGAAAAATCACATTGCAGCTAAAGCTGCGTGATTTCTGTATAAGTCCTGCGCGCCATATCAGAGATACGGGCAGGACTTTAACCGTAGTCCGCACTGCAGACGTAGGAAGGCAGCGTAGCTGCCTGTTGCGTACTGATCCATGCAGAGAACATTCATGCTGCGTAACATTAATTTTCCTGTTTTCTTCAGTTTTGTCTTTTATTACTTTTTTCTTCCTTTTATTTAGGGTATTTATATACCTTCCGGAAGGACTTCAGGGCATAGTACGCCCGTTGTTTTAATAGTACATTTTAGTATATCAGTTTTAATGTCAATATTCAATCCTGACTTACAGTGACATACTCCCACCGTCTATGCACAGCATAGAGGTCGGGGCTTCTCGTTCGAGTACACCAATGTGTACAGCATAAGCGAGCTACCCCCATGTGTCCCACGGTTCTTATTTTTATTTATGCTAATACTGTTCGCATCCCCTCATTTCTTATATTTATTGCAGCATTCTCATCTCTGTCATGAAGTGTTCCGCATTTAGGACACTTCCAAACTCGCAGCGATAAGTTTTTAGTTTCAACATTTTTATGACCGCATGATGAACAAATCTGCGAGCTTGCAAAAAATCTGTCTACTTTAATGAGTTTCTTTCCCTGTTCTTCAAACTTATACTTCAAAAATGTCGTAAACATTCCCCAACCGTTATCCGATACCGACTTGCCGAAATTCAATGCCTGTGACATACCTTTCATATTCAGGTCTTCTATGCACACGCAGTCATATGCATCTGCTATCTGCCTGGACTGTTTATGAAGGAAGTCCCTACGCTGATTCGATACTTTTTCATGTAAAACAGCTACTCTTATACGCTGTTTATTACGATTTGAAGAACCCTTCTGCATTTTTGACAGCCTGCGCTGTTCTCGTTTCAGACGCATTTCTGCCTGTCTGTAATATCTCGGATATTCAGGTATGTTCCCATTGCTGTCCTTATACAGCTCATGCATTGAGAAATCGAGTCCCAGAAAGCTTTGCGGTACTTTTTCCTGTATTTGGTTTTCATACTCGAAAAGTACGCTTGCATAATACTTTTCACTTGGTGTCTGACTTACCGTTACGGATTTCAGTATGTATCCGACCGGTATCTCTCTGTGCTGTTTAAGCTTGACAGTTCCAACTTTAGGCAGCTTTATATGACCATCATTCACAAAAATATTTCCATTCACGCAATTTGTTGTGTAAGCTCTGCGATTTGATTTTTTTGATTTGAATTTTGGAAATGCAATATCTTGTCTTTTGAAAAAGTTGTTATACGCACTCTGCAGATTCATCTGCGCATTTGCCAGGGCGAGGCTGTCTACTTCCTTCAGCCATTCAAATTCAGCCTTATACTGAGCAGGCGTATTGTTCAGCTTTTTCTTAGTTTCTTTATAATATTCTATCTTGTCTGCCAGCATCTTATTATATATAAACCTGACACATCCGAATGTCTTAGCGAACATGACCTTCTGCTCTGCATTCGGATATATTCTGAACTTGTATGCTTTATTCGCCAAATCACTCACCTCTGTACAAACTTCACATCTATATAGACCACGCAATAGAGATACCTGATTTACCATGAAGGATAAAAGATATCTATTAAATACTGTTTTCTTCTTTAGAAAATATATAATCATGCTTAACACACGTATATATCAACTTCAATTTTATTTTTTATCTCTTGATCTATCTAAACTCAAATATATTTTTTACCGTCTACTTCAGCAAATGCATACTGACATCGCCTCTATTCTATCAAATTTATGAGTAACATTTATGCTCTTCATTTTGATTTCTTTTTCTATGTATTTAAGCAAATCAGTTCCATCCAAATATATATACATTTGTGGAGCAACAAATCCTGGAACATCACGTCTCAAAACATTCAGTGAAATCTCAGTTGTTTCCTGAAATTCATTAATTTCCATCGCATAACGATACGATTCTTGATATTTTTTGATACGAGCAATGGCATCTTTATCATTCTTAAACTCTTCTTTCCAATCGGACAAAAGATGTCTCTTACCCAAATACAGGATTCCCGTAACCGCTTTTATAGGTGCACTCACATACATATACGCCATAATTGGTTCATCTGGAAAATTTCTTCTATGCTCAAATATTTTTTCTCCAGATTTGATCTTATCATATACATTCGGTTTAACACTTAAAAGCATCTTCCTCACTTATGCCACCGCCTTAATTCCACTTGCACTCAATATTAAGAACTTCCATTGGCATACTAATAAACTGCACATCAAACTTAAGGCTTGGCTCTACATTTGTACTGGCATTATGGATTCTAAAGCTAAGCTGCCACCCATTATTAAGATACATTTCTACTGTATTATCACTATCAGGTTTAAATTCCAGTGCAACTAGTCTTGTAGGTAATTTTGCTACAGGCACGGTAATTGCAGATACCTTATTCTTTGCAGGCTTATTTAATGTATCATTCATATTAAATATATGAATCATAGTAAGTCTCTTACTATCCTTGCTTACGATCTTATAATAATCTTCTATACCAATCAGATACTCTACCATCTTCTGTGGAATGGTGTTATCTTTCATATTTGCACGATTGATTTCATCAATGAATGCCTGCAATAAGGGAATATACACCTTCTGCCCCCTTATCTTCTATTTCAGACCATTTTGTACCATTCTTTTTTTCTTGTTTCAGAATATTAAATATCGGTTCAACAGCATTTCAATATTCATCGGAACACGGCATATCAAACCATTCATTTCCAAAATCAAGTTTATGACTTAATCTACTATAAAAGTTTCCCATATTGTTTTATCAAACTCATTCGCCACAGGAATATTAAATCCTGCTTTTTCAAAGCCTAAATCAAGCCCTCCGCATCCGCTAAACAAGCTAATTATATTCACTGGTTTTTACTCCCCTCGATGTCATTCTTTTTAATTATTTTCGCTGCCTCTATAAGTGCTGTTCTGCGTACAAATTCACTGTAGGAAGCATATGCTTCTAATCTTGCAGCCATCTTAAATTTATTTAATTCTTCTTCACTTACACGTATACTTATTGATATTGTTTTTTTCATTTTCTGGCATCTCCTATCACTAGCCATTCTACTTTAAAAAGTATAACAATGTCAATACTTTGTTGCACGAACGCATTTTCTTTTATTTTATTCAATGCTATCATTTATGATGTCACAATAATTATAATACGTAATAAATAATATAAACTGAAAAAGCGCCCTCGCGGGCGCCTTTTCGTAATTTCTATTTGTATACTTTCGGGTATTTTTCAGCCTGTTTTGCAGATCATGCGCGACCTCAGACAGCGAGTTTTATTGTAATATCATTTTTCAGTTTATACGAAATGCCTGATATTTCAATGTTTGCAGATGATATGTCAGGTTTGATGTTTTCTGCGCAGGCGGTGACGCCTGTTACCTCTTTTGAAGTATTTTCTTCATTTGCCGCTCTGTCGGGGTCTTCGTATACTAATCTCTGACCGTTGTATTCATATTCATTGGCACTGCCGGAGTCAGGCTTCAGAGCAAGTCCTGTAAGCTTTAATTTATCGGCGAGCTTTCCCTGAATATCAGCGTTGAAGATTATTTTCTGCGCTTTGCTTCCTGCATCGGCTTTCTTTCCGTCAGGCAGGCGCATGCTCATATTATTGTAGTATGATTCCCATTCTGCGCCTGATATTTTTATCTCCTTGCCGTTTATGTCAAACGTCCTGTTCAGCGAGCTGCCGCGCTTGACGTTAAACTCCGGAGCATCCGAGCCGGAAGGCGTTTCATGCAGCTCAGCGTTTGAGATTATAAGCTTTGTATCTTCGTCAAGGAGCGTATCGAATACAGCGGTGCATTTTCCGTTTTCACTGAATATGCAGCTTTCAGGCAGTACTACGCTGTTGTCTGACTTGACAAGCTTTATGCCGTCATCTCCGAAGCTTATCTGTGAATCCGGCGCATTACTTTTCGCTGAAACAGAAAGCTTCAGCTTTCCCGCGCCGTTGTCCGTATATTCCGTTATAGCCGCTGCACTTATGCCTGTATCTGCGTCCTCGTAATAATTTACATTTTCAGTTATCTTTTGCGCGGGCGCAAGCGCTATCGGAACTTCATTGCCATTTATATTTACGAAGTATACAGCATTTTTGTCATATTTCACATTTTTTATATTGAAAGTGCATACAGCAGACCATGTATTACCCTCATCGCTCATCCAGTTTATTTCATCAGGATATGAAACAGATTTTTTATCTTTATCGCAGACCGACATTCCATCTGAGCCGTTAAAGGTTACTGTTCCTTCAAGCGTTATTTTCATACTTCCCGAATCGATATATGCTGAATTTACTTTAATGTACCCACCATCAAACTCGGCTCTCACGGAGCCCTGCATGGCAATTATCCCGCTGCCGTTATTTTCAACAAACGTTTCTGTACCCGGTATGAATGAAAATACTCTCTGCGCGGCATTAACGGCTGCTGCGCGCGCACCGTCGTCAATGGCAATAAACGCGCCTCCTGCAATTATTACCACTGCCGCAGCACACGCGGCGCGCTTCATATACGGCCTGAAAACATATGAAGCTTTTGCGCCGCTGCCGACCGGATCAGCGATCTTAATACGATTTGAAGAGCCATTTTCAAAAAGATTATTTATATACTTTACATAACGCTCTGAATAATCTATATCCGCCCCTGATCGTTCATCATAGATCTCGGGATATTCCCTGAACCGCATGCTTTCTATTTCAAGAAAAGCCTTTTTTATCTGCCTGTTAAGCTCTGCATGTTTCATTTTCTTTACCCCCGTTCTCTTTATCCCCTTTTAGCTTGTTAAGCTGATTCACCAGCACCTTTCTGCCGCGAAAGGCGCGTACCGCCACCTTTGCTGCGCTTATGCCCAGCAACGACGATATCTCACTGTTGCTCCACTCAAGCACGTATTTCAGCTCAAGCACATCTTTATAAATATCAGGCAGGTTATTTATCATATGAACTATTTCCGCATACCTGACGTCCGCTGCTGATTCCCCTGATGCAGCGCTGATATTTATACGGCTGTCGCCGTTTTCCTGAAGCTCTTCAAAGCTGTACGCAGATCTTTTCTTTTCTGATTTCAGACGATTGAACGCTATATTACGCGTCATTACAGTCAGATACGGCTTCAGCTCATCATCAGGCAGTCCGCTTATCCGTTCAAACTTTTCTACGACCCTGGTCCACACATCCTGAGCGACCTCCTCCGCATTATCCTGCGTTTTCATGATCTTCAAAGCGACATAAAACACCGCTTTATTGTACCTATGATAAATATCCGTCAGTTTTTTTCTGTCGTTCTCACTTTCAAGTGACATCAAAAGTATGCTTATCATATAAACCTGTTCCCCTTTTTGAAAATTAAAAGTGCACTTTCAATTTATACAACAAAAACGCTGCTCAGATATTTCAAAATTTTAAAAGTATATTGTATACTTTATTGCAATAAAGTCAGCATTTAGCTGTTTAGTTGTTTTGCTGACTTTTTCTATTGCTGCGAGTCAGCATTTGCACCATTCTATCGTTTTGCTGACTTTTTCTGCTGCTGCGAGTCAGCATTTGCACCGTTCTATCGTTTTGCTGACTTTTTCTGCTGCTGCAAGTCAGCATTTGTACCGTTTGATCGTTTTGCTGACTTTTTCTGATACTGCGAGTCAGCATTTGCACTGTTCTATCATTTTGCTGACTTTTTCTGCTGCTGCGAGTCAGCATTTGCACTGTTCTATCATTTTCTTTATTGTAACTATTGTTATTGCAAAGATGCTGCAGAGCTAATGAACATACGGATAAGCGGAGCGTCAGAGCAGAATGGTGATGCTGCCCGTGAGGTGAACAGAGCCTGCAACGTTAAAAAACTGAAAAATTGCATTGCAGCTAAAGCTGCGCAACAGGCAGCTATGCTGCCTTCCTACGTCTGCTGCGCAGACTACGCTGTCGCATTTTACATTGCAGCTGAAGCTGCGTAAAATGCGCAATTTCTGTATGAGACCTGCGCGCCGTATCAAAGATACGGGCAGGGCTTCAAGTGTTCCGTATGTTCATCAGCAATTACGCATCCTCTACTTGCAAAAATGTATGCTTTTCTGTAACTTTTATTATTGTGAAATTGCCGATGCTGGTGGCTGATATACGGATAAGCGGAGCTCAGAGCAGAATGGATATGCTTCCAGATTATTTTGAAGCAGCCGCAACGTCAAAAATATGTTTGAGCGGAACGCGCGGAAGCGCATAAAATGGTTGAATTTTCACCGAAAATTCATTCCCTGCCGCGAGTTA
>CAKQOE010000025.1 GCA_934255545.1 uncultured Clostridia bacterium | reverse complement strand
CTGCTTCAAAATAATCTGTTAGAAGCATCCCATTCTGCGACGCGGAGCGTTCCGTATATCAGCCGCCGGCATCGGCGGCCCCGTATTTACAATAACGTATACATTTTTACCAGTAAGGAAAGATATATGTTTTTATTTATAACCGGCGGAACAGCCAGCGGGAAATCTGAATATGCGGAAGAGCAGGCGGAAAAACTTGCTGCAGCTGAGGCAGCCGATCGCGGCGATGATCAGGCTGCAGTTATATATGCTGCTACTATGAGCGACAAAGGATATGATTCTATAGAGCGTATAAAGCGCCATAGACGCCGAAGAGAACGTGCTGTATCAAAAATACACCGAAACGGAGTAAAAAATACAGTACAGAAAAATGTGACCGTAAAATACGAAACATTTGAATGCTTTTCACTCGCAGACGCCGAGCGCCTGGCAGAATACGCAGAAGGCCGCGTAGTGCTGTTTGACTGCCTGTCAGGATTTGCCGCAAATATAATGTTCGGACAGCCTGACGACGCCTCCGGCGACCGGCACGAGCCGCCGCACCCTCACGGCAGACCACTCACAGCAAAACAGGCCGCGGCCGCTCTGGAACAGACCGCAGCCGCGCTGTCGCGCCGCTGCAGCAGCCTCATACTGGTCTCAGACCTTATATTCTCAGACGGCTGCTCATACAGCAAAGAAACACTTGACTACATAGACGCGCTCGCCTTAGCGAGCAGAACGGCCGCCGCAGCGGCCGACTCCGTAACAGAAGTAGTCTGCGGCATCCCTGTAAAAATAAAATAGATAAATTGGAAAAAGTATAAAATGAAAAAATTTTCAGAACCACTGATAATAATAATTTCAGTATACACAAGGATCCCCATGCCTATGGTCTACTGGAACGATAACAATCTGAAATACGCATTCTGCTTTCTGCCTGCAGCCGGGCTTATTGCCGGAGCCGCGCAGGCCGCATGGACAGCCATTGTATGCATAACAGGCATATCACCCGTTTTCGGCGCAGCCGCAGCATGCGCCGTGCCGCTTTTAGTGACGGGCGGCATACACATCGACGGATTTTCAGACACGATGGACGCGCTCAGCTCGCACGCCGAAAGGCAGAAAAAGCTTGAGATAATGGATGACCCTCATATAGGCGCGTTCGGCGTCATGTGGATCATCGTATATATGATGATATATGCAGCTTCATATTATGAAATATTAACATGCGCAGCATCAGAAAGCAGACTGATCAGTATGCTCATATTGCTTACAGCATTTCCGGTCATATCAAGAGCAGCCGCCGCGCTCGCCATATCGACAACAGCGCCGTCAAAGGAAAAAGGCATGCTTTATACATTTATGAGCGCTGCAAACATGAAAGCTGTCGGAGCGGCATCAGCCGCAGCCATCATTATTTCGATGTTTGCGGTCGCTTGTGTTTCAACGTTATTTGCAGCAGTATCAGCAGCTTTGACCGTCATGCTTTTTATGTATTTCAGGCGGATGGCGCTAAAAGAGTTCGGCGGCATAAGCGGCGACCTGTGCGGCTGGCTCATACAGATGACAGAGCTTCTTCTGGCCGCGGCAGCCGCATTATCACTCGGTACCGTAATATTGTGAAGCTGGTGGATATCATTCGTATTTCAGATCCTGATATTACAGAAAGTATGTGACATATATGTTTTATTTTATGTATATAACGATACCGCTCATATGCGGAGCCGTTCTCGACATGATATTCGGCGAGCCAAAGCATATGAAGCACCCTGTCGTGATGATAGGCAGCCTCATATCGTTTCTTGAAAAGAAATATAACACCGCACCGGAGAGCTGCAATATGGACCATGGCCATGATCAGGCGCACGGTATAAAAAAGAAAAAAAGGCGCGGAGGCGTCATCACAGTTGTGACAGTCTGTGTATCAGTCATACTGATATCAGTCGTCATACCTGCAGCAGCGTTCACAGCAGGGTTTTCAGCCGGCTCATACATGAGCCGCGCAGGTATCATACCGTGGCTCATATGCGGGATGCTTGCAGAGCTGTTCTGCGGCCGCCTTCTGTGCCTGTCAGCCATGTCTGTGATGTGCTGGCTCATGCTTGCAGCAAAAAGCCTGAGACAGGAAAGCATGAAGGTGTACGAAGCGCTTGAGCGCGGAGACGTTGAAGGCGCGAGGTACAGCGTTTCCATGATAGTGGGCCGAGATACTTCAGTGCTTGACAGGGACGGCATCATAAAAGCCGCAGTCGAGACGGTGGCTGAAAACACGTCTGACGGTGTTACAGCTCCTGTTTTCTGGATGGCGGTCTTTGGCATACCGGGTCTTTATTTTTATAAAGCAGTAAATACTATGGATTCAATGATAGGCTATAAAAATGAACGTTATATGGATTTTGGCCGCTGCGCTGCGCGTCTCGATGATGTTTTAAATTACATACCGTCAAGGCTTACAGCGCTTTTAATGATAGCTGCATCATGGATCATGCCGGGGTATGACGGGCGCGGCGCATGGCGCATATGGAAGCGCGACAGAAGAAAGCACGCAAGCCCTAACTCAGCGCAGACTGAATCAGCGTGCGCGGGAGCGCTCGGACTTGAGCTTGCCGGACCGGCCGTTTATTTCGGAGTTATTCATGACAAACCGTTTATAGGCGATCCGAAACGCAGCATAACACCGGACGATATACCGGCGGCAAACAGGCTCATGCTTACGACTGCGTTTCTTATGATCGTATTTCTTACAGCGGCGGCTGCCGCTGCCGGCGTTTTTAGCGGAGGAATTATATTATGATACTCATTACAGGAGGAAGAGCACAGGGAAAGAGCGCGTTTGCGCATGAAAACTACGGCGGAGATGCTTTCATTATGGATGGACTGCAGGACATCATAAAAGGATGGCTCGCATGCCTTCCTGCGGATCATACAGAAAAACTTACAGAAAAAGGAAGAGCTGGCGCCGATGAATCACAGTCAGACATACTGAGCCGCGCTTTTATGGAAGATGTGATGAGCGATGTACCGGATGACGCCATAGTCATATGCGATGAGGTAGGCTGCGGCATAGTTCCGCTCGACCGCTCGGAGCGCCTTTACAGAGATATCGTAGGACACGTATGCTGCGCTGTTGCAGCGCGCGCTGACAGCGTTATACGCGTATTCTGCGGCACAGGCGTCAGGATAAAATAAAAAGACATGGACAGATATAAAAAAAGTACAGCAAGCCACGGCGGCGAGCTTAAAGATACAGATAAAAACATAAAATACGATTTTTCAGTGAACATAAACCCTTTAGGACTTCCTGAAGGCGTAAAAACAGCGCTTTTGGAAAAAAGCAGCATATATACAGACTATCCCGATCCGTACTGCATTCAGCTGAGGGATGCGCTTGCAGAAAAAGAAGGCGTCCGACCCGAGCAGATAGTCTGCGGCAGCGGAGCAAGCGATATCATATACCGCATATGCGGGGCGCTCGATATAAAGCGCGCGCTTATACCTGTACCTGCATTTTCAGAATACGAGCGAGCGCTGCGGCTCAACGGCGCAGCTGCAGAGTACATATATACATCACCCGATGACGGCTTCGCCCTTACGGATGAATTGTTTGAAAAATGGGCGCATGAGCAGGCAGCGCGCGATCGGCGTGACATTCCGGATGCAGTATTTCTGTGCGATCCGACAAATCCGTCAGGCAGACTTCTTGAGCCGGGCCTTATCGCCGGGGTATATGACTGGTGCCGGAAAAACGGAGCACTGCTCATAGCAGACGAGTGCTTCCTTGAGTTTCATGAAAAAAGAAACGACATAACATTGCTGAATATTATCAGAAATAATAATAAAAAAATATACTCTGAAAATATAAAAAATGAAATCAATAATGCAGAAATACGCAAAACTGACGGCGCGCCGGCGCGCCTGAAAGGAAGCAGAGGACATTCGGGCATCATAGTCATAAACGCATTTACAAAAATATACAGTATGGCAGGCCTGCGCCTCGGATACGCAGTCTGCTCACACGAAGAAACAGCAAGCAGGCTTTCGCGATACGCCCCGCACTGGAACGTTTCAGGCCCGGCGCAGGCAGCAGGAGCAGCAGCGATCAGGGAAAAAGCATATCTGGAAAAAACAGTAAGATATATAAAAAAAGAACGCATGCGCCTGTCAGCGGAGCTGTCATCGGCGCTTGCAGAAAAAGACAGCAGCTTTAAAATATTTGAAAGCGATGCAAATTACATACTGTTTACTGCGCCGGCCGGGCTGGCGGAGCATATGGCAGACGAAGGCATCGCTATACGCGACTGCGGAAATTATGAAGGGCTCGCCGGAAGGACGGAGCATTTTTACCGCGTCGCAGTAAGGTCGGAAAATGAAGATGATATAATGCTTGAAACACTCAGGAGGTGTCTCAGATGTCTGTAAACATAATGATACAGGGAACGATGTCAAATGCCGGAAAAAGCCTTATAGCGGCAGGCCTCTGCCGAGTATTCATGCAGGATGGCTACAGAGTAGCCCCGTTTAAATCCCAGAATATGGCTCTTAATTCATACATTACAGATGAAGGCCTTGAGATGGGGCGCGCCCAGGTCGTACAGGCGGAGGCGTGCGGCAAAAAGCCTTCAGTGCTCATGAACCCGATACTTCTGAAGCCGACTACAGACGTAGGCTCGCAGGTCATAGTAAACGGCAGGTCGCGCGGAAATATGAAAGCAGCAGATTATTTCAGACGCAAAAAAGAGCTGATATCGGACATCATGGAAGCGTACAACAGGCTCGCGGCTGAAAACGACATTATCGTCATAGAAGGAGCAGGAAGCCCTGCCGAGATAAATCTTAAAAAGGACGATATAGTAAATATGGGTCTTGCGGAGATGCTTGACGCTCCCGTGCTTCTCGTAGGCGATATAGACAGAGGCGGAGTATTCGCGCAGCTTGCAGGAACAATGATGCTTCTTGAGGAAAAGGAAAAACAGAGGGTAAAAGCTTTTATTATAAACAAATTCAGAGGCGACGTTGATATACTGCGTCCGGGGCTTGAAATGATAGAAGATATCTGCAAGCGCCCTGTAGCGGGAGTCATACCGTATGCAGACATAGATATAGACGATGAAGACAGCCTGACAGAACGTTTTAAAAGAAACGCATACTCAGCGTCGGAAGCGGATATCGATGCAGAAAACGCGCAGCTGAACATAAATGACAGCAGAAAAATAAATATATGTGTCATAAAACTTCCCCGGATATCAAATTTTTCTGATTTCAGCATACTCGAAGCGATAAGCGGAGTAGAACTCATATACGCGGACAGCCCGCAGGGCCTTGAGGACGCGGATATAATCATCATACCGGGAACAAAGAGCACGATAAGCGATCTTCAGTGGCTCAAAAGGCGCGGTATAGGAAACGCAGTCATAAAGGCTGCGCGCTCAGGCATCCCCGTTATAGGCATATGCGGCGGATACCAGATGCTCGGCGAAAAGATCATAGACATGACGGGCGCAGAGACAGACGAGGCATCTGCAGAGGCCGACGGGCTCGCGCTCCTTCCGGTCATAACAGAGTTTGAAGAAGAAAAAGAAACAGTGCAGACAGACGCGACAGTATGCGAGGCAGACGATTTCTTTTCAGTACTGGGCGGCACAGAGCTTAAGGGATACGAGATACATATGGGCTCCACGCGCATAACAGGAAAAGACGCCCGCAGGTTCGCTTCCGTAAGAGGAGCGCAGCGTCAGGACGGCTGCGTACGCGGAAATGTCATGGGAACATATCTGCACGGACTTTTTGACAGCAGAGAGTTTACAGAAAACCTGCTGAAGCTCGTATCAGGAAGGAAACTCAGCGTTCCCGACCTGAAAGCGTACAAGGAATCACAGTACGATAAGCTTGCGGACGTGATCCGCGAAGGGCTTGATATGAAACTTATCTATGAAATTATCGGAGCAGACGGCAGGAAGGAAATGTAAAATGGTATAACTTGTAATAACAGGAATTTTTGCCGCCGCGCTGCTAACATGCGTTTTCGCAGATATTTCAGTCCTGTACCCGCTTGTATTCGGTTACTTTTTATTTTCAGGGTACGCGCTCAGGCAAGGCCAGAGCATAAAAAAACTGCTACGCGAGACTGCAAACGGCATAATGACTATTAAAAATATAATTATGACATTTATATTTATAGGAATGATGACCGGTATATGGCGCGCCTGCGGGACGATAGCGTTTATCGTATATCATGCATCAGATCTGTGCACTCCATCGGTCATGCTTATGGCGAGCTTCATACTGTGCGCCATGCTTTCCGTGCTTACAGGCACATCGTTCGGGACCGCCGCCACTATGGGCGTCATATGCGCGACGATGGCTCACAATATGGGTCTGCCGCCTTTATTTTACGGAGGAGCGATACTTTCAGGCTCTTTTTTCGGAGACCGCTGCTCACCGATGTCAACAAGCGCGCTGCTCGTAAGCGAACTTACAGGTTCTGATATTTATACGAATATAAAAAATATGGTAAAAACAGCAGCCGTCCCGGCTGTGCTGACATGCATCATATACGCGGCGCTCGGCCGCATGTGCGGCGCTTCAGGCGCCGGAAACGCTCTTACATCAGTATTTGAGCGTTCGTTTGACCTGTCAGCGCTTACGCTCATACCTGCTGCTGTGATAATAATACTGTCATGCATGCGCCTGAACGTAAAGATCGCGATGAGCGTGAGCATAGCAGCAGGTATATTTACAGGCGCATTCGTGCAGCATATGAGCGCGGCTGATATCATACACGTGCTTATTATGGGCTTTACGCCGCGGGACGCGGACCTGGCTGCAGTCATGAGCGGGGGCGGTATCGTTTCCATGCTGCGTGTTGCAGCCATAGTATGCATTTCAGCAAGCTACGCGGGGATATTTGACGGAACAGGATTTCTGGAGGGCATACGGTCCGTCATAAACAGGCTGTGCAAAAAGACTTCAGCATTTGCAGGCACGTTCATCACGTCAGTAGTGACATCGATGATAGCATGCAACCAGACGCTTGCGATAATGCTCACATACCAGCTGTGCTCAGGCTCGGAGCCTGACAGAAAAAATATGGCGATCTATCTTGAAGACAGCGTCGTACTTTTAGCGGCGATGGTACCGTGGTCGATAGCAGCAGCTGTTCCCCTTGCAGCTGCCGGAGCGCCGTCTGCGGGCGTCATTGCGGCTGTTTATCTTTATCTCCAGCCTCTGTGTGGACTTTTTATACACAGAAACGCTCACCGTAAAGTGACATCTCTTGTCGAATAATGTAGAAGATGTAAAACATTTGACAGACGTTTATCATTGAGGGGTTTACGATTTTGATGATAAACTATCAACAAGAGGAATTGGAGGGGAGTGCATGAGACCATACAGCGAGGAAAAGAAGCTGAATATATTCATGTGCGTTCTGACAGTCATGATGTTTGCGGGGGCAGCGTGCTGCATTGCAGTATGTTTGGGAATATGCGCGCGTCTTAATGAAACAGTCATGTCCGAGGCTGCGCGGGAACATATTCAGGGAGAGATGCGTGTGCTTGTCTGCTTTATAACGGCGACAGTTATAACGGCGATATGCATGGTCGCCATAAGATACAGGTCGAGGCATCGCACAGAAAAAATGGAAAGGGCGATAGTTGAGGCAAACGCCCGGAACGATGCAAAAAGTGACTTTCTGTCCATGATGTCGCATGAGATAAGGACGCCGCTGAACTCTATAATGGGGCTTTCTTCTCTCGTCAGGAAAAAGGCGATCGAAGGAAGCAGCATAACTGAATATCTTGATAAGATGGACAGCGCTTCATCATACCTTCTTTCTCTTATAAACGATATACTTGATATGTCATTTATTGAAAGCGGAAAACTTGTACTTGAAAAGCAGACATTCAGCCTGAACGAAATGATAAGCACAGTGGCATATATATATCGGCCTGTCATTGAAGAAAAGGGCCAGAGCTTTACTGTGACGGTCGATATAAAGAATGATACGGTATCATGCGACAGAGCGCGGCTTGCGCAGGTGCTGATGAACCTCGTATCGAATGCATGCAAATATACTCCGCCGGGCGGCAGCATAGAACTGTCGGTCAGAGAGATGATATGCGCTGACAACGGCGCAGGGAGCGCCGCAGACGCGTGCAGCGCAGCGTATTCGTTTGCAGTGAGTGACAACGGCATCGGCATATCAGAGAGCGATATGAAGCGCGTGCTTGCTCCTTTTGAACAGGTGCGCGATAAAAAGCGCTCAGGCGGTCTGCAGGGAACGGGCCTGGGCCTTGCGATAAGCAGAAATATCCTTTATATGATGGGTTCCGACATACATGTGAGCAGTGTCCCGGGAAAGGGATCCGTGTTCTCGTTTGAACTTATCATGGAAAAGGGCGGCATGAGCGATCTTCCTGAAAATACAGACGGTATGAGCTCGCGAGGCATAAGCGGCGCGCGTATCCTTATAGCCGATGACAATGAGATGAATGCGGAAATGCTTGCCGATATCCTCGAAGAGGAAGGCGCAAAATGCGATGTTTGCGGCAACGGCATGGATGCTCTTAATATTTTCCTTAAGTCAGGCAGACGTGACGACGCCTCCGGCGACATACAGGAGCGTATAGATATCATACTGATGGATATACAGATGCCTGTAATGGACGGACTGACGGCGGCAGAAGAAATACGCCGCTCAGACCATCCGGATGCGGCCGATATCCCGATAATCGCTGTTACAGCGCTTGCTTTCGGAGATGATATCGAAAGGAGCCTGGCGGTAGGGATGAACGCCCATGTCACGAAACCTGTTCATCTTGAAGAGATATGCTCTGTCATGGCGGGGCTTATCGAAAAAAGAAAGTTAATGCGCATTTGAAGAAACAAAGGGGGAACGGTTATGTATAATAACACGGGAAACGTAAGATATCTGTCCGTTTTTTCGGACATGATGAAAAAGTATCAGGAGAGCTGCAGGAGCAGCCTTGACGGTTACAGATTCACGCCTAACGAAACGGCGATGATGATATATATGCTCAAGCATCCTGAGATAGACACGGCAAAGGATATAGCCAGAGATCTCGGTATCTCACAGTCGCTCATATGCAGATCGGTCGATTCTCTGACGCGCAAAGGCCTTATAGACGTAGTAAAAGACAGTGAAGACAGAAGAGTAAATCATCTCACATTGAATATAAAAGAAAAGTCGCTCAAAAATACACTGCTTTCAATGGATCCCGATTTTGAAAAGCAGATGACAGAGGGTGTTGCAGCAGATGACCTTGCGGTTTTCCAGCGCGTTATATCGCGCATGGCAGCAAATGTAGGCGCAGTATAGTATAGTATAACGCAGCTCCATTACTTGACGTAAAGCGGTCTGAATAATATAATTTAATGTTGTAGCAATAAATTATATTATCAAGACCGTATTTTTTTGCCCTCAGGCAGGGTATCAATATACATGACTATTAATTTTTCAGGAGGTAAATAATTTATGTCTAATGGAATGTCAGCTTTTTCTAATAAACATGAAAGGATGTACTCAGATCCGTCTGATATCATCATTTCCGACAGACGTTACAATCTCATAATAGGAGGAGTCATAGTTTACGGAGTCCTGTTAAATGCAGTTATAGTAAAACTCATGGGACCGGTATTCATAAACATGAACCCGTTTGCTCTGTTCATAGGATATCTTGTCTTATGTATTGCGGGATGCATCATAGCGTACAGGTCAGACGATCCGCTGGTAAGCTTCGGCGGCTACAATCTTGTCGTTCTTCCTGTAGGCGCCGTGTTGTCTGTATGTTTGCAGGGGTATGATACAGGCGTTATATTTCAGGCGTTCCTTATGACGACGATAGTGACCGCAGTCATGCTGGTGGCAGCAAGCGCTTTTCCGGGGACGTTCGCCGGTATGGGACGCATGCTGTTTATAGCGCTCATAGGGCTTGTCATAGCGCAGCTGTTATGTATGCTTTTTGGTATATATCCTACAATTATATCATGGGTCGCTGCCGCGATATTTTCACTTTATATCGGCTACGACTGGGTAAAAGCGCAGATGTATGTAAAGACTGTTGACAACGCTGTAGACAGCGCGCTCGACATATATCTTGACATCATAAACCTGTTCCTGCAGCTTCTCAGGATATTAGGAAGCAAAAATAATGATTAATAAATGCTGAGTGAGGGCACGATCCCAGATCGTGTACATTAGAAATGTGGTGTTGATATGATCATAAATATTTTTTCAGAAAGAAACAGCGCTTCAGAGGCTCTTTTGGAAGAGCTTTCTGCGCGCGGAGAGCAGTGTATATTTGTTGCGGGTGACAGAGGCTTTGCAGCAGACGCGCTGTCAGAATACACATCAGGCGCAGACGCGTCAGGTGAGGCAGACGATGACGAAGTACGCTTGTTCCTCATAAAAGAAGACGAAAGGGAAAATCTTTCAGACGCTCTTCTTGTTAAGGATTCTGCCGAAACCATATCAGCCGCGGCTGCGGCTGCAGCTGTAAGACTGTTCGTATTTTCTTCATCTGAGGTAACGCGTACTGTGCTTGATTCGATCGAATTCGGCGATATAGAGCTGAAGCTTGTCGATCCTGTTGAGACAGCAGTCTGGAACCTTATGTACGACCATCCGCTTTATGAGATGCGTGACAGGCTTCAGGATGAAGAGGTCAGAGTGCTTATCGTCGGCAGCGGTCCGGATATACCGGAGATAATAAAAACTGTTTACTGGTGCGGCCGTATGCGTCTTTTCAGGATGAAGATGAACATGATAGGCGCGGATATGTCGCATATAGAAACAGAAATGAAATTCAGATGTCCGGGACTTTTTACGCAGACTATGCAGGAAAATCTCGACATGAGGGAGCGCGGCCTTATAACTCCTGAGCTTTATCTGCCGCTGCGTCTTACGCGCGCTCATTACATGCAGGCCGATACTTCTACTGAAGCTTTCGAAATAGCGCTCAACAAATGCCTTGATTCAAACTACATAATAATCGATGAAGGCGATGATGAAGCTTCGCTGAGGACAGCGATGGCTGTAAGAGCGCATTTTATCAGAAAGCATGTACTCAGCGATGAATTTTTAAAGGGCGGTAAGACAGGAGTAACAAAGCTTCCGGGTATATATGTCCGTATACATGACGATAAGCTTGCAGATATAGTGCCTTATCTGACGGTAGAGGGGCATCCTGCGGATCCCGGAAATGATGAGCTGGCATTTGTACCGTTCGGCTCGCTCAGATCCGTGTATAATGCAAAAAATATAATAGACGATCCACTCGATAAGCTTGCAGAAGCTCTGTTCCCAAAGGAATTCAGCGCCGGCGCTGGCGAAGATGATACATGCGAGCCAAAGTATACAGGAAAAAGCATGCCGCCTTCTGTCAGAAGGATCCTGAGAGCAAGCGCGCTGCATCTGAAATACAAGCTGCGCGACATGAATATGATAACGCGCGGATATGAGCCGGATATATACAATACTGACAATTTCCCTGATATGCGCGACATTTCAACGGGCAGGACAAAGGAAATAGAACAGAATTTCAAATTTGAAATGACGGCTCTCGAGCATCAGAGCTGGACGGTATTTAAGCTGACTGACGGCTGGATACCTGCTGATGCGTATCACGCTCTCGGATACGGACGCCTTTATAAGGACGGTCACAGAGAGCACAGACAGTTTGCCGGAAAAATGAGCGCAGCATGCGTAGAGTCGAGCGCGCTCAGCGGTACCGGAACTAAGCTTTACGGAAGTCCGAGCTACTTTACGGAATACGACCGTGAAACAGCAGCTAAGACGTGCGAAGCTATAAAGGCTGTCTACCCTGACACAGAATTCGCTGAACTCGTTAAAATGGATTTTGACTATTAGACAGTCCGGCTGTAATATTGATTAAGTGTTAGCTGAAAGTTTTTTGATTAGTGAAGGGAATGGTTTAAGATGTATTTTGAGGAATTTACGCTTGGAAGAAAATGGGATATAGGTGCTATACACATAACAAGAGAGATGATGCTTGACTATGCGTCAAAGTATGATTCAGCGCCTATCCATATGGATGACGAGGTAGGAAAGAAGAGCATATTCGGCGAGATAATAGCGCCGGGAACTATGACAGGCATGCTCCTCTGGAGGAAGTGGCTGCTCGATTACAAGCCCCTCGGTCATTTCATAGCCGGAGTCTCAAGCTACAATGACTGGTACAAGCCGGTAAAAGCAGGAGATGTCATAACAGGTACGGCAGAGGTAGCTTACGTTGAAGAAAGAAATGAATACAACGGACTCGTCCGTATAAAGATAGACGGCTACAATCAAAACGGAGAACACGTTATAACAGCTAACGATACTCTCGTAATAGGCAAAAATATTGATAAACTGAAAAAGTAGCGTGAGCCGGATGCAGTTCTTGAAGCAGGTCGTGCAATGTGATAAAATCAGAATACTGCAATAAGATCAATGTTGATCTTCCTTTAATACTGATGTGAGGCAAGGTGTGAAAATGAGAAATATGAGCAAAAAACCTGTTATTACTATAGGCCGCGAGTACGGCGCGGGCGGAAGAACTGTTGCAAAGGCTCTTTCAAAGGCTTTTGATATTCCGTGGTATGACAGAGATTTCGTAAAAATGACTTCAGAGGACAGCGGATATACCGTTGATGAGATAAACAGGGACGGAGAAGAGATAAGCCAGCGCACAAAGCTTATAGACGCGATCTTCTCAAACGCCTCTTATACAAGCGCACATGACGCTATATTCAATGCTCAGAGAAAAGAGATAGTAAAGCTTGCTGCCAACGCTCCGTGCATCATAGTAGGCAGATGCTCAAATGTTGTCCTCAGAGAGGCGAATATCCCAAGCTTTGACATATTCCTTTACGGAAGCCTTGAGTTCAGGATGAAGCGTGCAGCTGAGCTTGGCGAAAATAAGGATATGGATCTGCAGAAGTATGTTGAACAGCGCGATGTATATCGTTCAAACTACTACAGGACATACACAAAAAAGTCAATGGGTGACTACCATGACTATGATATCTGTGTAGATATGAGCTCAGTAGGCACTGAAAAGGGCATAGAAATAATAATAAGCGCACTTAAAGGCATCCTGGAATAATATATTATTTCATAATAAATGCTTATTATCTGAATTATCCGGTAAGCGCCCGGCGCTTAAGCAGTATAGTCATAAATTCGTACAGACATTAATATTAAAAAGCTGAAAAACTCCCGTCAGCGGATCCGATAAGGATCGCGCCGGCGGGAGTTCTGTTTTTTGTCATTCAAAACAAACCGGACTGTATTTACTCAGTTCGTGTTATATATGGATATTCGATCAGATCGCGGCAGCCTTGTTTGAAGCAAGCTTCTGCATTACGAGTACGATACCTACGAGTACGATGCCGATTATATCAGTAACAGTTCCCGGTATGAGCAGAGTGATACCGCCTGCGATGCAGAGTATACGCTCTAACGGATTCATACTCTTGTATATGTATCCTGAAAGACCTGCAGAAACGCCGAATATACCTACAACTGCAGTTATGCAGATAGTCACGATAGAGAACGGCGTACTGTCTATGAGCAGCAGCGAAGGATTCAGGGCAAATATATAAGGAACTATAAATGCCGCAATCGCAAGCTTTGTAGCGTTAAACGCAGTCTTCATCGGAGGTGCCTTGGCGATAGCGCTTCCTGCATAAGCTGCGAGAGCTACAGGAGGAGTGATATCAGCTACGATACCAAAGTAGAATACGAAGAAGTGAGCAGCGAGTGTAGGGATACCGATCTCAGGGCTCATAAGTATAGGAGCGCATGTAGCGGCCATGATACAGTAGTTCGCAGTAGTAGGAACGCCCATGCCGAGTACGATACAGCAGAGCATCGTGAGCACCAGAGCGATCATAGCATGTCCGCCTGAAACAGATACGATAGTTGATATGAGCTTTGAAGCAAGACCTGTAGAAGTGATACAGCCTGCGACGATACCGGCCATAGCGCATGCGACTGCTACAGAAATAGTATTCTTACCGCCGACTTCGAGAGCTTCTATTATCTTCTTCAGAGTGAGCCTGTTGTCCTTGTTGAAAAGACCTACAACGATAGTTGCTACGATAGCTACCGCAGCAGAGAACTGCATAGTTTTCTTATTTGTAGATACGAGCGCTACAAGGATAACTATCGGCAGGAGCAGGTAGACTTTCTTGATCAGAACTGCAAAGCGAGGAAGCTGATCTCTCGGTATACCCCTGAGGCCAAGCTTCTTTGCCTCAAGGTGGACCGCAATAAATATGCCTGTAAAGTAAAGCAGAGCAGGAAGTATAGCTCTGAGAGCGATCTCACCGTAACCTACGGCTGTGTATTCCGCCATAAGGAATGCGGCAGCTCCCATGATAGGAGGCATGATCTGTCCGCCTGTAGAAGAAGCTGCTTCTACAGCGCCTGCAAATTCACCTTTATAGCCTGTCTTTTTCATCATAGGGATGGTAACTGAACCTGTAGTAACTGTATTGCCTACAGATGAACCTGATACCATGCCGCACAGAGCAGATGAAATGACTGCTACCTTTGCAGGACCGCCTGATGCAGAACCTGCAACAGAGTTCGCAAGGTCTATAAAGAAGTTTGAGATCCCTGTTCTTTCCAGGAACGCACCGAAAATAATAAACAGCACGATGTATGACGCACATACATTTATCGGCGTATTCATTACACCTGAAGTAGTGTAGAAGAGGTCATATATGACCTTTCCGAATCGCACATTCATAAATGTATATACAAGAAGCGCGCCGCATACGCACAGTATAGGAAGACCTACAGCGCGTCGGCACAGCTCCATGAGCGCAAGCACCGATATTATCGCAATGGCGACCATCATAGGGTCATTTGTTATCCTTGTAGCCGTCCTGAGTATCTCGTGCGCATTAAAGCGGAAATAAAGAAAGCCGAACGATCCGGCGATCATTATAAGAATGTCGTACCATGGAATATAATTGACTCTCTGCTGTCCCTTTCTGGCAGGAAAGTTGATAAAGCCAATGATAAGGACGAATGCAAGGAACGTAGTGAGTCGTTCTTCTCTCAGTCCCTTTCCGAAAAGCGTAATGACAATGCAGTATAGGGAAAATAATGTAGCTATACCTGTAACTACATATTTAGGAATACCCTCCCAGATACGTACGTTTGATTCCCTGTCGTACTTTTTCATTACTTCGTCAAGGTCGATGTCCATCTGTTCCTGAGAAGCATTTTCATCCGTCAGAGGATCAGCCTGGATATCAGACTGCTTTTTCTTGAATAATCCCATGTGTTCACCTCCTTTGATCATAAAAAACTATAACTTATGTATTGTTGTAATATTGCAAAGGCTGTAATGGTCTCCCACTACAGCCCTGTGAATAACCTGTGATATTCAGGCGCCCGGCGCCTGCCGGTCAGACGATTGCTGTCATGATACAGTACATGATGCAATTATTATTTTTGAATTTAAGTATTTATACAGCTTACTTTGTAGGAACTGTGATGCCCTTTTCAGCGAAGTACTTTGCTGCGCCCGGGTGATATGGAACTGTTGTCATAGAAGTTGCGTATTCGAGATTGAGTTCAGCGCCCTTAGCGTGTGCAGCAGTTATAGTATCGATATTTTCATAAATGTCTGATACGAAGTTGTAGATATCGTCTTCTGAAGCGTCGTCTCTTGCGATAACTACAGCAGCAACTTCAACAGTTGTTACGTCAGCGTCGAGGCCGTAAGCGTCAGCAGCGATAGTAGTCTTTGAATAGTAAGGTGATTCAGCGATGAGCTTGTTGATGTGCTCGTCATCAAGGCTTACAAGGTAAACAGGATTTGTAGTAGCCAGTGATGTGATAGCAGTAGTAGGAGCGCCTGCTACGAGGAATGCAGCGTCGATCTTGCCATCCTTGAGGGAATCAGCACTGTCACCGAATGATTCATATGTAGGAGTGATGTCATTTTCGCTCAGGCCGTAAGCCTTGAGAACGTCCATAGCGTTGAAGTATACGCCTGAACCCGGAGCGCCGATAGAAACGTTCTTGCCCTTGAGGTCAGCTACTGTCTTGATGGCAGGATTGCAGGTAACGATCTGTACCTGTTCGCCGTAGAGAGCAGCAACTACAGAGAAATCAGTAACGGCTGCGCCTTCGAAAAGGTTTGTGCCTTCGTAAGCATAAGACATAACGTCAGACTGAACGAAACCGATCTGAGCGTCGCCTGCTTCCATAGCTTCGATATTAGCCTGTGAACCGCCTGATGTGATAGCAGTTACCTTAGTATCAGTGTCGCCGCTTACCTGACCTGCGAGTACGCTTCCGAAACCGTAGTAAGTACCCTGGTCACCGCCTGTAGTGAATGTAAGTGAGCCTGCAGGTGAAGCAGAACCGCCTTCAGCAGAACCGCCGTCAGTTTTTGTGTCTCCGCCGCAGCCTGTCATGAGAGCCATGGCTGTTACAAGAGCGAGAGCTAAAGCTAAGAATTTTTTCATGTTCTTCTCCTTTATTGATTTGATTTTACTTTAACTTTAAAAACCAGATTGATAATCTGAATGTATACAATTGTAATTATACCATATAAACATTTTTTTGACAATTACAAAGGTAAAGAATACAAGATGCGTATCCTGTACATTGCGCGTACACCGCGCATAAAAGACAAATACGAACAAAGATGCTGTTGAAAAATAAAAAATTATAAAATATATTCGGAACGAGTGTTTACAAATCTGTTTTCTTATGTTAAAATCCTCTTAAAGATTAAGGAGGTAAGATATGGGCAGAAGAGCACTCCCTACAGATGAAATGAACCTTACGGAAAGAGAACGTAAGATGCTTGATTTTATGAAAGAATGCACACTTGAAAAGGGCTATCCGCCTACAGTGCGCGAGATCTGCGAGCAGCTTGGCGTCAAGTCTACTTCCACGGTTCATAAGGACCTGTCATCACTTGAGATAAAAGGATTTATAAAAAAAGACCCGTCAAAGCCGAGAGCTATAGAGATAGTTGGATTTGACCGTTTCGCAGAGGAAAGAGCAGCAGGAAGGCCTGCGCCTGTAAAGGCTGCCGATCTTTCTGACGTTGTAGAGATACCGCTTGTAGGCCAGGTCGCTGCAGGCATACCTATCCTTGCTGAGCAGAACATAACAGACACTTTCCCCGTACCTGCGCGATATGTGAACACGGGTGGTACGCATTTTATGCTCACAGTAAAAGGTGAAAGCATGATAGATGCAGGCATACTGGATGGAGACTATATCCTCGTACAGCAGCAGAGCACAGCCAAAAACGGCGAGATGGTCGTAGCGATGATAGACGGTTTTGAGAGCGAGGCTACGGTAAAGACATTTTACAGAGAAGGAGACCACATACGTCTTCAGCCTGAAAATTCGACTATGAGCCCTATAATCGTACGCGACGTAAAGATACTTGGAACAGTAAAAGGCGTATTCAGGTACTTTAATTAAAACTCCGTGCGGAAAAATATCATGCCGCATACAGCGCATGAGAATAACTTACATTTATATTATGATACTAAAGGACAGCGTATTAACTGAGACGATCACACATAAAATATGCTGTCCATTCAAAAAAACATTGACACATATGCTTGATCGTGATATAGTACATCGGTAGCATGAAGAAGAAGTTATCCGCTTCTCACCTGACGGCATGAGTCGTTCAGGTTAATATGAGTTCTTATCATTTACGAGATAATTTCGGCGGATACTTTCATGTATCCGTTTTTTTATGCTTATCACGAATTATTTTTAGGAGGTGCTCGTCATTAGTAGCAAAGAAAATCAGATCAACGAAGAGATCCGCGAGAAGGAAGTAAGAGTAATTGACGCTGACGGTTCACAGCTTGGTATCATGTCTACGTCTGCTGCGCTGCAGCTGGCTGCAGAGAAGAAGCTTGACCTGGTAAACGTTGCTCCTTCAGCAAAACCGCCTGTATGTAAGATACTGGACTACGGAAAGTTCAGATACGAACAGCAGAAAAAAGAAAAAGAAGCTAAGAAAAAGCAGAAGGTTACTCAGGTCAAAGAGATCAGAGTAAGCACTTTTATTGAAAAGCACGATCTTGAGGTTAAAGCGAATAACGCCGCAAAATTCCTGAAGGATGGCGACAAGGTAAAGGTCAGCCTGAGATTTAAGGGAAGAGAAAAGGGTTACGCAAATATCGGTGAAGAAGTAATGAAGACTTTCGCTGACGCAATAGCGGAAGTAGGTGTCATTGAAAAGAAGCCTATGCTCGAGGGCAGAAGCATGATCATGATTTTAGGACCTAAAAATAATTAATAATCACAAAGAAGAAGACACAGGAGGAACACAGACATGCCTAAAATGAAGTCACATAGAGGCGCAATGAAGAGATTTAAGGTTACAGGTGCAGGCAAAGTAACAAGACATAAGGCTTACAAGAGCCACATCCTCACAAAGAAGAGCCAGAAGAGAAAGAGAAATCTCAGAAAAGGCACTACACTTTCAAGTGCAGATCAGAAGAGAATCAGCTCAGTACTGAACGTATAATTTTGGGGAGGATATAAAAAATGGCAAGAGTTAAAAAGGCAGTAAACGCAAAGAAAAAGCATAAGAAGATTTTAAAGTTATCTAAGGGTTTTTATGGACAGAAGAGCAAGGTATTCAGAGCTGCTAACCCTGCAGTTATGCGTTCCCTCGCTTCTGCATATGTAGGCAGAAAGAGAAAGAAGAGAGATTACAGAAGTCTCTGGATCGCAAGGATCAACGCTGCTGCAAGACAGAACGGAATCTCTTACAGCCAGTTCATGAACGGTCTTAAGAAGTCTGGCATCGATATCAACAGAAAGATGCTCTCAGAAATGGCTATCCATGATGCTGAAGCATTCACAGCTCTCGTAAATACTGCAAAGGCTGCTTTAGCTTAATCAGCGCTTAGGGAGTATAAATTTAAATTACATGCTGCGCAGGTGACTGCGCGGATACAGGCGGTATGACATTTATGTCATACCGCTTTTTGTATATATTTTACCGCTGATACAGGCACAGAGTCATGCTTCGAGTATTTATCACTTAAAAAATTATATTTCGACAACCTTTATTCGACAGTATATGAGTGTGGACAGGGCGTATGATATTTCATGTGAAGGGGTGATGCATATGGATGTCTACGGTGAATATCTGTTTATTGAAAATTTTGCAGCCGGGTACGGTATCATACGTCTTACGGCTGTCATGTGCGGCAGGCGGCCGTCTTGTGCACGCGTGGCGTGCGGGGCTGCGTTTTGCGGAGTATTCGCATTTATTCTGTTTATAAATATTCCGAAAATAATCGAATTCGGAGCAGGAATATTTTTTTCTGCTTTGCTGGTATTTATCGTTTTTTCTCCGGATCATCTGAAAAATGAACTCAGGATCACGGCAGTGTTTTACATAGTAAGCTTTATGACGGGCGGCGCCGCGATAGCCTTTATATTTGCTTCAGGGTGCAGCGGGGCTGTCAGTAATGGGATATTTTACATAGGAGAGCGCGTATATTTTTTTATGATACTGGGAGCCGGCGCAGCGGCGGCTATGATATCAGGGCTTGCAGGATATGTAAAAAGATCTGTGAGCCGAAGGCCGTCGATGGTAAGGGCAAGTATAGACATAATGGGAAGAGTCGCAGAGTGCGCAGCCAAAATAGATACAGGAAATTATCTGAAGGAACCTGTTTCAGGAAAACCTGTATCAATAATAGAAAAGGAAGAGGCTTACAGAGCCTGGGGAGATCTTTACAGAGAACATATTATTGACAGCAGGCTGCGCGCAGTACCGTACAGCAGCGTAGGAAACGCGCATGGCACGATGATAGCTGTAAGATGTGACAGTATGGTCATAGACAGAGGCGCAGGCGCCTCGCCGGACAGGTATATATATTTGCAGAATGTGTATATAGGACTTTATGATGGGATATTTGCTTCAGATGGTGAAGAGGAGAGGTATACGCTGCTGCTTCAGCCGAGTCTGATAGATGAGAGGTGTTTTGCACTATGATACATAAATGGCTGAAAGAAGCCTGGAAAGGGATAAAAGCGCTTTGGAGCAGGCTTGTAGGCGAGGAAAAAACGGGTGTTTATTATATAGGAGGCGCGGACGTACTTCCGCCTCCGCTGCCGCCCGAAAAGGAAAAAGAACTTACGGCGAGGCTGGCTTCAGATGATCAGGATGCTAGAGCTATGCTTATAGAACATAATCTGAGACTGGTGGTATACATAGCCAAGCGCTTTGAAAATGCGGGAGTAAATGTTGAGGATCTTGTTTCAATAGGGACCATAGGCCTTATAAAAGCAGTGAATACTTTTGCTCCTGAAAAGAACATAAAGCTGGCGACATACGCATCAAGGTGCATAGAAAATGAGATACTTATGTATCTCAGGCGAAACGGAAAGACAAAGTCTGAGGTATCATTCGATGAGCCTCTTAATGTAGACTGGGATGGAAACGAGCTTCTGCTTTCTGATATTTTGGGAACAGAAGATGATGTTATATTTGAACATCTTGAAGATGAGGTCAACAGGCGGCTGCTTTATCATGCGATAAAAAAGCTTAACAGGCGTGAAAAAAAGATAATCGAAATGCGTTTCGGCCTCTCCGGAGGCCGCGAAATGACACAGAAGGAAGTTGCCGACATGATGGGCATTTCACAGTCATATATTTCAAGACTTGAGAAAAAAATAATAAACCGGCTCAGGAGAGAAATAAACAGGATGGAGTGATAATAACTGCATATAAAATGCGCCTTATGAACACAATAATCCATAGAAAATATTTCTGACGGTCCGGCGGCGCTCGCGCGCCGGGCAGCAGGAGAAGAGGCAGGATTTATGGATCATGTATATGAATAAGGTTGAGATCTGCGGCATAAATACTTCTGAGCTGCCGGTCATGAAAGACGTTGAGATGCAGGATATGATAGACAGGATAAGATCGGGCGATGATGAACTCAGGGAACGATTTATCACGGGAAATCTGCGCCTGGTACTCAGTGTAGTGCAGCGTTTTCAGAATCGCGGCGAAAGCATGGATGACATTTTTCAGGTAGGCTGTATAGGACTGATAAAAGCACTGGATAATTTTGACACCAGCCACGGCGTAAAATTTTCGACATATGCAGTGCCGATGATAATAGGAGAGATAAGGCGTTATCTGCGTGACAATAATTCAATAAGAGTAAGCAGGTCGATGCGCGACCTGGCATATCGCGCGCTCCGCGCGCGCGACGAGCTTCTGAAAACGATGCACAGAGAACCATGTATAGAAGAGATAGCTGAAAAAACAGGAGCGCCGCGTGAGGATGTAGTTATAGCGTTGGATTCCATACAGGACACTGTTTCGCTGTATGAGCCTGTCTTCAGAGATAACGATGATACGGTATATATCATGGATCAGATAAGCGATGTGCAGGATAATGAGGAAAAGTGGATGGATCGTATAGCCATATACGAGGCGATGGTGCAATTGAGGCCGCGTGAACGTTTTATAGTAGACAGACGTTTTTTTGACGGGAAGACACAGACAGAGGTAGCAGATGAGATAGGCATATCTCAGGCGCAGGTAAGCAGACTCGAAAAGAACGCGCTGGAATCTATGAAGAAAAATATACAGTATTACAATTGAATATGATAAAATATAGTTTCAACATCTTATAAAAGGCTGTGCTTCTTCGCAAGGCAGCCTTTTTATGATGCCGTGAGGCATCGTGCTGTGTTGCCGTGTGTATTGCAGCGTGAGGCATCAGACATTAAAAAGCATTGAAAATGAACGCTTTTGCTGTTAATATATATGGAGTTGAAAAAAACGGAGGAGAATAATTTATGGATCAGCAGTTAAAAGAATTATGTATAAAGTGTGAGGCTGACAGTAATCTGGAAACATGTCTGGGAAAGTACACTAAACCAAAGATAAAGCAGATCCTTGATATTTATGGCGTAAAGATGCCTGCAGCAGCTAAGAAGCAGGAAATGGCAGAAAAAGCTGAGGATACTATCAAGGAAAATGTAATAAGCTATTTCAATGGTGATGGATCAGACAGAAAAGAGAAGATGCATGCACTCATAAGTGACGGAATGACATTAACTGCTTATGATGATCTTGCGCCGGTAAAGGATCTCTTTGACAGAGGACTTATTTTTATCAGAGATGCGGGAGATGAGGCTGAGGCAGTAGTTCCTGTAAATGTAAAAGCGATAATGGAGCTGGTAGATGAAGAACCGCAGCAGTTTGATGAAAACAGCTACGGAGCTGAGCAGCGCCCTGCCAGGGAGGGTGTTCAGGACAGGAGCGAACAGGATAAAGAAGTTATAAAGTATGCAGCTGCCATGGCTAACATGTACGGCGTATATCCTGCAAATCAGGTAAAGGAAGCATGGGATTTCAATCATCAGCGCGCTATATCGCCTAATGATGTAAGAAGCGCTCTTTTAAAAGCCGGAGATGCTGATGGATTTTACATAAATGATTCGTCATATATCATAACAACTATGCTCCCGACTATGGAGGATTATTTTGCAGCGCTCAGCAATATCAGACGTTCAGATACATATTATTATCCTTCTGAAGAGGTCATAGATGAGTTTGCTGAAGGCCCTGTTTACAAAGCAGCTCCTGAATATTACTTCCTCAGAAGTTACCTGACAAGAAAGCTTGACGGAGATGAAGAAAAGGCAGAAGCATTGATATCTGAACTTTTTGTCATATGCGCTCGCGATGCGGATGATGCGCAGGTCATAGCTTTTATAAATGATAAAGGCATAAAGTTTGATGACGATGACGATAAAAAAAGATTCATGTACCTTTATACATGCTGGGGTTATGAACTCAGGATATGGCAGTGCAAGGGGTACAAGCCGTCAGAGCTTCGCGTTGAAAAGCTCGAGAACAGAAACTTCTGCAGACCGGAACTTGGAGACCCTAAGAAGATAAAGCTTACAGGCAGAAATGATGAATGTCCTTGCGGAAGCGGAAAGAAATATAAAAAATGCTGCATGAAGTATGCAGAATAATATCTGTCTGTACAGGATCGTGACATAAAAAATAAGATACGGATCAATAAAAAGGCTGTCGCTTATATGCGGCAGCCTGAAATTTATCTGAAAATTTTAAATGCGGCAGAATTTGCAGCCTATCATGTCAGATCTGATACATATGCGCTTATATGATTATCTGAAATATACAAGATCTTCTTCCGGCTTTTCTACCGGCTGGAAATCTGTTACATATAATACAGGTCCGTCATCGCGCATTTCAGGGTAGTACTCGACCTTGATCTTTGCTTCTATACGCGCCCAGCCTTCTTCTTCTACGATATTTTTAGCGTTTTTCATATCGCAGTAGAAAGCGAGAAAGCTGATATCATCAGCGCAGCATATCATTGCGAAGCGTCCGCCGGCAAATCTGTTTGGAAGATCCTCAGGGCGGCGGTGCATCTGAACGAGGAGCTTTACAGTTTTACCCTCGTATTTTGCAGGCTCGTTCATGGCGTCTACATAAAATACGCCATAATCTTCGTCTTTTATCTCAATGACCGGCGCGTCTATATCGAATGGAAGAGGAAGCCCTTCATTATAATCCTGGGCCTGACCGCTGTTATCCTCAAGGAATATCAGAGCGCGCGGATTCATTGCCTTTACATTTGTACTTCTGATGTATTCAGAAAGCTCAGGTGTACAGCGATTAAATACTACCATTTCTGAAACGCCTACGTGCTCGATAATCTTAGGTCCCATGTTTTTCAGGTATACTTCATACGTTTCAGCATTTATGGTAGTTATGATCTGATAAAGTTCCCAGTCGCGTGGAAATTCCTGCTCTATAAGAGAGATCTCCCACATACCGTTGTATTCGAGCACTATTCTGTCAGGCTTTGCGCTCATGGCAGCCTTTTTGAGCTTTACACCATTGAAGTCTTCCTTTGACTCTATCTGCAGAAGAGTAGAGTGTGTTTCTTTGAGAAATTTTTCATCGTATTCTTCTTCGCCCTCTTCGCATGCTACGATAAGAGTTTTCTCATTTTCAGTAAAACCGGGGTCGAGAAGCGTATCCTTTATAAACTGCGTCTTGCCGCTTTCCAGGAATCCATTAAATATATAAACAGGAATGCCCATAAATAATTCTCCTTAAAATATTGGTATCAGTAAATAAGGCAGACACCGGTCAGTTCGATACCGGCACCTGCCGTAATGTTTTAATGTATCTTAAAGAATACTGTCATGCTGTCTGCCAAAAATATAGACTTATCGTCGGCCGGCCGACGTGCAGTTAAATGCCGAAGAGCTCTGCAAGCTTGTCCTTCTTGAGTTCAGCGCCTATTACGCATATCTGGCCTGTATAGCTTGCAGCACCTGTTCTGATCTCTGATTCGCCCGGAACATAGTCGAAGTGCAGCCATTCACCGTCAGCGCCCTGTACGATACCCTTTGCGCGGAGTACAGCTCCGTACATGCCGAAATCAAGCTCATCGAGCATTTCAGTGATATCTTCGGCTGTAAACTTCTTAGGTGTTTCTACGCCCCAGCTTGTGAATACTTCATCAGCATCGTGGTCATGACCGCAGCTGCAATCGTGATCGTGGTCATGATGATGGTCATGACCGCAGCCGCAATCATCGTCGTGATCGTGATGATGGTCGTGACCGCAGCCGCAATCATCGTCGTGATCGTGATGATGGTCGTGACCGCAGCCGCATTCATCGTCGTGGTCATGATGATGCTCATGTTCGTCATGATCGTGGTCATGGTCGTGATGATGCTCATGGTCATGTTCATGTTCATCATGATCGTGGTCATGATGATGGTGGTGTTCATGAACAGGTTCGTGAGCAAGCTCATCGAGAAGCTTGTCAGCGAGAGACTTGTCTCCCTCCATAGCCTCAAGGATCTGTGCTCCCGTAAGATCATCCCATGGAGTAGTTATGATCTTTGCCTCAGCATTATGCTCGCGGAGCAGCTTTACAGCAGCTTCTAGCTTTTCTTCTGAGAGCTCCTGAGTACGGCTTAAGATTATAGCCTTTGCGTGTTCGATCTGATCGAGATAGAACTCACCGAAATTCTTTATATACATCTTGCACTTTTTAGCGTCTGCAACAGTTACAAAGCTTGAAAGCTCCACATCCAGATCTGCAGAAACGCCCTGTACGGCTCTTATAACATCAGAAAGCTTGCCTACGCCTGAAGGTTCGATAAGGACTCTGTCAGGAGCAAATTCGCTGATAACTTTTCTGAGTGAATCACCGAAATCACCTACGAGAGTGCAGCATATGCATCCTGAGCTCATTTCAGTTATCTGGATGCCGGAATCCTTAAGAAAACCGCTGTCGATATTTATCTCTCCGAATTCATTTTCGATAAGGACGACCTTTTCGCCCTGGAATGATTCAGCAACAAGTTTTTTGATAAGTGTAGTTTTGCCGGAGCCTAAAAATCCGGAAAAAATATCTATTTTTGTCATAATATGACCCTCCTTCTGTTTCCCATTAAAATATATTAAAATACATGCGCTTAATTATACATCTTTATCTATACCCCTGCAAATGAGAAAATAACACCTGCAACGGCAGACAGCGCAATAAAAACGACCGGATGTATCTTTTTAAAGAATTTCATCCCTGCAAATATCAGCACTCCAAGTATAACGGCAGGAATATTTATCAAATGAAGCAATGAAACGATATCACTCCCTGCAGCGGCCTGGCCGCTGTATATGAATGCAACTTCTACGACAGAAAATCCGGCGCTTACTATAAGACCCATGGAAGCGGCGCGAAGACCGTATAGAGCCCATTTGACATAATTATTGTCGCTGAAGCTGTCCAGAAACTTTGCGATAATTATTATTATGAGTATTCCGGGTGATATAAGACCGAGCGTAGCGACTATCGCGCCAAGCAGGCCCGCAGTCGTAAATCCTGCGTATGTTGACATATTGATGCCTATGGCGCCCGGAGTAGATTCTGATATAGCTATCATATCGGCTATGTCTGAAGCTGTGAACCATCCGGTCTTATCGGCCATATCATAAAGGAACGGGAGCGTAGCAAGACCGCCGCCTATTGAAAAAAGTCCCGTCATGAAGAATCGCGCGTAAAGCTCAAAAAATAACATTAACGGCAGCCTCCTTTCTTTTCTGAAGGAGCCGAAGCGTCAGTTTCGTCATTTTTGACAGCGGAGCTGTTGTGAGGCGCAGCATTGTTTACTGCGTTTTTGCTGTGTTTTATTGTATTTATTATTATCCCGGCTATGCCTGCTGTTATGACCATTATTGCAGGGGAAGCCGAAAATAATATGGAAAGCGCCGCTACAGCAAGGAATATTATGAGCGACGGCGCATCTGTGACAGAATTTTTCCAGAGATTTATAACTGCGTTGAGTATCAGTATGCATACGCAGACACGGATGCCTGCAAATGCGTTCTGTACTATAGGAAGGTGTGCAAAATTGGAAAGAAGCGCAGCTATTATGGTAATTATAAAAAGCGCCGGTGTAACGAATCCGAGGGTAGCAACGATGCCTCCGGCAACGCCTTTCTGCTTGTATCCCACGAATGTTGCGGTGTTTATGGCTATGATACCCGGAGTACACTGGCCTATGGCGTAGTAATCGGCTATCTCTTCTTTTGTAGCCCAGCCTCTTTTTTCAACTATATCACGTTGGATTATCGGGAGCATAGCGTACCCGCCGCCGAATGTTACGGCGCCTATCTTTATGAACGCTTTATAAAGTTCGAGTAATTGTTTCATTATTATATACATCTCCTTATAGGATAAAACATTAACACAATGAAATCATGATTTCAATAAGGAAAATATAATTAAAAAACATATTGTGCAAACATAAGTTCTGTGATATTATATGCACATAAAACAAGGACAGGGGGGATAATATGACCGCACAGGTTGCTGTAGGGATCATAACGCTCATAATCATCATAATAGCGATGTTTTTTATAATAATGCTCCAGTTTAAGTTTTCAGAACAGAATGCGCGCAGGCTTGAAGGTATGCAGGCTGCGACTGAGCGAAGGCTGGATGTGATGCGCAGTACAGTCGAAGGGCGGCTTGGCGCTATACAGACTGACAATACTCAGAAGCTTGACGAGATGCGCGTTATAGTGGATGAAAAGCTTCAGCGCACTATAAATCAAAGGATGAACGAGTCATTTCAGATGGTAAACGAGCGTCTGGAGCAGGTATACAGAGGCCTGGGCGAGATGCAGAACCTTGCTGCGGGAGTCGGAGATCTTAAAAAGGTGCTGTCAAACGTAAAAACGCGAGGGATACTTGGAGAGATACAGCTTGCTGCGATACTTGACGAGATACTGGCGCCGGAGCAGTATGATACCAATGTAGCTACCAGAAAAGGAAGCCGCGCGGTCGTGGAATTTGCTGTAAAGATCCCATCAGATAATGGCTTTATATATCTTCCTGTAGATTCAAAATTTCCGGGAGATACTTACGGACATCTGCGCGATGCGTATGACAGCGGGGATGCGTTTGCAGTCAATGAAGCAGCAAAACTGCTTATCACCACTATAAAATCAGAAGCAAAGGATATAAGAGACAAATATCTGGATCCGCCGAACACTACAGATTTTGGTATAATGTTCCTTCCGTTTGAGGGCCTGTACGCTGAGGTGGTAAACAGAGGCATGATAGAGGTGCTTCAGCGCGATTATAATGTTATAATAGCAGGGCCGAGTACTATGGCTGCTCTTCTGAGCAGCCTTCAGATGGGTTTCAGGACTTTTGCTATACAGCAGAGGAGCGATGAGGTATGGAAAGTACTTGGCTCTGTAAAAACTGAGTTTGATAAATTTGAAGAGGCTCTGGCAAACACACAGAAACATATAAATCAGGTAAATGACGATCTTGACAGGCTTGTCGGCGTGCGTACGCGACAGATGAGAAGGAAGCTGCGTGATGTTGCATCATATGAGGATGCGGATATATCAGCTATCAGGGAGGAATGAGGTCTTTATGACATTAAAAGAACAGGTACTGTCCTGCCTTGAAAAAAACAGGACACAGAGCATATCGGGTGAACAGCTTGCGGAAAAGTTCAACGTTTCCAGATCGGCTGTATGGAAAGCCATAAATGCCCTGAGGACAGAGGGGTACGATATAGAGGCGGTAACAAACAGAGGCTATCGTCTTGCAGGAGATAAGGACAGGCTTTCAGCACCGGGAATAGCTGCGTTTGCTGAATATACAGATCCTGAAAAGATATTTGTATTTGACGAGATAGATTCTACAAACAATAAGGCACGCGCTATGGCTCTTGAAGGTGCGCCGCACGGCACTGTAATATTTGCAGACAGCCAGACTGCGGGACGCGGACGCCTTGGAAGGACATTTGTATCCCCTTCCGGCTCAGGCATATATATGTCAGCTATACTGCGGCCTTCTGCAGATATTGGAAAGGCAATGCTTATAACTACTGCAGCCGCAGCAGCCGTATGCCGAGCTGTACGTAATGTTACCGGAGTCGATGCAGGCATAAAATGGGTAAATGATATTTATGTAGGCGAAAAAAAGATATGCGGTATACTTACTGAAGCTATGACTGATTTTGAAAGCGGAGGGCTTGAAAGCGTCATAGTAGGGATAGGTATAAATTTTAAAAGATCATCAGGATCATATCCCGATGATGTACTCCGGCGCATTACATGGATATATGATGAAAAACAGCCTGAGATATCAAGAAACCATCTGGCAGCTGCTGTAATGGACGAAGTACTGCGTCTGTGCGATGATCTTGATGACAAGTCATTCCTTGATTATTACAGAGAGCATGCAATAATGCTTGACAAAGACGTGGTATGCATACGCGGAAACGAACGCTGGGAAGCTCATACTGTAGATATAGATGATCAGGGCGGGCTTATAATACGCATGCCGGACGGGAAGCTCCGGACACTTTCATCAGGTGAGATATCGATAAGATGGTAGATCAACGCACTGTATTATTCTTAATAAAATATTAATTTTTAGAAGGTTTATTTATCTGTATGCAGATGATAAAATAAATATCGGAGTTATAAATTTATGTAACTCAATGAGGTTACTGAACTGTCATTATCAAAAGGAGGATTATAATGAACAGAAAAATACGCAGCCTTATAGCAGCGGTCATGGCATTTGCCGTTGTTATGGTAATGGGAACTGTTGCGTCATCAGCTGCATCTGCAAGCGGCTCGGCGCGTGTAATGATGGACGGAAAATACATCGAGTTCAACAGCGATTCGCTTCCTAAAAATGTGAGTGGAAGGATCATGGTACCTTACAGAGCTATTTTTGAGTATCTCGGACTTGAAGTTGGATATGATCAGGCTACAAAAGAGATCTCAGGCAAGACAGCTGATTTTACTCTTAAAATGAAGAGTGGTGATAAAAATATCACGCTTGTACGGGCTGACGGAACTTCAGAAACAAAGACTATGGATGTAGCTCCGTATATCTCAGGCGGCAGAACATTCGTACCTACAAGATTTGTTTCGGAAATGCTCGGATATACAGTAGGATGGGACAGTGCCAACAAAACTGTTGTCATAATAGACGGAGATAAAATAGCAGCAGATGCAGACAAAAACTTCAATGTATTCATGAAGCTGAGCGAGCTCAGTGCTGATGTAACTAAACCATATGAAATGAACGGTGAGCTTTCTGCGGATATCACTGCTGCAGGAGAAAAAACCGCAATGTCAGGAAAGATAAACGGTCTTGTTGAAGGTATAAATGAAGAATTCAACATGGATCTGAAGCTTGATGTGGCAGGTGAAACGCAAAATATAAACGCAAAGGTAAAGTTTGACGGAAATACAGGCGATATGTATATAAAGGCTGAGGGTGTTACAGAAAAATCACAGTGGATGAAGTTCAATCTGTCTTCACTTCTTGGTGATTCAGGATTAGATATCCAGAGTCTCCTTCAGCAGTCTGTTTCCGGAACTGTTGATCCGGGAAAGCTTCTTGATATGATATTAAGCTCTTCGGCAGGTGATCTGACAGTTACATCATACGATGAAATGAAGGCTGTATACGATTCACTTAAAGCAATGATCGGCGACAATGCTTTTAAAAAGTCAGGTAACTCATACAAAGCTTCTTTTGATCAGAATCTGGAAGGTGCAAAGATAAGCGGTGGCATGACTATAAATGTAGATTCTGCCGATAAGGCAACTGACTATGCAATGAATATAGCTGCTGACAGCTCAGATATGAAGGTATCTATGTCAATAAAGGGTACAGCTTTAAGTACAGATCTTTCCATGAGCATGAACATACCTGATGCTATGGCTATGAATTTCAAGCTTGCGCTTGGAATGAAAGAAACAGACAAGCATCCTGATGTTTCTTTACCTGCAGGCGAAACAGCAATTTCTGTAGACCAGCTTTTCAATCAGCCTAAACCTATTGGAAACAAGGCTGCTTAACAAAACTGATATATAACCTGTAATTTACACATTTGTGAGACAGCTGCCGATATATTAAGGCAGCTGTTTCTGTAATTATATTTACACGTGACGCTTTACATTTCAACGGTATGATGCTAATATTATGAACGGACATCATGGAGAGCGCTCCGGATGTACCGGAAAGCGCACAGTTATATAAGCTATATATAAAAGGAGAAAGGGACATCATGGAACTTACAATGTTAAAAGGTAAAATCCACAGAGTTACAGTAAAACAGGCGGCTCTTGATTACGTAGGAAGCATAACTATCGACGAAGATCTTATGGATGCTGCGGGCATTCTTGAATATGAGCAGGTCCAGATAGTAGATGTTAACAACGGAAGCCGTTTTATGACATATACGATAGCAGGCGAGCGAGGAAGCGGTATGATCTGTCTTAACGGAGCAGCTGCGCGCTGCGTAAGCGTAGGCGATCTTATTATAATCATGTGCTACGCTCAGATGACGCCTGAAGAAGCTAAGGAACACCATCCTAAGGTGGTTCTTGTAGATGGTGATAATCATATAACAAAAGTAACCTCATATGAAAAACACGGTCTTCTGACAGAAGAACTTTAGTTTATCAGAAATGATATAGGCGCGCCAGGCGCGCGTTGTTCTATATACATTAGTAAAATAATAAAAGTATTCATTAAAGACGCAGATCTATTAGAAAGGATCTGTGTCTTTTTGTTTATGAATACAGTATACATATTGAAATTGTGAAATATTTATTTAACCTGCTTTTTGCGGCAAAAAATAGACGTATTGTTATTGCTGTGTTAAAATGGGGGATGGTTAACATGACCCTGAAGCCATCACTTCAAAATGATCTGAGTGGCGCGTGAACATGTCACATAAGTATTTAATGTAATAAAAGGAGAAAGAAATGGCAATTAAAATCGGTATCAACGGATTCGGACGTATCAGCAGAGTAATTGTAAGGATTGCTGCTGCAGAACCTGAAAAATTTGACATCGCTGCTATCAATTATCGTGACGTAGATCTTGACTATATGGTCTACATGTTAAAGTATGACACAGTATTCGGACGTTTCAACGGAACTCTTGATAAATACGTTGATGGTGAAGAAAAAGGTCTCGTGATAAATGGAAAGAAGGTCCCTGTTCTTGAAGGAATGGATCCTATACCATGGGGTAAATACGGTGCTGACTATGTTATCGAAGGAACCGGTAAGTTCAACACAACTGAAAAGGCTCAGATCCATGTAAAGGGCGGAGCAAAGAAGGTCATTATCACTGCTCCTGCAAAGGATAAGGAAACACCTACATTTGTTATGGGTGTAAATAACAAGAACTATACTAAGGAAATGACTGTAGTTTCAAACGCTTCATGTACAACTAACTGCCTTGCTCCTGTAGTAAAGGTGCTCCAGGACAACTTCGGCATCAAGCAGGGCCTCATGTCAACTATCCACGCTGCTACAGCTAAGCAGAAGGTAGTAGATATGCGTTCTATGAGCGACTGGAGAAGAGGTCGTTCTGCTTTCGGAAATATCATTCCTACAACTACAGGCGCTGCGAAGGCTGTAGGTCTTGTTATTCCTGAGGTACAGGGCAAGCTTACAGGTATCGCATACAGAGTTCCTACTGCTGACGTTTCTCTCGTAGACCTCAACATAGAGCTCGAAAAGGATACTACATATGAAGAGATATGCGCTGCTATGAAGGCTGCATCTGAAGGCGAATTAAAGGGCATTCTCGGATATACTGAAGATGAAGTAGTTTCTACAGATTTCGTAGGCGAGCCATGCACTTCTGTATTTGACGCTACAGAGGGTACTCTTGTAAACGGCAACTTCGTAAAGATCATCGCATGGTATGATAACGAATACGGATACTCAAAGAAGATCCTTGAACTTGCTGAATATATGTATGAAGTAGATAATAAATAATACATACAAATAAAACGTCGGCCGGGCCGACGCACAGTATAATTAAATTATAAAATAATAGCTGCCTGAGCATACATATTAAATGTGCCGGGCAGCTATTATTTTTATTCATTTAAAAAGCGTAGCAGAGCACTGACAAGCTCGCTTGATCGGTGCGGCGCTGCGTTATAGGAGTCTGATCATTTATACTTTAAAACATCCATGACAGATACACCGTTTCGGCGTGCAAGTTCCGCAAGGTCGTCATACTCAGGCTTTTCGCGTTCAACTCCGTATCCGCGCGATACTTTTGAGCGTACATTACCGTAAGGCGTTTTTATCTCGGATATGCTGCGGTCAAGCGTGTATCTGCTGCATTCGTATTCGCGTATCCCTATAGTAGTAGTGTTTTTAAATACAGCGCGCACTATGCGGTCACGGTCTTCAGCTCTGCAGAGGCAGCAGAGCTTTACGCCGGGACGGTTCTTTTTCATGCCTATAGCCTCGGTCCATACGTCGAGCGCGCCATTGTCGAGCAGAGCGCCTACAGCAAAACCAACGGCCTCAGGTGTCATATCGTCAAGATTGCAGGCAAGCTCAATAACTGTATCTCGGCTGCCGCCTGCAGAAGATGCAGTCACGTTATGTTCAGCGGCCGTGCCGCTGCATTCGCCAAGCATTGCTCTTATGCAGTTTGCCTGATCGAAATCCTTCATTCCCATACCGTATCCTATGTCAGAAACTGTCATGACCGGCATTTCACAAAATTTATTTACAAAATGCTTCAGAAGCGCTGCCCCGGTAGGTGTACAGAGCTCACCGCGCGCAGTTCCATCGCTGTATGTCGGTATACCGCGGAGGATATGAGCAGTTGCAGGCGCGGGAACAGGAAGCGTACCATGCGTGCAGTGTACATGACCACTGCCGACATGTACAGGCGAAGCCAGGATCTGTTCCGGAGCGATCATCTCCATAAGCAGGCAGACGCCGGTTATGTCAGTTATGGCATCCATAGCTCCGACCTCGTGAAAGTGTACATCATCGACAGGGATCCCGTGAGCATGGCTTTCGGCCTCAGCTATGAGTCTGTATACTTCTGTGACATCAGAACGTACCTTGTCGGATATATCAAGGTCAGATATTATGTGACCGATCTCATGCATGCCTGTGTGAACATGATCATGCGTGTGTGTATGACCATATTCATGCCCATGCGAGTGACTGTGCGCATCAGCTTCGTGAATATGTTCATGCGTATGTTCATGGTCGCCATGCGTATGAGGATGCTCGTTTCCGCCGGCTTCGTGATCGTGATGATGCGAGTGAGCGTGCTTAAGAGCGTGAAAGTACTCGTGCTCCTCCATACCGTTTACCTTTACGATCATGTGGGTTCCGTTTATACCGCATTTCGTCATTTCAGTGGCAGAAACTTCAACGCCCGGTATACCAAGGCTGTTCATTTTATCTATAAACACCTGCTTGTCAGGCAGAAGCTCAAGCAGCGCAGCGGTGAGCATATCGCCCGCAGCGCCCATTTTACATTCAAGATAGAGAGTTTTCATAAATAATTCACCTTTGATTTTAACAAATATATGTAAATTCAAATAAATAATAAGCTAAAAGACGGCAGGAATTTAAAACAGATTCATGCGCGTCACCGCGCAAGCAAATATTTATCCAAAGATCTTCTTAGCGATATCAGCTGATTCCTTAGCATCGCGCGCGTAAAAATCTGCTCCCATTTTGTCAGCGTACTCAGGGGTAAGTACTGCTCCGCCTACCATTATCTTACATTCATGACCGCTTGCGCGCAGCGCCTGTATAGTTTCGTCCATACTGACAAGCGTAGTAGTCATAAGAGCTGAAAGGCCTACAAGCTTGACATCTTCCTTTATAGCGGTATCTACAACTACCTGAGGATCAACATCGCGGCCGAGGTCTATAACGGTATAGCCGTAATTTTCAAGAATGACCTTGACGATATTTTTGCCTATGTCATGTATATCGCCCTTTACAGTTGCGAGTATTATCTTGCCCTTAGAAACAGATTCGCCGCCGGATTTTGCCATGCGGACTTTTATGACTTCAAAAGCTTCGTTTGCGGCGGCAGCCGAGTTCAGCAGCTGTGGAAGGAATATTTTTCCTTTTTCAAATCGTTCGCCAACACTGTCAAGCGCAGGGATGAGCCGCTCATTTATGATAGTCATTTCGTCAGTAGTCTCAAGAAGAACGCGTACAGCATTTGCAGCTTCCTCCTTAAGACCTTTATCTATGGCATGCTCTATGCTTCCTGCAGCATGTCCTCCCGGCGCCTGGGGCGCCGCAGCTCCGCCTGAAGCATTCGTGCCTGTTGCTGCTCCAGCCGTCGGAGGAGTATAGTCGGCAAATTTTTCGATATACGCCATACTGTCCTTATCAACATTGTTGAGTACGTTAAAGGCCATGACCGCATTCATCATGGACTCTACATTAGGGTTGATGATAGGCAGGTCCAGACCGCTTCCCATAGCAAGCATGAGGAATGAATGATTTATAAGCTCGCGGTAAGGCAGCCCGAATGAGATATTAGAAACACCGAGAACGGTATGAACGCCCAAGCGTTCGCGCACCATGCGTACGGCCTTAAGTGTCTCTGCTGCTTCAGCCTGCTGTGCAGAAACAGTAAGTGTCAGACAGTCTATAAAAACATCCTCGCGCGGTATACCGTATGACAGAGCTGTGTTGACGATATGCTCTGCAATGGCAAAACGCTCTTCGGCAGTAGGCGGTATACCTGCAGAGTTGAGCGTCAGGCCAACTACCGCAGCCCCGTATTTCTTTATGATAGGAAGGATGCGTTCAAGCACTTCAGGCTCGCCATTAACAGAATTGACGATCGGTTTTCCGTTGCATGCGCGCACGCCGGCCTCTATAGCCCTTACGTCAGATGAATCTATCTGAAGAGGGATATCGACTACAGACTGAAGATTTTTTACAACTTTTACCATCATTTCGGGCTCGTTTATTTCGGGAAGTCCTACATTTACATCGAGGATATCTGCTCCGGCATCCATCTGCTGTATGCCCTGATTCAGGATATAGTCTATATCACCCTCTTTGAGCGCCTGCTGAAATCTCTTTTTGCCTGTAGGATTTATACGCTCGCCTATAACACGTACGCGGTCTATCGTAACTACGCCTGACGGAGTGCATATACGGCTGACCTTTTCTGCCGGGACCTTATCCTCAAATGGAAGCGGTGACAGATGAGCGATAACAGATCTGATATATTCAGGGTCAGTTCCGCAGCAGCCGCCTGTGTATCGAAGTCCCAGTTTTGTAAATTTCTCCATTGAAGCTGCAAAATCTTCCGCATCTACATTATATGCTCCGGTTTCCGGATCAGGCAGCCCTGCGTTGGCTTTTATGATGAGAGGCAGATCTGTGGATGCAGCCAGTCGTTCAGCGATAGGATATATCTCATCAGGTCCGAGAGAGCAGTTTATGCCGATCGCATCAGCGCCCAGCCCCTCTAACACGCATGCCATTGATTCAACGCATGTTCCTGTAAATGTGCGCCCGCTTTTTTCAAATGACATAGTTACAAAAACAGGAAGCTCGCAATTTTCTTTAGCTGCAAGAACACCTGCACGTACCTCATAAAGATCTGTCATAGTTTCAAATACTACAAGATCTGCGCCGGCATCGCGTCCCGCGATGATCATTTCCTTATAAATATCATAAGCACTTTCAAAACTGAGTGTGCCGTAAGGCTCAAGCATCTCACCGATAGGTCCGATATCAAGTGCTACATAAGCCTTATCGCCGGCAGCGCGTTTAGCAACAGCTATAGCTGCAGGGATGATCTCTTTTACAGTATAGCCTGTGCCTTCGAGCTTGTGAGCATTTGCTCCGAACGTATTTGCATATATGATATCACTGCCGCTTTCTACGTAAAGCCTGTGAACGTTCTCAACGACATCAGGGTCAGTCAGGCACAGCGCCTCAGGGCGCTCACCCAGTTTAAGTCCGGCAGCCTGGAGCATAGTGCCCATAGCGCCGTCAAGATAAAAGATTCTTTTTTCGTCAGCTGCCTGTTCAAGCAGCGTTTTTCTTACTGTCATATTTTCCTCCGCGCGGGTGACCGCGCATATTTCATAATGTATTTATTTTTATATTTCCACAGCTTCCGCCTGCCTCGCGTATCTTACAGGTATCGCGAAGGCGGCACGAATCACATGAGACCTCGCGCATTTTCTGCGGTCTGTCAGCTATTCCGATGATCGCAGTAACTGACTTTGAAGGTATGAGCGTCAGTCCGGGACTGACCGAAAGACCGATGCGCTTTTCAGTCTGAAGCAGGCCGCACAGCTCAGGCTGCATAGTAAGCGGCATATCACCGTACCCGGGACTGTATCTGTCGGTAAGGAATTTTCCTGCAGATAGATACTCTGAACGCAAGTCATCATTCAGCTGCTCACAGATACTTTCGATAGCACTGCTGGCGCAGCTGTCAAGTATGACCGCTTCTGTCATATCAGTTATCTGCGCCCTGCGCAGCATCATCTCGCATTTCTGCCCAAGCGTTGCAGCCATCACGATACAGGCACTGCAATCTCTCAGCAGCACAGCTGCATCATGTCCGATTATTTCTGAAGAAGTCCCTGAAAGCATGATCTTTTCACTGGTACAGTTATTATAGCCCGGATCCTCACAGGTATTTCTGTCAACTCGATCTATACCAAAAACACGATATACATACTTAGGCTGAGCAGCCTGCGTGATCTTTTTAATACAATTATTTATCTGAGCATCAACAGCATCATCTGGTGAGCGCGAGCTCACGTAACCGAGATATCGAAGTACCTCATCTTTGTTTATTCTTACATTATATATTTTCTCATTCATAGAAAAGAATTTTAACATATATCGCTCATATTTTAAATGCAGTATATTTAAAAAACATACGGATACGGGAGTTTGACAGTCAATTAATAAAAAAATCTTCATGAGCGTTGCAAATGCTTAATTTTTTTGTCAATTTTTTAA
>CAKQOE010000024.1 GCA_934255545.1 uncultured Clostridia bacterium | reverse complement strand
CCTGTGGAGCTCGCCACGGGCAAGGAAGCGTACTACGTAGGCAAGCCCAACCCGCTCATGATGCGCACAGGGCTCCGCATGCTCGGCGTACACTCTGAGGATGCGGCTATCATAGGCGACAGGATGGATACTGACATAGTCGCAGGCATAGAGTCAGGCCTTGATACGTGCCTCGTGCTCTCAGGCGTTACTACGCGCGAAGGCATAGAAAGATTCCCGTACAGGCCGCGCGTCGTTGCTTCCGGCGTCGGCGAGATAGCAGGAGTGTAACAGATGCCAGCCTGTACTATCTGCAAATATCCGATACAGTCTGCTGTTCTAAAACTCCCCCGGCGGTCTGTATTTTAAGCATATACACAAAAACAGCTCCGGCGCCGGTACTGCTGAATATCAGCAGCTGCCGCGCCGGAGCTGTTTCATTTTATCTGTGTTTTGTCTTTGTTTTTATTATTCCGCTATGAAAAGTCCGCTCTTTCCGCCGTCTTTCTTTACGAGGCGGATGTCTGTGATGCGCATGCCGCGGTCTATGGCTTTGCACATGTCATATATTGTCAGTGCTGCAATGGCTACTGCGTTGAGTGATTCCATCTCTATGCCTGTCTTGCCGATGGTGCTTGCTGAGGCTTCGATGTGTATAGCTGATTTTTCTTCGTCTATCTGAAAGTCCATATCTACGCCTGTGATAAAAATGTTATGGCACATCGGGATATTTGATGCTGTATTTTTCGCTGCCATGATGCCTGCTGTCTGCGCTACTGAAAGGACATCGCCTTTTGCGATGCTGCCTTCTTTTATCCTTGCGAGCGTTGCAGGCTGCATGTATATGCTGCCTTTTGCCACAGCTATGCGGTGAGTATCGGCTTTCTCGCCTACGTTTACCATGCGAGGTCTGCCGTTTTCGTCTATATGCGTAAGTTTTTCTTCCATTTTTATCCACTCCTTTTGTCATCTATATCATAAATTGGATATATCAATGAATGCTGCGTACTGCTCGCGCCTCGAGGCGCAGGTGCTCACCGGCCGGGCCGGTGCAAGTTTGGGATCAGCCGCCTATTTTGTTCATGTCGCGGTCTATCGGGGCGGCGCCTTCGTTGAGCATGTGATGTTCGACTTTATGGCCTATTGATTCCGCGAGGGCTGCGAGAACTTCTTCGTCTGTGCCGTTCATGAGGACCGGCTTCATCGGGATCTCCTCGTTTGAGTGCAGGCACGGCTTTATCTTGCCGTCGGACGTGAGTCTGATCTTGTTGCACTCGGCACAGAAATGGTTGCTGAGCGCGCTTATGAGGCCTACTGTTCCGACTGCTCCCGGAAGCCTGTACTCGTTTGCTACGGAGAATTTTTTCTTTGGCTCCGGTACGAGCTCAGGGAATCTGTCAAGAATCTCCTGATTTGATATGAATCCGTAGCCTTCGCCGACGTCAGCATGTCCTATAGGCATGAGCTCTATGAAGCGGACCGATATGTCGTGATCGCGCGTCAGCTCTATGAAATTGCCGAACTCGTCGTCATTGAATCCGCCGAGCGCTACTGTATTTATCTTTATCGGTGTAAGGCCTACGCGCTTCGCTGCCTCTATGCCTTCGAGCACCTTTGAAAGGTCTCCGCCTCTTGTTATCTCAGCGAATTTTTTCGGGTCGAGTGTATCGAGGCTTATATTTACGCGCTTGAGGCCTGCTTTTTTCAGATCGTCGGCCATCTCCGCAAGCCTTATGCCATTCGTCGTTATGACTATTTCCTCTATGCCTTCGATCTCGTTTATTTTTGATATGAGATCATTTACGCTGTTCCTTACAAGCGGCTCGCCGCCTGTCAGTCTTATCTTTTTTATTCCGAGCTTCGCAGCGGCCTTCGTCAGTCGGATTATCTCCTCAAATGAAAGTATCTCACTGTGCGGTATGAGATTTGAAACTCCCGCCTCAGGCATACAGTATCTGCATCTGAGATTGCACCTGTCTGTTATCGAGATCCGCAGATAGTTTATCTCGCGTCCGAATTTATCTATCATTATATAATAAACCTCCGAAAATATTTACGCCGTAGAAGCTGTATATATGAATATATCCACAATGCGCGAAGCCCTTACGGGCTGTGCGGTTGAGCGCCGTCACCGGCGCCTGTACGGATATCAACACAAAAAAAATATTCTATAAATTCATATATGTATGCTCTCCTGGAATAATTGTCACACATAATAATTATCATAGAAAACGGTTAATATCTATTGTAACATATGGCCCTCGAAACATCAACGTATCGTTTTTCATACAATCGCAACTTCCCTTAAGATCACAATAATATCTCGGTCTATTGTGCGATCACTGGCGCTTAAGGCCGTCTTCACTGTCAAGCATATACAAGAGCGCATTGCATATAGCGGCTGCTACCGTGCTGCCGCCTTTGCGGCCTGCGGCTATTATGTACGGGATGCCTGCCTGCTTTATCAGCTCCTTTGATTCTATGACGTTTACGAAACCTACGGGTACGCCTATTATAAGTGCTGGTGTTACTGCTGCATCGACTATCAGCGATTTCAGTTTTATGAGCGCTGTCGGAGCGTTTCCTATCGCAAATATCAGAGGTCCGTCAAGTGATGCAGCTTTCTCCATGCTTACTGTCGCTCTTGTCACGCTGCGTTCTTTTGCTTCTGCTGCTACGTCAGGATCTGCCATGAAACACACGGCGCGGCTGTTATGGCGCTCAAGCGCGGCTTTGTTTACGCCGCTTCTGGCCATATTGGTATCACATACTATAGTTGCGCCTTTACGCAGCGCTGCAAGCGCCGCCTGCACTGCTGTTTCAGAAAACTGCAGATTTTTTTCGTAATCAAAGTCTGCCGTCGTATGTATGACGCGTTTTACTATCGGCGCTCTGTCAAGCGGCAGTGCTGTCTGCAGCTCGGATTCTATGATCTCCATGCTGCGGCGCTCTATATCCATTGGTTTTATATATTCATTATCCATTATAGTCACCCTCTTTTTAACATTTTCACTTTGCATTTGCTGACTTTTTCTTACCTGCTGAGTCAGCATTTTTGCCTATAACACCTTTTGCTGACTCTTTTCCATCGGCCGGGTCAGCATTTTTTCCTATATCACCTTTTGCTGACTTTTTCTCAACTGCCGGGTCAGCATTTTTTCCTATATCACCTTTTGCTGACTTTTTTCCACCGGCCGGGTCAGCATTTCTGTTCATCATTTCTGTTCATCTCGCATTTTGCTGACTTTTTCTTACCTGCTGAGTCAGCATTTTCGCCTATATCGCCTTTTGCTGACTTTTTCTCATCGGCCGGGTCAGCATTTTTTCCTATATCACCTTTTGCTGACTTTTTCTCATCTGGCGGGTCAGCATTTTCTCTTATACCGCCTTTTGCTGACTTTTTTCCACCGGCCGGGTCAGCATTTTCGTCTATATCACCTTTTGCTGACTTTTTCTCATCGGCCGGGTCAGCATTTTTTCCTATATCGCCTTTTGCTGACTTTTTCTCATCGGCCGGGTCAGCATTTTTTCCTATATCACCTTTTGCTGACTTTTTTCCACCGGCCGGGTCAGCATTTTTTCCTATATCGCATTTTGCTGACTTTTTTCCACCGGCCGGGTCAGCATTTTCGCCTATATCGCATTTTGCTGACTTTTTCTCATCTGTCGGGTCAGCATTTTCGCCTATATCGCATTTTGCTGACTTTTTCTCATCTGTCGGGTCAGCATTTTTTCCTATATCACCTTTTGCTGACTTTTTCTCATCTGGCGGGTCAGCATTTCGGCTCATTCGGCTATTTGCTGACTTCTTTATCTACGATACCAACTTTGATACGAACTTACAACCATTATATATATAAAACATATACTGCTGCGTTATAACTCCAGGTTATAACTGACCATAATTATTGATTAGTAGACAAAACCGCATAAACACCGTACAATAAGACCATCAAAACAAACATACCATTTAGATATGTTAAAGAAATCGGAAAGGAGGACCGGATGAACATTTACACGTCAGATAAAAAAACAGATGCTATCCACAACGTACTTTTCCCGGTGCTTCTGAGCCGGAAACGAATGTGCTGCTCATGTTAAAACGAAAGATGCAATAGATAAAAACAAAAAGCCCTTAAGGGCCGGTCATCTGCCAGGCAGATGCAAAAACAGCGCAAAGCGCATTCGTACATTATTATTTATATATTAAGAAAGAAAAAGAGGTAAATTAAAATGGCAAATACAAACTGGAAATTCGAAACAAAGCAGCTTCACGTAGGTCAGGAATCAGCAGATCCTGTTACAGATTCAAGAGCAGTTCCTATCTATGCTACAACCTCATATGTGTTCCACGATTCTCAGCATGCAGCTGACCGCTTCGCTCTTAAGGACGCAGGCAACATCTACGGCAGACTTACAAACCCTACTCAGGATATATTTGAACAGCGTATCGCAGCTCTCGAAGGCGGTACTGCAGCTCTCGGTCTCGCTTCAGGCGCCGCTGCCATCAATTACACTATACTTGCTCTCGCAAAGGGCGGCGAGCACATCGTTGCTTCAAAGACTATCTACGGCGGAACTTACAACCTGCTCGCGCACACTCTCGAGCTTTACGGGATCAGTGCCACATTCGTTGATCCTGACGATTTTGAAGCTTTTGAAGCAGCCATTCAGGACAACACGAAAGCTTTATACATCGAAACTTTAGGCAACCCGAATTCAAACGTTGCAGATATAGAAAAGATCGCTGAGATCGCTCACAAGCACGGGCTTCCGCTCGTAGTAGACTCTACATTCTCTACACCTTATCTCGTAAGACCGTTTGAATACGGCGCTGACATCGTTGTTCACTCAGCTACTAAGTTCATCGGCGGTCACGGTACTGCTGTAGGCGGCGTTGTTATCGACGGCGGCAGCTTCGACTGGGCAGCTTCAGGCAAGTATCCATGGATCTCAGAGCCAAACTCAAGCTATCACGGAGTTTCATTCACAGACGCAGCAGGTCCTGCAGCATTTGTAACATACATCAGAGCTATCCTCCTGAGAGACACAGGCGCTACACTCTCTCCGTTCCATGCTTTCATCTTCCTGCAGGGACTTGAAACACTTTCGCTCAGAGTTGAACGCCACGTACAGAACGCGCTCAAGATCGTTGAATACCTTAATAACCACCCTCAGGTAGAAGCAGTTCACCACCCTTCGCTCGCAACTGAGCCAAGCCATGAGCTCTACAGGAAATACTTCCCTAACGGCGGCGGTTCAATATTTACATTTGAGATCAAGGGCAGCGAAGATGATGCAAAGAAGTTCATCGACCATCTCGATATCTTCTCACTCCTCGCAAACGTAGCAGACGTAAAGTCACTCGTTATCCACCCTGCTTCAACTACTCACTCACAGCTCAGCGCTGAAGAGCTCGCTGACCAGGGCATAAAGCCTAACACTATCCGTCTCTCTATCGGTATCGAGAACGTTGACGACCTTATCGCAGCTCTCGACAAGGCTTTTGAGGCTATAAAGTAATTCAACGATCAAGTAAAAAACTGACATAAAAATTAGCAAGAATATTCAATTAACGCAATACCTTCTTAAAAATTCCAAATAAAAACTTGCAATACGCAGAAGCGGCTGCCGCTCCCAATGATCGTCAATGGAGTGACAGCCGCTTCTGTTTTTTGTAACGTAAATAACTTAATAAGACCCAATAACCTGTGACGGCCCGGCCGTCAAGCTTTCCGGCGTGCATGCCGGGTCCGGCGCCTGACGGCCCCGGACGCATAAATGACGAGCCCCCTTACGGGCGCTCGTCATCCTCAACATATATACGCTTCTCAGCAACATTCTGTATCTTAAGCTCATGACCTTTCTTAAGCAGCTGCCTGATACCCTCACGATCCTCAGCCTCCATGCAGGCCCGCAGCTCCCCTATATGCTCGATCAGCTGATCTACTTCTGCCATAAGGTTGTCGCGGTTCAGCAGGAAAAGGTCGCACCATATATTTTCATCAAGCCTTGCAACACGCGTCATATCAAGGAAGCTGCCTGCGCTGAACCCCTTTTCTCTCGGAAGCGTCGTGCTTCTGATGTATGAGTTTGAAACGACATGCGCAAGCTGCGACGTATACGCTATGCTCTTGTCATGATCCTCCGGCGTAGTTTCGAGGACTGTCTTAAAGCCTATACGATACGCGAGCTGCTTGAGCTTATCAAGCTTTTCTCTGTCTGTCTTTTCTGTAGGAGTTACCAGGTAACTCGCATTTACAAACATATTTTCCTTTGCGAATGTAAATCCTGCATACTCTGTGCCTGCCATAGGATGCGCGCCTATGAACTCTACGCCCACCTCGCGCAGCGACTCTGAAACGTTCTTTACTATGTATTCCTTTACGCCGCATACGTCTGTGACTACTGCGCCCTTCTGGAAGTTTTCTTTATTGTCGAGTATGAACTTTACTATATCCTTAGGCGGGATTGCTACTATAACAAGGTCTCCGCGCCTGAGCAGGTCAAGCCTGTTCATCGGGATCACTTCGTCTACCGCTTCCATCGATATCGCAAGGTCAAGCGTGTTCGGGTCGGCATCTACGCCTATTACATGATGGTCTGTATATTTTTTTAATGCCTTACAGAACGATCCGCCTATAAGGCCTAATCCTACTACTATTATTCTCATTGTATTTCCTTTCAGATCGTATATTTAAAACGTATACTTTTCTGCCACTGACAGTGCTGCTTCACTTTGCTGCATAAACGCATAACCGTATTAAATAAGCAGCTGACTTCTGTATTATAGCACTGACGAGCTTTTTTTCAAGGTCGCAGCATAAATAATACAAACAAATCAGCTGCTTCTGATTTTCAAATGATCCTGTTAATAGATCACGACGGTCGTCTTTGTCGGTATATTGTCGTAGATCCACTGGATGCTTGACGGCTTCATCCTGAGGCAGCCGTGCGATACAGGAAATCCTATGGAACCGTCCTTTATACCGCTTTCATCCGGCTTATAAAGCACTGAGTGAAACGCATAGCCTGTATTTGGATAAAACCTTACTATCGGCTTGCAGACGTATGAGTCCGTCTTCCACTTCGTCTGCTTGTATGTAACGTATGTAACGCCCTGCGGTGTAGGCGTCGCACGCGCGCCGCTTGCGCATCGGAATACCTTTATAAGCTTCCATTTTCCTTTACTTCCCTGGAAAACATTTACCTTCTGTGTCGCGAGATTCGCCCATACAAGATACTGCGTATTGCTTGAGTATCCCCTGTTATTAACGAAATTCTGCTTTGTTATGTCAAGATAATCAGGATTATACGAAGACTTGTAGTTTCCTTTATATGATGACTGTACCGTATCAAATATCTTTGTCGGCGCCGTTCCGTCAGCATATGTTATATAGTGCGTCTGAGGATAGTTTGCTATATTTATAGTTTTTTCATTATATATATGCGCCGTGCGGCCGCCGCTGCTGTATACGAGCTCAAAACCTACACGCTTGTAAAGCTGCATATTGAGCGAGTACGTCGGCGTCCACGTCATACTTGACTGTACTCCGTCCGTATATGACTTGTTTGCCGCATAATACCCCTTTGCAGGCTTTCCGTCGAGATGCCACTGAGCGTTGAATACCGCGCCTGCAGGCACGCCGCTCAGCGATGCCTGAGCCTTAAGCGTACCGCCCGCTTTTACATCACTGCCCGTTACAGTTATCTTTATGCCTGCGAGATCCGCGTAGCTGTCATCGTATTTTATGACATTTGCTTTGCCGCTGTCCTTTATCCTGTAAAGCATCGTAACGAACTCTGCGCGCGTTACGCCCTTTGAAGGATTGAGACGACCGTAGTTATCCCCGTTTACGATACCTGCCTCAACGAGCAGCTCCGCTGCTGCGCGCTGCTTTCCATCAAGCGATGACGCGTCTGTAAATCTGGAAAGCACTGATGACGGCTGCTCCGGTTCAGCCGTCTCCGGCTGTTCAGCTGCCTCTCCATCCGTTTCTCCATCCGTTTCGCCATCCGTTTCGCCTTCCGTCTCTTCATCAGTTCCGGCTGCAGGTCCCGATGTTTCAGGCGGCATTGATCCTTCAGCATCTGAAGGCTGTTCCTGCGGCTCGCTGTAATCACCGGAAGGGTCAAGTCCCATGTATGCTTCTGCAAGTATTTCAAATACCTGGGAACGAGTTACATTTCCTTTCATAGATACGCTGCCGTCAGACGGCAGAAGACCGACGCTGTACGCTGCCCCGGCGGCGCTGTAATACCATTCGCTTGATGCGGCGCCGGGATATGCCTTCGTCCACATATTGAGTCCGCAGTCACGCGTCACTATCGCTGTCATCTGCGCTCCGCTCAGCTTTCCGTCAGGCTGAAGCTTTCCATGGCTGCCTGTGAGAGTTCCGCTCTCAACTGCGCGCTGCAGGTATTTCTCTGCCCAGTGTCCTGACGCGTCAGGGAAGCTGCTGTAGGATGCGGCGCATACGCCTGATACTGTTACAAATGCTGCCATCAGCACGGCTGCAATGCAAGTCATTAATTTTTTCATATGTTGTACTCCTGAAAACAAAAAACGATATATCCATTTAGTCTGATTATATCATGAATTTGATCATATTATGAATTTTCCTGTGCTCCGCCTGTCAAAACACGCAATATCATCATTTTTTCCTTAATTCTAAAGCTCCGTTTGGGACAGCGTACCTGAGATCTATCGTTTTTATATCTTCGTTATTGTCAAACAGTATTCCGGCTTTCGTGCCTTCAAGCACTGTTATTACACCTATACCGTATTTTTTGTGCTCGACCGTTGCGCCTGGTTTGAATGACGCGATATCTGACCGCAATACCGCAGCCTCTGACGCTCTGCGCGAACGATCGTCTGTAAATACGAGCTTGCTGCCTCCGCCCGGCCTTCTGCCTGTATATCTGCTTATCCTGCTGTCATAACGGCGCGCTGATGCTCCGCCGTCGATCATCCGACGCGAGCGAATATCAGACATAACGCCTGCAGCTGTCGGTCCGCGCGCCGGCGCGCGCTCCTTCTTCTGTCCGATGAATTCGTAGTAAAGATCTGACAATTCATTCTCCACTCCATATGCGCGCTCAGCTGCGCAGAATGTCAGCTCGTCAACAGCCCGCGTCACCGCGACATAAAACAACCGTCTCAGCTCCTCGCCGTCGCTCTCTTCTTTTTTAGGCCCAGGAGAGAAAATATCCTGATATGGGTCTGCAAATATGACCTTGTCAAACTCAAGCCCCTTTGCAGAGTGTATCGTGCTGAAATATATATCAGACTCTGCGCCCGCATACGGGTCCATATCGAGATAATCAAGCCTGTCCATAAACTCCGGCAGCGTTGCGCAGTTTTCCGCTATGGCGCGGAGCGTGTCGATCTTTCGGAGCTGCGATCTCGGCGCTGCGTCTGAGCCTGACCTGCGGCTCAGGTAGTTTTCGTAGCCTCCCTGCTTCAGTATGATGCGCAGCGCGTCAGACGGCGCTGCAGCTGCGGCTTTATCCATAAAATCACAAAAACGCTCCGCTTTGCGGTTATCAGCATCATCAGCGCTGCCGCCGAGCATACGCGAGACAGTTTTTATTATGCCGCCCTTTGCCACGCTCGGCCGCCATGACTCAGCTGTTGCTTTATTTATGTAAAGTCCTCCCGCTTTATAGTACATCTTCATGAAGCTGTCGGCATCCTTCGGATCCAGTATGACACGTATGATGCTCCTGATATCCTCTACGACCGGCGATGAAAAAAATAAAAAGTCCTCGCGCCTGCACCTCACGCGCGCTCCGCTCCTGTCGGCAAGATCTATCAGCGGTATTACAGAATCATTATTCTTGTAAAGCACAGCGACCTTTCTGCCCGGATTTTTTGCAGTAAACTCGATCGCCTCGTCGAGTATCATCCTGTACTGCTCCTTCAGGCTGAACGCGCACAGCGTTTTTATACAGCTTTCTGCATGATCTGCCTTATCATTTCTGACAGATACTGCCTGCCCGGAAGCGCTACGTGCTCCGATTTTATCTGCATGCGATATTTGTGCTCCCGATGCTCCGTTCTTTCTTCCCGGTCTTATGCTTTTCCTGAATCTTTTATTATTATGCTCTATGAGCCGACCAGCCGCCTCTACGATCTCGCCGCGGCTCCTGTAATTTGTTTCCAGATAAAAATTTTTTACATTTGGATAATATCTGTTAAAGCTGAAAAGCGACTCAGGTGACGCGCCTCTGAACGAATAAATACTCTGGTCATCATCGCCGCATATCATAATGCCTGCGGCGCCCATACTGCGCGCGCCCGGCGCGCTACCAGCGGCGTCCGCGTTCCCGCCGACGCCGCCCCGTACATCCACATCCACGCCGGCCGCACCGCCTCCCGGCGCTGCCGCCGCATTACCCATAACAAGCCGCCGCAATATATCAAACTGCAGTCTGCTTGTATCCTGCGACTCATCAAGTATGACATACCTGTATCTGCTGCGGTAAAATTCAAGTACCTGCGGAAACTTCACGAAGCACTTGCGCGCAAACCGCATCTGGTCGTCAAAATCCATAAAGCCTTCATTATATAAGTACTGATCGTACGTGCTGTATATCCCATACAGATCGATGCCCCGCATATCGTCTGACAGCTCTATTTTGTTTATCTCTTCCTTTGAGTTCAGCATCTCGTTTTTTATCCTGCATATAGCTATCTTAAGCTCCGAAATCAATGCATCAGTAAGAAATGCCGTTGACTGGCGCGCGTACGCCGCGCGGACTGCTGCGTTGAAAACTGCGGTACTGTCATGCGGGATGTCCATCTGCGGTATAAGTCCGTCGCGCTGCGCTTTTCTTACGACTCCGGCGCAGAACGCGTTTATCGTGCTGAATGCCGGCAGCCTTTCTTCTGTCGCTGCTGCCGGTATGGTCCTGCGGGCCGCTTTATCCGGATAGGCGGCCCGCTTTGCTTCCTGTACGCGCGATGACGCGCGCCACGCTGTTGTTCTTTTATTGTATTCGTCAATATTGCAAAATGAATTTATATATCGTTCCTTCATCTCACGCGCCGCCGCTACTGTAAATGTTACAGCCAGTATTGACTCAGGCGCTATACCAAGCGCGCGCGTCATATAGCCCATGCGGTTTATTATCGTCCGCGTCTTGCCGCTTCCCGCTGTCGCTATAAGGTTCACCGCGCCTTCAGCGTGCTTTATCACCTCAAGCTGCTGCGCGTCGGCCTCTATGTTATATTTTTTTACAAATTCCTGTATGTCCATTATCTGTTAGGCATATATTTCCGTATGTCTTTGCCCGTTATCAAACCATATATTCCAAGTATTGCCACATAGATCCCTATGACGCCGAATATGAGCAGGACGCCGATACCCAACAGCTTTGAACCGCCTCCGACAAAGCTGGCTGATATAGTTGCCGCCAGACCGATGAAAACTACTCCCATACATACGGCGACGAGCCCGTATATCCTGTTTATGAGCTTAGGCCCCTCTGATACGCTGCTTTTTGCCTTTATGCTTTTGCTGTATGAGTTTGCATAGTGATCCGCATATTCGACTGTTTCCTGCACGAGTGCGTTATACATATTTCTGACGTCAGATATCGCTATGTTATTGCCGTGAGACGCGTTATTGCCGTATTTTCTTATAAGATGGTAATTACTGAGCGAATGCGGCGTGATAACAGCAGCTTTCTCAAGCTGGGCAAGAATATCATGAAATGACAGCTCATTACTGATCGTGCCGCCGTTTTTTACATAGATATCCCTGATCATGAGCTCTGCCGCGCTTCGCATTTTCTGCGCTGCTACATCATAGTCGCGGTCATATATCCTGCGGTCTATTTCTGTCATAAGTCCGTGCAGCTGCCTGTAGCCGTTCAGATGATCAAATGACCCTTCTTTTTTATAGTCTGATCGTTCCTGCGCTCCCGAATAATTAATATCATTGCCTGCAGATACGACTTTCGTTCCGCACGCGTCACAAAATACACTGTCATCGCTAAGCTCTTTTCCGCATTTTCTGCAATATTTCATTTTTATCCTCCAGGTTATTTTAATATGTAACTGTTTTATTTATATACTATTATCTGTTTCAAGATCTTACGATCTATCTCGCCGGTCCCCGGCCCCTGATACGCCTTATTATGCGGTTTCATTTACAAAAACATTCTCCCATATTTTTATTATAAATACAACTATATGATGACCCATATTTCCACGACCCACCGCATCTCCCGTACTTTTGCATCTCAAAATATATATTGCAAAATCAGGCGTATGTCGGTATAATAATAAATACGTCTCACAAAAGACGCCTCAAAATATTTTATATAACATTATTCCACATAACATGATACAGAGGGTTGACCGAATGGCTAAGGAGCTCGCCTGGAACGCGAGTAAGGCGTAACAGCCCTGCGGGTTCGAGTCCCGTGCCCTCTGCCAGCTTTGACCGTTGCATCCGCAACGGTCTTTTTATTATGGCGCGGGACTCGAACCCGAAAGGGCTTGAGGCTCCGGTGGAGCCTCAAGGTCCGAGCACGCCTATGGCGAGCGCAGGACGGCAGACAGCCATGATGATACTTAAAATCCCCTGCCGGAATATTTCTCCGGCAGGGGATCTCGTTGTATTATCATACTATTTATCGTATCACATATTTGTATAAAGCTTACCGTTTTCCAAAGCAACGCCCTTAGCTGCTGCAAGCTCACTCACCGTAACGAGCTGATACCCGCGCTTTGTAAGCTCCGGTATTATCACATCGCAGGCGTCTGCCGTTGACTTATAAAGGTCGTGCATAAGTATTATATCGCCGTCCTTTACATGGTCGAGCACTTTAGACTGTACTGATGCTGCGTTTCTTGATTTCCAGTCGAGCGTATCGATCGACCAGTTTATAAGCGGCTTTCCGACCGCAGCCTTCACAGTGTCATTTACAGCGCCGCCTACCGGCCTGGCTATAACAGGCGCTGAGCCTGCATAATACGCCACCGCTACGTCTGTGTCGTGTATCTGCTTCTGTATCTGTACCGTAGTCAGCTTCGTCAGCGGACTTTTATGGTCGTATGTATGATTTCCTATCTGGCACCCGTCCTTCACCGCGCGCTGCACGCTTGAAGCATATGTCTTTACTCTGTTTCCAACAACAAAAAATGTCGCGCGCCCGCCGTTTTCTTCAAGCTTCGTAAGTATCCTGTTCGTAACAGGTCCGTAAGGCCCGTCGTCAAACGTAAGCGCGACCATAGGCTTTGAAGGATCCGGTACGTTTCCGTCAGCCGGCGCCGGCTGCGATGTTATGAGCGGCTTTAATTTATTTGCATTAAATTCATCACGCGCCTTCTGTATCTGCTTCACAAATGTCGGCCTGAAGCATGCTGACGTAAATTCTCTTACACCGCTTTGCGTAGAGAGCGCCGCAGACATCCCTATAAAAGACATGTACGATGATCTGGCTATCGTAACTTTATCATCAGTTTTATTTATATTATCTTCCTGCAGTCCTTCAATGATCCCGGCACTGATGCTTTCATTATCCCCTGCAGCAGCCTGCTGCTGAACAGATGCTCCCGCATCTTCCATGATACGTTCCTGTGTTCCGTCACCCGTGCTCCCCGCATATGAAAAAACAGAGAATATCATTACCGTTACTGCAATCGCTGCTATGACTGTTTTACATTTTCTGAGCATATATATTACCTCTTATACCTCAATTGCATCTTTAAAAATATCCCTTTTCTACGTAAATTATATGCTCCCGACCCGTCATCATACAATGTATTTTTCCTTAAATAAATTTTAAACTTTTTAGAAACTTTTTCCATAAATAAAGACGATCAACAGTTTTATTTTCTTGATATTTATGGTATTCCTGTATATAATTACAATTAATGAATTTAACCGGGCAGCCGAGAGGGCGTTACCACTGTCCTGAGTCTTGTACAGGAGGTGGTCGGCTTATGAGTACATATGAAGAATTTATGATAATAATTTCTGTAGCTATGTTAATAGTAGCCATAGTGAACTCAAAAAATAAGTAAACCGCCCTGTCACTGGTCGATAGGCGGTTTACTTATAAACTTCTTTTAATTCACCAGGACAGATAGGTCGCAGCTATCTGCTCGGCTGTCTTGCTAAGTTCATTATATGTCGAATATCTTTATAAGTCAACATACAAACTATTTTCCTGATTTTCTATTTAGTCCCTGTAGACCCGAATCCGCCTGCTCCGCGGACCGTATCCTCCAGCTCTTCGACATCTTCAAACTCAACAGCCAGCACAGGAGTTATAACGAACTGCGCTATCCTCTCCTTGTCTGCTACAGTCTGATCTTCGTCCGAGTGATTGTGAAGCGCTACCATAATCTCGCCTCTGTAGTCAGCGTCAACGACTCCGACCTTGTTTGCGGGCGCGAGTCCGCGCTTGCTTGCCAGTCCGCTTCTTGCGTATACGAGACCGGCATATCCTACGGGAACTTCAAGTGCCACACCTGTGTGTATCATGACAGTCTTTCCGGCAGGTATGACAGTATCGCCGCCCATGCACGCATACAGATCTGCGCCGGCAGCGTATTCAGAGCCATACTTCGGAATTATCGCGTTTTCATCGAGTTTTTTTATTCTTACAATTGTTTTTTCCATAATATTACAAGCCTTTCATTATTTACTTCACATCCGCATGCGGATCGACCCACAACACGATATCATCAGTCTCAAGCGTCTTCTGTACATCTATGATCCGCTGATTCGTAGAACCTCTGAATCTCAGGTCTATCACCTTTTTTGACTCAACGAATTCCCCGTCAACAAGAACATCGATGCACGAAAGCATACCCATGATGACCTGCTCGTCACCGAGCCTGTACGTGAGCATATCCTTTTCGAGGTCATATCCTGAATAACACCATATACTCTTTTCCGGATATATATCCTTAAGTCGCTTAAGGAACGGAACGAGCACCGCGCTGTTCTGCGGCTCGAACGGCTCTCCTCCGAGCAGTGAAAAGCCCTTTATATAAGAAGGCTCCAGCGCCTTTATTATCTTTTCCTGTACAGCCTCGTCAAACGGCTGACCGTAATTAAAATCCCACGTTTCCGGATTGAAGCAGCCCTTGCAGTGATGCGTGCAGCCGCTTACGTAAAGAGACACACGCACGCCCGGACCGTTTGCGATGTCATGTGTTTTAACTGTAGCGTAATTCATGATATTCCTCTGAAATTTTTAAGGTGAGGCGGCGCATGCCGTCTCACCCTTCTATCTTATACTTAATTTAATATTTTACCTTGTTTTGTCAATAAGGACAAGCCTTCTGACGCCGCGAGGCGTCGCACCGTTAAGCATTTATTTATGCATTGATGCATTTATTTATTATTTACAGATGAAGCACTCTGGCTTTTATTTCCTTCGTCTTGCCGACATTCCAGAAATTTTCACCGAGATAGCCGCATGTACGGCGCGTAACGTTCATCTTGTCATGATCCTTGTTTCCGCAGTTAGGGCACTCCCACTCGCCTTCATCGTTTATGATGATCTCGCCGTCATATCCGCATACGTGGCAGTAGTCTGATTTTGTGTTAAACTCCGCGTACTGGATGTTGTCGTATATGAACTGTACCACGTCTTCGAGCGCTTCCAGATTGTTTCTCATATTTGGGACCTCTACGTAAGAGATAGCACCGCCTGATGAGATCGGCTGGAAATCCGCTTCAAACTTGAATTTTGTGAATGCGTCTATTTCTTCACGAACGTCTACGTGATATGAGTTTGTATAATAACCCTTGTCGGTAACGTCCTTGATAGTTCCGAAACGCGCCTGGTCTATGCGGGCGAAACGGTAGCAGAGCGATTCTGCAGGTGTTCCGTAGAGCGCGAATCCGAGACCTGTTTCAGCCTTCCACTTCTTGCATGCTGCGTTGAGGTAGTTCATAACGCGCAGCGCGAACTCTCTTCCCTTAGGATCTGTATGGCTTACGCCCTTCATCACCTTTGTCATCTCGTATATGCCGATATAGCCGAGTGACAGAGTAGAGTATCCGTTCATAAGGTACTTATCGATGACTTCGCCCTTTTCGAGTCTCGCTATAGCGCCGTACTGCCAGTGTACCGGGCTCGTATCAGACTTTACGCCGAGAAGCGCATTGTGTCTGCACATGAGGGCTTCATAGCACAGCTCAAGTCTTTCGTCCATGAGCTTCCAGAATTTATCCTCATCGCCGTCAGCGAGTATCGCTATCTGAGGAAGGTTTATGCTGACAACACCCTGGTTGAAGCGTCCCTCAAACTTGTAATTGCCGTTTTCGTCCTTCCACGGAGAAAGGAAGCTCCTGCATCCCATGCAGCTGAATACGTTGCCCTCGTAGTTTTCGCGCATTTTCTTTGCTGAGATATAGTCAGGATACATGCGCTTTGCTGAGCACTTTACAGCCATCCTCGTAAGGTAATCATACTTGCCGCCCTTCAGGCAGTTATGCTCGTCGAGAACGTATATGAGCTTAGGGAACGCAGGCGTTACATAAACGCCCTTTTCGTTCTTTATGCCCTCGTAACGCTGTCTGATTATCTCTTCGATTATCATAGCGTTTTCTTTTATATATTCATCGCCCTCCTGAAGATTCAGGAATATAGTAACGAAAGGAGACTGACCGTTAGTAGTCATCAGAGTGTTTATCTGATACTGGATAGTCTGAACACCGCTCTTGAGCTCGTCTCTGAGTCGGCGCTGAGTCAGCTTTTCTATGACTTCTTCTGAAGCCTCACCTGCGCACTCTTCTTCTATCTGCTTTTTAAATTTATTGTAGCTCTTTCTGAGGTACTTTCCGAGGTGTGATATATCAACAGACTGTCCGCCGTACTGGCTGCTCGCTACAGACGCTATTATCTGCGTCATGACTGTACAGGCTACCTGGAAGCTCTTAGGCGATTCTATGAGCTTGCCGTTCATGACAGTGCCGTTATCAAGCATGTCGCCGATATTTACGAGGCAGCAGTTGAAAATAGGCTGCAGGAAGTAGTCGGCGTCGTGGAAATGTATAGCGCCTTCTTCATGAGCCTTTGATATCTTTTCAGGCAGAAGGAGCCTTCTCGTAAGGTCCTTTGATACCTCGCCTGCAATAAGGTCACGCTGAGTAGCCGCCATAACAGCGTTCTTGTTTGAGTTTTCTTCCATTACGTCCTTATTGCTGTTTTTTATAAGGCTGAGGATCGATTCATCTGTAGTGTTTGCTTTTCTGATAAGCGCTCTCGAATATCTGTACTTTATATAGTGCTTTGCCAGCTCGAACTTTCTCTCGCCCATCAGCTGGTTTTCCACCATATCCTGGATATCTTCAACAAGAAGTCTCGGACGCTGTTTTGATTCTATATAAAGAGCGATCTGGCGTATCTTTTCATCAGATATGCGCTGACTCTCCTCGACATTTGCATTTGCCTTTCTGATAGCGCTTTCTATCTTGCTCCTGTCGAATTCTACCGTTCTGCCGTCTCTCTTGATGACCTTCATTATGAACTCCCCCGTTCCATTTAAATGTTTAACTGATAAAATCGCATAAATAATGCCGCTGGATCTTCTGCAGGAAACGATCGCTGCGGTCTTATTCGACCGTATGTGCCGATGTCGCTCCCTTTGTCTATCATTGCGGCAAACCAAAGCTTTCTCTGTTTCTACGGGTTATTTTATCAGAACACATCCTGATTGTCCATATTATTATTTTTTCATTTGCCCATATTTAGTTAGTCAAGCTCTATTTTTTACTTTTTATACACAATATATAGTATGTTTTCTTGAGGATATCAATTTCCATTTTTTCCATATTGCTCTCCTGATGCCCTGTATTTCATGCGTTGTACAGCTTTGTATACAGGTTTTGAAAAAATTTTTAATCAAGATGTTGAGTTTACAATAACAATTACATTAACTTGTATACATCATATCGTATATGTTATCGCAAACAACGTCTGTCATAGTATTATCATAAGCGATCATTCCTGTATCATTTTAAGCTGATCGGGAAGCTGCCTCCGGGACGTTATGTCAAGCTTTGAAAATATCCTCTGCAGAGTTGTTTTTACAGTATTTTCACTTATACCCAGTTTTTCTGATATTTCCCTGTTTATCATGCCGGACGCAGCGCATGATGCTACCTGAGACTCTCGCTTCGTCAGTCCGCTGAATCTGCTTCCGTGCATGGCAGTACGGCATTTTTCGCGATTTGCATTATAATCAGCGATGGCTTTAAGTGCCATTTCAGACTCTTTTTCAAATCCCTCAGGAATCTGACGTATAAGTCCGACAAGATCTCCGCCGTAAAACACTACGGATGCCATATTTTCTGTAGATCTTACCAGCTCAAAAGCCTTTTTCAGTGACTCGCGCGCATTATACGTTTTTCCTATCTGCTCCCATGCCGAGGCCATTATGAGATAAGCGGCTTCTCTTATAACTAGGTTCTGCGTCAGCGGTTCTTCTCCGAAAAACATATCTTCGTAACTGAGGACCTTATTATATTTTTTCATAGAATACAGCACATATATATGCATAAGGTATATAGACGGCATCGCAGGGTAAAGCAGGTCTACTTCTGAAAAATCGCCTGTTTTCAGCCAGTCTGCTACTTGATCTTCTTCTCCTGTCTGTATAGCCGTCCATGCTCTGCATACATCTGCAGTCTTCTTAAGCGGACTCGCAATGATAGCTCTCTCCCTTTCTGTAAACTCCTTCATAGGATCGTTCGACGGACCAAACTCTCCTCTGGCTATAGCAAGGCGCGTCCTGAGAAATACATTGCACAGCCTCACGCCCATTGATCTTTCGGGAGACTCCAAACACTCACGCTCAGCGCAGTCGAGCATTATCTCTGTAACATCAAGATCAAGGCGCATGAAGGCTGCCTCTGCCTTTGCCTCATAGCTTATACCGGCCCATCCTGTACCTATGAGCTTCTTTCCCATATCCGATATCTCATATATCATCCTTATATTGTCATCAAGAGAACCGCTGTTGTAAAAAAGCTTCAGCACGGCAGTCGAGCCGAATGTCCTCGGTATTACAGAATGCTCAGTCCTTTTTACTCCGTCAAACACCGCAAGCGCGTTTTCATAATCCTGCCTTACCTTGTCAAGATCATCAAAGTCAGTCATAGCGCGAAATATCGAATAATCACATAAAAGTGAATTTTTTTCTTTCTCTGAAAGACGCTGGTCTGAATACAGATCTTCAAGAAACTCAAGCGATGCATCGCGGTACAGCTTCATCTCTCCAAAATTGAAAAACCTCCATGCAAGGTACAGCATTGCAAGATGGTAACGGCTTCTTATCTCGCGAGGACAGTCGGTATAATATTTTATATAATTTCTGCGCTTTTCTTCATCGCGCCCTATATGCCGGCCTCGCTCTATAGCAGCCATCATGAGCTCGAACTCTTTGGCTCTGTAATAATAATCAGCAGCTTTTACGAACTCGCCGTCCTCCAGCATTATATCGCCCACAGTTCTTAATCTTTCATTCATAGACTTCTCAGTCTCTTTTTTCATATCAGCCGTCAGCGGCCGGCCGCTGCATCCGTCTGCATTTATACTTTTAAGCAGATATTCTCTGTAAGGCGTAATAAATCTGAATGAATCCTCCTTTGGATCATACATTATATACATATTATAAAGACGCATGCGCCGTATCATATCCGCCGCGTCTCCGCGGCCCGTAAAGCGCTCCGCCTGGCTTATCGTAAATGAGTCCATTATGCATATCTGCTTTGCAAGATCCACCAGATCTTTTATTTCGTCTATGATACCCAGATTCTGTATATAATCATCCATGTTGATATCTGCGTAATGCTCGCCTTTACTGATATATCCGTTTACAAATATCGTCATCAGCATCACCCAGCCTTCTGTCTTTTTCTGGATATGCGAGACTGTCTTCCTGTCAGGCTTCATACCGCACAGGCGCAGATAATCAGCTGTATCGTTTTTGTCAAAAAGCAGCATTTCCGGTATGACAAGGTATACATCCCCTTTTACTACATCCGCACTGTATCTGTTCCAGTAACTTATGCGCGACGTTATTAAAAAATGTATCCTTCCGTCTGAGTCAGACGCTATCCTGCACAGCATAAACGCCACATCGGCGCCTTCTTTTCTCAGCTCATGCATATCCTCTATTACGATCCTTATTCGCGCATCTGAATTCCGTACATCTCTAAGCGCATGATCCATACGCCTGTACAGCTCTTCATCGGCACATTCATATCTTCCGCATTTTCTCCAGTCATCTATCATCAGCAGCGCATCAGCAAGATCACTGAATCTGCTTCGCATGATCCCGCTCAACTGCTTTATGAAATAATCTACATCATTGAAACGCAGATCTATTCTGTACGTATCATCATCGTCATTTATCGTACCGGTAAGCACCGTCTTACCGTAACCCGGCGGCGCCCCTATAAATGTTACCGGAAAGTCATACGTATGCTTCATCATTTCCCTCAGGGTTCTGCTTATAAACCGCGCTGAAGGATCGTACTGTCTGTGCCTGGCCATTTTCTGTCTCCTGTATACATTGATTATTAATACTTTTTTAATGCCGCATCACCCGTTTAGAGTGTTTTTTTATTATTATTATATACTATAATAATTTTGTAATCACATGTTACATGGAAATATATTTTTATCTGGAAGGAACAGAGAATATGAACAAAACAGCTCTCATTCAGGAAATGTCAAAAAAGACTGACATGCCAAGAAAAGACGTAGAAAAAGCTCTGAACGCCTTTTTAGAATGTGTTGAATCTTCTCTGATCAACGGCGAAAAGGTACAGCTCGTAGGCTTCGGAACATTTGATGTAAAACGAAAAGGTCCGCGTCCCGGCAGGAACCCTAAAAAACCTGAGGTCGAGATCACGATCCCTGCAGCTAACGTTCCTTACTTTAAACCCGGAAAATATCTGAAGGAATCATTAAACAGCAGCGAAGCTGAATAGAACTGCGATCTGCTATCATTCAAATGAGCGGCTCTGTATGAAAAAAGTATTCATACAGAGCCTTTTTTCTGTTAAAATTTAAAACAGAACAGTCCAATTAATGATCTTTACCCTGCGCTCGTCACCGAGCGGGCACAGCTGTAAAAAATGTCATTATACTGACATTATCCGTAAAATTTATACAAAACAGGAGGCACACAACATGAGATGGACGCATGAACAGCGCAAGCAGAAGCTTATAGAGATAACAGACCGCGACGCCGAGATAAATGAAAAGGCCGGCGCTCCTATATATAAGATGGAGTTCGTTGACTATAACGACAATGACGAGCTCATACTCAAATACTACATAAAGCCGTGGCAGAGAAATCCGTTCGGAAACTTACAGGGCGGCATGATCTGCTACTACATAGACGCTACAGCAGGCGCTCTCTCATGGGCCGCTGTTGACTGCGATCCTGTAGGAACAGTAGATATAAATGTAAATTTTATACGCGCCGTACCTGAAAAATCAGAATACGTTACAGTAAAGGCAAAGGTGATCAGCATAGGACGCCGCGTTGTCGTAGCGACAGCTGAAGTATACGACCCTGAAGGATGGCTCATGGCAGTAGCCACTACAAACACTACACGTCTCCTGCCGCCTGATCCTAATCCTATTATCGTCTAGTACAAGATCGTATACTTTTCTGTAACTATTGTTATTGCAAAGATGCTGCAGAGCTGATGAACATATGGATAAGCGGAGCGTCGGAGCAGAATGGTGATGCTGCCCGTGAGGTGAACAGAGCCTATACGTTAAAAATATGTTTGAGCGGAACGCGCGCAAGCGCTTACAATGGTTGAATTTTCCGAAGGAAAATTCATTCTCTGCCGCGAGTTATTTTTAACAAAAAGCTCCGTGAACCGAACGGAATGCAGCGTCCCATTCTGCGACCGCGGAGTGTTCCGTATGTTCATCAGCAATTCCGCATTCTGTACTTACAAAAACGTATACATTTCTGCACTACAGATCCGCTACATGCATCTTTCCACGATACGCTCAACATCCTCCTTAGTCTCAAGCTTCTCACCTATGAGGAACTTAGGGCCTATAAGGTGTTCAAGGCTTGTTATGCCGGCCTGGTGGTAGCGTTCACCGTCATGCGAGCCGCAGTACTGCGTAAGCACTATAGGCCTTACACCCATTTCAAACAGGTCGGTCGCCGTAGTCAGCACGCAGCACTCAGTATCATAACCTATAACGAAAACATGCTCCGGAAGCTCACCGCCGTTCACTTCTTTAAGAAGATCCTTCATTTCACCAGTCATGCTTGAGAACGTGTTCTTTTCAGTTATATAGTCTACGTATTCCTTTATCTCAGGACGGAGATCCTGCTCTTCTTCAGTACACAGACCATGCCAGTCCATGAGACGGCATATTATGCTGCCTTCTTCATTCCAGTATTTAGTAGCTATAACTACATCAAAAAGCTCGCGCTTCATGAGATCCTCAACCCTTTTAAATGACTCCTCTGCATATTCAGTTTTTACAAAGCCGTTCTGGATATCTACAAGAATTATGATATTTTTCATCTTTACCTCTTCTTTACCTGTTTTTTCTTCCGTTCTGCGTTGATTTTCAGAGATTCTTCTGATTAAACCTGTCAATTCATTGACTTTACGCGTTTAATATTATATTATAGTTTGAATCTTAAACACAACATGATTCTGAAAGGAATAAAACATGTCAGATATATTTTATGTCTATGGCGGAACAGCATACGCCAATCTTACAAATAAATGTCCGTGCAGATGCACATTCTGCATCCGCCAGAACGGCGAATCAGTCGGAAACGCCACAAGCCTGTGGCTGGATTCAGACCCGACGATGGATGATATACTCGCAGCTCTGAAGGAATTTCCTCTTTCGGATTTTGACGAGCTTGTTTTCTGCGGTTACGGCGAACCTACATGCGCTGTCGAAAACCTTGCTGCCACAGCAAAATACGTAAAAGAACATTATAATGTAAAAACGCGTCTCAACACAAACGGACTCGGCAACATGATAAACGGCAGAGACATCCTGCCTGAGATAGCTCCGTACCTCGACGCGATATCTATCAGCCTCAACGCTCCTACAGCTGAAAAGTACGACGAGCTGTGCCGTCCTGAGTACGAAGGCGCATTCGACGAAATGCTTCGTTTCGCGAAGAGCTGCAAGGGCGTTATACCTGAAATAACATTAAGCGTAGTTGACGTCATCTCCGATGACGATATCGAATCATGCCGTAAAATAGCAGAAGACCTCGGCATACATTACAGAGTAAGAGTAAAAGATTAAATATCCATTTATCAAAGGGCAAAAACGTAAAAGGAGAAAATGATGTTTCGCGTAAAAAAAGAAGACTATAATTCGGTACAGTTTATACCGGATTACAATTCCAGCTCAACTCACAAAAGCAAGGCCAGAAGATCAGCCAGAAAACGCCACAGCAAAGCAATATTCATCGCAGTCATAGCTGTCATTATCATAGCAGTGGCCGCTGCTGCGGTAGGCGTATATCTTTATTTTACATATTTCAATCCGACAAGCAAGTACGCAAGGGCTCTCTCAGAAGGCGATTTTGACACTTGCCAGCAGATAAGCAGCGAGAATGCTTTCGATTCAGGCTTCGTAAGCGCTATAGAAGCTCCTGTGACCGATGCGGCGCAGAAAGTCCTCGACAGCTACAAGGACGGTTCCCTTGCAGGCGCTGAAGCGATATCTCAGCTCAACAACTTCAACACGATCTCAGATAACTGCTTCAAGGACAAGATCAACAGCATGATAAATGAGATAAACACCATAGAATCTCTCCACAGCAACGTAACCGCAGTTCAGGACACATTCGCTGCAGGCAAATATCTTGAAGGCGTGGATCAGCTCATGACAGCAGCAGCGACGGCAGCTGAGCACAAAGTAGATGTTGAGAACGATATATCATCTGTCGTTGAAGGCAGTACTGTCAATATAAAAGAAGCTCTTTTCTCTGAGTTCTCTACGCTCATAAGAAATGAAAACTACGATAAGATAAACTCATATATCGATTTCATAACAAAGTACGACACTGACAGCGACTATACTGATTTTAAAACTACTGTCAGCGAAGTACAGGACGGCACGACCAAGATCAAAGCCGCATCACGCGACGCTAAAAATATCGCAAGCGCAGCAAAACGTGAAGCAAGGCAGCAGGCCCGCGACGCTGAGGATCAGACGGCCGCTCAGGAATAAAAAGATCACCACTGTACGCATAACGCGCATAACATAATAACAGACATCACCCGCGGCGGCCTGCCGCCGGTATATTTCAAACATAAAAAACACCATTCACATTATCATGAATGGTGTTTTTTTAATGTATACATCCTTTTAGAAAAGTATCTTCATAACAGTCCCTCGTCCAGTCTCAGACTCAACGGATAATTCCGCGCCCATAACGCTTACTCCGTGCTTCACTATCGAAAGGCCAAGACCCGTGCCCGGAACTGCAGCTGTATGGGCTTTATCAGCTCTGTAGAAGCGTTCAAATATCCTCGGCATATCCTCGGGCGCTATGCCCTTTCCCGTGTCAGATATGACTATACACGGTCTGTTCCCCTCATAACCGGTATGTATATCTGCGCTTCCTCCCGGAACATTATATTTTATTGCATTTTCCGTTATATTGAATATGACCTCGTCAAGTATCTGCGGTATTACTCTTACCGCAGCATGCTCCCCGCTCACTGTAAGCGTTACGCCGCAGCTTTTTGCGTGATCCTCAAGACGCTCTGCTACTATCTCCGCCTGGCTCATAAGGTCCATATCCTCCTTTTCAGGAAGATCTGTGTCAGACTCAAGCTTTGAAAGTCTGAGTATATCAGCTATGAGAGACAGCAGCCTCTGTGCTTCGTCATATATCTTTTCTGAAAAATGCTGCATATCTTCAGGTTTTACAAGACCGCTCTTCATGATCTCAGCAAAGCCGAGTATCGATGTGAGCGGCGTTTTCAGCTCGTGCGTTACGTTTGCTGTAAATTCCTTCCTTACAGCGTGCTGCTCCACGAGCTCATCCATCTGCGCTTTTATCTGCGCATTCTGATCAGCTATTTTATCAAGCAATGGTGTCAGCTCCGTATAAATTTCTGATTTGTGCGGTTCATCGAGATCTATAGAGTTTACAGGCTCCGTTATACGCCTTGAAAGGCTCGCAGCCATCATAAGAGATATAAATACTACGACCGCTATAAGCGCTGCAAGCGATGGCAGTGATCTTACCATAAGAGATAAAAGTGTGCTCTGCGTTATGCTCACTCTCAACACTGTACCGTCATTGAGCTTTATCGCGTAATAACGCGTTTTTTCGGCAAGCGTCGATGAATACCGTGTACATTCGCCATGACCTTTTTTGAGTGCCGCTGCAACTTCCTCTCTGTCGGCGTGATTTTCCATAGTCTCAGGGTCAGCGGAGCTGTCGTATATGACAGTGCCGTCATTCGCTATCCATGTTATACGGCTGTCCTGCCTGGCATCTGAGCCTATGTCATTGAGATATGATATTCCGGACGTCTGTATTCCCCCGGAAATATACTGTGCTTCATCCCTCAGCTTATCATCGTACTCTCTGGAATAATAATTCCACAGGACGCCCATCACGATCGCTATCGACAGCAGCAGCACAAGCATCGACGTGCAGAACACGCCGCTGAATATCTTTTTTTTCATAGTCATTTCTTTTGTCTTTTTCTGTGTCATATATCGTGCACCGCCTGTCGTTATGCCTGCTTGTCTTCAAGCTTATATCCTATGCCTCTGACTGTTTTTATGCATGCTCCGGCATCTCCGAGCTTGCTTCTCAGCGTCCTTATGTGGACGTCTATAGTCCTCGTTTCGCCGTCAAAATCGTATCCCCATATCTCATTGAGCAGCCTGTCGCGCTCAAGCACTATATTTCTGTTCTGCATGAGCAGGCTAAGCAGCTCAAACTCCTTATATGTCAGCACGATGTCCCTGCCTCCGGCTGATACCGTATGGCGCTTTCGATCGAGTACTATGCCACCTGCCGAAAGCACATCCTGTTCTTGCTTTTCAGAGCGGCGCAGCACTGCCTTTATGCGCGATATCAGCTCCATTATGCTGAACGGCTTCGTAACATAATCGTCAGCGCCGCTGTCAAGCCCTATGACCTTATCATACTCGCCCGTCTTTGCCGTAAGCATGATAACAGGTATATCTGACGTACCGCTGTCCGCGCGCAGACCGCGCAGTATATGAAGTCCGTCCTCCTCAGGAAGCATTATGTCCAGAAGTATAAGCTCCGGTTTTTTCTCTCGCATAGCTGCGTGAAACATCGTCGGTGTTTCAAATCCCCTGGCCTCAAAACCGCTGTTATTAAGAGAATATTCCAATAATTCCCTTATACTGCTGTCATCCTCAACGATATATATCATATCTGCAAGCCTGCCTTTCTTTAATAGCTTAACGCATTCAGCCGTCACCGGCTGCACAGCAGGATATTGCGCATGACATTGCGCTGACACGCTTACGCTCCGGCTCACTTTCTGCCCGGCGGCCGGGCCGCCGCCCCGCTGTGTTTATTTATTTCCCGATATCTTCTATGTTGTGTGACCCTGTAATAGAATAGATCACCCATTCAGCGATATTGCACGCATGGTCGCCTATCCTCTCAAGATACTTGGTCACCATCATTATATCAAATAACTCCTCACCCTTATCGCTGTTTTTGACTACTTCTTCTATTATCTCGCTTTTTATCCTTACAAAAAGATCATCAACGATATTATCATACAGTATTACATTTTTTGCCATTTCAGCATCTGCATTTACAAACGCTTCTACGCTGTCATTTACCATTTTGGAAGCAGCATCTGCCATTTCCTTCAAATGCACAGCACATATTATGTTGCTTTTATTCAGGAATCGCGCCATATCGGCTATATCCTGGGCCTGATCGCCTATGCGCTCCATGTCCGATATCATCTTGAGCGCCGATGATACGTTCCTGAGGTCTGTAGCTACAGGCTGCTGCTTGAGTATCAGCTTCATGCACATCGACTCTATCGTGCGCTCCTGCACATCTATTTCCTTTTCAAGCTCCTGTGTCTTTTTTACCATGTCAGGGTCGCTGTCAAAAAGCGAGCTCATCGCTGCGCTTATGGCCTCCTCGCACATCCTGCCCATACCTACAAGCTCATTATGAAGCTTTTCAAGCTGTTCATTGTAAAGTACGCGCATCATCCGAACCTCCCTGTTATATAATCTTCTGTACGCTTATCCTTAGGGTCAGCAAACAGCGTATCTGTTTTTTCGTACTCGACCATCTCTCCGAGCAGGAAGAACGCTGTCCTGTCTGATATACGCGTAGCCTGCTGCATATTGTGCGTAACTATTACTATAGTGTATTTATCTTTCAGTTCTACAGCCAGATCCTCTATTTTAGAAGTCGATATAGGGTCGAGGGCGCTCGTCGGCTCATCCATGAGAAGCACCTCCGGCTCTACAGCAAGCGCTCTCGCTATACACAGCCTCTGCTGCTGTCCGCCTGACATGCCGAGCGCGCTGGTGTTGAGTCTGTCTTTTGTCTCTTCCCATATCGCTGCGCCTCTCAGCGACCTTTCAACTATCTCGTCCAGCTGCGATTTTTTTCGTATGCCGTGAGTCTTCGGACCGTATGCTATATTGTCATATATGCTCATAGGAAACGGATTCGGCTTCTGGAATACCATTCCTACCCTTTTTCTCAAGTTGTTTACGTCTATGTTTCCGTATATATCCTCACCGTCAAGTGTTATGCTGCCTGTTATCTTACAGCCTTCCACAAGATCGTTCATCCTGTTGAGCGACTTCAGGAGCGTTGACTTTCCGCATCCTGACGGTCCTATAAAGGCGGTTATCTCATTCTTGGGAATATCAAGATTTATATCCTTCAATGCATGAAAATCGCCGTAATACAGATCCATGTTTGAAATATTTATCTTATCCATTATATATTATGCTCCGTATGGATCATCGTCCGAGCGCTCAGCGCTCCTGCAGGCGGCCGGGAGGCCGCGTCATGCTGTGATCCATTTACATATTGATCATTTTATAAGTTTATTTTTTAGTAAGCTTTCCTGCTATGAGCTCGGAAGCAAGGTTTATGATGACTACTACTATCAGCAGTACGACTGCTGTTGCGAAAGCTTCGTTCATGTGCAGGCCTTCAGACTGCTGTATATACATGTGTACCGAAAGCGTTCTTGATGACGACATGAGCGATGTTGCGGCTTTTGCGACTGAACCTGCTGTAAATATAAGTGCTGCTGTTTCTCCTACTACTCTTCCTACACCGAGTATGACGCCGGAAAGTATGCCCGGAACGGCTGATGGAAGTATTATGGAAAATATCGTCCTCAGTCTGCCGGCCCCCAGACCGTAGCTGCCCTCGCGGTACATATCAGGTACTGCTATAAGAGCCTCTTCAGTAGTCCGCATGATCAGCGGCAGTATCATAGTCGCCATAGTCAGCGAGCCGCCCAGAAGCGTAAGGCCGAGCTTGAGACCTATGACAAATATCAGGTATCCGACAAGTCCGTATACTATCGACGGTATTCCTGAAAGCGTCTCCGCCGTAAGCCTTATGACCGTCACGAATTTATTGCCGCGCTTCGCGTATTCCACAAGGTATATGGCGCAGCCTATGCCGATCGGTACTGCGAAAAGCAGAGAAAGCGCTGTCATATATATCGTGTTTATGATCGACGGCAGCATAGACTGGTTTTCTTCTGTATATTTGAGCGAGAACATATCCGGATCCAGATATGGTATGCCTTTTACCGCTACGTATATGATTATAGAAAATGTGACTCCTGCAGTTATGATCGCTGACAGCACCAGAAGCAGGAATATTACGAACGATCCCGGTGAATTCCGGTACTCGCGTAGCCTTTTTTTAAGTTTTTCCATTTTTGTCATTTTATCCGGCGCCTCCTACGATCTGTCACTGCTCCTGCTCCTCAGAAGAGAAACGCACAGGTTTATTATGAGTATGAAAACAAAGAGAACTACTGCTGTCGCGACGAGCGCTTCTCTGTGAAGGTCTGTCGCATATCCCATCTCTATAACGATATTGGCTGTCATAGTTCTCACGCCGTCAAGCAGGCTGTGAGGTATCTGCGGCTGGTTTCCGGCTACCATTATAACTGCCATCGTCTCGCCTATCGCGCGTCCTATGCCGAGCACGACTCCGGCAAGTATGCCTGACTTTGCAGCCGGTACTACTGTAAAAAGAACGCTCTTTTCTTTTGTCGCTCCAAGAGCGAGCGCGCCCTCAAAGTATGAGTCCGGAACGGCTCTGAGAGCCGCCTCCGACACGCTTATTACTGTCGGCAGTATCATTATTCCAAGTATTACCGATGCTGTAAGAAGTCCCTTTCCACTGCTTCCAAATATCTCCTGGAAAAACGGAACTATGAGCATAAGTCCGAAAAATCCGTAAACTACTGACGGTATGCCCGCCATGAGATTTACGACTGGCTTTATGATCCTGTATAAGGCCTGTGGGCAGAATTTTGCAAGGAATATCGCGCACAGGATACCGATCGGCATGCCGATCACGACTGCTCCGATCGTTACATATATGCTGCCTATTATCATCGGCAGGATGCCGAATATATTATTCTTCGGTTTCCATTCTGTTCCTGTAAGGAAATTTACAAGACCGATCTGGCTTATGGCAGAAAATCCATTTTTGAAGAGGAATATGCATATCAGGACCACCGCAAGTACTGAAACGCATGCGGTCAGAAAAAAGACCGCATGCATCAGGTATTCAGTGAATTTTTTCATTATAACAGGTCACCCCATGAAGTAGTTTCACCTGTAAATACTGACTTGATCTGATCTGTTGTGATATCTTCGAGAGTGTTGTCGCTATTTACGATAACTGCGATACCGTCCATTGCGATAACTGTTCCCTTTACGCCCTGTGAAGTCTCGCTGTCCTTGAGATCGCGTGATGCCATACCGATATCAAATACACCGTCGATAGTTGAAGTAACGCCTGTAGTAGAGTCAGACTGTTCAACTTCTACAGTTACGCCCGGATTTACAGCCATGTAAGCTTCTGCAAGCTTCTGCATAACAGGAGTTACTGATGATGAACCGCCTACAGTTACCTTGCCTGAAAGGCCTTCCTTTTTCTGGTAAGCAGCTGCGCCGTCAGCTACAGAAACGTATTTTTCATCAGTTATAACAGTCTGACCGTCAGAGCTGAGGATGTAATCGATGAAGTCCTGAGCTGCTTCGCTTACTCCGCCTTCCTTTGTAACTATATTGAAAGGACGAGCGATAGTGTAGCTTCCGTCTTTTACAGTTTCAGGTGAAGGCTCAACTCCGTTTACCTTGAGGGCCTTTACAGTGTCATCGAGAGAACCGAGTGAGATGTAACCGATAGCTGTCTTATTGCCTGCAACAGTCGTCATCATTACTGAAGTGCTGCTTGTGATCTCTGCGCTTACTGCTGTGTTGTCTACCTTTTCGCCGTTAGCATCCTTTTCCATAACACCTGTCAGCTCAGTAAACGCATCTCTCGTACCTGAACCCTCTTCTCTTGAAACAACGTAGATGCTCTTTCCTGAAAGGTCAGACGCGCTGCTGTCTCCACCTGCTGCAGATCCTGCGTCCTTGCTTGAACCGCAGCCTGCAAAAGCTGTAACACACAGAGCAGCCGCTAAAGCGACACATGCAAATTTTTTCATTTTTAACATTTTTATCATTCTCCTTCTTATCGACCATTCCGGTCTTACTTAAGCTCCGCCGTGCCGGACCATTTTCCGGCATCCTCACGAAGCTGTCTGACATTAGTATTAACTCCGTAAATCAATATATTATATTTACTGTTAGAATAATAAATGTTAAATGTTAAATCCAAATATGGCTCAATGTAAAATCTGCGTTAAAACTTCTGCGCAGCCCATAAAGCGCGCGCCCGCGCGCGAGCACATACGCCCCGCAGGGCGCAAAAAAACTGCTGCAGACTTCTGTATATAGTTACAGAAAATATGCAGCAGCATTAAACAATTTATTCGAATTCTATTACTTTACAGTCTCCACAAACCGCGTCTGGTTCATAAGGGGATGATGCAGCGATATCGCGCCTGCAGAGCAGGCCATCACGCAGCTGCCGCAGTAGTAGCATTCACCCGGATACATCACATCTGGATGCTTTCCTGCCTCTTCAGACGGCAGCATTACATCGACCTGACAGACGTCGGCGCATCTGTTGCAGCCTGTGCACAGCTCGCTGTCAAAAGTTATAGGTCTTGCGCTGCACGTCACCGGGACTGCAGTGAATCCTACTTTATTCATCATATTTCGCAGCCTCCTTCATATACTCCGCATTGCGCTTTTCATACTCGATCTTTACGTCACCGTAATAATCCTTAGGTACACGGCGGCTCTTTATCTCACCGTTTTCCTGATATATAGTGATAAAGCAGCTGTCCTCTGCCGGATCCATATCAGGATAATCATTCCTCTCGAAACAAAGCGGCTGCGAGCTCGATCTTCTCAGCATGCACGCGTTTATTATCATCTTTGAAACTTCAAGTATATCGAGCACCTCGTGAGCTCTCATAAGCTCGTGCGGGTTACGGCATGCAAGCTTTGGTACATACTCCCGCTCGTATTCCTCCAGCAGCTCAAGTCCCTGCTTCAAAAGCATTTCATTCTTTACGCCGCCGCAGTAGTTCTGCATCGCCTTCGATACAGCCATATTAAGCTCGCGCCAGTCCATACCTTCATCGCTATTCATATTATACAGCGGCGCGTACAGCCTTTTCTTTTCAGCCTCTATATCCGCCTCAGACGGAGCAACGAATGATCCCATACCTGCTGCCGCCTCGGCAGCCTTCCTGCCCGCGTAGTAGCCTGTAGCAGCTGCAAAACCCGCACAGTCAGACGCGTAAAGCTGATCGCCCGAAGCATATATGCCATCGATATTTGTCTTGAGATCCCAGTCATGGAATATGCCTCCCGGCGCACCGAAAAGCTGGCGCTCCTGCGCCAGGAAAGCAGCAGACTGCCATCCCGTTCCGTATGACTGCAGCATATGCTTAGCCGGATCGAAGCCTCGATCATTGAAATTTTTGAGTACAGGGATCTTTGTCTTTCCTTCCTCGCCGACCATCATGCCCCATATAACGCGGCGCTCTTCATCAGGCATCCTGCTCAGATCAGCGTAAAACGGCAGCTGGTATCCGCGCTTTATAAGTTCGTCAAATTCAAGAGTTTCAGGTCCGCGATACTCGTATTTCGGATTGTCTATGACTCCGCCTTTCAGGAAGAATTTCTGTCCTTCAGCCGGATAATATCTTTCTTTTACTGTTTTAAGCTCTTTTCCGTCTCTGTCAACGTACGGTATCTCAACGCCTCTGGCGTCTACCATAGTCGCAGCGTACCATGTGTTGTGGTTGTTTCCCGTACTGTACGGCGGAAAGCTCCTGCCGGCCGCTGAAAATTCACCTCTTACAGACTTTTCCATCATTGTGAATTCCATGCCTGCTCTGTATCCCATAGCATGGCCGCTTCCTATGCTCTGCGGCGGCCTGAACTCACACAGACCCACCTGGTCAGCGTTGAAAAGCCATACTCGCGCCGGACGCGACATCGCAAGAACAGTACTTTTCGCTGAAAATATCATGAATTTTCCTGTTCTTACATTCATGCCGAGTGCGCCGACACCGCGTTTATGTCCGTCCTTTTCCTCTGTGAGCAGCGCAGTAGCTTCAACTCTGTCGTACACTTTTACTCCAAGGCGCTTAAGCTCCTTGTAAAGGGCCGGTTTAAACGTGCTTCCCCACACTCTGAGCGTAAATTTATTTTTGTAATCATACGCAAACATAAGTCCTGTGCGCTCGTCACGGAAATCAGCGCCCGCAAACTCGCCCTCCGTATCGCGTATCTTGCCTCCGAACGATTCCATGTCTTTAAGGCGGTGCCAGCCTTCTTCGCACTCGATATAGTGCGCTATACCGTTGCTGTATCCGTCCTGCTCATCGATATATGCCTTTGCGATCTCCTCGGCAGTCACCTGCGAGCAAGGGTTAGTGCAGGCTGACTCCCAGTGGTCGAAACCGCTTCCCGCAGCTCCGCTCCTTATCGTAGCGCCTTTTTCCACCAGGACTACGCTCTGTCCTTTCCTCGCAGCAGCAATGGCGGCATAGCATCCTGCCATGCCGCCGCCGAGTACGAGGACATCGGAGGAAACGCGCTCCTCCTCGTTCATTTCATTTTTATATGGCCATTTTCTTTCTTTTATCATGTAACTTTATGTCCTTTTTTTGGTTTTAATGCCGCGCGCCTCAGCGCGGAACTGCTACAGCGCGTGAGCGCTGCAGTTGTGTATGCAGCCTCAGGCTGCGCTTACTGCTGTTGCCGCTCAAGTTAAGCATGCACAGCCTGTCTGCTTCTGTCGGCAAGACTGAATATCACGAGCGCCGCGGCAGAAACTACGTAAGCTATAAGCAGTGAAAGGTCTGTATTTACCATGCCATACAGCGGTCCCGGGATACCGAAGAGGAACGAGATAACGCCTACGATACCGCCGGCAACTGCCGCCGCAAAGGCGCCTTTTCTTGTCGCGCCCTTCCACACGAGGCCGCCGAGCAGAGGAATGAGCATGCTGCCCATGTACGGATAGTTGAATATTATCATTGCGTCCAGTATGTCTGTCATGTGGAACGCGAAGAATATACCTACGATCGAGCCGAGCAGCACTGCCGCCTGAGATATGAGCTTAGACTTAGGAAGCTGGTTCAGATCTTCTACCTCCGGGTGCAGGAATTTATTGTAGAAGTCTCTTGAGAATGACGCACCGAGTGAAAGTATTACGCAGTTTGCGCTCGACATGGCCGCCGCAAGTATCGCAGCTATAACTATGCCTGCTAGCACCGGCGGAAGCACGCCTGTAGCTGTTATAGTAAATATTCCGTCTGTAACTCCCGGGAAGAGCAGCTTTGCTGCAACGCCTATGGTAGAACAGAGCAGACCTACTATGATAACAAGTATACCTCCTATAACACATCCTTTCTGTGCTGTTTTTGCGTCCTTTGCAGACTGTATCCTTGAATACGCGTCGTATGATACTGATATCGAAAGCAGGAACGGAAGCACGAGGTATACGAATTTTGTGCCCATGCCGCGAGGGATGAACGGTGTAGTATATATATCTGCAATATTTCCGCCTGCATGAACGTACTGTATAAGTGTAGCAACGGCAAGTATAGGAACGCCGACTACTATTATTGCTGTCTGTACAAGATCTGTGAGAACTACTCCCCACATGCCACCTATCGTACAGTATATAAGTATTACAACAGCCGTTATCACTACACCTGTATTGAATGGTATGCCAAATCCTGAAAGAATGCTGCCTGCAGCGAGCAGCTGCGCTATAAATATACCAAGAAGGCTCGGTACGTTGCTTATCCACGCCCAAAGTCTTATGATCTTGCTGTCGCCGTATCTCTCAGCAAAGTAGTCAAGTGGTACGTAGCCCTCCTGCTCTCTCAGCTTTTTTACTGCAAGAAGACCTGCAACTATAAGTCCGCCGCCGCATCCTATCGCATAATATATTCCCGGCCACACGCCGCTGTTGTATCCGTTCGTAGCACTGCTTAAAACAATACCTACGCCGATCTGTACGGCTGCCAAAGTGACTGCTGTCATCGGAACGTTAAGTCCCCTTCCCGCAACCAGGAAGTCTGATGTTTTCTTGTTGCGCTTAGCCGCTATGATGCCGATAAGTACCATTACGATGAAGTAAATGATACATACTGTAATAATGATCTGATTACCTGTCATAATAAAACCTCTCAATAAATACTTTATCCTCACACGCGCATTTTACGCAGCATTGCTGCTTATTGTGTCCGGCACGCCTGCAGCCATGCCGGTTTAATGCGTGTTGGCTTTAAACCATTAAAGCATAACGCAAGTATAGCACATAATTATTCGTTTTGCCATATATATTTTGCAAAATGCAAAATATATTACATATAGCCAATCACCGCGTATTTTGCTAAAATTTATCTTATACACCGACACTGTACTTACAGAAATATATACTTTATTGTAAATACGGGGACGCCGATGTCGGCGACTGATATACGGAACGCTCCGCGTCGCAGAATGGGATGCTTCTAACAGATTATTTTGAAGCAGTTTTTGTCAAAAATAACTCGCGGCAGGGAATGAATTTTCGGTGAAAATTCAACCATTTTATGCGCTTCCGCGCGTTCCGCTCAAACATATGAAGCCCTGCCCGTATCTATGATACGGCGCGCAGGTCTCATACAGAAATTGCGCAGCTTTAGCTGCAATGCAATTTTTCAGTTTTTTGACGTTGCGGCTGCTTCAAAATAGTCTGGAAGCATATCCATTCTGCTCCGAGCTCCGCTTATCCGTATATCAGCCACCGGCATCGGCAATTTCACCATAATAAAATTTACAAAAAGTATACATATTAAAAAGGATATTTATATAATGAGATTAAATAAACAAACTTTATCAGAACAAATATACCAGATACTGCGCAGCGATATACTCTCGCAGCGTATACCGAGCGGCACTAAACTTACTCTCAAATCACTTACTGAGCGCTTTGAAGTAAGTTCCACACCTGTGCGTGAGGCACTTACACGTCTGTCAGAAGAACAGCTCGTATCGTATTACTCAAACATAGGCGTAAACGTTATAGAACTTTCAGAAGACGATCTTCGTGAAATATATGAATTTATGGGCGACCTTGATGCTCTCGCAATATCATATGCTGCCGCATCTGTCCCAAATATAGATAAACTAAAGAAGGATCTTTCAGAAAATATAAATAAAGCATCAATAGCACTAAAAAATCTCAGCAGCGCCGACCCAGCCGGCGGATCTGACATCGCAAAGACTTACTTACAGCCGGATGCCATGTCTGAAGCGGCTATAAGTGATTTAATAAAACTTTCTGATGAATTCCATCTTATATTTTATAACTACTGCAATAACAGCCGCCTGATACACTCTGCTGAGCGTATGCGTTCGCAGATGTCAATAGCTGCTTACCAGTATGAGAAAAACACCGACCATCTTATAACTATACATGAAGAGCACATTAAGATCTATGAATCTTTTACAGCCGGAAAATATGAAGAATCAAGCCGCCTCATGAAACAGCATATGAAACATTCACTCAGGTACGCCCTTGAGCTTCGACATTAAAAAAGAGAGCCGCAAAATACGACTCTCTCATTGGGGTATGGTAAGAATTTTATGTTCAATTCAAATTTTAAGCTGATATATGATCGTCACATATCCAGTATATATGTGACGATCTGATTTTGAAAGCGAGACTGGAATGCTCGAAGCCTAACTTCAGATCTTTCAAATATATATTTGCGCCGCCGCATCCTGCGGCAGATCAGTATACTGAGCCAAACCTGTCACTGTGCGGCATCTGCTGATATTATTCGCATATTATTTTATTATTCTATTGCGATATACTTAGTTTCAGGAACTTCCTTAGGAGCTTCCTTAGGGAATGTCAGGTGAAGAGCACCATCTTTATAAGCAGCCTTTACATCATTCTCAGTAACGTGGTCGCCTACATAAAAGCTTCTGCTGCAGCTGCCGTAATTTCTCTCACGGACAATGTAGCCGCCCTTTTCTTCTTCATTCTCCTCTTTTTCTTCATTCTGCTCTGCTGTAACTGTCAGATAACCGTCTTTCAGCTCGATCTTGATATTGTCCTTATCAAAACCAGGCAGATCCATAGTCATCAGGTACAGACCGTCTTTTTCTTTGATATCAGTCTTCATAGCAGGTGCAGTCTGTGCGCTTCTGAAGAACGGAGTATCAAACATACTGTTCATATCGTCAAATAAACTCATGCCAAAATTATTAGTTCTAGGTAACATAGATAACATATAAAAAACCTCCTCTTAAGCCTTGCCCGTATCTCTGATACGGCGCGCAAGTCTAATACAGAAACTGCGCAGCTTTAGCTGCAGTGCAGTTTTTCAGTTAAAGTCTGCCGGTCTTTTGACCCGATGCAGATCCACTTTAATGGCCTCGGCCCTGCAATGGCTGGAAGTCATATTCACTCCGGTTCCTAACGGATCCGGATAAAATTAACAATGTTTTTAAAATTTTGTTTTAAGCTCTTTTCGAATATTTCTTTTAATTCTTTTAAGCTCTCCCGTAAGCCTCATCCTTGCTTACACCTTATATATACCTCGCGATTAGCACTCTAAACATTAGAGTGCTAATTTTTTTAAATTATTTCATCTGTCCCGTTTAGTACGCGTTTGCTTCGCAAACGCTAAAAAAGCAGAGCGTTTTCACACTCTGCTTTTTAACTAAACCGGCAACGTGCTGCTTCGCAGCACTCCTACGTTCGCTTTCAGCTCACTTCGC
>CAKQOE010000023.1 GCA_934255545.1 uncultured Clostridia bacterium | reverse complement strand
CCATTCTGCGACGCGGAGCGTTCCGTATATCAGCCGCCGGCATCGGCGTCCCCGTATTTACAATAAAGTATACTTATCTGTGATCGATGGAATGTGTTACCTTACAGGCTCCTTGAGCTGGAACAGGCAGAAGTGAGTGCGGTTATCCTTGAAGTCCTCGATGTTTTCATCTATGAGGCAGAGGCCGAACATATCGCCTGCGTTCTTTCTGCAGAGCACAGCGTAGTCATCTGAGAGCACGCCGTCAGCGAGGTCCTTTGCAGCCTTGCCTGTGTCTTCCACTTCAAGGCTCTTGAGATTAGGGTACTGGTATTTCAGATGATCCTCGCACTGCTTGAGGGCGAGAACGTGCGAAGCAACATAGCGCAGGCTTTCATCAGGGATATCAGGGCTCTTTTTGAAGAGGCAGTGGTGTATAGTCAGCGTAGTTTCGCCCTTTATGAGAAGCTCGACGCCGTTCGTAGCGAAAAATGTCTCAAGTACCATGCCTGCAGCGCTGTTGTATACTGCGCATACGCCGTAATCAGTTTCACCCTTTTTCATAGCCGTTATAACGTGCGGCGAGTCTACGAGAGGTACGTATTCTACGTCTGTGAGCTTGAGCTTTTCTACTAATTCATGGGCTGCCTGCTCAGCATTTGAGCCTTCTATGCCCTGATAGCCTATTTTGATCATTTTTTTCTCCTTTATATATTTCATATATCAATGATTTAATGAATGCATATTATGCGCGGCACATAATGATATCCGCATCTCAGTGTCATACGGGCCGCTTTGGCCCGCCCGGCGGGACCTGTATGTCTACAGGTCGTTTGCCTTGTAAGACGCTCTGCTTGCCTCGCGGGCTGCGAGCAATTCCTCGCGTATACGTTTATCTATGGTCTTCTGTTCGGATCTTTCCATATCGGCTGTTTCGATAGCAGGGAGCACCGTCACAATGACGTGGCCCGGCTTTATCCATTTACCGTTGTTTGCTTCCATGATCTTGTATGAGCCGTCTATGCATACAGGGATGATAGGCGCCTTGTGCTTGAAAGCGACCTTGAAAGCGCCGCTGCCGAACTCTGCCATCTCGTCGCTCTTGCTGCGCGTTCCCTCAGGGAATATAACGATCGAACGGCCGAGCGTTATCTGGTTGCCTGACTCGTTAAGCGCCTTTATGGACTGACGCGCGTCAGATCTGTCTATGAAAGTGCAGCCGATGTAGTCCATCCACGTGCGGACGAGCGGTATCTTTTTTATGGACATTTTTGCCACCATGCCGTAAGGCTTGTCCATGCTTGCGAGCATTATAGGAATGTCGAAATCGCTCTGGTGGTTTGCGACTATGACGGCGGGGACGCCGGTGAAGTTTTCTGCGCCGTGCATTTCTACAGTGACGCCTGCGTTCTTCAGCATCTGTCTCGCAAAATCGCGGACTCTGTTGTCCACCACACTGTAAAATTCATCCATCTGTCCGGCCTCGCGCAGACGGCCTGCGCGCTTCATATCAGGAATGGCTCCGAGCAGATAGAAAAAAGCCCTTATGAGCCATATGACTGTTCTCAAAGTATAATACCTCCTTAAGTAAAAATGAATAAAACTGCAGACTTCGCAGTCTGGTGACATTTTACCACAGGCAGGAGCGGATGTCATCATTGACGATAAATGACATCCGCATGCGGATATTAGGTAATTGATAATGTCAATATACGCCGAAAAGGAGTAAAAACGTATCGCGGACGCTACTGCCCTGTGCGCGGCTCTACGAACTGCACATCGAGTATATCTGCGACAGATACAGACAGGTTGTATGCTATGGCCTGGATATTGTCCTTTATCCACTGGGCGTCGGCGTAGTTGTCGTGATATGCGACTTCTATGAGGACTGAGGGCGCGGTGACGCGCCGCAGTTCGGCGAGTGTAGTATTAGGTACTGTATTTACGAGAGACGGGTCAGGATAGAGCCATTTCATATTGTTTGCTATGATCGTAGCGGCATCGCGTCCGCGCTCGCTTGTAGCGTAGTAATATACGTCAGGACCGCGCAGCTGACCGGCTATGGATTCGGGCGAAGAATTTGAATGTATGGCGAGATGAAAATCGTAATCGCCCGCGTTTGACGCGGCTATTGCGGCTGAAAGCGGCTCGTCAGGGTCGTTGCGGCCTACCTCTATACCGCTCGCGAGCAGATAAGGGACCATGGCGTCTGCTATGAGATTCATGTACTGCTCTTCGTTTCCGCCGTTTATGTACGGATTGAATTCCTGTGTTGAAGGACTCAGAAATACGCTTGGCATTGTTTTTTTACCTCCTGTTTTGTTGTATAATCTAAATGTATGCGCTGAAGCGGCCGTTTGTTACGCCCGGACGCGCTGTCCGGATAAAATTCAGGCCGATTCGTGAAAGATCAGCCCGATGTCCGGGATATATAAAATTGAAATGTAAAGCATGAAGAAAGCGAAATGGTGTAAAATGGATGAAGATCTCAGCGTAGACGGCGCAATAGAAAATACTATAGACGATGCGGTGCAGCAGGTTACAGCTCCGCTGTCAGACTACATAAGCGGACCTGTACTCAAGATCATATCTGTACTTGTGATACTGATAGCAGGCCTTATAATACTGAAGGTGCTGCTTCACATAGTCCAGAAGGCGCTCGACCACTCGCGCTTTGACGACGTGCTGCATACGTTCGTCATAAGCAGTATAAAAGTGGTTTTCAGTGTCATGCTCGTGCTGACGGTGCTCGGTTATCTCGGTATACCTATGACGCCGTTTATAACGATGATGGGCGCGTGCGGAGCCGCGGTAGCTCTTGCGCTTAAGGACAGCCTGGGAAATTTTGCGGGCGGCATACTTATAATATTCAACCAGCCGTTCAAAAAAGGCGACTTTATAGAGTGCGCAGGCGTAACGGGCAGAGTGCAGGAGATAAACTTGATATACTCGACGCTGACGACGCCTAACCGAGTCATATCAATGCCTAACGGCATACTCGCAAATCAGACTGTCATAAACTTTTCAGAGGATGAGAACCGCCGCGTTGACTGTCAGTTCGGTATAAGCTACGACAGCGATATAGACAAGGCAAAGGAGATAATCACCAACGTCATAGATGGGAGCGATTATTTCAATACCGGCAGGAAAGCCTCTGTAGGTGTATCAGCTCACGGTGACAGTGCCGTCATGATAGACGCGCTCGCGTGGTGCAGCAATGACGATTACTACGCAGCGAAGTATTATCTGCTTGAAACAGTAAAGAAGGAGTTCGATAAAGCGGGCATAGACATACCATATCCGCAGATAACTGTTCACAGCAGTGACCATTAAATACGCCCGAGAGGGCAGCTCAGCCGGTGACGGCTGCAGGGTTGAAAATTAATTATATATTAATTAATAATTTTATTATATTATGGAGGTGTTATGAAAACGATAATAAAAAACGGGCGTGTGATCGACCCGTCGCAGATGACAGACCGCGTGGCGGATATCGTCGTAGAGGATGGAATGATAAAAGCAGTTACAGAGCCGTCCGGCGCTGCCGGCAGCGCGGCTGATGATGCTGATGAGATAATAGACGCAACAGGGATGTGGGTCGTTCCGGGGCTCATAGACACGCATGTTCATTTCCGCGAGCCGGGGCTGGAATACAAAGAAGAGATAAGGACCGGCTGCCTGGCAGCCGCAGCGGGCGGATTTACGGCAGTGTGCACTATGCCAAACACGAAGCCGTTCGTTGACTCTGTTGAAACTGTTGAGTACATAAAGGAAAAGGAAGCTGCTGCAAACGGCGTTAAGCTGCTGCAGTCTGTCTGCATAACTGTCGGGCAGAAGGGCGCAGAGATAGTTGACATGGAAGCGCTTAAGGCTGCAGGCGTATACGGGTTCAGCGAGGACGGCAGGTCTGTGGACGATATAAAGGTCATGCGCGAGGCCATGAAGAGGGCGAAGTCGCTCGATATGCCTATACTCGACCATACGGAGGAAAAGGCGCTTTTAGATGCAGGCGCGTGCATGAACAGAGGCAAGTTTTCCGACATGCTCGGGCTCACGGGCATACCTGCAGAGGCTGAGGAGCTTACGGCAGCGCGCGATATACTGCTCGCAAAGGAGACAGGCTGCAGGCTACATCTGCAGCATATAAGCACGCTCGGCAGCCTTGACATTATAAAGGCTGCAAAATCATGGGGCATACGTGTGACGGCTGAGACGGCTCCGCATTACTTTGCGCTGTCTGACGGTGATATCACTGTCAGAGACGGCGATGCTGCTGACGGGACATACCACTGCGTTGAGACTCCTTCAGGCATGAAGGCTGATACGCATAAGAAAATGAATCCTCCGCTGCGCACGAAGCGCGACAGATATGCCATGATAACGGCCCTTATAGACGGAACGATAGACACTATCGCTACGGATCATGCGCCGCACAGCGCAGAGGAAAAGTCAAAGCCGTTCAATCAGGCGCCTTTTGGCATAATCGGTCTTGAGACAAGCTTTGCAGTGAGTCATACAGAACTGGTAAAAAAAGGATTTATAAATCCTATGCGCCTTATAGCGCTCATGAGCACGAATGCCGCGCGAATACTCGGTTATGACGGCGGAACGCTGAGAGTCGGCGCCCGCGCCGATATAGCAGTCATAGATCCTGAAGAGGAGTGGACTGTAAATGCGGAAGAATTCAAGTCAAAAGGCCGCAATACGCCGTTTGAGGGCATGAAGCTGACAGGACGCGTCCGGCTCACCATGGCTGACGGAAATGTTATATACAGAAAGGAATAGAAAAGGAAGAGAATATGATAGACAGACTTATAGACGCGATAAAGAAGAAAGAAAATCCTACAGTAGTCGGCCTCGACCCGACTCTTGAAATGATGCCTGAACATCTTAAGAAAAAATATTTAAGACAGTACGGCCCGACGCCGGAGGGTGTTGCGGAGATGTTCTTTGCATTTAACAAGACGATCATTGACGCTGTATACGATATAGTTCCGGCTGTAAAGCCGCAGATCGCCATGTACGAAAAGTTCGGCGTGCCGGGCATAGATGTGTACAACAGGACATGCATGTATGCATACTCAAAGGGCCTTGTCGTTATAGGCGACATAAAGCGCGGCGACATATCATCTACGGCAGCGGCGTACGCTGCTCATATAGGCGGAGCTGACATTAACGGCGAAAGGGCGTTCACATGGATGGAGGATGCCGTAACGCTCAACCCTTATATGGGCTCTGACGGAATAAAGCCGTTTTTAGAGGCATGCGCGCAGTTCAGAAAGGGACTGTTCGTTCTCGTAAAGACAAGTAATCCGAGCAGCTGTGAGCTTCAGGATCTCGTGCTTCAGGACGGCAGGACTGTTTATGATGCAGCGGCGCAGCTCGTTGACGAGTGGGGCGCAGGACTTATAGGCGGATATGGCTACAGTGAGGTCGGTGCGGTAGTCGGCGCTACTCACAGAGAGCAGGGTGAAAAGCTCAGAAAAGAACATCCGCACATGTTCTTCCTCGTACCGGGATACGGCGCGCAGGGCGCGACTGCTGAAGATGTTGCGGGATTCTTTGATGAGAACGGCCTCGGAGCGATCATCAATTCTTCGCGCGGCATAACTGCAGCGTACAAGAAGGATACTTCATTTACTGAGGAAGAGTATGCAAAGGCTGCGAGAGAGGCGGCTCTCAGGATGAAGGAACAGCTGAATGAAGCTTTGAAAAACAAAAATAACATATAAGAGAAGGCAATACAAAAAATGGCAGAAAAATTTATATATGAGGCTGAGGTGCTTGCAAATGAAGAGATAGCGCCTCACATAATGAAAATGACTATGTCAGCGCCGGATGCGTCTGATGTCGCGCTGCCCGGTCAGTTTATAAACGTTTATCCGAAGTCCGATAAGCTTATACTGCCGCGCCCTATAAGCATATGCGATGCGGACGTTGAAGAGGGAACTCTTGTCATCGTGTATGATGTGATAGGCGCCGGTACGGACGAACTCAGCCGCATGACTCGCGGCGATATCATAAAGATATCATCGCCGCTCGGAAACGGCTTCCCTGCGCCGGCAGTGCCGGGCGCTCCTGTACTGCTCGTAGGGGGCGGCGTTGGAACAGCGCCTATGCTGTTTTTAGCTAAGCGTCTAGCGGCCCAGGGGTCGCGCATCACTGCAGTTACGGGATTCAGGAAGGACCCGTTCCTGACGGAGGAGCTGCGTCACGCTGACTGCAGGACGCTCGTGACTACCGACATGCCAAATGAGCACTCATTTGTGGGAAATGTAGTTGACTGTATAGAGATAAACCAGATAGAGCCGGGCGACGACTGGACATGCTATGCGTGCGGTCCGAGACCTATGCTCAAGTCGCTTTACGGATACATAAGCAGCATGAACGAAAAAACTACTGTATTCGTTTCACTTGAAGAGCGCATGGGCTGCGGCTACGGCGCATGCGTCGGCTGCGTGACTGACATACGCACAGGCAAGGACAGCGAAGGAAACGATATCATAAAAAAGTACAAGGTATGCAAGGACGGCCCTGTATTTAACGGAAAGGCGGTGGTCTGGTAATGGCAGAGCTGGACAAAAAAGCTGCGGAGCTTGGTATAGACCTGACTGCCCGCATAGGCGACATTTCGTTTAAAAATCCTATAATGACTGCGTCAGGAACGTTTTCCGCGCGCGAGAGCGGCGCTTTTTACGATATAAGCGAGCTTGGCGCAGCTGTTACTAAGGGCGTTGCGCTCGAACCGTGGCCGGGAAACGACACGCCGCGCATAGCTGAGACATACGGCGGCATGCTCAACGCCGTAGGCCTGCAGAACCCAGGCGTCGAAGAATACAAAAAGAAAGAGCTTCCGTATCTGAAAAATTATGACACGAAGATCATAACAAATATCGCAGGCCACAGCATAGAAGAATACTGCGGAGCTATAGAGGCACTCAACGGATGTAAGGAAATATCTATGTTCGAGGTAAATATTTCCTGCCCTAACGTGAGCCGGGGCGGCGCTGCGTTCGGAACAGATCCGAAGCTTGCAGCGGAAGTGACGAAGGCTGTGAAAAAAGTATCGCAGAAGCCTGTTATCATAAAGCTGACGCCGAACGTTACAGATATAACGGAGATAGCAAAGGCTGTAGAGGCGGAGGGCGCTGACGCTGTATCGCTCATAAACACGCTGCTCGGTATGCATATAGACCTGCGCCGCCGCAAGGCGACGCTGGCCCGCAAGGTCGGAGGCTTTTCAGGCCCTGCAGTAAAGCCTGTAGCGCTCAGGATGGTATGGCAGGTCGCTCAGGCCGTACACATACCGGTCATCGGTCTCGGCGGCATAAGCAGCGGCACGGATGTCGTAGAATTCCTCGCCGCAGGCGCGTCTGCGGTAGGCATAGGAACAGCAGTCCTCGCCGATCCGCTAGCCATGGTCAGGATAAAGGAAGAGCTTATAGACTACATGCACGAAAACGGCTGGTCTACGCTTTCCGAGCTCAGGCACGCGTTCAATATATAAAAAAATATGAAATAATATGAAATAATAAATACGAAATATGAAAGGAGTGCGGCGTCCCCGCCGCCCACAGGCGCCCGTCCGGGCGCGGTCCGGAGTCTGTGGGATGCAGAAGGCGGAATATGGGATACCGCTGATACATAAAATGGGATACAAGGAAGAATTTATAAAATTTATGGTAGAGTCAGGAGTTCTGACTTTTGGCGATTTTGTTACTAAAAGCGGCAGGAACACGCCGTATTTCATAAACACAGGAAACTATAAGACAGGCGCTCAGGCGCACCGCCTCGGTCAGTTTTACGCTTCATGCATAAAGGAGCACATGGACGCGGGCGAGATCGACCCTGAAACTAAGGTCCTTTTCGGACCTGCGTACAAGGGCATCCCTTTGGCAGTCGCAACGTCTATATCGCTTGCTGCCGAGCACGGCATGGACGTGAGCTACTGCTTTAACCGCAAGGAAAAGAAGGATCACGGCGAGGGCGGCAGCATGGTCGGCTATAAGCTTCAGGATGGTGACAAGGTACTCATCACTGAGGATGTAATAACTGCAGGAACCGCTGTAAGAGAAACGCTCCCGCTGCTTTTCGACGCCGCTGATGTAAAGGTCGAGGGCCTTATCGTGTCTGTGGACCGTATGGAGCGCGGACAGGGTGAAAAGACTGCTATCCAGGAGCTTTATGAGGATTTCGGCATAAAGACTTATCCGATCGTTACGGTACGCGAGGTCATAGACACGCTGCATAATCAGGAGGCAGGCGGCAAGGTAGTCATCACAGATGATGTAAAGGCTGCTATGGAGGCTTATCTGGAAAAATACTGCGTTAAGTAACTAATGAATACAGCTGTGTCTGTGGCCGCTGGCGCGGTAGCGTTGTTGCAGAGTATACACCGTAACGGTGTATATATGGCGCGGTGACGCGCACAGAGTGAGAGGATATTTTAAGAAAGGATGCTGCTTATTATGGAAAATATTGTTTATTATGCGATAGAAAAAAGACTTACTCCTGAGGATGGCAGACTTGCGGAGCATGAGACGATCGTATGCACCGGAAGCGAGATAGAGTGCCATTACAGGATAAAGGAGCTTCAGAAGATACAGTCAGAGCATCAGACTGAGGCAGACGCACAGCAGAGCGTGCAGGATATAGATATGTCTGAGGGCGGCGGGCTGCAGCTTCAGATAGACCCGGAGTATTTTGTAGTGCCTGCTGAGCAGTACGACAAAGAGCACTCGCTGAATGAACAGCGCAGCATAATGGGCAAGTTCTTTTCTGAGTTCGGCGGCAGTTTTTAACAGGAGGTATTATCTATGAGTATGAAGATCGTATCATATCTGATATGCGTATGGGGCATATGGAATGTCATAACGTTCCTGCTTATGGGCGTTGACAAGCTTATAGCGAAGATGGACGGATGGCGCGTCAGCGAGGCTACGCTGCTCGGAACTGCGTTCTGTATGGGCGCTGTCGGAAGCTTTCTCGGTTCGCGCGTGTTCCATCATAAGACGCTCAAGAAAAAATTCCGGATAGGACTGCCGCTCGCTCTGCTCGTGAATGCAGCGGTTGTCGTTGTTATATGGTATTTTGCGCACAGGTAAGGAACCTGATCAGAAAATAAATACGTTACGTCAGGTCATGATATATGAAGGCTGCCGCATCCGCGGCAGCTTTTGTGCTTTTTGAGCAGCATGCAGAGGCGCCTGCCCGCGCTGTGCAGATGCACCATAAAAAGGCGCCGTTGCAGAGAAGCGCCCCCACCGGCCCGCTCCGCGCGCCTGATACGCCTGCAATGTAAACTATACTGTCATGTCAGAAAAATATACGGCAAATATACGATTTTACAGATAATTTTACATTAAATCATTTTATGCGAATTTTATTTAAAATTTCCCTTGTAAATCATGGACAACAAGAGTACAATTTACTTCAGCACATATTCGCATTAAAGCGGTTATGCAATATAGGAATGAAAATGTGCAAATCTGCGACGTTCTAATGTGAAAGAAGGAGAATTAAAATGAAAAAGGCATTATCAATTTTATTATCGATCATGATGGTCACCCTGGCTCTGGCGGGCTGCGGATCCTCAGCAGGCGGCGGTTCAGCTGCCGCAGGCGGTGACAGCGAATATCCTGCAAAGGACATAAACGGTATAATCATGTGGGGAGAAGGCGGCGGAACAGACAACCTGGTAAGACCGCTGTGCACGGTAGCAGATACTCTCCTGGACGGAAACAGCATCATCTGTCAGAATAAAGCAGGCGGTACAGGCGTTTTAGCTACTCAGTACGTTCACGATCAGGCAGCTGACGGCTACAACCTGCTGCTCGGCGCTGAAAACCCTGCTCTCTATAAGATCCTTGGTCTTTCAGAGATCACATATGATGATTTTGATACTATACTTCTTATCGGAAGCGAAGACGTATCTATCGTAGTTCCTAACGACTCACCTTATAACTCAGTTCAGGAACTCATAGACGCAGCAAAGGCTGATCCGGGCAAGCTGATATTCTCAGCTACAGGAAGCGGCGGCTCACAGTGGCAGGCATGCGGCCTCATCTCAGCAGTTACAGGCGCTGAATTCACACAGCTCCCTCTCGACGGCGACAGCGACTGCCTGACAGCAGTTATGGGCGGACAGGCAGACGTTACTACTATAAAGAGCTCACAGGTAATGGAAGCGTATAAGGCAGGCAGCGTAAAGATCCTCGCTACACTCACTTCTGAGCCTGTAGAAGAGCTTCCGGGAACAAAGCCTATCGTAGACGAGATCCCTGACTTCGCCGAATACCTCCCATTCGGACCATTCTACGGCGTATGGGTAAACAAGGGCACTCCTGAAGCTGTTGAAAAGGTCCTCTCAGATCTTTTCAAGCAGGCTTATGATTCTGACGACTATCAGGAAGTCCTCAAGAACCTCAACGTAAAACCGCTCGGACTTACAGGCGATGAAGCAGACACTTACATCTCAGACTGGACAAAGTCTACAGCAAAAGCTCTTTACAATGCAGGCCTAATGGACAAATCACCTGCAGAACTCGGTCTTGAATAAGAATACAAGCATCGCTGAAAAGCAAAGCAGTATAAAGAAGATATAACATCGGATCAGCTGATATCAGGATCCGGAATAATAACAAATGTGCATCAACTCTCTACAGGAGAGTTGATGCTTTATATTTATCGTTCAGACGATAAGATCATAATAACGCCGCGCCGCGCGGCGAAAATGAAAAGGGTATGATAAGTTATGGAAAAGAATACAAAACCCGGTGAAAAAGTATTTCCCGTACTTTTACTTATAGTCGGGATACTTGTCACAAAGGAATCGTGGGGCATGTACAAGCGCTCACCGGAGCTTTCGGGCTACGGCACAGTTCCGCTGTTCTGCGGCGCTATGATAACCCTGCTGTCTATCGTGATAATAATCACGAATATGTTTCATAAAAGTGACATTTCCGGAATGTCGTTAAAGGAAAAAGCAGCTGCTGTTGTAAAGCATCTCTTTTCGCTTGATGTGCTCGTTATGCTGGTAATGATAATCGCATACTGCGTGCTTCTCGCCAACGGTATTCCGTTCATCATATCAAGTCCTGTATTTCTCTGGGCTTCGATGACTTACCTTGAAAGAGGTAATTTTGTAAAAAACATACTGTTCACAGCTATAGTCATGGCCTTTGTAATACTTGTATTCAAGGTCGGTTTCCACGTAGTTCTGCCATAGAAAGGAGGGCGTCTTAAAAATGACTGTATTATCTTATCTCGCGGCGCCGCTCGTTCATCCTATAGGACTTGCTATGATAGCGCTCGGGACATTTCTTGGAATATACATCGGCGCGATACCGGGGCTGTCTGCCACGATGGCGATATCGCTGCTCGTTTCATTTACATACGGATGGAGTACAGAAACTTCTCTGGCAATAATGGTCGGAATATACTGCGGCGTCGTTTACGGCGGCTCACGCTCGGCCATACTCCTCAACATACCGGGAGCTCCTGCTGCTGTAGCTACTGCGCTCGACGGCTACCCGCTCGCTAAAAAGGGCCTTGCCGGCAAGGCGATAGGTGTAACGACTATTTCTTCCGTTATAGGCGGATTTATCGGAGTCATACTTCTTGCGATACTTGCCCCGCTCATATCAAAGATCGCGCTCAAGTTCGCAGCGCGCGACTACCTGCTGCTCGCGTTCATGGGCCTCATGATGGTAGGAAGCCTGGGCGGAAAATCAATAGCGAAAGGTTTCATAGCCGCTGTTCTCGGCGTGTTCCTCGGCATGATAGGCCTCGATACGATGACAGCTATGAGCCGCTTTACGTTTGGAAATGTTTACCTGCTTTCAGGTATAAACTATATAGTTGCCATGATCGGTCTTTTCGGCGTTTCAGAGGTGCTCGTTCAGGTGCTCGATAAGAATCTTCCTGTAGTAAAACAGAAATTAGATAAGATCGTGCCTGATTTTAAAGATGTAGTAAAGCATCTGCCGCTCACTCTGCGTTCGTCTGTAGTAGGTACTATCATAGGCGCCCTGCCGGGAGCAGGCGGAGACCTTGCCGCTCTTATCGCGTACGATCAGGCTAAGCGCACGGTAAAAGACCCTGAGGTACCGTTCGGAGAGGGGGCGATGGAGGGCATAGTTGCGCCTGAGTCTGCAAATAACGCCAACATAGGCGGCGCATTCATCCCGATGCTGACGCTCGGCATACCGGGCGACTCAGTTACAGCCATACTTATAGGCGCTCTGACTATACACGGACTACAGCCGGGACCTACGCTCATGACCAGTACACCGGATCTCTTCTATTATATAGTAGGCGCGCTCGCTATATCGAACGTATTCCTGCTGATATTCGGCCTTACAGGCGTAAAGGTGTTCACAAAGCTCGTAGAGATACCAAAAGCAGTACTCCTGCCTGCGATAGTCATACTTTCAGTCATCGGCGTTTACGCTATAAACAACAATCTGTATGACATTTTCTGGATGGTAGCATTCGGCGTGCTCGGCTACTTCATGAAGCGTTATGATTACCCTGTAGCTCCTACTGTACTCGGCCTTATCCTGGCATCGCTCATAGAGAAGAATTTCAGAAGAGCGATCATCGTTGACGGCACGGTACCGGGAATGATCCTTCACTGCTTCACATCGCCGATATCGCTTTTCCTCATACTCGTAATAGTATTCATGTTCGCTACGCAGAGCAAGCCGTACAAGGCATTCGCTGACAAGCGCGCAGAGCAGAAGAAGGTCAAGGCAGCGGCTGAAAAGGCGGCATAAATGGAATGAATGCAGCAGAGCTGCTTTGCCGACGTCACCGTCTGAAAAGGATGACGGTAAAATTTGATGATGCTAAAATAAATTAATTGTTATGTAATATTAAAAATAAATGTGGCGCGGCGACGCGCGGAGGTGTAAAATGGGCAATTTCATGGAAAAATTCAGCCTTAAGGGCCGTAAGGCGATAATCACAGGCGGTGCGAGAGGTCTTGATTACGGCATAGCAGAGGGCTTCAGAGACGCGGGCGCGGAGATCGTCCTGCTCGATATAAATGAAGCGGTCTACGAGTCTGCAGCAAGGCTTTCGACACCTGAGACGCCTGTTTACGGTGTGATCGGCGATGTTTCTGACAAGGCAGATCTTGAGGCCGCATACAAGGAATGTCTGGAAAAGCTCGGCGGCAGAGTGGACATACTCGTAAACGGCGCGGGCATACAGTACAGAGCGCTTGCCGAGGATTTTCCTGAGGATATGTTCAGAAAGATACTTGATATAAATCTTGTAGGTCTGTTCCTCATGTCGCAGCTTGCGGGCAGAACGATGCTTGAGCAGGGTTACGGCAGGATCATAAATATCGCGTCGCTTTCTTCATTTTTCGGGGCGTCTATGATCGCAGGCTACACTGCCAGCAAGGGCGGCGTGGCGCAGCTGACTAAGGTCCTTTCTACAGAATGGGCGGGCAGAGGCGTGAACGTAAATGCTATTGCTCCCGGCTACATGAAGACTGAGCTTACTGCGGACATAGAAACTAAGAATCCGGAACAGTACAAGAACGTATGCGCCCGCATACCGAAGGAGCGCTGGGGCACAGCGGAAGACCTCAAGGGCCTTGCGATATTCCTCGCATCTGACGCTTCAGAGTATATAACAGGTACGGTAACGCTCGTAGACGGCGGATATGCAGTTAAGTAGGATACAAAAACGTATACTTTATTGTAAATACGGGGACGCCGATACCGGCGGCTGATATACGGAACGCTCCGCGTCGCAGAATGGGATGCTTCTAACAGATTATTTTGAAGCAGTTTTTGTCAAAAATAACTCGCGGCAGGGAATGAATTTTCTGCGAAAATTCAACCATTTTATGCGCTTCCGCGCGTTCCGCTCAGACATATTTTTGACGTTGCGGCTGCTTCAAAATAATCTGGAAGCATATCCATTCTGCTCCGAGCTCCGCTTATCCGTATATCAGCCACCGGCATCGGCAATTTCACAATAATAAAAGTTACAATAAAGTATAGAATTATGAAATATTGGTGGAATAAATGATAAGGAATATAGGAGTAGATACGAAACTCGGCGCGATAATCGGAACTGATATCGGTCACAGCAAGTCGCCGGCGATGATGAACGCGGCTTATGAAAAGCTTGGTCTTGACGCGTATTATTATCCGATGAACATAAAAGAAGAAGACTTCGGTGACGTTATACGCGGCATTTCAAAAATGAACTATATGGGACTGACGATCACTATCCCGTACAAGCTGGATGTCATGAAATATCTTGATGAGATAGACAGGACGGCTGAGATCATCGGCGCCGTAAATACCATAAAAATAACGGAAGGCAAGATGAAGGGCTTCAATACTGACGGCGAAGGCTTCGTTCGCGGTCTTGAGGCTGACAAAGGCGTTAATGTTGCAGAAAGCACATTTGTCGTAGTGGGCGCAGGCGGTGTTTCGCGCGCTATCATGACGGTGCTTGCGTCACGCAAGGCTGCGGCTGACGATGCCGGGCGTGAGCAGGGCATCCCGGCGTGCGAGAAAAAGATATACCTTGCGAACCGTACAATGAAGCGCGCAGAAGAGCTGTGCGATAAGCTCAATAAACTCGTATGCGACTGCTGCGTTCCCGTTCCGTTGGATGAAACGCTCGCTCAGTATATAGATAAGGCTGATGTGCTTGTAAACGCTACAAATGTCGGCATGCCTCCTCAGCAGGATATGACGCCTGTAGATACAGCCATGCTGCACAGCGGCATGCTCGTAGCAGACGTTATATATAATCCGAGAAAGACGAAGCTGCTGGAAGCGGCTGAGTCTATGGGCTGCGATATCGTAAACGGTCAGAGCCTGCTGCTCCATCAGGGCAAGATGGCGTTCAATATATGGACGGGGCTGGAAGCGCCGGGCGACGACATGTTCAAGGCTGTTTTCGGTGACGAGCAGAAAGCATGATGTTATTCAGGCGCTGCGTATGCAGGGCCGGTATGATGCATTTTTAAATACGCAAAACAGATATAATAGTAAAATAGAAGGTCCGCCTCACAGTCATTATCATACCCGATGACTGCGGGGCGGATCTTCGTATATCAAACGCAATAAGCACGCCGGAGCGGTACGGAGTGGCTGAGTCTGTTTGAAGTAATTTGCAGATGAATCGATATAGAAAATATTTATGATCTTAAAAACGGAATAAGTATATCACAACTGAAAATGTCACCGTCTTCTGAATAGTTGATGATGCCGTTATATGATCTGACTATTTTATTTATGTTCTTAATGCCGAAGCCGTGAAGTTCCTTATCGGGTTTTGATGTCTGAAGCTTAGGATTGTTGTCGAGCACGGAAGCGGCGATGGTATTTGATACGATTATGTACAGCGATCCGTTTCTGTTGACAATATTCAGTAACATCAATTTTCTTTCTGACGCGGCGGCAGCCTCAAGAGCGTTGTCGAGCAGATTTCCCAGAAGGACGCTCGTGTCTGTAGGTCTGAACGGCATCCCTGTTCCTATATCCCGGTCTATATGCGCACTGCATGATATTCCAAGGTTTTCAGCGATGGAAAACTTCATATTTACTACAGCGTCGAGCAGATCGTTTCCTGTAAATATAAATATCTTGTTTATATATGAATTATCATTGATAAGGTCGGAAGTATAATCGTATATTTCGTTGCATTTGCCCTGCGAGGCGAGGATATTCACTGTAGAAAGATGATTTTTCATATCGTGGCGCATGCTTCTGATCTGCAAGTACAGCTCCTTAACGTCCTCGGCGCGTTTCTGTTCGCTTTCGTACTGAAATTTCAGCAAAGAGTAATTTTCCCTGAGCCGGTTGGACCGGCATATATGTACGAATAATATGCATGCAATAATATTCATTACAGCAATTATTATCACGACTACAGTGCATGTTCGCTGAAGTTCGCGGTCGTTGAGCGCAGCCGGGATGAGCACGGTCATGGCTGCAAGCGAGAGCGACGGCATGAGCAGAAGCAGCATGAATTCAGTAAATGTAAATCCTGAATTACGGCGCAGATAAAGCATAAGCCGCAGCGCAGTGAACAAAAGAAGCTGGGAGATGAGCATAGCAGCCATGCGTACAGGATCAAGCACAGAGAATATCGTTACAGTATCGCTGCCTCGTATTATGCTGAGCACAAATCCTGTAAAGGAAGCGGTTATTATAGCCGCCGATACCGCCATCAGCGATATGAATACCTTTTCAAATGCGCTGCCTTTAAGCGCCGCGACGCTGAAAATTATCATTAAAGCTGCGGTAGCTGCCGCGGAAGCAGTCTCAAAAGGCGCTGTAGATGAAAGTACAGAGATAGCAGCAAAATCCGATACGCAAAACAATACAGCGCTGCCGTATCTGAAGGCAGGAGCACTGTTTTTGAATCTAAAGTAACGTATAAGAAAATCAGATAATATGAATACCTGAAGCATATTTACAAACAATTCCCAAAGCAACCTCATAAATATTACATTCCTCTCCTGAAATAAGTAATGTTATTGTACCATACAAAAGAATGAAATGTAACTTATGCGCCAGGCGCATGGAAAGTATGTATGTAAAAATATTACTGTACAGGATAATTAAGATAAATTATTTACCAGTTACGACAGAAAACGTGCTAATTACGACAAGCGTATTGTTTTATGAGCAATTTTTGATATTATGCAGTCATGAAATATATTTCTGAAAAATAAGTTGCAGCTAAGTAAAAGTATAAATTTTATTAGAACAAGGAGAAAGTTTGTGTGAATAAATATTTTAAAAGAACAGTAAGTATATGTCTGGTTTTAGTTATGGTTGTTGCTATGGGAATTGTAACTAATGCAGCAGAAAATGATTTATATAGTGCTCGCTTTATAACTTCAGAAGATGAAATATCCTTATTGTCTGATTTATATGATAAAGATAACGTATACACAAATTCGGGAAGTTTTACAGTAGATAAAATATCAGCTGTAAGTGGTGAAGGTAAAAATATAAGAGTCTGGTTCCAAAATGAGGGAACTCAGGATGTAACCGTATCATTGATCAGGTACAAATGGTTAGGATTATCTGAAGAAAATGTACTTAATTTTACAGTAGCGGCAGGAAAAAATGTTTATAAGGAATATCATTCTGATAATGCAGATAAAGGTGATTATAAAGTCATTCTTACTACTTCAAGCGGAAGCAAGATCAAAGGTTACTTACGAGTAAGGCAGTATGCAAATTAGCACTTAAGGAAAAGAATCATAATTACCTTAAGCGTCAATTGTGACTCTTTTAGATATAGGAGAGTGTTGTGAAAATAAATATAAAGTCAAAAAAATTTATAATTTTATTTTCTATAATATTTATAATTTTAATATCCACCATAACGGTAATCAGTGTATTAGTAATGCGTTCAGAGCATACAGGTCTTCTTTATTATGAGAGCCAATTAAATTTCAATGGAAATTACACAACAAGTGAATTATCGGCACAATATAATGGTGGAAACAATATAAGAGCATGGTTTAATAATTATAGTAAACAAGATGTAAATGTAACTATCATAAGATGCGGACTCTTAGGCGAACAGGTCGCCCTGACGTTTTCGGTAGGTGCAGGCGGACAACATTATGTAGATTACTATGACAGAAGAGCAGGAAGCTATAAGTATAAGGTAATGTTAGAGTCTGCTGATATGACAGATGGAAAAGGAAACGACATTATATCAGGCGAACTGAGGGTAAGGCAGCTTTAATTTTAATTGTGTGTATAAGTAAAAAAATAACAGAAAAACTAATTGCAAAAGGGATAATTGAGGAAAGAAAATACAGCGCAGATGTGTATGAATACGGTATTGAACTGATACTGGGCGATTTGATAAATTACATATGCATAAGAAATTGATAGAAGAATGATCTGATATTATATATTTAAAGAGATGAACAAATATAGTAAATACTTTAATATTAAAATAGAAGTATGTATTGCAATGCTTTTATGCGTTGGAATATTACTTGGAACTGTATATTTTATACCGGATAAAGTAGAAAGAAATGAAATAGAGCAGTCGCTGACAGGCGCTTATGAAGTGATGGGTTCAATAGGACAGTTCGTTTCGGCTAACGGAAAAACTGATAGGCTATCAGATAAGAAAATCACAGAGCTGACAGAGATATATAATGCAAAGGTAGATAAATTTATGTCCGATGAATTTACAGCTAAAAACAATTATAAATGGCTGAATGAAAATATGCTTTCCGAGACATACAAAGAAACCGTTGACTATACAGTAAAATCTGGAATCGTAGACATTGATACCGTATATACGTTTTATTACAACGGACGGAATCATGTAAAAACATCAGCACGTTTGATTGGATGCAGCGTATGGATAGAGTATGATGAAAACAGCGAATCGTATAAAATACGTTATTCATGCGATAAAATGAATGTTAAAGCGGACCTGAAGAAAGAGGAAAGCTTGTGGAAACTAACAGCATTGAAAGGGCAGCAAGGTGAAGAGGAAACGACTGATGATGAACATATCATAGAAAACGCTGAAAATAAGCTGGAAAAAGGAACGTTGTCTGAAGATAAGAAAAAATTATTGAACGATATCCATAATATACAGGAAATTTGTACAAAAGGTTACGATACATTCACCGAGGCATATAAAGCTACATCGGTGATAGAGCTTGATAGCCTGAATGAATACAATTTAAAATAATATATAAGATGAAAATGCCGGGGTGTGAAGCCCCGGTATTTTGCTTTTGAAATTAGTGGAATAATAAAGAATAAATGGAAGATGATATGCCGGGCGTGTGGGAAGTGTGAGCAAAGTAACAGCTATAGTGTCTGTATCGTGCTTCTGATGTAATGCATGTATGCTGCTTCCGTTTCTTTCTGTTTATTGCGGCTTACAGGAATGTCGATCGAATTATCAAGCGTTACGATACCTTTTTTGACAGCGGTTATGTGCTTGCAGTTTACAATAAATGATGCGTGGCATCTTACAAAAAAATACGGCTCGGTAGCAGCGGCGGCGTTTGCGATGGTCTGACGCTGGATATAAGTTTTTTCGGCAGTATATATATTGAGTGCATGGTTGCGGCTTTCAAAGTAAATTATGTCTGAAAGAGGCAGTGAATGATTTGCGCCGCCCTGCTCAAATGGATAAGTACGATCGCGCGTCTCCGCGCGTGCAGCGAGCTTTTTGATCAATTCAGGAAGCTTTACCATATCCGATTTACGTAAAAACCAAAACGGCTGATAAGTAAATGATTCATATACCATATCGTCCATATTTGAAACAAATATTATAGCCGGTCTGTCAGGCATACTGTTTATAAGCGATGCAATGTCAAATCCGGAAAATTCAGGCATCTCAAGGTCGAGAAATACAGCGTCAGATGAGTGGAGCTGCCCGCTTTTCATATGCTCGATAAGCTGCGCACCGCTGTTGTATCCGACGAGCCGTGCCTTTTTATCCATATCGTTAAGAATATTTTGTATCTGGTTCATAAAGAATTCTAAAAATGTTTTATTGTCATCGCAGAAAACAAATGTCATGACCGGTCTCCTATGATCTTATTTCGTTAATGAACAAAAAATCTATCTATAAATATATTTTACCATACAAGTATATACTTGTGTTATTTAAAGTAAGCACTGTTTTAAAGAAGCTCCGAAGACAGTTTTGTTCAGTAAGCCGTTGCTTGTATTGGAAATGAATATACGTCAATAAATGTTTTAGCGATGTGTGATCCATGGTAAAATGAATAACAGGAAATACAGAAGGTGGGCGCAACAGGCAGTGATGCTACCTTCCTGCGTCCGCTGTGCGGACTACGCTGTCGAATTTTATATTGCAGCTGAAGCTGCGTAAAATGCGCGCCGGGCGCGCAGGAAGGATGTGTGGAGATTGGGAGTATATTTGAACCCGGGGACAAGGGCATTTGAAATAAGTTTGAATTCTAAGATATATGTAGATAAAAGCGGGCTTATAGAAAAGACGAATGCTCTGATAGGTACGCAGCAGCAATTTGTCTGTGTTAGCCGTCCGAGGCGTTTCGGAAAATCAATGGCGGCAGAAATGCTGGCATCATATTATGATCGCTCGGTGGATTCATCGGAAATTTTTGACAAACTTAATATAAGCAGTGCGGAGTCGTACAGGGAGCATCTTAATAAATATGATGTTATCAGGATAAATATGCAGGATTTTTTAAGTATTTCAGGCAGCATAGTCAAGATGCTTGAAATGTTACAGATGCGTGTGGTACGTGAACTTAAAAAAGCATATCCGGACTATGTTGCGTTTGATAATATTGTGTTTGCGATGCAGGATATATTTGATGAAACAGGTCGCTGTTTTGTTATCCTGATAGATGAATGGGATTGTATATTCCGTGAGTATAAAAACGATCTGGAGGCGCAGAAAAAGTACCTGGATTTTATAAGAACATGGCTCAAGGATAAATCTTACGTAGCTTTAGCTTACATGACGGGGATACTGCCGATAAAGAAATACGGAACACATTCAGCGCTCAATATGTTCAGTGAGTATTCCATGGCAGATCCCGGAAATATGACTGAGTACTTTGGTTTTACGCATGAAGAGGTTCGCGAGCTGTGCAATGAGTATAATATGGATTTTGAGGAAGCGGAATCATGGTATGACGGATATAAGCTGGTAAGCTATTCAAGCGACGGTATGAAAGAGATTTCGATGTACAATCCAAAATCAGTCGTAGAAGCGATGCTGCACCATAAGTTCGGAACATACTGGAATCGTACCGAAACATATGAAGCGTTGAAAATATATATCCAGATGAACATGGACGGGCTGAAAGAAGCAGTTATAGATATGCTTGGAGGCGGGAACGTCACGATAAATACGGGAACGTTCAGTAACGATATGACTACGTTTGCGGTGAAGGATGACGTATTGACATTGCTGGTGCATCTTGGATATCTGAGCTATTATGAACCGGAACGGACGGTATCGATACCAAATAAGGAAGTCTCATTGGAATATGTAAACGCAATAAGCACGATGGACTGGCACGGAGTTGCTGAGTCTGTGGCAGCGTCAAGGAAACTGCCTCATACCGCGCAGGCTCCACGCGGATAAACCGGCTGCAGTGATAGAGCTGAAATACGACAAGAGCGCAGAGGGAGCGATAGCGCAGATAAAAGAGAAAAATTACACAGCTGCTCTGGCTGACTATCACGGAAACCTGCTGCTTGCGGGGATAAATTATGATAAGGAAACTAAGACGCATACTTGCGTAATAGAAAAAATGGAAAAGTAAAAAATAAGTAAATATCTTAAGCGATACAGGCAGTGGTGACACTGCCTGTATCGTACTTTTTGAAGTAATTTTATGCGCCAGGCGCATGTAAAGTATATATGTAAAAATATTACTGTACAGGATAATTAAGATAAATTATTTACCAGTTACGACAGAAAACGTGCTAATTACGACAAGCGTATTGTTTTATGAACAAATTTTGATATTATGCAGGTATGAAATATATTTCAGAATAAACAACAGTTTTGACATTTAATGGAGGAAAAATAATGAAAAAGTTAAAGAAAACTATGATATTACTATTATCAACTATGTTATTTTTAATGACTAAATAGCATGATAAATAAGAAATATATAAATTATATATTAATATCCATAATAATAATATTGTGTGTAATATGCATGTTTTTAAGCTCTTATGACAGAAATCATGAAAATAATGTAATAATAAGATCACATGCGCTTACAGATAATATATATAATGATGAAATCTATACTATTCAGAATATGTCTGATGCAATATGTGATGATAAACTCTCGATCCAATTTTTGTACGGCAAGTCATCGGTATTTTATGGTGAAAACGTAAATTTTACAATGGTATATGAATCTTACGATGAAAAATTTCAAGATAAATTATATGATAGAGATGCATTTCATTTGAGTTATCAAGCAGTCATGAATTTGAAATCGTATTATGTACATCTTCACAACACCTTGAAATCAATAGAATCGGGCGAATGCGGGGATGTAAGGCGGGATGAAGAATTTAAACGGTTGAATATTGAACTTAATAATGAAATAAATCATATAAATGAAGGCATATTTACTGAAATGATATGCGGCAATAAAGATGAATTTATTCAGCATATGAGCAAGGTCATGGAACTGTCTGAAAAACTAAAAGAAATCACCATGAATTATCATTTATATCCAAATAAAATATAATGATAAATAATATAACACCATTTAAATGTATTATATTTCAAGGAAAATAACAGAAAAATTAATCAAAAAAGGTATAATTGCGGAAAGAAAATACAGTGCAGATGTGTATGAATATGGTATTGAACTGATACTGGGCGATTTGATAAATTACATACTCATATTTGTTATCGGTATAGTACTTAAACAAGATGCGTACATACCATTATTGTACTTGATATGCTTTGTATCTGTGAGAATATTTTCCGGTGGGTTTCATGCGGTGACGCATGCAGGATGCAGTATTTTTATGATCGTATTTTATTTGATATTTACATTGATGTACAATGTGATATTGCATATGGGAATTTTATGGGTCGTACTATTCATAGTGCTATCTTATTTACCGATCGTATTATTTGCTCCTGTCAGGAATAAAAACAGATATGTGAGTGAGAAAAAAGCCAGGATCAATCGTATCAGGGGGATATGTCTGTACAGTTTATGGGCGGCGGTATCTGTTTTTATGATATTAAACGATATGTTGATCGGGTATGTGATATCTGCTGTGCTGTATACGATATCGTTGAATATCGTTTTCGCGGAATCAATTAAGTTTTTAGAAAGGGTGGAATAATTGTCAGTAAATAAGGAATCGGTGAGAAAAGCAGGCATTGTAATAATAACTATTTTAATCATAGTTGTGGTCAATATATTGATTCTGTACAAGTGCGGAGTGTTTGAATTATATGATTTGAAAAAAACATATAATGAGGCACTTAACGAAGGTTCAACGATCAGGATCTATAAATCAGGAGATACAATAACGGCAGTCCTTGACGAAAATAATGATACTGCAGAAGAGGTGGATATTTCAAATAAAGAACTTGATGATTATATAGAAAGTATAAAGGATAATGAACGCAAAGATCTTATGAAAGATTATTTCTTTCTACCGTCGGTACCGCAGTATAGAATCCAGGAAATATCCGACCTTACTCTAATGGAACGTGCGAAATATCTGGCGGAAATGCCGGTAGAAGATCTCAGAGCAGCTGTTGAAGTAATACGAGATCACGTTGATGATTCTATACGTATTCAAAATGAAAATAAAAACAAGGGGTAGGAGCGGAGTATACTTCAATAAATGTTTTAGCGATGCGTGATCCATGGTAAAATGAATAACAGGAAATACAGACGGTGGGCGCAGCAGGCAGCGATGCTGCGTAAAATGCGCGCCGGGCGTGCGGGAAGGATGTGTAGAAAATGGGAGTATATTTGAATCCTGGTACGAGGGCATTTGAAAGAAGTCTTAATTCTGAAATATATGTTGATAAGAGCAGTCTTATAGAAAAAACAAATTCATTAATAAATACGCAGCAGCAGTTTGTCTGCGTGAGCCGCCCAAGACGTTTCGGAAAATCTATGGCGGCTGAGATGCTGGCAGCATATTACGATCGTTCTGCAAACGCGTCTGAACTTTTTGAAGGTCTTAAGATCGTTAAATCGGAATCATACGGTAAACATATTAATAAATATGATGTTATAAAAGTCAATATGCAGGAATTTCTCAGTATAGCAGGAAATATTGATGAAATGCTTAAGAAGATAAAAAGTTATGTTATTTTCGACCTGCTTGAAGAATATGAAAATGTAAAATTCAGAGATGAAGAGAACTTATATCAGGTAATGAAGGATATTTTTGCCAAAACAAAAATACCATTTATTATTTTAATAGATGAATGGGATTGTATATTCCGTGAGTATAAAAACGATCTTGAATCGCAGAAAAAGTATCTGGATTTTATACGGTCGTGGCTCAAGGATCAGTCTTATGTTGCTTTAGCCTACATGACGGGAATTCTGCCTATAAAGAAGTACGGAACACATTCAGCGCTCAATATGTTCAGTGAGTATTCCATGGCAGACCCGGGAAATATGGGAGAGTATTTTGGCTTTACGTATGAAGAGGTGCGCGAGCTGTGCGATGAGTATAATATGGATCTTGAGGAAGCGGAATCATGGTATGACGGGTATAAGCTGGTAAACTATTCAAGTAAAGGCATTACAGAGATTTCGATGTACAATCCAAAATCAGTCGTAGAAGCGATGCTGCATCATAAATTCGGAACGTACTGGAATCGTACCGAAACATATGAAGCACTTAAAATATATATCCAGATGAATATGGACGGACTTAAGGAAGCGGTCGTAGATATGCTTGGCGGTGGAAGCGTTATAATAAATACAGGAACCTTCAATAATGATATGACTACGTTTGCGGTGAAGGATGACGTATTGACGTTGCTCGTGCATCTTGGATATCTGAGCTATTATGAACCGGAACGGACGGTATCGATACCAAATAAGGAAGTATCGCTGGAATTTGTAAATGCAATAAGCACGATGGACTGGCACGGAGTTGCTGAGTCTGTGGCAGCGTCAAGGAAACTGCTTGAGTCGTTATGGAATATGGACAGCGATGCTGTAGCAGCGGGACTGGAAAAAGCGCATCAGGAGATCGCGATATTACAGTATAACGACGAAAATTCGCTTAGCTGCGTGATAAACCTCGCATTCTACTTCGCACGCGAGTATTACACGATAATACGCGAAATGCCTGCAGGTAAAGGCTTTGCGGACATCTGCCTCATACCGCGCAGGCTACACGCGGATAAACCGGCTGCAGTGATAGAGCTGAAATACGACAAGAGCGCAGAGGGAGCGATAGCGCAGATAAAAGAAAAGAACTACACAGATGCGCTGGCTGACTATCACGGAAACCTGCTGCTTGCGGGGATAAATTATGATAAGGAAACTAAGGCGCATACTTGTGTAATAGAAAAAATGGAAAAGTAATCCATTAAAATCAATGCCAAATCGTGATAAAATGTACCTGAATAAGAACAATATGCTGCCGTCACCGGCATAGTTGGAGGGAGGCTCTTATGGAACGTAGGCGTTTGTCATTGAAAATTGCATGTATAACGATCGTAATAGTCGTATGCGTGGCAGTGGGTGCGCTTTTTATGCCGCATAAGTTTATAAAGGGTGATGCGGAGATCAAATGGCTCAGGGCGTCGTATAATAAAGACGAGATAAGCCTGAGCGATGAGCAGGCAGATGAGATCAGCCGGGAGCTGCGCGGGCTTACTGTGAGGCGCGTCGAGGGCAGCGAGGGAATGTCGTATGATGATGTGACGTATGAGATAGACCTGATAGCTGACGGCGAGATATGCCATATAGTTCTTGGAAAATGGAATTACTGTTATCATTCAGCGGGTGCGTTCAGGTATTTTAAGATAGTGAGCGATGTTGATGAATTAAATGAAATGTTAGATAATATGTTAAATGAAAATGCCGGGGCGTGATGCTCCGGCATTTTGCATATCTGGATCATGCGTATCAAAGCGGTACTCAGTATCAGTACTGTATCATAAAAGCCGCGAATAGGGTGTGTCGTGATGTACCGTTTGACTGCATAAGAAAAATCTCCTGTTATCCGATGAATATCTGTACCCAGTACAGCGTACCGCTGCTGTCGGCTGCGCAGCCTATGCCTACTGATCTGTACGAGCTGCTGAGTATGTTGGCGCGGTGGCCTGATGAGTTCATCCAGGATTTCATGACTGAAGATGGTGAAGTCTGGCCTTTGGCGATGTTCTCTCCGGCGCTGCTGTATGAAACGCCGTTGGCCTTGAGCATGTCGAAGGCTGAACCGTATGTAGGAGACGTGTGCGAGAAATAATTGTTTGCAGCCATATCTTCTGCCTTTGCCTGGGCTACTCTTGACGCTTCGGTGTTGTAGGTTAGTGCGGACTGACTGTTTGCCGAGCGCTGCTGGTTTACGAGGTCAAATACTTCTGAAGCGTAGCCTGACGGCGCGGATGATGTCTGACCGTTGTTTGACGAGCCATTAGATGATCCGTCCTCTGATGGTTTTGAAGTGATATCGCCGTTTCCGGTATCGCTGTCTGAGCTGCTGCCGCTGTTATTGCTGTTCCCCCAGTTCCACGTACAGTTATTGCCGTCAAACGGTCTGTGAACGAGGCCGCTGTCGGAGCCTGTGGAAGGATGCGTCGGGCGGTAGGATTCAGGGTACCAGTTATGGTATGTGCTGCATATATTATACCAGTGATCTTTGTTGAGCGAGCCGTATACGCCGCCGGAAGCTGATGCAGCGTCAGTTCCTGTGTCGCTTGACGCAAACGCAGAAGCCGGGGCGATGCTCATAGCAGCTGCTGCGCAGCATACTGCGGCTGACCGCAGCGTCTTTTTGATGCGCTTCTTATTCATTTTTATCAGTTTCATTTAAATGTTCCTCCTTGTGTGACAGATATGTTTCACAAGGCCCCGGGACCTGATAATGCTTAAGCACGTACAAATTGTATCGTATGGCACAGGCTGTGTCATCAATCAATAGTTGGTCGGGATGGCAGAAATATCTATCGTGCGCCGGGCGCACGCAGGTATGCGGGACCTTATTGATCCATGCTGAAAATATTGCTGTTGGAATCAGTTGGGTATAACTCTAAAAAATTAGCGGTGGTTAACCTGATGTAATAGTTGACTAACCGGTACTTTGTAGATTAAAGTCTTAAATAATGTTTCAGGAAACATATTTAATGGTAAGAATTATTGTAAAGTGACGTGCCGGCCGGAGTGAGGCAGAGGTGTCAGGACGGAGGTAACATCATGGAAAAATTAAACGAGAACATAACAGTAAACAAAGACGGAGACTCGAACGTGAGCACGGCCGTTATGATGAAGGTATCAAAGATCAGCGTAGTTTCAAACGTTGCACTCACGGCGTTCAAGCTCGTGGCAGGTATCGTCGGCAAATCAAGCGCGATGGTAGCCGATGCAGTCCACTCGCTCTCAGATGTAGCAGGCTCGGCGCTCGTAATGTTCGGCGCAAAGATATCCGGTAAAGGCTCAGACGCGGACCATCCTTACGGTCATGAAAGGCTTGAGTGCGTAGTTTCATTAATACTTGCAAATATTCTTCTTCTTGTCGGGGCGGGAATAGGCTATAATGGTATAAAAGATCTGACAGATCCGTCGTCGCTCGCCGTACCGGGAGCGCTGGCGCTCGTTGCCGCGGTCGTTTCGCTCGTGTCAAAGGAAGCGCTTTTCTGGTATACGCGCAGAGCCGCGAAGAGTATAAATTCAGTATCGCTCATGGCTGAAGCGTGGCACCACAGGTCAGACGCGCTGTCATCAATAGGCAGCTTCATCGGTATACTCGGCGGTCTGCTCGGAGTTCCTGTACTGCAGCCGATAGCGTGCCTTGTCATAGCAGTCATGATTCTGAAGGTCGCAGTAGACATATACAAGGATACGTTCAGCAGGCTCGTTGACAGATCGGCGGAGCAGAAGACTGTCGAAGAACTCAGCCGCATAGCCGGCAACGTAAAGGGTGTTATCGGCGTGGACGACATAAAAACGCGCCTCTTCGGCTCAAAGATCTACGTAGACCTTGAGATAGCGTGCGACAGCAGACTGACTCTCGAAGAAGCGCACAACATAGCGGAATCAGTACATCACGCAGTCGAAAGATGCAGGAGCGACATAAAGCACTGCACAGTGCATGTCAATCCGCGTAATATTGAAGATAAGTAAATAAGTAATAAGGGCAGATAAGCAGCGCGCGTCACCGCGCGGGTGGGATGCTGTAATATGCTGACCGAGTGCAGGCTGAAAAGTCAGTAAAAGCGCTGCATGGATAAAATGCTGACCAAATATATATAGAAAATTTATGAAATGCGAGGAATAATATATGTTTTTACCCGTAACAGAAAAGGAAATGTATGACCGGGGCTGGGAGGCCCCGGATTTTGTGTTGGTTACGGGGGACGCCTATGTAGATCACCCGTCATTCGGGCACGCTATCATAAGCCGCCTGCTTGAGAGCCGCGGCTACAGGGTAGCGATACTGCCGCAGCCGAACTGGAAAAACGCAGACGATTTCAAGCGGTTCGGCAGACCAAAACTGGGATTTTTGGTAAATTCAGGAAACGTAGACTCGATGGTAAACCACTATTCCGTATTTAAGCACAGAAGAAAGAATGATTTTTACTCGCCGGGAGGCGAGGCAGGCAGGCGCCCGGACAGAGCGGTCATAGTCTATTGCAACAGGATACGCGAGGCATTTGGTGACGTACCTGTTATCATAGGCGGCATAGAGGCAAGCCTGCGCCGTATGGGGCATTATGACTACTGGGATGACCGCGTGCGAAATTCCATACTCATAGACTCGCAGGCCGACCTGCTGATATACGGCATGGGCGAGCATCCGGTCACGGAGATAGCGGAAGCGCTTGATTCAGGGATAGATATAAAGGATATAACATGGATACGCGGGACTGTTTACCGCGCTGTCGATAAGGAATTTGAGGAAAATAATTCCTGGGATGACGGGCTGGAAATACTCCCGTCATTTGCGGAGATACGCGACTCTAAGGAAAAATATGCTCAGAGCTTTCTGACTCAGTACAGAAATACAGATTCCATGACAGGAAAAAGGCTTGCAGAGTCATACGGCAACGGAATATACGTCGTTCAGAATCCGCCGGCAGAGCCTCTTACTACGATGGAGCTCGACGACGTTTACGAGCTGCCTTACGAGCGCTCCGCGCACCCGATGTACGACGAGGCAGGCGGCGTGCCTGCCATAAAGGAAGTAAAATTCAGCCTGACATCTACGCGCGGCTGTTTCGGCGGATGCAGCTTCTGCGCTCTGACGTTCCATCAGGGCAGGCGCATACAGACGCGCAGTAAGGCGTCACTCGTGCGTGAGGCGAAGCTGCTTATAGAGGACCCTGATTTTAAGGGATATATACACGACGTCGGCGGCCCTACAGCCAATTTCCAGAAGCCTGCGTGCGAAAAACAGCTTGAGCACGGTGTATGCACGCATAAGGACTGCCTTTATCCTAAGGTATGCAGCAATATAAAGCCGGATCATACAGCATATATGGATATACTGCGCGAGCTCCGCTCGCTTCCGGGCGTGAAAAAGGTGTTCATAAGGTCGGGAATAAGATATGATTATCTGATGGCCGACCGCGCAAGCGGTCAGGAATTCCTGCATGAGCTGTGCGAGCATCACGTCAGTGGAACTCTTAAAGTCGCGCCGGAGCACATTTCGGACAATGTGCTCCGCAGGATGCACAAGCCGCCGCGCCATGTGTTTGAAAAGTTCTGGGCGGCGTATGAGCAGGAAAACAAGCGGATAGGCAAGAAACAGTATCTTATACCGTATTTTATCTCGTCGCATCCGGGTTCAACGCTTGAAGATGCGTGCGAGCTTTCTGTATTCCTTAAAAAACACGGCTTTGTGCCGGATCAGGTGCAGGATTTCTATCCTACGCCTGCTACGCTTTCTACGTGTATGTATTATACGGGGTACGATCCGGTGGCTAAGGAAAGCGTATATGTGGCGCGCGATCCTGAGGAAAAGCACATGCAGCGCGCTATGCTGCATTTTAATAAGCCTGAGAACGCGGAGATGGTGCGTAAGGCGCTGCGGTCGATCGGGCGCGAGGATCTTATAGGACAAGGGCCGGAGGCGCTTGTCAGGCCGGGAGGCCCGCGCGGTTCGGAGAACGGCGCGAAGGGCGGCCGCAGTGGGGGTGATGGCGGCCGCGGGCGCGGCCCCGGAAGGGGCGGCGCTGCTTCTGCAGGCGGCCGTTCCGATGATCGTGGTGGTAAAAACAGGAAGAACGGCGGCCGCGTTAATGCAGAAAACAGCATCAGAAACAGAAACGATAAAAGTAATAAAAACAGCAACGGAAGGAAAAACAAACGATGAGCCTCATAAGAGAACTCGCTCAGATAGTAACAGACGCTGAAATTGAATACAAACGCCTGCTTGAGAGCGGGGCTCCGGGCAGTTATCGCATGGAGCTGCGGTCAGCCGCGGGCGGAGCCGGCGGCGCGTCATGCACAGCCGACTCAGGAGTACGATCATCAGGTCAGATATACCATGCAGACAACCTTCAGCTGCTTGCAGACGGCATACGCAGCGGTGAGCTTATTGAAAAGCTCAACATGATATACTGCGACCCACCGTTTTTCACAAAAACAAAGCAGGAAGTCAATGTAGAAGTATACTGCAGCGATGAAAATGCGGCACGGAAAGCAGGCGGCGGTTCGGCCGCCTCGCAGGATGATGACAGCGATACAGAAAAGCTTTACAAGGTAAAGCTCAGGCAGCGCGCCTACAGCGATATGTGGAACCGCGATATAAAGGATTATCTGCGCATGATAGCAGTCAGGCTTTATTTCATGCGCGACGCGCTCAAGCCCGAGGGCAGCATATTCATCCACCTCGACTGGCACGCAGTCCACGCCGTAAAGCTTATAATGGACGAGATATTCGGTGAGGATAACTTTATAAATGAAATAATATGGACGTACAAGTCAGGCGGAGCCGCAAAGCGTCATTTTTCGCGAAAGCATGATACGATACTTTTTTACAGTAAAACAGAAAATTACAGGTTCAACAAGCCTGAAAAGGAAAAATCATACAATAGAGGCTTCAGACCTTATCACTTCAAGGGTGTTGAAGAATTTGAAGATGAAGTCGGCTGGTACACGCTCGTAAATCCGCGTGATGTCTGGCAGATAGACATGGTGGGAAGGAGTTCAGGCGAACGCCTTAACTATGCGACGCAGAAGCCTGAGGCGCTCCTTGAGAAAATAATAAAAGCAGTGACTGAGCCGGGCGACATATGCGCTGACTTTTTCTGCGGTTCGGGAACGCTTGCAGCCGCAGCCTCAAAACTCGGCAGAAATTTCCTTTGCGCAGACGCAGGCGAACTTGCTGTGAGCAATACAGTAAAGCGCCTGATAAAACGCGGCAGAGACTTCCAACTGTGGAGCCTGACGGAGAACAGCTGCACGGCAGCTGAACAAACTGGATCATTCAAAAAAAGAGGCAGAAAAAATGCGCGCCCGGCGCGCGAGCTCCCTCTGAGGCCTTCGGATATGGAAAAAGGCCGGCAGCTTTTAGCTGCCGACCCTGAGTCATTTACAGATTATAAAATAGAAGGAACGCTTGATCCTGACGGATATCTGACACCGCACCGTATCGTGTTCAGGACTGCAGACGGTATGCGTGAGCAGAAGCTCGCAGCTGCCGGATCATCCGGTTACGGCGGCAACAGGGGCGGCCGTGAGGCTTCGATAACGTTTGATGTATTCGGACACAGAACGTTGAGTATACTTAATATTGATAACGAAAAGTAAAAGCTGTATCATTATCCGCAGCATCCGGTGCAGTGGGTGACCGCTGCAGCTGCAGGATATTAATTCGTGCTATCACTGTTTATTACAGCTTCAGGCGTGTTTTCCATATTTATGGAAAAGCGTGTAAGCTCGTGCAGACCGTGGCGCAGGTCGGCGGTCTTATAAGCTGTCACGACTGTTACAGGAAAATAATGATGTACATAAAGCAGGGCGACTTTGTCTGAAATGCCGTATGGATAAGCGAGCATAGACGGAGGCTGCCCTGTTTCTTTTTGTATACGATCATAGCTTTTTATGATATCGTCTATGACACGCCTGTTATAGCTGCGCAGTCCTTCCCAGCGGTGACGCTGGATACCGTTGTCGCCTTCATTTTTATAAGCTCCGCATGAGTCGGGATTGTGCAGGTCGTATGTATGCGAATCTATTTCGACTAGTCCCGAATCAGTCATCTCACGGCACATGTCCCATGTGAGCGCATGCTCGGAGCCTTTGTCCGTGGCAGAAACAACGATAGAGATGGCAGCCTTCATATCGTACTTTTTCAGCAGCGGAAAAAGTATGTCGTAATTGCTCCTGTAGCCGTCATCAAATGTTATCATGACAGGTTTATCCGGCAGCGGGACGCCCGCAGCGAGCTCGCGCGGCAGTACTGTAGTGTAGCCGTTGTCGCTCAGCCATTTCAGGTCGGCCTCCATGCGTGCTGCAGTTACAGTCATGGAATTACACGGCTGTGTGCCGTCATTCAGGTCGTGATACATCAGTATCGGCATATCCGCGTCATACGGCGGCGATGCGGGCGACTGGGATGTGTAGCGTATAAGCGCGCAGCCTGCTATGACTGTGATGATAAGCACGATCTCGCAAACCGATATTGCGACTCTTTTTAATGTTGTTTTTTTCATTTTAATTCTCTTATCTTCAATACTCCTTTTGAAATACCCTTTTGAAATTTAAATATTTTTGACCCTTTTTGAATTATACTACTGTAATAGTATACAGTCAACTACTATTACGATAGTATCGTAAATATTATACTTCATAGAATTTAAAAATGCGGATATTTAAGAATTGTTAAGAAAGTAAGATAAGCAAGATAAGTGGGATACCGGAACAATATTTCATCTGCATTAAAGTATCGTGACAGTTATTGAAAATAAAGCCGGTGTAATGTAAAATTATACTGTTGAGGATATCTCTGTAATAAATGGACAGCAGGGATGATCAGCATTATTTTATGATAAAAGATCTATGACAGAAAGTCTGTGATAAAAGCGGATAAGATCCGGTGGAAATATGGAAAATATTCTTATAAAGATACCCGAGCATGCGGAAAATATAATAAAAAAACTTCAAAAAAACGGCTTCAGCGCTTACGTCGTTGGTGGATGCGTTCGTGATACGATGCAGGGAAAACAGCCTCATGACTGGGATATATGCACTTCTGCGCTGCCTGATGATGTCATGCGTATCTTTGCAGATGAAAAGGTCATACCTACCGGTTTAAAGCACGGTACGGTAACGCTTGTCACAGGCGGCGGTGCGGACAGATCTCCGTACTGTGAAGATCGTGACTCTTATGAAACCTTTGAAATAACAACGTTTCGAAGCGAGGGAGGATACAGTGACGGGCGCCATCCTGATAATGTATCGTTTGTAGACGATATAAATGATGACCTGTCAAGGCGGGATTTTACAGTAAATGCAATGGCGTACAGCCCCGGTGTCGGCCTGACCGACCCGTTCGGAGGACGTGATGATCTGAAGGCAGGCATATTACGCTGTGTAGGGGACCCTGATGAGCGCTTCAGGGAAGACGCTCTTCGCATACTCAGAGCGCTGCGCTTCATGTCAGAAAAATCACTTGATCTGGAGCCTGAAACAGAAGCAGCCATACGCCGCGATTACCGTTTGCTGTCGCTTGTTTCGCAGGAGCGTATAACGGAAGAATTTATAAAATTTATGTGCGGTGAAAGAGCAGCCGCGCTGCTTGATGATTACAGAGAAGTTTTCTGTTTTATCATACCTGAGCTTGAGCCGATGATCGGATTTGACCAGCGCAGCCCTTACCATAACCGCGACGTGTGGCATCATACGCTTTGCGCGGTTGAGGATATACCGGCGATGCCGGTGTTCAGGCTGACTATGCTGTTCCATGACATAGCAAAACCCGTAGTATGCGTTATAGATGACAACGGTCGAGGCAGATTTCAGGGTCATCCGGCAAAAGGCGCGGAGATGGCCGCTGTTATACTCCGCAGGATGAAGCTGCCAAAGAAGATGATAGAACATATAGTTACACTTATCAAATATCACGATCTTAAGATACGCCAGGAACGTGCCGATGTGCGCAGATGGCTTGGAAGACTTGGAAGGCAGATATTTGATGAGCTCATGTACGTGCGCCACGCAGACGCTTCAGGAAAGTATGAAAAATACCTCGGAGAAGCTGAGTCTAAAAATGCGGCTTTAGCGAGCCTCAGAGATGATATCATGGCTTCCGGTGATTGCACCGACTTAAGAAGTCTTGCCGTAAACGGAGCTGATGTTGCAGCTGCAGGAATGAGCGGAGAAGCGATAGGCAGCGTATTGAACGCACTGCTTGAAGCGGTCATAACTGACCGTATTCCAAATGAGCGCGAAGCGCTTTTAAATGAAATTGAAAATATGAAAAAAATGTAAATGTAAAAAACCGGTTGAGCGCATCTGCCGGCAGATGATAAAGCTGCAGCCGTTATTCATAATATAAGGAAGTGATAAGATGTCAGAGTTCTGTCTGATAATATCCGGAGCCCCGGAGTGTTATTTTCCGGTGAGCTTCACAAAAGCAGATTTTGTTATAGCGTGCGATGCGGGGTATATACACGCTCAGCGCGCTGATATAGTTCCTGACGTGATCATAGGAGATTTTGACTCGTACCTCGGTGACCTGCCGGGCGGAGTAGAGATAATCAGGACAAAGCCGGAAAAGGACGATACGGATACGATGATGGCGCTTAAGCTCGCCATAAGGCGCGGTTACCGCAGGATAATGCTTGTGGGCGCCCTGGGAGGGCGCGTAGATCATATGCTTGCGAATATTTCGCTTATTGCATTCGCTGCAGCTAAGGGCGCGGATCTTCAGATCGTTGACGGTCATCATCAGATATTCGCTGTCAGAGACGGAAGGAGGCGTGTGCCGCGCAGCTCGTGGCGAAATATTTCTGTTTTCGCATTCGATACAGAATGCACAGGCGTTACGCTGAGAGGCGTGAAATACCCGCTCGAGGGCGCAGTGCTCACAAATACTTTCGCGCTCGGCGTGAGCAATGAATTCACAGAGGACATCGCTGAGATCAGCGTTGAGTCAGGAATACTTATAGTTGTACTTTCAGATATCATATAAATAAGCGCTTTGTGCGTGATGCGGAAGTCCGATGCTGCCCGGGGCAGCAGGAAAGGTGATCTTGGAAATGATCGATTTTCATACTCATATATTGCCTAACATAGATGACGGATCTCATAACGTTCAGGAATCGATAACAATGCTTAAGCAGAGCTTTGCTCAGGGCATAGATACGGTAGTTCTCACATCGCATTTCAGACGCGGCGAGCATAAGATAGGTACATGGCTGCGCGACAGGCAGGACAGGCTTGACTGGATAAGAGAGGCGCTGACGGATGAAGATCGTCTCATGGTGCCGAGAGTCGTGCTTGGATCTGAGGTAGAGTACATTCCGGGTATGAATAACTGGGATTATCTTGACGAACTTCAAATAAAAGGAACAGGATATATACTTACTGAGATGCCGTTCATACCGTGGTCTGACTCTGTAGTTAAAACTATAGACGATATAGCGCTCAATTCACCGTTGACTCCTATACTTCCGCATATAGACAGATATTTCCTTAATTTTACTCCTAAAAAGTATATAGAACATTATTATGATATGGACGAAGTCCTTATACAAATGAATGCGATATATATAAATAATTACAGTAATATCCAGTTTTTTAAGCCGCTGCTCGAGGAGCGCAAGATCCATCTGCTCGGATCGGACTGTCACAGCTGCGAATGGCGACCGCAGGATCTCGGACGCGCTATACGTATGATCAGAGAGGTATGCGGTCAGGAGATTCTGGACGAGATAGACGCGCGCGGACGCGAGATACTGAAAAACGCTGAAATAATAACGTTGTGACGGGGTATCGAAAAAATATATCCTGAGAAAAATGCGAAATGCCATATTAAGAGAAAATTAAATTTTCACTGATAAGGCTGTTTTGTCAAAATAATGTAGTATAATTGCCACGTGTTTCCATTGCAGCGCGTGGCTTATTTTATTTGCAGCATGCGCGTTTACGGGACGCTTTAATATGTATCAAAAATATTGATATATACAGCTTATTGAAAATTAAAGGGATAAGGAGAAAGTAATGGCACAAAATAATTCAAGGGAGCAGAAGGATCCCGACAACAGAAACAGCTATACGAGAAAGCGCAGGAGATGGTTGTCTGCGACAGCGCTCGTTGTGGCTGTGATATTTGTAGTATGGACTGTAGCGGCATCACTGATGTCTGTATGGGCAGCAGACGGCAGCTCAGGGACGACTGCCGGAAGCTCGGCAAAGGCAAGCGCAAATGATATGCGCGGCATATGGGTATCGACTGTAATGAATCTCGATTATCCTTCGACAAAAACGACTGACGCTGCGGTACTGAAGGCAGAGGCTGACAGGATACTCGATAATGTAAAAGCTATGAACATGAATACAGTGTTCCTGCAGGTCAGACCATGCGGCGACGCATTATACAGATCTGACATATTCCCGTGGAGCAGCTACATATCAGGGATTCAGGGCGTTGCGCCTGCTGACGGCTTTGATCCGCTTGAGTACTGGGTAAGCGCGGCTCACGCGCGCGGGCTTGAGCTTCATGCGTGGATAAATCCATACAGGATAACGCGCGGAGGCGATACAGAGTGGAACAGCCTTGCTGCAAGCAATCCGGCAAAAGGCAATTACGCTGACTGCGTCGTAAAATACAGTGATGGAAATTATTACTACGATCCCGGCAATCCTAAGTCGATAGACCTTATAGTAAAGGGCGCTCTTGAGATCGTAAATAATTATGATGTTGACGGTATCCATATGGATGATTACTTCTATCCGGGTACATCGTTCAATGACGATGCTTCGTGGAAAGCTTACGGTACCGGATATTCAGATAAGAGCGACTGGAGAAGAGACAATGTAAACAAGCTTGTCGCAGAGCTTGATACAAAGCTGCACCGGGCGGACAGCAGCATACGTTTCGGTATAAGCCCTCAGGGCATTTGGGCAAATTCAACTACTATGCCGAACGGCTCAGCGACAAAAGGGAATGAGGCGTACACTCAGAAATTTGCCGACTGCCTTGCGTGGATAAATGCCGGGACTATAGATTACATAGCGCCGCAGATCTACTGGAACATAGGCTATACAGCAGCTGACTACAGCGTGCTCGCCAGATGGTGGAGCAATGCCGTCAAGAACAGTGATGTAGACCTTTATATAGGTATGGCAGACTATCGTTCTTCAAATGTTACTGACAAAAATAGCGTCTGGTACGGGACATCCGAGCTGCAGCGCCAGCTCGCCATAAACAAGGCTGACAGCAATATAAAGGGAGAGATACACTTCAGATACAAGCTTATGGCAAATGATTCCAATATTGTAAACCTTTATAAGACATATTATGCTGCCGGAAACAACAGCAGCGGAGGCGGGACATCTCCCAGTGATCCGTCCGGTGGAAATAACAGCAGCAATAATAACAGCGGTGGCAATAATAACAATAATACGGCGCCGACTCCGTCGGCAGACCCGAACGCGGTAAACATCACGGTGAACGGCACATATGTAACTTATACTGATGCAAAGCCGTTCATAGACAAAAATAAGAGGACGTTATGCCCGCTCCGCGCAGTAGGCGATGCGCTTGGCATGAGCGTGATATGGGAGGACGAAAACCGTCAGGCTATATTCCAGAACGATTCTGTCGTGGTAGTGTTTACGATAGGCTCCAATACATATAAAGTAATGAAAAAGAGCGCAGACGGGACGGTGACAGATCCGGAGACGATGACTATGGATACGGCAGCTATACTTAAGGATTCGAGAACATACGCGCCTGTACGTTATCTGGCGGAGGCTGCAGGATATAAAGTTGACTGGAACAACGGCGCGAGGACTGTCATCATAGAAAGTAAATAATCACAAAACGGAGGAATATCATCCATGGAAATGATATCGATAACAGGAACGGCAGCGGTAAGCCCGCTTTTCATAATAGCGCTCGCATTTGGCGCAGGCCTTGGTATCGCGCTCATTTGCTTTTCATTCTTTAACAGAAAAAAGCTTCCGAAGGGCATGAGCATAGCATTTGCAGCCGTAGGCGTCCTCGCCTGCATTTCGGCAGCCCTTATGCTCACCGGTCTGCTGTCCTGATAGCAAAAACGTATACTTTATTGTAACTTTTATTATTGTGAAATTGCTGATGCTGGTGGCTGATATACGGATAAGCGGAGCTCGGAGCAGAATGGATATGC
>CAKQOE010000022.1 GCA_934255545.1 uncultured Clostridia bacterium | reverse complement strand
AAATGACGGCAAACGCGTGAACCCCTTGAAAATAAAGGCTTTTTCCGTTTGTCGTTATTATACCGTAACGGCATACTGCAGCGTCATTGATGATAGCCGGCGGCGTAGACCTCGTAAGCGTAGCGCATCGCCTCGGACATGCTGACGCATCCACAACATCTAAAATATACGCCCATGCGATACAAAAAGCAGACGCACGCGCCTCTCAGGTGCTTGACGACATATTTAATAAAAAGAGTGTTTAAACATATAGCCGGTTCAATCTCGAATCGGCTTTTTTATTTCAATAACGGACAAATAACGGACAAACTGCATTTTCAGAGGGTATTTTTAACCTGTTTTAAGCAAAATAAAAACCCTTGAAACGTAGTGATTTCAAGGGTTTAATCTTTGGCGCGCCATGCAGGATTCGAACCTGCGACCTTCGCATTCGTAGTACGCTACTCTATCCAGCTGAGCTAATGGCGCATGAACGTCGTTAATCAACGTTCATTAGTATAAAATAAAGTTATGCAAATGTAAAGTCTTTTTTTGCAATTTATTTAAATTTATCTTTTACCGTCTTGATTTTCATTACCTTACTTCTTTTGCAGCTGTCAACTCAGCGAAGCTGATATATTTGTACTGATCTGCTTGTATATTTATTATACATTCAGAAAATCGGATCATCTGCATGTCAGTTTTCCATCTGCTTTGCCAGGAATGCCGCTCCGACCTCGGCAGCCTTGAGCTCACGCTCCGTAAATACACTGTCCGCCTCGCGTGAGACAAGTATGACAGAACCTATCGGACTTCCCTGCGAGATTATCGGGACTACTATCTGTGAACTGTATCCGGCGGCATGATGATCCTCGTCTGCTATGCTGCATATCTTTGACCTGTCCGTTACTATGCGGCTGATGCGTGCCTGCATCGCTTCTTCTATCTGAGGACTTACCCGCTTATCCTTAAGCGCTCTTGAAGCGCCTGACACCGCTATAACATGGTCTGTGTCAGTTATTACCGCAGTACTTCCGAGTATATCGCTCGCCGACTCCGCGTATTCCGCAGCAAAATCGCTCATATCGCCTATTGGCGAATATTTCTTGAGTATAACCTCTCCCTGACGGTCTGTATATATTTCAAGAGGATCTCCATCTCGCAGACGCAGCGTGCGGCGTATCTCCTTTGGTATCACGATCCTTCCGAGGTCATCTATCCTTCTTACGATCCCTGTAGCCTTCATAATTTGTAATTCCTCCTGCATATGATATTCCCATGATAATGATCGCACTGCATGAATATCCCATCCTGCAGTTCTTATCAGCAATCTTACATATCATGCGTTTTATGGATAGTATGTGGAAATGAATACAGAATTATACGCGCGCCCGGCGCGCGGGCAAAAAAATCCGTAAATTACAATACAAAAAACATTATTTTATTTTACTTCGTCAGATCATCAGTGATGCGCAGGCGCATCGTATTTTATTTCTATCGTTCCTTCTTTTAGCATTTTTACGAATAATTCTGCCAGTACGGGATCGAACTGCGTTCCGCTGCCTGTGACAAGCTGATCTACAGCGTAATCAAGCGTATACGCTTCCTTGTATGAGCGCTTTGATATCATAGCATCAAACGAGTCAGCTATGCAGAGCATACGCGCCAGAAGAGGTATCTCTTCGCCCTTGAGTCCGCGTGGGTATCCTCTTCCATCGTAGCGCTCATGATGACCTACTACAGCCGGTATAACGTAATCGAGCGACGGCAGATGGCGTATGATGCTTATAGACTGCTCAACGTGGCTCTTCATGATGCTGTACTCATCGTCAGTCAGGCGGCCCGGTTTTTTGAGTATCTGCTCCGGTATGCCTATCTTCCCTATATCGTGCAGCAGAGCCGCTTCCTTTATGATCTCAACGCAGTCGTCATCCATACCGTACGCTCTGGCAAGCTCCTGCGAGTAGTAGCAGACATTCTGCGAATGATTGAACGTATAATGATCCTTCGCATCTATCGCCGCCGTAAGCGCGTATATCGTAGACGCATATTCCTCATACACATCAGGGTTAAAGTTTCCGGCTTCTTCTATCTTTGACGATGAAACACGTTCCTTTACTATACCCTCGCTGTACGAGCGCGTACAGTTTTTGCCGTTGCGCTTTGCATTATAGAGCGCGAGATCCGTGTTGCTCACCAGCTGGCGCGTGCCTGATGCGCCGAGCGGTATAGTGCAGACGCCGCAGCTGCATGTTATAGTCTTTATCGCGTAGTCGCAGAATCTGCTGTTCATGTTGCGTATCTGCCCACGCAGAGTTTCAGCCAGACTCACTGCAGTCAGTATATCCGCTCCCGGAAGTATTATCGCGAATATCTTGCCCTCGTAACGTGAAACTATACCGCGCGAGCCTACAGTGCCCTTTATGATCGCGGCAGCGTTCTTCAGCGCGGTATCACCCTCAGATGAGCCGTAAAGCTGATTATAGAGCTTAAAATCATCGAGGCTCAGAAGTATGAGTGCCAGTTCGCGCTCGTGATCCTCATCATATATCTCATCAAGCTTTTCATAAAAATAGTTTCTGTTCAGAAGACCTGTCAGCTCATCAGTACGCGCCTCCCACCAGGCCTTTTCGTAAAGACGCGAATTTTTTACCGCTATAGAGCACACCGATGCCAGCGACTGCAGATAATCCCTGTCCTGTATCGAATACGATGAATGCTTTTCCTTATTTGAAAGCAGCACTATGCCTACGAGTTCCTCCTCGTCCATCAGCGGAAGGAAACAGCGTATATTAAGATCCTGAAGCTGCTTTTTTTCTTTTTCCCACATCGATCTGTAGATAGCGCTCCTGCGAAGATCTTCTATAAGTATGCACTCGCGTTCCTGTGATATGAGCGTTACGAGCGGATTGGCGCGCTCTATGACAAGACTTTTTTCATCAAGAGGACTCGTACTCTGAACTATACGATACGAGGCTTCATCATAATCCAGCAGACACACATATGACTTTTCTACATGCAGCGTGTCGTGTATGACCGTTATAAGGCGCGAAAGTATTTCGTCTACCATGAGCGTCCTCGATATAGCAGTACTGAACTCTCTTATAGCCTCCGCCTGAGCCATCTCATTTTTCACGAACACATGGTCAAAGAACCTTTTCAGCAGATAATAGAATATCATCACCGACAGCATGTAGCCTACAGCAAATATCAACATGTAATCCGATCTGAACAAACCTGACGATCTGACCATCAGATCCTGATAATCTCTGGCAATATAGCTGAATACGATCACTATTATGCCTGCCGATATGACATAGCACGTGCTTTTGGAAACGAGCAGCGTGAGTCTGAAGAGCCGCCTGCTGTACATAGCGTAAAATATCAGACACGCATTTATAACACCCGAAAGTATATCTATCGGAAAGCTGCTGAAAAACGGCAGCGACGCCAGGACCTGTCCGCTGAACAGTATGATAATGCCCGTTATCACAGGTCTGAGCTGGCGCCTCGCCGAAAAATTTTCGCGGCTGTAGCGTACCAGCAGATAGATGCAGTCAGCTATTATAAGCGCGTTGAATACCAGCGGTATGGCTATCCTCCAGTCGGTGTAATATACAAATGCAGTCGCGTCGTCAACAGTGACAGGCTCAGGCGGTCCTATAAATATCCCGTGCGCCGCGTGATTTATGATAATGACTGCGATCGATCCGACAAGCCATATTTTCGAAAGCAGCCGCTGCCTGCAGCCGGTAAATTCTGACAGAAACCTGTGGTACGTAAAGCACATCACGAACAGCGCATCTATCGACACATAGAACCAGAAGCCCGTTGAAGGCTGAATCCCCATCCTCAGGAACAGCGAACCCGCTGTCCAGAAGCTGAAAACCAGCAGCAGCAGCATAAAGCTGTTAGTAAGCTTTGTTTTCTTTGATGCAGCAAATGCCACAAAAAGTATTACGTAGCCCATGAGAGCAATTACGGGTATGATAGTGTAGCTTGACATCATCAGTACACACCTCCCGTAAACGGCAGTCCGCAGCATCGCATAAACGCCAGCTTTTCATGAGCAGGCGGATTGATCCTGCGCAGAGCGTCATGGCCCTCAGAATAATATTTTTTAAACGCGCCTAACGGCAGCATAGTTATTTTCAGCGGATCTATACCGAGTATTTTTTTCAGATCCTGATAATCATTGTCCAGATATTTGAAATACACGCTCAGGTGCTCGCGTATGACCTCGCGCGTGAGCGCGACAGTATGAGCCGTTTTCGATCTCATTTCAACATAAATATGCATGTACGGTCTGTTTTCTTCCGAAAACTCCTTGCACGCGATCCAGTCCTCAACCTGCAGGCCTGACAGTCTGAGCGCCTGCTCCACAGAATTTTCAGTTATACGCGTAAAACCTGCGATATCTATGACTGTAGGTATGCGATCTATATACTCGAAACGCGGCAGCTTTACGCCGGAGTCAGCGCCATCGGACCCCAGGCAGCGGTAAACGTCGCCTACGCGGTAGCGCATGAACGCCCCGCCCTTAAATACTGATATGACAAGCTCATAGACTTCCCCGGCTATAACCTCATTCATAAGGCACGTCTGCGGCTCGTATGAGCCGTCTGCCAGACTGCGTTCCATCTCAGACTCAGGTATAAATTCAAGAAAGCATGAATCCGGGAAAAAGTAAAGTCCGTTTCTCGCCCATGTTTCACACCCGAGGCATCCCGGTTCAGTTCCGGCAAATACCTCTACAGGACGTATGCCCCACAGCTTTTCAAGGTCGTCTTTATAGCACCTGTTGTCAGTTCCCGCGCACATGAATCCTCTAAGCCTGAACACATCCTTAGGCGCGATGCTGCGTCCCTCACGGGCCGCTTTCTTCTTACCCGATATATACCTGGCTATGAGCGCCGGCGAATACTGAAACACATTCTTTATCCCTTTTTTTGAACCGCCTCCGCCCATCTTTGCGAAGCTGCTGCTTATATAGTAAGTAACGCTGCCTACAGCGAAGAAAAAATCTATCCCTTTTTTAAGCCCCAGCTTGAAACCAAGCTTGTTCCTCTCGGAAAAAGACATTTTTTCAGCTTCCTTTACCGGTGGAAGATATTCAAGATGTATCTCGTCATCAAGCAGCAGCGGCAGCAGACCCGTAGCATAGGGAAGCGGAGCAAGACCGTACAGCATAGTGTTTCCGGGTTCTACAGAGTAAGCCCCCTTTGCAGTGCTCGATGAAAGTATAAGGCAGCTCACTACGTTGTTTCTGTATGTATCGAGCATACTCTTAGAGTACGGCGCAAGCTTTACAGGATGGCGTCCGCCCTCCCACGTCGTCTGTATCCAGACTATAGGCTCGTCCGGCAGCATCTCGCTGCGCTTGTGCAGCAGCACATCAGCGTAATCCTCATACGTAGTCAATGGAAACATTCGTCTGAATTCCTCCACAGATGACGTCGTCCGACCGTCAAGCATGGCCTTTCCGAGCCCGCACCTGCTCCATTTTTCTATCTGTTCCTCCATCAGCCTGAACTGTATGCTCATAAATTCATCGAGAGAAAGATCCAGAAAACCGCAGTACTCCTGCCATATCTCATCATTATTCTGTTCCCTGAGCTTGCGGTCAAATTTCATCTCTGTTCCTTTCACCGTCAATACGGTCCGACGCGGTCTGACGCGCTCCCGGAGCGCGCGGTATCAGAAAAGGTGTATTTTTTCTGTAATCCGCATAATCAGCAAACTGAAGCGGAAAAATAAAAATATCCTGCATTAAAATATATATAAAGTCCATCAATACGAATATAACTGAGGCCAGCCAGAAAACAGCTGAATCAAGAGCCAGCGACGAGCACAGATAAAAGCCTGCGAGCCACAGCATCCCCGGATGCCTGCATACCGCGTACATACCCGTCCGGCACACACACATGCGACTTTTACTGTCGCCACTGTACGCTTCCGCAGGAAGCGCGAAAAAAAGCGTATATATCAGAAGCACAAAAAACAGAGCAGCTGACACTGACGTCACTGCAAAGAATATCCCCGCAGTCCTGCTGTCCGCACAGCGAACAGCAAGTCCTGCCGTAGAAACGACAAGTCCTGCCGCGCCTGCCGGGAAAAAGACTCTTCCCCATTTTTTACCGGCGCGCACAGTGCTCAGATCATAAATATACATTAAAAAAAATGACAAAACTCCTGCCGCGATAAATATCCTATCCATCTTCAATCTTTCATAAGACCTTATTTTCTTATGATCTCTCCATTATTTTCAATAAAACTTTCAATAACCCATAACAACAGCTCCGACACTACGGCGGGCAGACCGGAAAAGCCCGCGGCCGTTCAGAGCGTCTTTCCCTCTGTATGCAGCCATCCAGATCCGCACAGCTGCAATCTAATGCAAATTATAACACGCTGACAAACAAATAACAACTACTACTCTCTGCCTGCACTTACTGTATATCAATGCTTTTGCTGCAAAAAAACAACCGGGCTGCCCTGTTGAGCAGCCCGACCGTTTGTTACTGTTTTTTGTTTAGGAGAGATTTATGAAAAATTAGTGTTTTGCGATTTAAGATGTCTTAAGCTTTCAGGACTGTTTTTCTCTTTTTTGCCCTGTTCCTTTTGACACTTATATAATAACCATGTTTTGTGACGATTAAACAACATAATTGTGAATATTGTGTGAAGATAAAAATTTTTTGCCTGCTTTCAAAAATACCCTCCTTACAGTCTGTACAGTAAGGAGGGTACATATAAGCATTGAGCCGTTTTTTTATTCTTCAATAGATATTTTCAATTTACTTTACCAGTGAAAAGAATTCTGTTATATCAGATGTTGCACATTCGCCTTTTTCTTTCCAGAAATCTGCCATCTTCTGGCTTATTGCATATATCGAATCTGCATTGCTTTCGTCGTTGAGGGATTCGTTTTCAGCCTTGCCCATAAATGCGAGGCCCTGTACATCGCCTGCTACGTCCTCGGCGGATACTTCTTCAAAGCCGCTTGCCATAAGCTCGTAGGCTTCGTCAGGATCCTTGTTCAGGAAGTCTACAGCCTTGTACCATGCGTCCTCCACTGCTGCCACTATGTCAGGGTTCTCCTCTGCGAAGTCGGCGTTTACAACGAGGCTGTCAATGATAGTGTCCGGATAATCCGCGCTTGTACAAAGAGCGTGTGCGCCGTCAACGCTTTCGAGTGCTTCTGAAAGCTCAGGCTCCCACATGATAGCTGCGTCTACCTTGCCGCTCATGAATGCGAGGCCTGCCTGCGTAGTGTCGCCCATTTCTATAACGTCTATGTCGTCTTCTGTAAGTGAGCTGCCATTTTCGAGCGCCTGCAGGAAGAAGTAGTATGAAGAGGCTGACTTGTCAAGCGCCACTGACTTGCCTTTAAGGTCATCGAGCGTTTTTATGTCTGCGCCGGCTACGAGGCCGTCAGCGCCGTTTGATGAATCCATAGTAAGTACGTATCTGCTCGGAGTTCCGTTTGCAAACATTTTTATGTTAGGATCCTGAGCAGTTGCGAGGAACTGTATGCTGTTGTTTGTAAGAAGGCTGGCGTATGTTGACTCGTCCTCTATGATCTGTATGTCCATGTTTATGCCTGCGTCTTCAAAGTATCCCTTTTCCTTTGCGATAAACATAGGTGAATATCCTGTCCATGTGCAGAATGCCATGGAAACGTCTGTAAGCTCGCCGTTTGAGCCGCCTGAAGCCGTACCGGCTGACTGTCCTCCGCCGGATGAGCCTGAACCGCAGCCCGCGAGGGCTGAGATAACGAGAGCGGCAGCTGCCGCTATTGCTGCAAATTTTTTCATTTTCATAAATTTTACCTCTCTGTTTTTATTGATTTTGTTCTTTTATTAATTTACCGCAGGTGTTCCCGCTGTTTAATGAGCGGACAGCTGCGTATTTTACAGTTTTTTCTATTAGCACATCCTTACTTTATGCCCATAGCTGCATCGTTGCTTTCCTGCCACAGCATGTCCATTATGAGCTTTTTTGTTTCAAGGAATTCCGGCATGACAAGGCAGTCGTGGCTGCGTTTTTCCGGAAGGCCTACTTTTAATGTTTCTTTTATAGTCCCCGGCCTGCGGCTCATAACGTATACGCGCTGTCCGAGAAGCACGGCTTCATCTATGTCATGCGTTATGAAAAGTATCGTTGTGCCCGTCTTCAGGCTTATGCCTGACAGAAGCTCCTGCATGACCATGCGCGTCTGCGCGTCAAGCGCGCCGAACGGCTCGTCCATAAGCAGGACTTCCGGTTCATTTGCCAGCGTCCTCGCTATGGCGACGCGCTGTTTCATACCGCCTGAAAGCTGCTTTGGAAGCGCATTTTCAAATCCGTTCAGGCCGACCATGTCTATATACTGTCTTGCGCGCTCGGCGCGCTCCTTTGCCGGTACTTTCTTCATTTTAAGGCCGAATTCTATATTTTTCTGTACCGTGAGCCACGGGAAAAGGCTGTAGCCCTGAAATACCATGCCTCTGTCCACTCCCGGTCCCGATACCTGCTTTCCGTCGAGCAGTATCTGACCTGATGACGGTGTTTCAAGTCCTCCTATCATGTTTATCAGGGTGCTCTTTCCGCATCCTGACGGGCCCACGATCATAACGAATTCCGAATCGGCGACATCGAGATTCACATCAGAGACAGCAGTTACATCGCCGTTGCTGCCGCTGTATATCTTTGTCAGGTCTCTTACCTGCAGCTTTTTATTTTCCATTTATATCCACTTAATTCCTTTTTATCTGTCTGTAAGCTTTTCGTGCCACGGCGTAACTATTTTTGTTATTATCCTGAACGCCCAGTCTGTCAGCAGGCCTATCAGGCCTATAAGTATGAGTCCTGCAAATATCGTATCCGTAGCGAGGTATCTCTGGGATCTGAGTATCATGTATCCGAGTCCGTTCTGTGCGGCTACCATCTCGGCAACTACAAGGTACGTCCACGCCCAGCCTATCGTAAGCCTGAAATCGTTCATCAGACCCGGCAGCGCAGCCGGAAATATGACTTCTTTGTATAACTGAAGCTTTCCTGCGCCAAGTGTCCTGGCTGCGTTTATCATATTTCTGTCAACGCTGCTGACTGTATCGCAGACCATGAGGACCAGTTGGAAGAATGTTCCAAGGAATATTATCGTATATTTCTGTGATTCGCCTATACCGAGGTAAAGCAGCGTAAGAGGAACGAGCGCTACTACAGGCAGATATCTTGCGAATTCTACTATCGGCTGGACGAATGCGCTGAATTTTTTTGAGTTTGCCATGAGCATTCCGACAGGAAGAGCTATGATTGCTGACCATACCCAGCCTATAAGGACTCTCCGGGTCGATTCCCAGCAATTAGCCCACAGTGTACCATCCTGATACATCTCGCCAAGCTTCTTTACTACAGCCAGCGGCGACGGCAGGAATACTTCTGTAACGACTCCGCCAAACGATAAAATGCACCACGCTGCTATTATTATCATGAAACATAACAGTGAGAGCAGCTTGTACACGCTTATATTTCTTTTCTTTCCGTTTCCCATAATATCTCTCCATACATTCATATATTCCATACGTCTCTTTAGCTGTTTATCATGATATCACTTTCAAGTGATATCTGTTTACTGTACTAAAGTGCTTTATCAGTATTTTACATTACAAGTTGAAATATAGCAACACGTAAATGTGTATAATTTAAAGAACAATATACAGTAATGTATACTTTTCCAAAAACAACAAAAGAGCCACCCTGCAGGGCAGCCCTTCTGTCTGTGTTACTGTTTTTTTATTAGGAGAGATTTATGAAAAATTTAGAGTTTTGCAATTTCATCCGCCGTCCGGATCAGCTTTCCTTTATGTTTTCCTCTGTTCCTTTAGACAGTTATATAATAACCATCTTATATGACGCTTATATAAACCGTTTATGAACATTACGTGAACAAACAGTCAAGCTTACATGAACAACTGTCACGATCGTACGTACAATTGAACTTACCTTCGGCGCAGCCGCCCGTCGCTCCGGCACAGCGTCGGTTAGTACCGTGCGCGCAGCTGAATATCCTTACATCGCGGAGCGCACGGTACTAACCGACGCGCACCTCTTGTGATAACATATACATTTTATCGCGCACTATCTCCCCTGCAGCACTAAACGGAAACTCCGCTGTTCCATAGACAAGATCAAACTCATCCATCATATCAAAAGTTACCGCTCTGTCATCCTTACCGTGAACGAACAGCATAAGCTCCTCATTAAACTTTTCATATGCATCATCAGGAACAGCGCCGTCAGCATGAGCGCGGCGCACCGCGCATGCTGTATCTACAGCTGCCAGCTTAAGGCAGTCTTCTGCCTTTATCCTTATGACATCACTTGAGTAGAATTCATTTCTTCCTTTCAGATCTGCCTCATGCACGCTGCACTTATCAACATAAGCAAACGCATCCTTTCCGGAAAGCGCAGGCGGCATAGAAAGATCGAGCTTTACACATCCCTTGAACGCCCAGTCACCTATCTCAGCGATACCGAGTCCTATGGTTATATCGCTGAGAGACGAGCATCCTAGGAACGCAAATGCCCCGATCTCAGTAAGCCACTGAGTTCCTGTGACCGACTTCAGATTTTCACAGCACGCAAATGTGCCAACAGGCACAGTATTTTTCTGATTCTTCTCAAACGTTACTTTTTCCAGCGATCTGCAGTCAGCAAAAGCCTTTATCCCGAACTTCTTAAGTGATGCAGGGATCTTTATCTCGCCTGATAAAGACTCACACCCGTCAAACGCGCTCTCGCCTATGAGCATCACATTGTCACATATCGTAAAAGAACTCAGCTTTGAACAGCGCTCAAAAGCATGACCTCCTATACGCTCAAGCGCCGTGAACGGATCGGGTGTTATTATATCCATCTCTGTGCATCCTTCAAATGCATTTGGTCCGAACTCGCGAAGCTTTGGCTCAGGAGCGAACCTTACTTCTTTAAGCGCTGTACAGTTTGAAAACGCCATAGCGTCTATTATCTCTACGCTTGCCGGTATATCTATCTCCTCCAGGCTCTCGCATCCGTCAAAACATTCGTTGCTCAGCCAGTACATAGACTCAGGCAGTCTTACTTCTTTGAGCGCCGTGCACTTTGAGAATGCCTGCTCGTCTATTATGGTTACCTTGTCAGGTATATATATACTTTCCAGAGAATTACAGCCCTGGAAGGCTGATATGCCGATCCTTGATATTCCTGCCGGCAGATCGACTTCTTTAAGCGAATCGCACCATGAAAATGCGAATTCGTTCATCTCAGTTACTTTATCTGATATAACTGCCTTTTTCAGGTTCTTGCACAGTCTGAACGCGTTAAGCTCAAGGCTCCTTGCGCTGTCACCTATTACGACCTCAACAAGATCGTCCTTCTGCTTTCCGTATTTTCCGGCAAAACCTTCTGTTATCTGCTTCAGCGACGCTTCCGTTACAGTTCCGTCACGCCATGTGAATACCGTTTTTTCTCCTGTCTTCTCACTCATATGTCAAACATCCTCTTTCCTATAAGATCTGACAGCTTCTTTGCCAGATGGTTCAAATCAGTAGCAAACGATTCCGGGTAAAGACCCTTTATATTTTCATTGAGCTTCTGCGCATCCTCCATTGTCGGAGCGAGAGCGACGCCGACCGGGCGTATGCCCGTTTTTCTTATTACATTCCTTATATCAGAATTTGAAAAATTGGAATATTCTGAGAAAAACTCTTTCGCGTCTGACGCGCTTACGCCCGCTCCGGCGGCTATAGCATAAAGCTCGTCGTTCATTTCAAGCTGGCACGTGTGCCACGGCTGTCCGTCTGATATGGCTATAAGTATCTTCTGCGTTTCCCGGCGCGTTTTCAGATACTCCGCTACGCTCATAAGCGCTACGCCATCGCGCGTTCCTCCGCCTGTAGTAAACGTCTCTATACCCGCAAACGTGTTTTTTCTCATATTTCCGTCTATCAGGGTATTTATGGTAACTTTGTTTGCGCTTGCCATATGCGTCATGACCGTTATCGGAAGACTCAGACTGCGGCACACCTCAGAAAACATCGTCAGCGCATCCTTTATAGTCTCTATCTCCGGCGTCATCGAACCCGACGCATCTACCAGTACGAATATGAAGAGATCGGCCTCATCTGACAGATCCTTCCTTATAGCGCAGCATTTTTTGTCAGCGCGGAACGGCTCCCTGTACTGATTGCCTGCGTAAAGATTCCTTACAGTAGTATCGTGCTCCCTCTGTATCACCGAAAGTATGCTCTTTTGAAGTATCTTTATCTTAGGACGGAGCCGCGACACGCGCCTGCGGTGCTCTGCATAATACTGATCGTATTCCGACGGCTCCGCCGACGTAAATTTGACCTTTATAGTATTGTGCATCGCTCCGAGCGATGTGCTGTTCATTTTGTCTATATTAAGTACGAGCTGATTTGAATATTCCTCGTCTATTTCCTTATCATATATGTCGCGCGCAGCCGCGCCGAGCAGCTCTTCAAGCGTAAAGCCCTCTTCATCGTCACCTGCAGGCACGAGCATCTCCAGCATCTCATCCTTAGTGAGCTGCTTCTGAGCGGGCGCCGCAGTTCCGCCCTGTGCCACAGCCGCGTCAGCCGCAACCTTTGCAGCCTGCGCTTCAAGCTGCTTTTTAGGGTCGAACGCCTCATGCTTTGACGGCTTTGCCGGCATATAAACAGAGAAGTGGTCGCTCTTTCCAAGCTCCTTTACTACCACAGGCTTTATCTTCTGGAATATATCCTCTGCTATCCTGCAGCGCTCCTTTGCTGAATCCATGTGCTTTGCGCGCGCCAGCAGCGGGCGGCACTCATAATAAAGAGTTTCATATCCCTCAAGATCGGGAGGAAACTCCGGATCCTCGCCCATGATTATGTACGACGTAAACGCTTCATATAATATATCTATAGGATGAACGCGCTCCTCGTACATTTCCGTAAGCGACTTTCTGTGCGCGAAGCTGACCTCATTGGCGAAATCTATGCTCTGCTTCAGAAAAGCAGGATATTCCTTCTTTCCCCATTCCTCTATAGCGCCATCCTCCACTATACTCAGTATGTTTATACGGTAAGATGAGTATTTAGGAAGCGGCTCCGGAAGTATCTTCCCGTCAAAATGCCCCATCTTGTACTCTTCATATATGTCAAAATCTGTCTTTATAATATGAAGCGCCTCATGGAACACGAATCCGGCAAGCATCATCAGCGCCTCTTCATGCGTTTCAGCGTATCTGGCTGCTTCTACAGGGCTTACATGTATTTTTTTACCATCAGTATAATTTTCTTTGTCGTATACAACAGTCACCTCACTGTCAGACGTGACGCGCACCGCCCTCGCCTGCAGATATTTTCTGACACTGTCTGTCTCGACAAAGTTTCTCGGCCGCATGGACTCGGTTATCGATTCGAGCACCTTAGGCCTGTAATTAAAAAATTTCTTATGAACTCCCATAATTTTTTACCATTTTACCAGTAATTGCTGAGGATATTCTCACGTACCTCATTCTGGACATCAAGGTTCTTTGACGCTGCAGGCAGTATGGTAGCTTCTGCTGCCTGGTATATATCCTTATACTTTCTGTGCTGCGCCCAGCGTATGACAGTAGACGGGTAGACCGTCTGCCAGTCGCCTGTTTCATTAGCGTTGCGGTTCATATCGTTCATGACCTTTATCATGAGCATGATCTCGTCTTCATTGTCGTATCCTGACTTATGCTTTATCATCTGCGCAAATACATTGTGGTCGAACGGCTCAAGGTACTCCTTAAATCCCTCGAATCTTCTGTCGAATGACGCGTCCTGCTCGCGCACGGCTTTGTAATCCTGCTCGTTTATGCCGGCGTTTATCGTTGCGATTATAAAGCAGGCAGGATGCCTGTGTATGACCTTTCCGTTAGGAAGAGTTATCTGCGCCGTATCGTCAAGCGCAGTATTCAGGTCGCCGCACGCGCCCGGCTTTACGTAGTAGCACTCTACAAACTCTACTACAGATGGTGACTGGTAAGCCTCAACAAACGTACTCTCTACGAAATGTATTCCGCCGTCCTCTGAAGGCTGCCACGAGCCGAGCAGATCATCCATAGAAATATTGCTGTTGAACGTTACCGGAATGTACGGCAGCTGCAGCATCTTTGCCATAAGCATGACAGCTGTTGATTTTCCTGACGCAGGCGGGCCGTACAGCATGCCTGTGTTTACAGGCAGCTTAGAGTCCTTTTCCATGACCATAAGGTCAACTATCGACTTTATCTTAGGATCTATGTAATAATCTGACAGCGTTATAGACGGTATGAACTTCGCCAGCGGCGATCTTTTCACTTCGTCATTTGAGAACGCGACTGCTATCTTTTCATAAGGCAACTTGCCGAGCGGCTGCGAATCCCTTGAATGGTAATAACTGTATATCTCCCAGCTGCGCTGAAGATCGAGCACTTCTTCTTTAAACTCACTTACAGACTCCTCGCTGAGCGGCTTCACATCGCCTATGTACTTGTAATATTCGCTGCGTCCGCTCATAAATCTGTATGTGAGCCAGTAAAGATTCTGATTTTCGGCGTAATTTTTAGAAGGAAGATTTCTCAGGCGCTCCACACGCTTGTTTATATCGCTGTCTATAAGCGCCGCGCCCATGAGCACCGGCATAAATGCCATATAAGGCACTACATCCATCGCGTCAAGCGACTCGTCAGACCACAACGGCTCAAACTCGCCGGTCTCGCGATTCAAGAGCCCTGCTTCCGCTCCTTTTATCCTTGTAAATGTACGTTTTATCGTCGTTTCATCCTGAAGGTATATCTTTATAAGATATATGTTTCGCGCCCCGTCAGCCGCCTCTTCCTCAGGGCAGAATTCCGCCCACACAGTCTGCGAGCCGTCAGCCGCCTGCATCATCCTGTAGCTGTGCTCCGAGCCTCTGACATGCGCCAGCACTGCTGCAGTTATCAGGCCGTTCATCGTTATACTGCCCTTCTGTTTTCCCATTATGTCATACGGATAGTCCGCCAGGTCTACAGTCGTTTCCTTTACGCCGAACATCATCGGCGCTTCACCGTCATAATAACCGTGCGAAGGTTCTATCCAGAAATTTACATCAGGTTTCATCTGACTTCACTCTCCTCATCTTGCTTTGTTATCATTTCACTGATCAGCCATCTTGTTTGCATACTTAATATCGTCCTGCATATCTTTCTGCTGACTATATTCTACGATAATGGTATCAATATATCAACGCATACAGCGATTTTCGGTGATAAAGTCCTGTTTTTCTGAAATATTGTCCTATTGTATCTGCATGAATACACAAGACATCCGCACGCTCTGCGTGCCCGTTGACGTGCCGGAAGCTGCCTTAAAATCAGATAAATATATAAAATATGTTTTGCACAGGCACTTTTTACGGTAAAATATAAGTAATTACACAAAATGCATGACGCGCGCTCCTGCGCGCCCGTATGCGCGCGGGAGCGCGCGCTTTTGTAAGATATTTTCATACCGCCGGCACCTTGTCCGGCCATTCATACATTAAAAGGGAAAAGGAGAAAGAGAAATGCGTTCAAGCAGCACGACCCGTCCGGACGGGCCGCTCAACACTCAGGGCAGCATTGTTGAAAAGCCTAAAAAGAAAAAGCTGCCGCCGTCGGCGCCGTATATAGCATTTGGCGCAGCGTGGGCCGTCTATGCGGTCACATTCAATTTTTACAGGATATGGCACGTCATACCGGCCGCGTTGTTCAGTCTGGCCATAGGTTTTGTTTTTGCATGCCTGTCCAATAAACCGGAGAAACAGCCTGAGCCTGTTTTTATTAAAGAGCGCGTTCAGGATCAGGCCGCAGAACTTGACGAAATGGCTGAGCAGCTGCGCATCACAGGAGGCGCCATAAGCGACCCGTTTGTCAGGGATTATTCGGTTTCCATCTGCGAGCTCATAGAAAAGATCGCAGACAATATCGAGGCAAATCCTATCGACACAAAAAAGTCGCGTACATTTACGAAGCACTACATACCTACTGTCATAAGTGTTTTTCAGCGATACCGCAACCTGGAAAAACAGGGAGTTTCAGGCGGAAATATAAGCGCGTCCATGGCTGATATCGTAGACTCTCTCGACCACATCGAGGACACGTTCAAAAAGCAGCTCGACGATATGTTCAGCGACGACGCCATAGACATAAAAACAGACCTAGACGTACTCTCATCGATCATGAAAAGCGATATAAAATAATTATGTATACTTTATTGTAAGTGTAGGATGCGGGAATGCTGATGAACATACGGAACGCTCCGCGGTCGCAGAATGGGACGCTGCATTCCGTTCGGTTCACAGAGCTTTTTGTTAAAAATAACTCGCGACAGGGAAAGAATTTTCCTTCGGAAATTTCAACCATTATAAGCGCTCACGCGCATTCCGCTCAAACATATTTTTAACGTTACAGGCTCTGTTCACCTCACGGGCAGCATCACCATTCTGCTCCGACGCTCCGCTTATCCGTATGTTCATCAGCTCTGCAGCATCTTTGCCGTAACAGTGATTACAATAAAGTATACTTTTTCACAACATATAATTTCAGGAGGAGACCAAAATGGATAACAACTTAACTAACGACATAAACACTTCAACAGCTCCTGCGCAGACAACAGTAAGCGACGCTGACATAACAGCAGCTGCATTCAACGATATGATGGCACCTCTTACAAATGCCGCGCCGACACTCACACTCGAGCCTGCTCCGCAACAGCCTGCAGAAGAAACAAAGCCAGAACCTGTTGCCGAAGGAAACACAACAGCTCAGATGCAGTTCACACCGGAAGAACAGCAGGTCATAGATCAGTTTGCTCAGCAGATCGACCTCACAAACTCAAACCAGATACTCTACTACGGTTCTGATTCACAGAAAAAGATCGCTGATTTCTCAGAAAACGCCCTCGCAAAGGTCCGCACAAACGATCTCGGCGAAGTAGGCTCAATGATCAGCAGCCTTACAGCAGAACTCAAGAATTTCAGCGCTGATGAAGAAGAATCAAAGGGCTTTTTCGGACTCTTCAAAAAAGCAGGCAACAAATTTGAAGTCATGAAGGCAAACTACGCAAAAGTAGAAGTGAACGTAGATAAAATATGCGACGTGCTTGAAGATCATAAATTCACGCTCACACGCGACATCGCCATGCTCGACAACATGTATCAGCTCAACATCCAGAACTTCCGCCAGCTCTCCATGTATATAGCCGCAGGCAAGAAAAAGCTCGAAGAAGCACGCACAGTCCAGCTCGCGCAGCTTCAGGCAAAAGCTCAGTCTACAGGACTTCACGAGGACGCTCAGGCAGCAAACGACTTTGCTGAGTTCTGCAATCGCTTCGAGAAAAAACTGTACGATCTTGAGCTCACGCGCACAGTATCGCTGCAGATGGCTCCGCAGATCCGTCTCGTTCAGAACAACGATACGATGATGGTTGAAAAGATAAACTCAACGCTCGTAAATACGATCCCGCTCTGGAAAAACCAGATGGTGCTTTCACTCGGCATCGCAAACTCACAGCAGGCCATAAAAGCCCAGCGCGCAGTTACCGACGTTACAAACGAGCTCCTCAGGAAGAACTCCGAGATGCTCAAGATGAACACTGTTGCCGTAGCGCAGGAGTCTGAGCGCGGCATCGTAGACATAGAAACTCTTCAGAAAACAAACGCCGACCTTATCGAAACACTCGATTCTGTCAGACAGATACAGGAGGAAGGCTCACAGAAGCGCCACGCTGCAGAGGCAGAGCTCACACGCATAGAAAACGAGCTCAAAAACAAGCTGCTTGAGTTCCGCGGATAGCACGCGTTTACGGAGGTGTATCACAACAATGCCTTTATACAAAAAGAGAGCATTCGGCATCATCATCATGATACTGCTTATGCTTATCGGCTCGCTCGCAGGATGCTTTAAGACTGTCAGCGGCTTGTATGATGACGTTATCGATATTTTTGAGGACGGCGTCAATGATGACGATGAATGCATAGAAAGTTATATAGAAGAGCGCGCCGACATCGCTGCAGACATGTGCAGGATAGCCCGCAACAATCTCTATTCATCAGAAGATGATAAACTGATATCAGAGCTTTCAGACGCTGCAGGAGCGCTTAGTACAGCGCTCGATGCTGAGGATATAGCTGATATAAAAGAAAAAAATGATGCGCTGACAGACGCTATGAGCAGCGTATACAGCGCAATGAGATCGGCAGGCGATATATCATCAAAGGATAAGCTTGAGTACAGAGACCTGTACGCTGACTTTGAATCATTCGGAGATCAGATACGCAATGACCCGTACAATACAGCAGCGCTCGAATACAACAAAAAAACATCCGGCCCGCTGGCCTCGCTCATAAAAAATATAACGCCCGCGCATGACGCAGTCATGTTCAGCTAAACAGAAAAGTATACATTTTAATAAAACATCAAACAAAAGGAGGGTACGCCCATGTTCATGCAGCAGCTAAAGAGTCTGACGACAGACGATACAGACCGCTTCAACGCCGAGTATGACACGATGGCGTACCCTGTTATTTTCTATTTTGACAAATTTTCCAATTATGATATCGGATATGTAAAATGGCACTGGCACTACAGTCCGCAGTTCGTAACAGCCACAGAAACGCCTGTGGAAGTCATAGTCGATCAGACACATATGACGCTCGCGCCGGGCGAAAGTGCGTTCATCAACTCAAACAGGCTGCATATCATAAGAAGCGTCGATTCGAAACCTGACGACGTATCTATTTCCATACTTTTCCTGCCTGAGTTTATCGCAGCGTCAGACACCGCCATATACACAAAATACGTCCGTCCTGTCATCGACTCGCCCGATATCGCGTTTATACACTTTACAGACGACATCGAATGGCACCGCAGCGTCAATAATTCCGTATTTCAGGCAATAAACGCGCAGGCCGAGCACAGCCCCGGCTGTGAGCTGGAGGTCAGAAACTGCATAAGCGCCGCATGGCTTACTATTGTAAAAAATATAGACAGCCTGCCGCGCTCACAGACGCAGGAAAGCGAAGCAGCCACACAGACACGTATCAAGCGCATGGTTTCTTTTATATACGGCAACTACGCCAAAAATATAACCCTGGCCGAGATAGCCGCTTCCGCCAGCGTCAGCAAAAGCGAGTGCAACCGCTGCTTCAGGAAATATTTCGGTGTGACCCCGTTTCAGTTTCTGAACGAGCACCGCATAGAACACGCGTCGCAGCTGCTTCTCACAACATCGGATCCTGTAAAAAACATCTCCCTTTCCTGCGGCTTCGAAGATGCCGGCTACTTCATACGCCTCTTCAAAAAAACAAAAGGCGTAACACCCGCAGCATTCAGAAAAAACCGCCCTGTCATGCGATAAAGCACAACAGGGCGGTAAGTTTACCCACTGCAGCCGTCACCGGCTGAACATCCGGCGCCGGGGCGCCGTTCTAAGTGGCGTTTCAGTTATTCGAGATTCAGTCTGTTCTTCAGAATATAGTTCGTGCCTGCAAAGAAGAGCGCTGCCTTTATTGCGTATACCGCTATAAGAGTCCAGAAGAACACATGCATGCCTGTCAGCGAATCGGTGCTCAAGAAATTAAATATACCATATGACATGTATGGATAGCTTCCGCCGGCAGATATGCTCATCACTATTGAAGTTATGATCTGCAATACGACATTGATCCCAATGTAAGCGCCAAAGCTGCATAAAAGCTTGTGGTTGTCAACGAGCTGGCCTATAGCCATCGCAAGGTAGATCTGAAGTATGGATGCCGCTGCGCCCGCGATCATGAGTATGAAAAGCTCAAACAAAAATCCTATACCGTTGAGTACCTCGTTTCCGTGCCCTCTTAAGGAAATATTCGTCATTATCGTAAAAAAGTCATTAAAATCAATACCCAGACTTCCGATTATAATAAACGAAAGGCATATGACAAACATGCTGACAAAGCACCATACGACAGATGCTATGAGCTTTGACGCTATATGCTGCCACATTTTAACAGGAAGCGTATGCATCAGATATCCCTCGTTCTGAAGCAGATTTTTGTAAAAACGCTGGATTATGAGTATCAGCGTCATGACGCCGATAGCGACTATCGCGCTGATATAAAGCATCATTACTATAAAAGTCGGCATCACCATCGACATGCCGCCGTTAGTTGCAGACTGTATCGCAATCTCTATACGCGTAACTATCGCAATTATGATCAGTGCCGCGTACAATATGCCGAGCATCCTGCCCGTCGCGCGGAATTCATATTTTGTAAGCTTAGCTAACATCTGAACACCTCCCTGAAATACTCGTCTACAGATCTGCCTTCCTTTTCTCTTATCTCATCTACGGAAGTGCACGCAGCTATGCTGCCGTCTTTTATAAATATGACATCGTCAAGCACCTGCTCCACGTCAGCGATCAGATGCGTTGAAATGATGACCGTTCCGTTTTCATTGTAGTTACTTATAATTGTATTTAATATATAATCTCTCGCTGCCGGGTCTACCCCTCCGATAGGCTCGTCAAGCAGATAAAGCTGTGCCTGGCGGCTCATCGCCAGTATCAGCTGTACCTTTTCCTTTGTTCCTTTTGAAAGCGACTTCAGACGCTGTTCTTCATTTATCAGCAGACGCTGAAGCATCTCATGCGCTCTCAGATGATCAAAATCCGCATAAAACTCAGTAAACATCTTCACCAGGTCTCTGACTTTCATCCAGTCAGGCAGATAATCCTTGTCAGGCAGATAAGACACTGCCTGCTTCGTCTCCGGCCCAGGCTTGTGGCCGTCTATTGTAATGCTCCCACCGGACGGCACCAGAAGTCCGTTCGCAAGCTTCATAAATGTAGTTTTTCCGCTGCCGTTCGGTCCGAGAAGACCGATAATGCGTCCGCGCGGTATATCCATGTTTATTCCGTTCAGTGCTGACTTACCCGAGAACTTCTTGCTCAGATCCCTGCACTGCAGTATGTATTCATTCATACCTGTACTCCTCCAGTAAATTTAAAATCTCTTCCTTTGAAAATCCCAACTGTTTCATCTGCTCCGCAAATATTCCTATCTTTTCATTCGCCAGTCGTCTGCGCGCCAGCTGTATAAGGTTCATATCCTCTGTGATGAACCTGCCCGCCGTGCGCTGCGAATGCACCAGCCCCGAGTCCTCTATGGCCGCAAGCGCCCTCTGCATCGTGTTTGGATTAACACCTGCCTCCTGCGCGAGATCTCTCACCGAGCCCAGTTTGCTGCCCGGCACATAAACTCCGGTCACGATCCTCACAGTCATCTGATCCACAAGCTGCGTATAGATAGGCTGTTTGCTGTCAAACTTCCATTCCATCCATCTTTTCCTCCTTTCACCTTTCACGCTCCGATATACTAATACCTCTTTTGAATAAATACCGGCATCTCAAATGCCGTCCGAGCCATTCGACGGCTCCGCTCGTCAGTACACGCCTGCAGATACGCCCGCCATCCCCTTTAAGCGGGCAGCCATACACAAGCGCTGCATCTATAGTCCTTATTGTATCGCTGTACCATTGTATTACTGTACTAACGGCTTAATACAATAATACATCATTATTATTTTTTGTCAACAGTTTTTGCAAAAAAAACCGCCCCGTCATGCATATAAACACGACAGGGCGGCATACCGTCCAACGCAGCCGTCGCCGGCTGAACTGTTTTTATATTATATTATTCTTCTACACGCGTTATATCAGCGCCTATCCCTCTGAGCTTTTCTACAAAGCCTGTGTATCCGCGTTCTATATGGTATATCGCAGATATCTCTGTAACGCCCTCTGCTGCGAGTCCTGCAAGCACCATAGCTGCGCCTGCTCTGAGGTCTGTAGATATTACCTGCGCGCCCTTGAGCTTTTTATCGCCCGGTATGACAGCACAGCGTCCTTCTATCGTTATGCCGGCGCCCATACGATTAAGCTCGTTGATATGCATATATCTGTTTTCAAAAACAGTCTCGATAACAGTGCTGCTTCCCTTAACTACAGTAAGGAGCGCCATGAACTGCGACTGCATGTCAGTCGGGAATCCCGGATAAGGCAGCGTCTTTATGTCTGTAGCCACGAGCTCGCATCCCTCAGCATTCACGCGCAGTCCTTCAAGTGTATCCTCTACAGTAACGCCGCACTCCTGAAGCTTTGCTATAACAGGTCTTACGTGATCGGGAACCACATTTTTTATGAGAACGTCTCCGTGCGTGATAGCCGCAGCTACCATAAATGTACCTGTTTCTATACGGTCAGGTATAACGCAGTGCTTCGTTCCGTGAAGGCGCTCAACGCCCTCGATCTTTATAGTGTCAGTGCCCGCACCCTTTATCTTTGCGCCCATTTTGTTGAGATAGTTCGCAAGGTCTACTATCTCAGGCTCCTCTGCAACGTTTTCAAGAACTGTAGTGCCATCAGCCAGCGATGCAGCTATAACAAGGTTCTCAGTAGCGCCTACGCTCGGATAATCAAGATATATCTTTGCGCCCTTGAGCCTGTCAGCCTTAGCCTCCACATAGTTAGAGCCGAATGTGATCTCCGCGCCCATCTTTTCAAATCCCTTGAGATGCAGATCTATAGGCCTTGCGCCGATAGCGCATCCGCCCGGAAGCGCTACTCTTGCGCTGCCAAGACGCGCGAGCAACGGTCCCATCGTAAGTATGGACGCGCGCATCCTCTTCACGAGCTCTGTCGGAGCTTCGTTTGTAGTTATATGTTCTGAGTTAAGCGAAAGAACGTTATTTGCAAGGTCGGCCTTTACTTTTACGCCAAGTCCTTCCATTATCCTGCACATTACATCTACATCGCGCAGATCAGGCGCGTCATAGATAAGACATTCTTCATCTGCGAGCAGCGTCGCAGCCATTATCGGCAAAACTGAATTCTTAGCGCCGCTTATAGTTACCTCGCCTTTAAGCGGACCGCTGTTTTTTACTAAATATTTAGCCAATTCTCTCCTCCGGATATTTTCAGTGTATTTTATTCATTATTATGTTTATTTTTGTTTGTTGTTGCAAAAATGCAGCCAAAAACGCGTCCCGTTTTTTTTCGCGGCGCACCTGTATCTGCATATCTGCTGTAACGTTTTTCTGTACTTTTATTGATTATATAACGAAAACAGCTTTAAATATTTCCTTTATCGTAAAAAATACAGAAAAATCTATCGGCCCGGTGACGGGCACAGCTAATACATTATACATTATTACATGACCTTACACAATACAAGAGATAACCAAATTCCGATAATATAGCCAACTATTCCGGCCGGCACCGTATGCCGCATCTTTTTTACCGATGTCGCTCCGAAATACACCGCTACGGCGTAAAACAGTGTTTCACTGCTGCCCATCATGACGCACGCGCTCCTGCACAGAAAGCTGTCCGGTCCGAACTCATCGGCAAGCTGTTCAAGTATGACGAGCGTTCCGCTTCCCGATACAGGCCTCATTATCATAAATCCTGCAAGCTCCTCCGGCATGCCGAGCATGCTGAACACAGGATCACACAGTTTCTCAAGCATATCGAGCGCGCCTGAGTCCGTCATGAGCCGTATCGCCAGAAATACTGCTATAATAAACGGCAGTATGTCAGCAGCTGTTTTAAGGCCGTCGCGGCAGCCTTCTATAAACAGGTTGTAAACATTTACCTTTTTTATCCATCCATGAACAAGTATGACCGTTATAAGGCACGGCAGGAACGCAGCCGATACGGCGCTCAGGATACCGCTCACAGCCTCTCACGCCTCCTTCTTTCACAAGCCTTGCATACCGCTATACTTCCGGCCGTTGCCGCTGCGCCTGCTATAATAGACGGGATCACTATATCAGACGGCTCCGCCGACCCTGCTGCGGCGCGTATCTGTATGACAGTTATAGGAACGAGCTGCAGCATTGACATGTTGACGGCCGCAAACATGCACATTTCATTGCTCGCCGCGCTGCGCCGCCCGTTTTCCTCGTCAAGCATCTTCATAGCCTGCAGGCTGAACACCGTTGCGCTGTTTCCCGCCCCGAATATATTGGCTGTAAAACCCATGAGCATCATCATCATGGTTTCCTCGTTCTTCTCGTTTGGAAAAAGAAATCGCATCATCCTTCTGCTTTTCATGGCCATGGCGTGTATGAGCCCCGATCCGCGCGCTATGTTCATAAACCCGCTCCACAGGCCCATTATACCTGCAAGCCCTATAACAAAATAAACAGCCTCTTCACAGCTGTCGAGCAGCGAATGCATGAATCCCGCATCGTCCGCGCTCCCCTCCGGGGAGGATATCGCGCGCCAGGCGCGCGCACCGTATGAAGCTATTCCCGCCAGTATCATCGTCATCCAGACTTTATTCATCACACCTACCTGCCTTTACTGATTAAATATATGCCGCAGGATCTCTTATATGCTATGGAAAAAAATTGAAAAAATAGTATAAAAATATTGTTTTTATAACAAAAATGTGTTTTAATGTATGTATTGTGGTCAGAATACACCATAGTATCGTTTAACAAAGGAGCAAGGAGCATCACATGAATAACATGATAACAATAGGAGATGCTGTTCTTCTTCTGATAGGTGTCTGCGTCATAATCCTGCTCATATATATGATAAGGGCAGTAAAGGCGCTCATACCGGGATTCAAGTCGCTCTCAAAGATACTTGATGACACTCAGAATGTAACAGGTCTTGTCTCTGATGCTGCTTCCGGGGTTGAAGACGCAGTACTTTCACTCGCTGACTCCACAGAGGAAATGGCAGAATTCGTAAAAAACAATCAGAGTTCCCTAAAAGCAGTGGTAAGCCTGGTCAACGCTATTGTTTCTATTAAGAAACTGTTTTCATAACTTTAAAACAGAAAGAAAGGAGATCATTCCATGAAAGCAACTGGCATTGTAAGAAAAGTAGACGAACTGGGAAGAATAGTACTCCCTATCGAATTAAGACGCAACCTCAACATACACATAAAAGATCCTATCGAGATCTTCGTTGAGGACGATTACATCATGCTCAAGAAATACGAGCCTGCATGCATCTTCTGCGGCAACGCAAAGGATATCCAGACTATCCACGGCAAAAATGTATGCTCAAACTGCATCGCTGAAATGAAGTCTTTATAATCCTTCGCGGTAAAGATCGAAATATCATCGGACGGCACAGCTTCTGTGCCGTCTTTTTTATTACCGTCGCCACAGTGCGCCATCGCGTATAATGTACAGATACAGCTGATGTAATAAGAGCAGCATAACTGCGCGCGCCCGGCGCGCGAAAAAAAACGGCTGATACATCATATGCGTCAGCCGTTTTCCGTTTAGATTTTATTAACTTGATCGATTTATTAAATTATGTATTCCGCAAAGAACTACTCTTCGTCATCAAACTTTATGAGAGTGCTTGTGCCGATAACGTCAGCGCCTGCCTTGAGCATTTCTCTTACAGTCGCAGCGTCCTTTATACCGCCTGCAGCCTTTATCTTGCACTTGCTGCCTACGATCTTCTTTATATTCTTGACCATATCAACAGTAGTGTCACCGTTAAAGCCTGTAGCAGTCTTTATGTACGCAGCGCCCTCTTCTGCAGAGATAGTGCAGATCCTTACGAGTTCTTCCGGAGTAAGTACAGGAGCTTCGACAATGATCTTGACATCAGCGATTCCGGCAGTATTGCGTACAACGCCCTTTATTTCCTCTCTGAGTTCTTTATCCTTGCGATCCTTTAACAGACCGATATTAGGAACGAAATCGATCTCCTTCGCTCCTCTTTCCGCAGCGCGGATAGCTTCAAATATCTTAGCTTCGTTTGATGAAGCGCCCGTAGGGAATCCCGCAGTAGATACGATAAGTACTTCAGGATGCTTTCTGAGTTCTTCATAACAGATCTTAACAAAACCGGAATTTACGCATACCGCTCTGTAGTTGTTCATTATAGCCTGCTTGCACAGACTTCTTACATCACCAGTAGTAGTACCGAATTTTACAGCGGTATACTCAATAACCTTGCTTAAGTCTTCCATTTGTCGTTTAGCCTCTTTCCTTCTTATTTTTTAATAATTTCGCCTTCCTGACCGTTAGAGAGCTTAGCAGCGTTAGCTTCGTCAGTGTCGAGGTGCATATCTCTGAAGTGAGTGTCACCTGCTCTTACGAGAACTTCGTCAAATATAAGCGCTCTTGGACCGTCAAACTTTACCTGTACGATCTCACCGTCAACAACGCCTGCTTCCTTAGCCTGCTCAGTTGAAAGATGGATATGTCTCTTAGCTACCATAACGCCTTCTGAAAGCTCTACTTCACCCTTAGGGCCTACGAGCTTGCATCCAGGTGTGCCTGCGAGTTTTCCTGATTCTCTGATGTCGATAGGAACACCGACTACGAAACAGTCAGTTGCAGCAAGTTCTACCTGAGTCTGCTTTCTGAAAGGTCCGAGGATCCTTACGCCCGGGAGCTTGCCGCCGTTAGGTCCGATGATATCGACCTTTTCTTCTGCAGCGAACTGACCCGGCTGAGAGAGATCCTTGAATCTTGTAAGCTCAACGCCTTCTCCGAAGAGCTTCGCGAAATCCTCAGCAGATACGTGAACGTGCTTGTTTGAAATGCCTGCAGGTACTGTGTAACCCATTTTTTGCCTCCTTGTGCTTAAACCATTCAATAATAAAGAAAGCCTTTCACTGACCTTTGCCATGAAAGCAGCCTGCTTTCCGCCGCGCGGGTAACGCAACCGCCCAGACGGATCCGCTGTTTGTCACATCAGCTCCGGACTTTTCTTCTCCGTGGAAACACCATAAAGGAATTTCCCCAATTCTAATAAATTAAATATATATATAATTAATAAATAATTATATCAAAATTAACGCTTGATACCTCTCCGGAAGCTACTGCTCCTTAGGAACGAGATATGTGATGTGAGGAAGCTGTCTGAACTGTTCGGCATAATCCAGTCCATAGCCTATTATAAATCTGTCGTCAACAGTGAAGCCTGAGTAATCAGGAACAACATCTGTCTTTCTTCTTGCAGGCTTGTCAAGTAATGTGCATATCTTTACAGACTTTGCACCCTTGCCCGCAAAATAATGATCCTTGAGATACTTGAGCGTAACTCCTGAATCTATTATATCCTCAACGATGAGTACATTTTTACCTGAAGGTGAACGGTCAAGATCCTTCTTTATCTGGACTGAACCGCTTGTCTCAGTAGAATCTCCGTAGCTTGACGCTACAAGGAAGTCTATGCTTACATCGCCGTCTATAGCTCTTATCAGATCAGACATAAATACGAAAGAACCTTTGAGTACGCCTACCACAAAGATATCTTCTCCCGCATAATCAGCTGATATCTGCTTTCCGAGCTCGCTTACTCTGTTTTTTATTTCTTCTTCTGTCAGCAGGACTCCGCCGACGTCGTAACCAGGTACATTAATATCCAATTAACTTACTCCTTCTGCAGACTCGCGGCTGCATCTGTTTTTCTGTCATTTTATTTTATCCGGCATCATTTTCAGTCACTGCATCACGACTTTTCGTCATCTGCTGCATCATCAACTACTCTGCCGGTACTGTCGATTATCGTTTTTCCCCTGAACGCCTTTTCAGGATCGACATGCGATGCCTTCTCCTGTCCTTCATCAGATGTTTTCCAGTATTTATCAAGCTCATCAGAAAGGTGCGTCAGGATAAAAAGCCATAATACAATGTCATCTATAATTCCAAAGCCGAGCACCGGCTCGGGAATGACATCTATAGGCATAATCAAATATATTATACCAAAAATAATTAATAATTTCTTTCTTTTTGGCACAGAAGGATCCAAAAGAAATTTTTTTATCGATCTTATGCGCTTTCCAAGGATCGCAAACGATAAATATCTCATATCATTCCTCTGCCGGAGATCCTTCAGAAGCAGCCGCAGTACTGCCTGAAATAATGACCTCTATAACATCAAGCAGCGCCTCTACACCTGTTTTTTTCAGTGATGATACCGGGACTATGATATCGTCAGCTCCAAGCTTGAGCGTCTTTTTTATGATGTTTATGTTTTTGTTGAGTTCATTGCGCGATACCTTGTCGGCCTTTGTCGCTACGACTATACCGTCAAGTCCGTGATAACGCAGATAATCATACATCTGTACATCCTGCGCGCTTGGCGCGTGCCTTACGTCTACAAGCTGGACTACCTTAAGCAGATTGCTTCGGTTTTCCAGATAATTTTCCATCATCGGGCCCCACTCTTTGCTCTGCGATTTAGATACCTTAGCGTATCCGTATCCGGGCAGATCGACTATGCGGAACTCTCCGTTTATCTCAAAAAAGTTTATCGTCCTCGTCTTTCCGGGACTCCCGCTGACTCTCGCGAAATTTCTGCGGTTTACAAGCGTATTGAAAAGTGATGATTTTCCTACATTTGAGCGTCCTGCGAACGCTATTTCCGGCATATCCTCAGCCGGATACTGATTTTCCCTGACAGCGACTGCTGTCAGTTCTGCTTTTTTGATCTTCATAGGATATAGATATTCCCTTCTGTGATCTTTGTCTTTAAACAAAAATTTTGCGGACGGACACGCCCGTCACCCGGCTCTTCCGCGTCCGTCCGCATATTTTCCTGCATATATTCTATTTTACAAGAGCCTCTGCAAGTACCTCATCTATGACCTTCATACCTTTGAAAGTCATGTCATTTCTTACATTTGAAGGAAGCTCATCGAGATCCTTGAGGTTTTCCTCAGGAAGGAGGACTACTTTGACGCCTGCTCTGTGAGCAGCTATCATTTTTTCCTTTATACCTCCTACAGGAAGTACATTTCCTCGAAGCGTTATCTCGCCTGTCATCGCAAGATCTTTTCTTACAGGTATTCCTGTAAGGGCTGATACCATCGATGTGCACATCGTAACGCCTGCTGAAGGGCCGTCCTTTGGAGTTGCTCCCTCAGGGATATGGATGTGTATATCCTTTTCCTTATAGAAATCATCGTCTATGCCGAGCTGCCTGCTTCTTGAGCGTATGACGCTCAGTCCTGCCTTAGCGGATTCCTGCATCACATCGCCGAGCTGGCCTGTAAGGACGAGCTTTCCTGAACCGTCCATAACTGTAGTTTCGATGAAGAGCGTATCGCCGCCTACAGATGTCCATGCGAGGCCTGTAGTAACGCCGACTTCGTTATCTCCCTCAACTATATCATAATGAGCCTTCTTCTTACCGAGATATGACTCTATATTTCCTGCAGTTATCCGGTATGTCTTAAGCTTGGCATCAGACTTTTTAGCCCTTCTGCCCTTTAACTCGCCGCTTTCTACTACCTTGCGCGCTACCTTTCGGCATACGCTTCCTATCTCACGCTCCAGATCTCTTACGCCGGCTTCACGTGTATAGTAATTTACTATAGAACGGATAGCGCCCTCTGAGATATTTATCTCCTCAGGCTTGAGGCCGTTTTCCTTTATCTGCTTAGGCACGAGATGCTGCTTTGCGATCTCCACTTTTTCCTCTTCCGTATAGCTTGAGAGAGTTATAAGCTCCATACGGTCAAGCAACGGTCTAGGTATAGTGTCCGTAGTATTGGCAGTCGTTATAAAGAGTACCTTAGAAAGATCGAACGGAACATCAAGGAAGTGGTCCTTAAAGTCCTTATTCTGCTCAGGGTCAAGGACCTCAAGCAGCGCAGACGCAGGGTCTCCTCTGTAGTCCGAACCGACCTTGTCTATCTCATCGAAAAGGAACACAGGGTTGTTTACACCGCAGTCGCGTATAGATGTTATGATCCTTCCCGGTATAGCGCCTACATACGTACGTCTGTGACCTCTTATCTCTGCCTCGTCACGCACGCCGCCGAGCGACATCCTTACAAATTTTCTGTTGAGTGAAGTCGCTATGGACTTTGCTATGGACGTCTTGCCGACTCCCGGAGGACCTACCAGGCATATGATCGGACCCTTAAAATCCTTTGAAAGGCTCATTACAGCAAGATATTCTATGATCCTGTCCTTTACCTTTTCAAGTCCGTAATGCTCATCATCAAGGATCTTCTTTGTCTTTACAAGGTCGATCTTATCTTTTGTTGATGTGTTCCACGGAAGCTCAAGGATGCACTCTATATAGTTTCTGAGCACCGACGCGTCAGGCGATGACGCCTGCAGTCTGAGCATCCTTTTTATTTCTTTTTCTATCTTTTCATGTATCTTAGGCTCAAGCTTGAGTTCGTCAAGACGCTTAAGCCATTTTTCCACTTCCTCGTCAAGGCTTTCATCCTGTCCGAGCTCATGCTGTATCGTTTTTATCTGCTCTCTGAGGTAGTATTCCTTCTGATTTTCTGTCAGCTTCTGCTTTACCTTCTGGTTGATATCGTTTTCGATCTTTATGATCTCGATCTCGCGCGCGATAAAGCTGCTTACCTTTTCAAGCCTCTCTACAACATCTGTAAGCGCAAGTATCTCCTGCTTGTCTTCAGTCTTGATGTCCATATGAGAAGTTATGATATCAGCGAGCCGTCCCGGCTCCTCTATAGCCTCGATGCCCGGGAATATCTCCTTTGATATCTTCTGTGTATTTTCAAGGTACTCCTCAAACTGTGAAAGGACAGTTCTCATAAGCGCCTCTGCCTTAGGCGTCTGGCTCTGTGATTCATCCTCATCCAGAGTCTCTATCTCAGCGCGGAAGTAAGGTACCTCCTGCAGCATAGCTGATATGCGTCCTCTTGATATACCCTCAACAAGTACTCTTATGGCATTGCCCGGAAGTCTGAGCATCTGCTTTATCCTTGCCGTAGTACCTACCTCAAAGAAGTCATCCGGGGTAGGAAGATCTGTATCAGGGTTTTTCTGCGTTACGAGAAATACCATTTGATTTGACATCATAGCGTTTTCAAGCGCGCTTATAGACTTTTCTCTGCCTACATCAAAATGGAGCAGCATCGTAGGAAATACAGTGATACCTCTGAGCGGTATGACCGGCATACCTGTTATCTTTGCATCTGCTGCATGTATGAGATCTTCTATCTCATCATCCTGAAAAACGTCGTCATCGATCGTTCTTTCAATTTCATTTTCAAGCGTGGTTTCGTCTATGCCTTCAAATGCCTTTTTTTCATCTGCCATAGTTTCCGCCTCCTGTCTTTAAATTATGCCCCGCACTCAGTCAGCGCATATCGAAAAAAGGGGCATAATGCTATGCCCCTTTTGAATCAGCTTCTGTATCTTCGCCGTCAAGCACGAGTGCCGGATCAGCCTTATCATCTACCGTATCCTTGGTGATTATACATTTGCGTATATCCTGCCGTGACGGTATCTCAAACATGATGTCAGTCATCAGGTTTTCCATGATGCTTCTGAGACCTCTTGCACCGGTCTTGCGCTCTATTGCTTTTTCAGCGATCCTTACTATCGCGTCATCCTCTATTTCAAGCTCTACATTATCCATCGAGAATAACTTCTTGTACTGCTTCAAAAGTGCGTTCTTAGGTTCATTGATTATTCTGACAAGCGCATCAGCGTCAAGCTCCTTCAGCGTAACAAGTACAGGAAGTCTTCCTACGAACTCAGGGATAAGGCCGTACTTAAGGAGATCTTCAGGCTGTATCTTTGAAAGCAGCTCTGAATCATTTCCCTTTACAGGCTTTATATCGGCATTGAATCCGATAGTCTTTTCGCCTATCCTTCTCTGGATGACCTGATCCATACCGTCAAAGGCGCCTCCGCAGATAAACAATATGTTTGTAGTGTCTATCTGAAGGAATTCCTGATGCGGATGCTTTCTTCCTCCCTGAGGAGGAACGCTCGCTACAGTGCCCTCAAGTATCTTAAGGAGCGCCTGCTGAACACCTTCACCGCTTACATCCCTTGTAATTGAAACATTTTCAGACTTACGCGCGATCTTGTCTATTTCATCAATGTATATTATACCCTGCTGAGCGCGTTCTATATCATAATCAGCAGCCTGAATTAACTTCAGAAGTATATTTTCTACATCTTCACCGACATAACCGGCCTCTGTGAGAGCCGTAGCATCGGCGATAGCGAAAGGAACCTGAAGGATCTTGGCCAGAGTCTGCGCGAGCAGAGTCTTTCCCGATCCTGTAGGGCCGATCATAAGAATATTGCTCTTCTGTATCTCTATATCATCTTCTGCAGTGTATTTCTGGCTTTTTATCCTCTTGTAATGGTTGTATACAGCCACTGCGAGATTTTTCTTAGCGTCATCCTGGCCTATAACATAGTCTGAAAGATGATCTGCTATCTCCTTAGGCTTAGGCAGCTCAGTCCCGTCCTCAAGGACCGGCTCAGCAGCAGAAAATTCCTCGCGGAGGATATCTTCACATAAAGCGATACATTCATCACAGATATAAACTCCCGGACCAGCCACGAGGCGACGCACCTGATCCTGCGTCTTGCCGCAGAAGGAGCACTTCAACTGCTTGGTATCGTCGAATTTTGCCATATCCTACTGTCCCCTTTCTCCGGAACCGCAATAACGGCGCTTTCACGGCTGATGCATGCATCCTGCCGCACCTTCTGTCAATTCCGAATAAATATTTCATTAGATTAAATTTACGTGAACGCTTTTATACACGCTTTGTTATCACCTTGTCTATAAGGCCGTATTTTACAGCTTCTTCAGGATCAAGGAAATTATCACGCTCAGTATCATTTTCTATAACAGAAAGTCTCTGACCTGTGTTTGCAGCGAGTATTTTATTCATGCGTTCTTTTATCTTAAGCATACGGTCAGCGTGTATCTTTATATCAGTGACCTGACCCTGCATGCCTCCGAGAGGCTGATGGATCATGATCTCCGCGTTAGGAAGAGCCATTCTCTTTCCCTTTGCGCCTGATGAAAGTAAAAAAGCGCCCATGCTCGCAGCCATGCCTATGCATATAGTGCTTACATCAGGTTTGATGTACTGCATAGTATCATATATAGCCATTCCGGCAGTTATAGAACCACCCGGACTGTTTATATAGAAATTTATATCAGCGTCCGGATCCTCTGACTCAAGGAAAAGCAGCTGAGCTACTATAAGGCTTGAAGTATAATCATTTACCTCTTCGCCGAGGAATATGATCCTGTCCTTAAGAAGCCTTGAATATATATCGTAAGAGCGCTCTCCGCGCGCTGTCTGTTCAACAACTACAGGTACTAACGCCATGCACGATCCTCCTTCTTTTTTAGAATACACGGAATAGGACCCGCAAAAACAGATCCTATTCCAGTAAAAATCCGAATTATTTACTTGTTTATGATCCGCGTCGCCGCGGACGCATATATGCTTTGTATTACTGCTGGTCTCCGCCTAAAGCAGCAGCTACTTTGTCTTCGAGCTTCTGCTGGTCAGACTTCTGAGCTTCTACCTGATCGTAGTCGATCTCGTTTACTACAGCATTTGCAGCAATTATATCAAGAGCCTTCTTTGAAGCGATATCGTTCTTGATGTACTTGATATCATTGCCTACAAGATCCCTCATTCTTTCAGCGTCTACACCGTACTGAACGCCCATCTTTCTGAGTTCTTCAGTAAGCTCTTCTTCAGAAACTTCGATGCCTTCATTCTTTGCAATAGCCTGAACGATAAGACGTGACTTAACTTTTCTTTCAGCGTCATATCTGATCTGTTCTCTGAACTCTTCGATATCAGTATGAGTTTCCTGGAGATACATCTGGAGATTTGCGCCAGTGTAGCTGAGCTGTTCCTCGAACTGTCTGAGGAGCTCATCGATCTCATGCTCGATCATTACTTCAGGAATATCTACGATGATCTCATCATAGATCTCCTTCATAGCTTCGTTCTTTATATTGTTCTGGTTCTGCATCTTCTTGTTTTCGATAAGCTTCTTTTCGATATCTTCCTTCCACTCATCGATAGTATCGAATTCGCTGCATTCCTTAGCAAGGTCATCATTGATCTCAGGCGGTTCTTCTTCCTTTACTTCGTGGATAGTGCACTTGAAAGTGATGACCTGGTCAGCAAGTGACTTTTCAGGATAGTCGAATGGGAACTTTACTTCGATCTCCTTTTCTTCTCCTGCCTTAACGCCTACGAGCTGATCTTCAAATCCAGGAACGAACTCGTTTGAGCCTAACTTGAGCTTGTGGTTCTCAGCAGTACCGCCTTCGAACTGAACGCCGTCAGGTCTGAATCCCTTGTAGTCGAGAACTACTGTATCCATCATTTCAGCAGGTCTGTCAACAGTTACGAGTCTTGCGTTTCTCATAGCGTAGCTTCTGAGCTGTGAGTTAACATCCTTTTCAGTTACCTTAGTTGTAGGAACTGAAACTTCGATTCCCATGTAGTCGCCAGGGAGTACAGTTACTTCAGGCTCTGTAAGGAACTTGATGTTGAAAGTAAATCCGCTGCCTGCCTTGAGCTCCTGATCGCTGAGGTCAACATCAGGATAATCTACAGGCTCATAACCGATCTCTTCAAGAGCTTCAGGATACTTTTCGTTGAAGATCTTTGAAACTGCGTCTTCAATAAAGATATCTGCGCCGTAAAAGTTTTCGATCATCTTTCTTGTTGCCTTACCTTTTCTGAAACCAGGCACTGTGAAACGCTTTCTGTTTTCCTTATATACCTTATCGATGGCACTGTCGAATTCCTCTGCAGTGATCTCCATCTTCATGCTTACAGTGTTTATTTCTCTGTTTAAAAACTCTGCCTTCATTTTAAAATTCTTTCCTCCTACAAGTGATTTGCATCCATATTCAAAAAATTATACCCTTTTTATCAAATTTTGTAAAGGGCGATGACTTACCGTCAAGCGGATCCGGCGAATATGCTTCAGCCTTTATTTTCACTGTTTTTCAGCAGTTCCATACCGCGTCCGTATTTTGAGTTTACTCCCGGTACAAGGCCGAACTTTGCGGCAAGATCCTCGCCTATATGTTCGATTTCATGAATATCGCCTGAATAAAGCTCAAGTTCAAGCTCTCTTATGTCCAGATCACCTGCAGTCGTCTTTATCTTTCCGACATCAAGCGCGGCCTCGCATATCGTCGAACCGGTATCTATACGCATTATCCTGCGCAGAAAATCTGTTTCAAGCTTTTTCTTAAGCGGTCTGTCCCCTATAAGTTCTATCAGTTCCCGTCCTTTTTCACTCTCAGCAAAAACATCAAGTGTCGGTTTGCTGTCATCAAATGAATCTGAGAGCTGTATATTCAACTCTTCCCGTTCATGAAGACCATCTGTCTGTCTTCCACCCCATTTAATGGTCGCAACAACGTGCGGACCCTCATGTCTGATCCGGAATGCTGCGTCTATGCTGCTTAACAAGCCATCAGGCGTATCATAATATATAGCCTTCATCTGAATCGACTGACGGGAATCCACATCACCGTACTTTTTAAATACAGCTTCCTGCCAGAGTTCATCGATCATATCTTCGTCCGGAATCAGATATTTAAATTCAATTTCCATTGAACTCTCCTGTCCTGCTCTCGTATGTCTGCCAAAAAAAGAGCATTTTTCCGCATCATTTTACCACAAGCATATTACAAATACAAGAAGAACCGTCAATATCGGAGTTTCCGCTCTTTTTGTGAGCCTGCGATGATACATTCTACAGTATCTTACTTAAAAATGCCTTTGTTCTTTCATTTTCAGGGTGATTGAATATCTTATCCGGAGTCCCCTGCTCCATGATTATACCCTGATCCATAAAAAATACTCTGTCTGCAGCTTCACGCGCGAAGCCCATCTCGTGTGTAACTATCACCATGGTCATCCCGTTTGCGGCAAGCTCCTTCATGATCTCAAGTACTTCTCCGACCATTTCAGGGTCGAGAGCCGATGTCGGCTCGTCAAACAGCATGACTTCAGGATTCATTGCAAGGGCTCTCGCGATAGCTACTCTCTGCTGCTGTCCGCCTGACAGCTCCGCAGGATATGCATCTGCCTTATCGGCAAGACCTACCTTTGCGAGCAGCTTTCTGGCTTCTGCAGCAGCTTCTTCCTTTGATACCTTTTTTACTTTTATCGGCGCTATCATTATATTTTCAAGCACTGATTTATGAGGAAACAGGTTGAACTGCTGGAATACCATTCCCATATGAGTCCTTGTTTCGTTTATAGTTTTTTCTTCTACTCTTTTTCCGTCAAGATATATCTCACCCTCAGTAGGTTCCTCAAGGAGATTGAGGCATCTGATAAACGTTGATTTTCCTGAGCCTGACGGTCCGATAACACATACTACCTCGTTATCGTGTATCGTTTCGGTTATGCCCTTAAGCACTTCATTGTGGCCGAAACGCTTAACAAGATTTTTTATTTCTATCATGATTTAAAATCCTGCCTTTCTCTTTTTAGCCTTAGGCGCTCCGTTTGAGCTTGCCATGCGCTTTTCAAGATAAGCTACAACTCTTGACAGAGGTATCGTCATGCACATGTATATAACAGCTACGCCGATGTAAGCCGGGAATGACTTGAAGTCTCTTGAGGCCCACAGCATACCTTCTCTCGTTATTTCAACGATGCCGACGTATGACAGTATAGATGTTTCCTTTATGAGTGTAACGAACTCATTTGCCATGGCCGGAAGTATCACTTTGAACGCCTGCGGCAATACGATGCTTATCATAGTCTGCGATCTTGACATACCGAGCGAGCGGGCTGCTTCAGTCTGTCCTTTGTTTACAGCCTGTATGCCGCTTCGTATGATCTCTGCGAGGTAGGCGCCGCTGTTCAGTCCGCATGCTATGATACCTACTATTACGATAGGCTTCCACGTAAACGATACGCTGCCTCCCGACATCGAGTTTATCATCTGCGGTACGCCGTATGCGAGTATAAGCACCTGTACAAAAAGAGGCGTTCCTCGTATGATCTCAACGTATACCGAAGCAGGCCATTTGAGGACCTTATGCTGCGACATCTTTCCGAGCGCCATTATAAGTCCGATGACAAGTCCTATGATGAGAGCGCCGGCTGTAACGTACAGCGTCGTTCCGATACCATAGGCTGCGATTTTTATACCCTGTAAATAATCTGCCATATAATTTCTCCCTGTTTTATTTTTTAATCAACTAAAATATTATACAGGAACATTGCAATAAATACAATAGGCGGCCCCGCTGAGCCGCCTTGATTTTTAAATAATTATACAATCTTATGCATATATATTTAGTAATATGAAATGCTGCAATGAATGCGCTGACATGCGTTTCGCGGCCTCACGGCCGCCTGTACAGCCGGTGACGGCTGCTGTTTATGCATGCGCGGCTTGACGCCGCGCGCTTTATGATCCATTGCAGAGTTCATTTATGCTGTGTTAATTAAGGTCGTGCTTGTGACGCTCGAAGTAGCTCTTTGTTTCCTTTACTACGACGCCGCTGAGTACGATGAGGGCTATCATGTTTGGCAGAGCCATGAGTCCGTTGAAGATATCAGCGATAGTCCATACTGCTGAGAGTGTCATGTAAGGTCCGATGAATACTGCGAGTATGTAGAGCCAGCGGTAAGCCCTTACTACCTTCATGTTTCTGTTTGAAAGGTACTCAAGGCAGCGCTCGCTGTAGTAGTCCCAACCGAGGGTAGTTGTAAATGCGAAGAATATCAGGCATACCATGAGTACGAACGCTGATATTGTCGGTGGGATAGGAAGTCCGTTCTGGAATGCGTAAGTCGTTACCTGAACGCCTTCTATGCCTTCTACCTGCCATGCGCCTGTTACTACGATAGAAAGACCTGTCATAGTACAGATCACTATAGTATCGATGAATGTACCTGTCATTGAAACGAGTCCCTGGCGTACAGGTTCCTTTGTCTGAGCCGCTGCTGCTGCTATAGGTGCAGAACCGAGGCCTGCTTCGTTTGAGAATATACCTCTTGCAACACCCTTCTGCATGGCGATGAACATCGTACCTACGATACCGCCTGTTACTGACTGCGGGTTGAACGCGCCCTTTACGATAACTACGATAGCTTCAGGTACATGAGTTATGTTGAGGAGTATGAGCGCTACGCAGAATACTACGTATATAACTGACATAAACGGAACTACGATCTGTGACACGTCAGCTATACGCTTGATGCCGCCGATAACTACGAGCGCTACGCAGATAGCGAGAACGAAGCTTGAGATAACTACTGCGATGGAATACTCGCCTACTACAGGGAGGTTCACCATCATCTGTGAGTCAGGGTCAAAGAAGTTCTTTACTGCGCTGGCTACACCGTTTACCTGTGTAAATGTACCGATACCCATAAGACCTACGCATACTCCGAAGAATGCGAATATCTTTGCGAGCCATCTCCACTGAGTGCCCATACCTTTTTCGATATAATAGAAAGGTCCGCCGAGCGTATGTCCGTCAGGATCTACCGTTCTGTATTTAACAGCCAGAAGACCTTCTGAATACTTTGTAGCCATACCGAAGAATGCGGCTACTACCATCCAGAAAAGCGCGCCCGGTCCTCCTGTGCATACGGCTGTCGCTACTCCGACGATATTACCTGTACCGATAGTCGCGCTGAGCGCTGTACAGAGTGCTCCGAAGCTTGTAACTTCACCGTGAGCGTCTTCTTCATTTTTGATCATGAACTTGAGTGCTTTGCCGAGATGGCGGATCTGAAGTAAACCAAGTCTTACAGTGAGGAGTACTCCTCCTGCGATGATGAGTACCATCAGTGGGACGCCCCACACAAAATTATCGATGGCACCTAAAATGTTGTTGAAAGTTTCCATAATTACCTGTCCTCTCCTAAAAAAACATATTCTCACAGGGGCAAGACTGTATTATAGAAAAAATAAATGTAAAAAAGATATGATGTAATCAAATAAAATTCCGACTGTCTTTTTCGTTTTTTTCTTTAATTTTCTTTCCCTGCAAATAAAAAAGCCGGAATCTGTTTCGTTATTTCAGATTTCCGACGCTGAGAGAAAGGATTAAGCTATAAAACATTAGCTCTGTCCTTTTGCCTGAGAGATTGGCACTGGCTGTGCATTACACCTTCGGCGCTTTACTGCCTGACATACGCTGCTGATGATCTGTATCCGGATACCGGTCATCATCGTCTGCCAGACGAAAGACTCTCCAGAGTCGCTGTCCACAAGTTGTCCGCAGCGGCGGCCTTCTGTGTGAACGCAATAGCAATGTTACCACTATAGCTGTTGTTTTTCAATACATATATTTATTTTCAATAATATATTTTTTAATAGCTGTTTACTGCGTAAATTATTTTGCACATTTGTATACAAACCGAATATTTTACCGCTTTAACGTGTGATTTGTATGCGTATATGTAAAATTTTATACATTATTGTAAACAAGGGGACGCCGATGCCGGCGGCTGATATACGGAACGCTCCGCGTCGCAGAATGGGATGCTTCTAACAGATTATTTTGA
>CAKQOE010000021.1 GCA_934255545.1 uncultured Clostridia bacterium | reverse complement strand
TAAAAAAGCGTCAAGCCGAGTTATATCAACGGCTTGGCGCTTTTTACCCTTAATTAACTGTCAAAGACGGGATTATACGTATTATATGCTTAATTGTATACAAATTCAACAAGAAAAAACATAATTCATAAAAATAACACTCTACACCGGCCGCACATTTCATGATGCATACGGTTTGTTGTCCTCTTCATAACTTTTTCCTGCACCTGTATTAAAAAATCGGCAAAAAATCCCATATAATCACAATTTTAAAGCACTGTGCGCAGTATTAGAAACAGATATCGAGGCAACAATATTATCGGAGGTGAAATCAAATGAAAAACAGCAGCGGAAAAAATTCCGGAATATTTTCAGGCGCAAACGCCGCCCGGATCATCGTCGCACTCATATGCCTGTGTCTTACAGGCGGACTGATGATATACAGCTTTCAGAGCTCGCTCGACAGGAATGAAGAAGCGGCAGGAGCTGTAAATGACGCAAAAGGCGCTGACGATCAGTCAGACCTCAGCGTCTCAAGTAACATACCGGTAACTGACAGTGCCGGCGCATCAGACGGTGCAGACTCAGGCGCATCAGAAAAAAGCTCACAAAAAAATGATGCTCAGAAAGATGTAAGCATCATGCCGGCAGAGGGAAATATAATAAGGGATCACTCAGGTGACGGACTCGTATATTCTGAAACTCTGAACCAGTATCTCGCTCATAAGGCCGTAGATATAGGCGCTCCTGTTGGCAGCGAGGTCACAGCCGTCGAATCGGGGACCGTCATATCGGTCGATGATGACGACCGTTACGGGCTTACTGTAACGCTTTCGCACGGCGGCGGACTTGAGACGGTATACGCAAACCTCGATGAAGCATCCGTCTCAGAGGGCGACGTAGTAAATAAAGGTGACCGTATAGGAACAGTCGGACAGGGTTCTCTTTTTGAGTCAGCCGACGACCCTCATCTTCACTTTGAGGCTCACAAAAATGGTGAAGCCGTTGACCCTCATAAGCTCTGGAACTGGTAACGATTCATCGGACGCATAAAGACCGCCTGCAGGCAGGCGCATCGCGAAGCATTTTATTTATGCATTCGTGACGCGCAGCTTACGTTCCTGCAAGCGGTCTTTTATTATGTCATTTTATCAGGATCATGATCCGCCACCGAAAGTCGGGAATGGGACCTGCCGCCTACAGAGGCGTGGGGGAGATCCGGTGCTGCGTTATACCATAAGGTCAGTCTTTTCCTTGCTCTCTTCTATGATCTCATTGAGTCGTTCAAACGGCTTATGGAGCGCTATACCTATGACAAGCGCTGCACCGGCGAATATCATGAGTTTTCCTATATATATCCAGTAATTGTTTTCGTACATACCGCTGACGCACTCGCGCATCGCATTCATCGCATAGTTAAACGGCATGAACGCGTATATCTTCCGGAATACCTCCGGAAGCAGCTCCACAGCAAACGTTCCGCCTGCCCCGGCGACCTGTATAACCATTATGACAACGGCAACAGCTTCGCCGATATTTCCGAGCGCAAACGTAAGCGCATATATGAATATCGTAAACACAAAGCTCGTGGCTGCTCCCGCAAGCCAGTATAAAAACGGATGCAGGCATTGTATCTGCAGATAGAACAGATTTCCCATAACGCACACCATGGTCTGTATCTGGCCGGCTACAAAAAATATCGCGTATCGCCCGAAGAATTTCTGATATGCCCACAGCTTTTCACCGCTCTCAAGCGGATGTACTTTTGTTTTCAGTATCGCAACAAGTATGAGCGCTCCGACCCATATAGCCAGCGTAGTATAAAATGATGACATCATCGAACCGTTATTGACCGTTTTATAAACAGGAACAGTCTTTACGTTTACGAGGTCTGACAGGTATGTTCCGAATTCCTCCGGGCTGTTTTTCAGCATAGTAAGCACCTTATCTACCTCTTCACTGTTCTCAAGTTCGTTCACATTATCTATCGCTGTATCTATGTCGCTCTGAAGATCCTGAAGCAGCGCTATAGTATCACCCACGCTGTCGCTGCCCTGAGCTATGACATCTATATAATCCTCTATGCGGACATTCGCTTTTTCAAGCCCGGAAAGAGTCACAGCACTCGATGCCGCTTCCGAAAAATCCTTCTGCGCATCAGACACTATCTTCTCTGAAAGAGCTATAGTATTTTGAAGCGCTGATGTGGCAGTATCTGCTGTTTTCTGTACAGCCCTGAGAGTATCTATATTTGTCTGAAGGCCGCTCTTCATTTCGTTCAGCTTGACCTTCGTTTCGTCAGCATAGTCGCTTTCTTCGCCGGCATTTTTAAGGAACTCAGCAGCATTGAGGGATATCTCAGCTATCTTTCCGAAAACTTCGCTGTTTATCTGGTTCTTAAGCGCAGTCTGCGCTTTTGATGTTATCTTCGTCGCTATTGCGTTCTTCTTTTCATTTTCATAAAACTTTATCTTAGCGCCGTCAAGTTTTCCGTCTATTATACCGGTAACACCTGAAGTGAAATCCTCCGGAATTATAACAGCAGCGTAGTATTTGCCGCTGTATACTCCGTTTATGGCATCTCTTGAGCTGTCCTCAAATGTCCAGCCTATAGTAGATTCAGTTTTAAGCGTATCTACTATCGAATCACCCATATTTATATTAAGATTTCCGAGATCATATCCCTTGTCCTCTGAATAAACCGCTACCTTAAGATTATGCGTAGACTCCTGCCCGTAAGGATCCCAGTTAGAGCTTATATTGAACCAGGCGTACAGAGACGGAAGCAGACACAGGCCGAGAAGGACTACTATAGCGACTACATTCATCTTAATATTTTTAAAATCTCTTTTTATTATCTTAATGATGTTCTTCATCAGTTTTGTCCTCTGTCTGAGTCTCAGTTTTTTCATCGCTCAAGGCTTTTTCGCCTTCAGCATCATCCGCTCCGTCTGAAGCATCTCCGACATCAGCCTTTTTTATCCTGCGGTCAAGCTCTTTGTCCTTTTTACTGCTGCTGTCACGCGCCGCTGCCGCTGTCACTGCGTGCATTTCTTCAAAGGAACGGCCCGTAACATCCGCTGCCATTTTATCGACCTTGAAATCCATATATTCCAGATATATGAGATATCCGGCTATCAGGAACATCGATATTACCCACAGCACCAGGAATATTATCCTGTCGCTGCCGGTCATAAGAAGCAGTATGAGGAATATGAGCGGAACTATCAACAGGCATCTGATGCCTGCCCTTATGCGTCTGCGATTAGTTATATGAAACTCATTTCTGTATTTTTCTATGCGCTCAAGCATAGCGCTTTCGCTTTTTTCATCCATCCTGCTCACCTCCCTACATCATTCCTGTATCTTTCATACGCTGCTGCATGAAATTCTTTACATTTATAAACGGCATCCTTATAACAAGGCCAAGCAGGAGCGCTGCAGCCGCAAATGCAAGAAGCTGGAGCATATATATAATGTAATCATTCTCGTAGTAACCGAACATACACTCACGCATTGCATTTATAGCGTACGGGAACGGGAAGAAAACATATACCTTCTGGAAGAACTCCGGCAGCACCTCTATCGGATACGTTCCGCTCGATCCCGCTATCTGAAGCACGACTATAACGACTATTATAGCCTTTCCGAGGTCTGCAAATGCAAGCGTCACAGCATAGCACAGCAGCATGAATGTAAAGCTCGTCACCGCTCCGGTCAGGAACATCCGTCCCGGATGCAGGCACTGAGTCTTGAGAACGTAAATATTTCCTATATATATAACTATCCACTGCAGCTGTCCAAGCAAGAAAAGTATTCCGAATCTTCCAAAGAACAGCTGATACGGCCTTGGATCCTTAAGGCCTTCCGTAGACGGAGTTATCTTCATAAGTGCAAGCAGGAATATGCATCCTACCCAAAGAGCCAGCGTAGTATAGAACGGAGCTACACCTGAACCGTAGTTTTCTACAGGATATATTGCTTCTGACTCTATCTCTACAGGTTCCGCAAGGAATTTTCCGTATCCTTCCGGATCGCCGTGCATGAAATCAAGTATCTTTTGCAGGAACTCACGTTCAGTCAGACCGTTCAGTTCATTTTTGAGATCATCAAGATCCTTTGATATGTCATCGAGCGACTGAGATGTATTTGACATGACTCCGTTAAGGTCTGTAACGCTCTGGCGCGTGCCTGACACTATCTGCCGCATGACAGCTATATCTTCTGAGATACTTCCCAGTGCAGTCGAGCCGTCCTGAAGTGCGCCGTCTATAGTATCTACAGCATCCTCGACTGCAGGCAGTATCGTATTGTTGTACGAATCGTGCAATCTGTTTATCTTCTGCTGAAGCGTCCTGTCGAGCGAGCTGAGACCCGAATCTATATCTCCGCTCACATCGTCCATAAGGTCAAGTATCTTATTTATATCGCTGACCTGAGACTGCAGCTTCGTTATTATCCTGTTTACCTTATTCTGAAGCAGATGCGTATGCGGCTTGAGCTTTGACAGCGAATCTATCATACTGTTCAGCTTGCTGCGTATATTTTTCAGGTTCTTTTCGACCATAGCATACGCAGCCTGCTTTTCAGAAGAATCAGCTGCGTTCTGTACTCTGTCGAGAGCATCCTGCAGATCACTGAGATCAGAATCAATATTTGAAGCGATCTTGTTCATATCGTCAAGCACCCCTGATGCAGTTTTGCCTGAAAGAGTGTCGCTTGCCGAACCTGCCTTCTGCTGCAGCGAATCAAGATCCGCGTCAGCGTCCTGCAGAGATGTATTCAACCGTTCGTCGGCTGCAGTAAGCGATGTCAGAAGCAGCTTATACGCTTTTATATTTTCATTTACATCATCTATCCTGTCTGAAAATGTATTTATAAGCTTCGGCGTGTCGCTGTCACTGCCCGACTCTGTATCAGAACCGTTCACACGCTCCTCTACCTTGTCGGCATCCTCAAACAGCGTGCTTACAACTATTTCTACATACATCTGATCTATGCTGTTTTTCAGCGTAGATACAGCAGTATCCGTTATTTTGGCCGCTACAGCGTTCTTTTTCTCATTTTCATAATACATTATAGTCGGCTGCTTGAGGCCGTCCATAAATCCGTGGTACATATTACGAGAGAAATCATCTGACAGAACTACCGCAGCATAGTAAGCGCCGCTCTTTACCCCGTCTACCGCTTTTTCAGAAGAATCGAGCATCACCCAGTCTATGGAATTATTTTCCTTTAGTGAATCGATCACCTCATCTCCTGCGTTATATGACTCACCGGTCTCATCGTCGGTCCAGCCGACGTCCTCTGATGCCACAGCTATTTTTACATTTGAAGAATTCCCGTAAGGGTCCCAGTTTGAGTAAATATTGAACCACGCGTAAAGCGGCGGTAGCATGCACAGCCCTATCGCTATTACAAGCGGAAAGAAATGCGTCAGCAACGCCTTTATATCGCGTTTTATTATCGTTAAAATATTATGCATGATCAACAGATCCTTATACATTTATTTGTTATTCGTTAGACTCACTGATCTGCATTATGAGTTCAGTAAGCTTTACATTTTCTTCCTCACCGTCGCTGTTCGGATCGGATGGCTTTTTCTTTATATGCTTTCCGACGATCTCAGACACATCGCTGACCGTCATAAATGCCGCATAATCGTTTTCTTCTATTATTTTACGTATAGTAGAGATCTCCATACGTGTAACTACGCAGTACATTATAGTTTTTTCGCCGGATATCAGGCCCTCCCCCTTCATGATCGTAACAGTACGCCCAAGCTGTTTGTATATATCGTCAGCTATCTTGCGGCCCTCATCAGTTATGATCATGACTGACTTGCCCTGGTCGAGTCCTGTACTGATATAATCCACTATCCTTGATGTAATAAAATAAGTAAGAAGACTGTACAGTGCGCGGTCAAGCCCGAACAATATGCCTGCGACCATATATATCACACAGTTGCACATAAGAACGAACTGTCCTACAGAAAGAGATGTCTTTCTGGAAATGATTATCGCAACTGACTCAGTTCCGTCAAGGCATCCGCCCATGCGGATGATAAGGCCTACACCCAGACCGAGCATGACGCCGCCGAAAACAGTGGCAAGAAGTGCGTCATTCGTAACATTGTAGTGCCAGTGATTAAATATTTCGAGAAATACAGAGAAAACAACCATCGCAACAGCCGTTCTCGGTATGAATTTTTTACCGAGCTGTTTTGCTCCGATAAGCACGAACGGTATATTGAGACACACCGTAAGTATACTCAGAGATATCGGAAGGAGATTACTTATGATCATACTGATGCCGACGATACCGCCGTCAAGTATCTTGTTCGGCACGAGGAATTCCTCAAGCGCGAACGCTGCTACTACCGCGCCCAGTATTATGCCTGTATATCGTATTATGCCTTCTTTCACTTTATCGCCCCTTTTCTTTAAAAATGACTACTAATTAATTGCTTTACACCGTTAAGTATCCGTTATTTTCCTGCCAACAGCAAAAGACCGCCTGAGCAGACGATTTCTTTTATTATCAATACCCACCGTTTTCAAACGCTAAACCTGTGATTTCTTCAATATCATGTCAAACGCTTCAAAAGCTCTGCGCGCCGTCCTGCGGAAATCCGCTGTAAGCATGGCTTCATCAGTATCGATCCCGTCTGAAACACACTTTACCATAAAGCACGGGTACCTGCCTGAAGCTGCGGCTGCGATCCCCGCGCCTTCCATATCAACAATGTCTGCTCCTGTAATGTCAGCCAGCATCAAGCGCGCTCCGCGCGCAGATACGACACTGTCACCCGACGCAAGCACCCCATGCCTTACATCTGCCGCGCCCGCCGGCACATCCACACGGAACACCTCAGGGCGGGCGCCGCAGCCGCAGCGCCGACCGCGCTCCGCGCCGTCGGCCTCAGCCACACCATTACTGAATACACCGTCCCAGCGTATGACCTCGCCTATCACAAACACATCACCTACATGCGCAGCCTCAGTAAGCCCACCGGCAACACCGAAATTCCACAGCTCCGCAACGCCTATATCATCAATGAGCATACGCGCCGCATCCTCCGCGTTTTCCTGGCCCGGTCCGCTGCGTGCAACAAATATCTGCATATCATACCTGTCATAGCGGCAAAGCTTGAAATACCGCCCTTCGTATATCTCGTCAGGCTGCCCCCAGCCCTCAAAGACTGCAAACATCTCTACCGCGACAAGAAGTCCTGCCTTTTTTACCGGTAAACCGCTCATCTTACAGGCCGGTCACTTCTATCTGACACGCCTGCATAGCTCCGAGCGCTCTCATATGGCTCTCAGGCGTAACGCCTGCGCAGCACGCAGCGTCAACGATCACAGGTACTTCAGGCAGGAACGCCTTAAGCAGCATCGCATTTGATATAACGCATATATCAGTACAGAGACCTATGACCTCTATGCTTTCTATTATATTTTCAGTATCATCAGCATCTATGCCGTTTTCAGCGTCAGGCTCTGCCTGGTTTGCGCGCAGGAGCGCTTCACCGAGCTCTACGCAGCCGAATGTCGGCTTGTTGAATATGCTCGGATCTATAGTTACCATTACAGCGTCGTCATCATCCGCATACGACTCCGAGAGTGCTTCTGCCTGCTGATCCGCGGCTTCCATGACCTCGACGTTTATCTGCCAGCCGTCAGTGCCCTCTATACAGTGCGGTACAGGCAGCTTACCGCCCTCCTGCGTCTGCATGTAGTTTTCCTGATGCGTATCACGCGTAAGGACTACGAGTCCGTCAAACTCCTTTATCTTCTTTACAACAGCCGGAACGATCTCGACTGCCTCAGGCGTGCCGAGCGCGCCGTCTATAAAATCATTCTGCATATCGACTACAACGAGAATCTTCATACTGACCACCTCATAATTATTATATCAAATGTTAATTTATTACTTTCTAATATATACAAAACACGAATGCCTGCATACCGCTCGCGCGCCCGGCGCGCGCATTTTACGCAGCTTCAGCTGCATTTTTCCTATTTATTCTTCGCTTTCAGGCCTCGCAAACCTTACCTTGCAGTAATATATCGGATTGCCCTGTGATGAAAATTTCTGTTCATACTCCGTCATGAAATCTTCTGTTTCGTATCCGTTTGACTCGCCATGCAGGTCTTCTGAATACTCAAGCTTTTCGAGTCCGTTGGCATCGAACTCCTCAACTGAGAACCTGAAAAGCTTTTCATTGTCTGTCTTGAACTCAAGGCAGCTGCCATCCTTCAGGACCTCGCGATATCCGTTCAGGTAACCTGTATGCGTCAGTCTGCGCTTAGCATGCCTGTCCTTTGGCCACGGATCGCTGAAATTCAGGTAAAGGCCCGACAACTCGCCCTTCTCGAAGCAATCCGTAACAGATCTGAGGTACATATTTGCAAATATAAGATTTTGAGCGACTGCATACACACAGTCATCCGCATCAGTAGACCACAGGCTCTCGTCAAAGTCGACCGTTGCCGCAGCTGCCTGCTCATCGTTTACTGCGAATCCGTCTGCCGAGAGCTCGCGCGAAGCCTTCTGAAGCGCTCTGAGCATAACGCTCCTGTTGCCCTCTACTGCGAGGAAATTGCGCTCCGGGTGCGCCTTTGCAAGCGCGAGTATGAACTGCCCCTTTCCGCATCCAAGCTCCATATAAAGCGGCTGCTCTTCAGCGAACATTTCCTGCCAGCGGCCCTTCAGCGCCTTCGGGTTTATCTTTATGCCCCCGTTGAACACTGTGAGCTTTTCATCGAGGTCTTTTAACTTTCTCTGTCTCATTTATTATTTCAGCCTTTCCGGTCTTTTTGTGACCATATTGGTAGTTTTCTTTTTAGTGAAAATATATATTTTTAATCATGAATAAGTCCCGGCATTATCATCTCGCGCGCCGGGCACGCGTTACGGTATCGTTTAATTGCGATTTGCTATGCGTATTCATGCATTACAAAAATCTCATTAAAAGTATTACTGCCGCAAACACTGCGATAACTGCGTATCCGACAAAATCGCGCTTTTCGTATTTCATCGGATGAAGACGCGTCCTTCCGTCTCCGCCGCGGTAACAGCGCGCTTCCATCGCCATCGCAAGATCCTGCGCTATCCTGAACGCGCTCACAAACAGCGGTATGAGTATCGGTATGAGCGCCTTTGCCCGCTGCAGAAGGTTACCGCTTTCAAAATCAGCGCCTCGCGCCTGCTGCGCTTTCATTATTTTATCTGTTTCCTCAAGCAGCGTAGGTATGAACCTGAGCGCTATAGACATCATCATTGCGATCTCGTGCGCCGGCACTCCTATGCGCGCGAACGGACGCAGTATGGCTTCAAAGCCGTCGGTAAGCGCCATCGGTTTCGTCGTATACGTAAGCAGCGATGTCCCGAATATCAGCAACGCGAGGCGTGCGGCTATGAATACGGCCTGTCTCAGGCCCTCTTTCGTTATCGTAAGAAATCCGAGCTGCCATATTATCGTTCCTTTATAAAGGAAGATATTTATGCAGAACGTAAATACAAGTATGAACATTATCGGCTTCATGCCGCGCATGATGAACCTGAACGGCACACCCGATGCTGCTATCAGACCTGCGAGGCACAGCACCACAAAGCCGAATCCTATGAAGTCCTTTATAAGAAAAAGGAGCACCAGATATGCGAATGTTCCTGTTATTTTAACACGCGGATCGAGTCTGTGTATGACTGAATCCTTTGCGTAGTATTGTCCCAGAGTTATGTCTCTTATCATTTCTGTTTTCCGTTAATATATTTTATCACAGCGTTTACTGCGGCTTCTTCTGTTATTATGCTTGTTTCTGGTTTGTCTGCGTCCGGCTCTGCATCGTTTATAAGCGATACGCTGTGCTTTTTCAGTTCCCACATGAGCTCTCCGCCTGCCGGAAGACCAAGCCCTATGTCCTTCAGCATCCTGTCGCGACTGAATACCTCCTCCGGAGTCCCCTGGAGCTCAAGTCTGCCGCCGTGCATTACAAGCACATTATCGCACAGGCGGGCTACATCGTCCATATTGTGAGACACAAGGACTACCGAGCATCCTCTTTCAAGGCGTATCTTCTGTATCATTTCAAGTATCTCGCGATGCGCCTGCGGATCAAGTCCCGCTGTCGGCTCATCGAGTATCAGGACCTCCGGCTTCATAGCGATGACTCCCGCTATGGCAGCTCTTCTTTTCTGGCCTCCCGAGAGCTCGAACGGCGAACGCCGGCCAAAGTCGTCATATGGCAGCCCGACAAGCTCAAGTGCTTCCTTTACTGCTTTATCGAGCTCATCTCCTGACATTCCGAGATTTTTCGGGCCGAAGGCTACATCCTTTGCTACGGTCTCTTCGAACAGCTGGTACTCCGGATACTGGAAAACGAGTCCTGTTTTTTTTCTCACATCTCTGTCCGGCGCCGGGTCTATAGTGCCGGACGTCGGTTTCAGTAGTCCGTTAAGGTGCTGTATAAGTGTTGATTTTCCTGAGCCTGTGTGGCCTATTATGCCGGTAAAGCTGCCCGGCTGTATCGTGAACGACACGTTATCGAGCGCTTTTGTTTCGTCCGGGCGGCCCGGGTTGTATATGTGGGTCAGGTTTTTTACTGTTACGGCGTGGGCTTTGGTTTGGTTTGTTGCGGAGGCTGGGCGGGTGGGGGGTGTTTCCTCCGCGCCGGCTGTTTCGATATGTTCCGCCGGCTTTTGGACGCCGTGAGGCGTCGTCATGCTGTCTGCGTCAGCGCTTATTGATGATGCGTCAGCGTCTGCGATCCATTCAGCAAGCGCGCTTATCGTAAGTATATCCTCCGGCACCGGAACGCCGTTTTCTCTGAGCCGTTCCGCCATTCGTACCGCAGCAGGCACTTCAAGGCCTGCATCGTTTATTATATCAGTCATGCAGAATATCTCGGAAGGCGCGCCGTCAGCTGCCGCATTACCGTCTTTCATTATGATAACTCTGTCTGCCGCGCTTGCTTCTTCCATAAAATGGGTTATAAGTACAACAGTTATACCCTCCTTGTGGAGCCGCTTTATGATATTCATTACATCATCGCGTCCCTTTGGGTCAAGCATAGCCGTCGGCTCGTCAAATATTATACACTCAGGCTTCATAGCTATAACGCCCGCTATGGCAACGCGCTGCTTTTGGCCGCCTGAAAGCATCGACGGTGCCTTTGAGCGCTGCTCGTATATACCGGTGCTCTTCATAGCTGCATCTATGCGCGTCCTTATCTCATCTGACGGCACACCGAGATTTTCAGGCCCGAAAGCCACGTCATCCTCTACTATAGCCGCAACGATCTGATTATCAGGATTCTGAAACACCATCCCCGCAGTCCTTCTTATATCCCATACAAGAAGATCGTCAGCCGTATCCATATCTGCTACGAGCACTCGCCCGCCTGTCGGAACATAAAGTGCGTTGAAATTTTTTGCCAGCGTGGATTTTCCGGAACCGTTGCGTCCGAGAACAGCCGTAAACGAGCCCTTTTCTATTTCCATATTAACGTCTCTGAGGGCAGTGATATTCTCACCGCCCTCTTCAAAAGCTTCATATTCAAATGTCAGATCTTCTGCACGAATGATCGGCTTAAAATTCAAATCCAATTAAGACCTCCAAATGGTATCAAAATTTAACATTTTAATAATATCAGCATATCAGATACCTTCCGCGCGGCCCGGCCGCGCCGCAGGGCGGGCAGAGCCCGCCGTTATTTATCTGCATTGTTTTCGTCTATCATTTTCTGCTGCATTTCTCTGCTGACACGCATCACATGGCCGTAAAGGTCACGCGCGTAATCACCGTACTTCGCGCCCGCAAGCGCCTGCACCCTGTCAAGCACAGCTTCCTCTCTGTCGGGTCTGAGGACAGGCATATCATTTTCTATCTTATATGCAGCCACCTGCTTCACGAGATCCATACGTTTGCAGAATATCGATATAAGTTCTCTGTCTGTTTCATCTATCTTTTTTCTTATTTCATCAAGATCGAGTCCCATTGTGTTTATTTACCCTCCTCAAGAAGCATATCCATAAGAACTATTGCGGTAACGGCTTCGACAACAGGCACCGCGCGCACTGCAACGCAAGGGTCGTGCCTGCCCTTTACTCCCATCTCAGCATCCTTAAGCTCGCGGTAGTCTATGCTCTTCTGCGGCTTTCCGATGGAAGGGGTAGGCTTAAATGCCAGCCGCGCCGTGACCGGCATACCTGACGTTATGCCTCCGAGTATTCCGCCGTGATTGTTTGTACGCGTCTTTACAACACCCTCGCCGGCCATATAAAATTCATCATTATTTTCGCTGCCGCGCATATCCGCAACACCAAATCCTGCACCAAACTCAACGCCCTTTACGGCAGGTATACCATAAAATCCATATGCAAGCCGGCCCTCTACCGTATCGAATATGGGGCTTCCGACACCGACAGGAAGACCTGTAACAGCCACCTCTACTATACCGCCTACAGAGTCAGCGTCAAGCCTTGCAGCTTCTATAACGTCTCTTATTTTCTGCTCTGCGTCATCATTTATCACAGGGAACTGCTTTTTCCCCGGAGCAAGCAGCTGTTCAGGCGTAACATTTACGCTGTCAAAGCTGTCGTCACATGCGCTTCCGACCGAGAGCAGATGCGCGCCTATATATATGCCGCGCTGCGCAAGATACTGCAGGCACAGTCCACCGGCAAATACTATCGGCGCTGTGAGCCTCGCAGAAAAATGTCCTCCTCCGCGTACATCATTAAATCCATTATATCTCACAAAGCCTGTATAATCAGCATGTCCCGGCCTTGCAACCGACGCTACATTTTTGTAGTCTCCGGAATGCTGGTCGTTATTCGCTATAACTGCCGCTATCGGAGTGCCGCACGTCGTATTTCCAAGGATCCCTGAAAGTACAGTCGGCAGATCGCTTTCCTTTCTCGGAGTCGCTGTCTTATCACGGCCCGGTGCGCGCCTCTTCATGAATGCAAGCAGTTCCTCGCTGTTTATCTCAACACCTGCAGGGAATCCGTCTATAACGGCGCCTATGCCGTTTCCATGTGATTCTCCAAATACAGATACCTTTAACTTATTACCTATCTGTGATGACATCTGCGCGCCCTCCAAGTCTTCTGTATTCATCAAAGAAATCAGGGTAGCTCTTTGACACTGCCTCTGCCCCTCTGATGATCAGCGGTCCTTCGCATATGAGAGCCGCTACTGCCATAGACATTACTATGCGGTGATCGTTATAGCCGCTTACCTCGCATCCGCCCTTAAGGCTTCCGCCGGCAACTATCAGTTCTTCTTCCTTTTCCTCAACTGCAGCGCCGAGACGCGTCAGGCAGTCAGCCATAGCAGCCAGTCTGTCGCTTTCCTTTATCCTCAGCCTTCCCGCGTCAAGGAACCTTGTGACTCCGTCAGCCTTAGTCGCAGCAACAGACAGGATAGGAACTATATCCGGTATATCTCTGCTGTCAACATCAACTCCATGCATAGAGCTTCCATCTATATCAAATGAACATGATCTTTCATACTCGCCACCCTCAGCAATGGTCCTCTGAAGCTGCGAATACGAAATCCCATCGCAGTCTACGACAGCTCCCGCTGACTCAAGTATGGCTGCAGCCTTTCTGTCACCCTGCGCGCTGTCAGCCCTCAGACCTGTTATCTTAAGATCAGATCCGCATGCGGCAGCTGCCATCCAGAACGCCGCGTTTGAGTAATCGCCTTCCACTTCTGCTTCCCCGGCTTTGTATTTCTGGCCTCCCGGTATGTGGAATCCATAATCAGTTTCTTCTATCGTAATACCGAAATCGCGTACCATCTGAAGAGTAAGAGCTATATAGCTCGCTGACTCAAGCGTGCCTGTTATATGTATCTCGCTGTCACCTTCAAGCATCGGCAGTGAAAATATAAGCCCTGATATATACTGCGAGCTGATATTTCCCGGTATAGTATAAACTCCCGGTTTCATCCTTCCGTCTATTGAAAACGGCAGCGAATCCCTGCCGTCAGGTCCGAATGTCACGCCCTTCTTTTTCATTTCATCCGCAAGCGGCGTCATAGGGCGCTCAGGCAGCTTTCCTCTGCCCGTGAAATCACATGACACTCCGAGCGCTGCCGCTACAGGAAGTATAAATCTCAGCGTAGATCCGCTCTCTATACAGTCAAGGAGTGGGCGTGCCGAGCCATCGCTGACGTGAGCATCTTTGCCACATCCTCCTATGCCTGTTATTTCAACGTCTCTGCTGTTATCTATCCTTTTTATGACAGCTCCTAACTCCTGCATACAGCCTATAGTTGCTTCCATATCCTTAGAGCCTGATATACCTTTTATAACTGAAGTTCCGTCAGCGAGCGCTGCGCATATGAGTGCTCTGTGAGCCATCGATTTAGAAGGCGGAGCCTTCACAATGCCTGCCAGCCTTCCCGGCCATACCTTTATGTCCATTTTGTATTACCTCTTGATCAATATTTCATAACTTTCCGCGCTGCCGCGTCCGACGCGGCGCATCCTGCATATTTATTTCATAATATATCGCACATACCGCATGCATATGATGTGTACTGAATACTTTAACGTTTGTATACATTATCGCATAATATCATACAGTTTTTCAAGGCTTACATCAAATGTATCAGCCTTTCCGATCTCCGGTATATAGACGAGACTTATGCTTCCGCCGCCTGCTTTTTTATCAGACGCCGCAAGCCTGCACAGCTCATCGAGAGGAGCGTCGTATTCAGTTTCAAACCCCTTTGCCTTTATCACGCTGTACAGTCTGTCACAAGTACCTTCCTTTGTTTTTCCCATCCGCTCAAAAGTCCTTGTTATCATAAGCATCCCTATGGCTACTGCCTTACCGTGGCTTATACCGAAATCAGAATATTTTTCGATGGCGTGAGCCATCGTATGTCCGAAATTAAGTATTTTGCGCAGGCCCGCTTCCTTTTCATCAGCATCGACTACCTCGCCCTTGAGCTGAACGCATCGCTCTACTATATCTTCCGCCATAAGCAGGATATCTCCTTCGGCCGCTTTTCTGAAAAGCTCCGCGTCACGGATAGCTCCTGTTTTAAGTATCTCAGCCGTACCATCGAGTATCTGGTCATTTCCGAGCGACTTGAATGCATCTGTATCGCACAGCACGAGCGACGGCTGCCAGAACGCGCCAACGAGATTCTTTCCTGCGTCGATGTCTACGCCGGTCTTTCCCCCGACTGATGAATCGACCGCTGCCAGCAGGCTTGTAGGTATCTGAACGAATTTTATACCTCTGAGATATATGGAAGCCGCAAATCCTCCCATATCTCCGGCGACTCCGCCGCCAAGCACTATAACTGCATCCTTTCTTGAAAGATGCTGCTCCGCCATGAAATCTATAAATGAAGCGACCGTACCGAGATTTTTTGACTCCTCACCTGCCGGAAATACATACCTGCACGTTTTAAATCCTGCATCAGCCAGCTGCTTTTCGACTGTATCACCGTAAAGGCTGTTTACTGATGAATCTGTAAACAGCGCGACCCGGTCCGCCTTCAGGACTTCGCGTATACGCTTTCCTGCTTCTGATAAAAGACCGCTCCCTATAACTACATCATATCCGCTGCCGCCGTTCCCGGCGTTTATATGCACATTTCTCATAACTTTTAATTTCCTGTAATTTTATATTATTTAATACGTACTCAGATCATCAGACTGATATAAACAGATAAAATTAATGGAGCTGCCGATATACAAGACAGCCCCATGATCTATTACTATTTTAATTGTTTAGTTCATTTCTGTTTCCATGAAACGTCTGATCTTCTTGATTTTTTTCATTGTATTATCAAACTGTTCCGGTGTCAATGACTGCGGACCATCGCAGAGAGCTTTTGCCGGATTGTTGTGAACCTCAATGATCAGACCGTCAGCGCCTGCAGCTACCGCTGCTATTGAAAGCGGCTCCACGTACTGTACAACGCCTGTAGCGTGGCTTGGGTCAACGATAACAGGCAGGTGAGTCTTTTCTTTAAGTACAGGGATAGCAGAAAGGTCGAGAGTATTTCTTGTAGCAGTCTCGAATGTTCTGATGCCGCGCTCGCAGAGGATAACGTTCTTGTTGCCGCCTGACATGATGTACTCAGCACTCATGAGCCATTCTTCTATAGTGTTTGCAAGACCTCGCTTGAGAAGTACAGGCTTATCCTGCTTGCCGAGCACCTTGAGCAGCTCGAAGTTCTGCATGTTTCTCGCGCCTACCTGGATAACGTCTACATGTTCAAAGAACGGAAGGTGCGCCGCACTCATGATCTCAGTAACTATAGGCATGCCTGTTGCTTCCTTTGCCTTCATGAGGAGCTCTATTCCCTCAGCTCTGAGTCCCTGGAAAGCATAAGGTGAAGTTCTTGGCTTAAAAGCGCCGCCGCGCATCATTGTAGCGCCTGACTTCTGTACATCCTTTGCTACTTCTATGATCTGCTCTTCTGATTCAACTGAGCAAGGTCCTGCGATGACCTGGAAATTGCCGCCGCCTATTTTTATTCCGTTTACATCTACTACTGTAGGCTCCGGATGGAATTTCTTGTTTGCTGCCTTGTAAGGCTCCTGGATCCTTTTTACATCCTCAACGAACGGGAATGAGAGTACCGCATCCTGATCCACGGAAGTTGTATCGCCTACGAGACCGAGGATAGTTGTGTGTTCGCCCTTTGTAACTGATACTGATACGTTGTACGCGTCGAGGTATTCTACGATATCTACGATATTGCTTTCACTTGTTCCGTCCTTTAAGATAACTACCATCTGTTTTTCCTCCTGAATTTACATATTTATATAGTTACTGCAATAAATCACTTCCAAATATCACTGTCCCAATGCATCCGCCGGGCGGATGATCTCACATGCTGCGGCGTCCCGGATGCCGATATTCGTTAATTTATGATAAAAAAATCGCCATCCGGCTTTCCGAATGGCGATGATATTTCAATGATCAATATCTGGATGCTCCTTATACTGTCGTCGATCCGGTAAGCTTGTATTCTCTTTTAAGTGAACGCCAAAAATAGCCTGTAAAGTAAGTAAACAGACCTGTAAAGCTACCAAAGTAAAAATAAAAGCTATTCGGATTTAAGATAGAATTTGAAGCTAATGACCTCATAAGTGCATCCTCCGATAATTTCTGCGCCGCTCAGCAATAATGCTGCGACATGCGGCTGGTGCCAATCGATAAAGGCATGGCTAACTGTTAGAACCAATATACTCCTGTCGAAAAAGAATGTCAACCATATTTTTTAAGTTAATTATTTCACAGTATCACCATAACGCACGTATGCATGACTGTGATAAAGTAATCAAGGCTGTACATCTTCATTTTCCAGCAGCTCTATGCCCGGCCATTCGTCATATGTATCGAGGAACAGGCGGCAGAGAGGCCTTATCTTCTCGCTGTCGTCAGCGGAGCTGTCGTCGTATATGCCTATCAACTGATAACCTGCTGCTGATGCTGTTTCTGACGCGTGAAGCACATCTTCGAAAACGAGCGTTTCCTCCGGCGATGTTCCGAAATATTCTGCTGCTTCATTGTAAATATCAGGCTTCCGCTTGTTTGCGCCGACCTCCATGCACGTAAACACTTTTTCAAAGTATTTATTGAGGCCGAGCCTTTCATTTCCTGCCTCTATCATCTCTCTGGCAGACGCTGTAGCCACGCACATCCTTATCCCGTGAGCTTTAAGGTCATCGAGTACATCAAGTACGCCCGGCTTGAGCTGCAGCGTATTTCTGTACTGATCCGTAACCGTTTTCAGGACCGCCTGAACTATCTCGTCATCAGTTCCGGGAGCGCCATAATCGTCACGGAATATTTTTGCGCCCTCTTCAAGTGACATAGTTTTTATTATATAGTCCAAGTCAGGCGCAGGTTCCTTGCCGAGCACTGTCCTGACATAGTTGCTTGAAGCCTCGCTCCACATTCCCATGGAGTCCATGACTGTTCCGTCATAGTCGAATATAGCGGCTTTTATTTTCATTTCTTTTATATCTTCTTTCATACATTTTCCTTTTTATGTCAGTTTTATACAAAATGAGCGCTGTGGCCCTTATCTGCAATTTAACATATTTTATCACATGAACATAACTGCCGCCAGTGCTATAAACGGAGCCATTGGTACGAAGCTGCCGCTGTGAAGACGCCTGATGATAATACCTGCCGATATGAATAATGCGCTGCTCATGACAGCGGCGGCAAACATAATAACTGCTTTTTCAGACGAACCGACGAGTGCTCCGCACACGAACATCATCTTTATATCACCTGCGCCTATCGCGCCTGGGCCGTAAAATACTGATGAAAGAGCTGTTGATATAAGCATGAGGCCTCCGCCTGCGATCGTCCCCATAGCTGCACCTGCAAGCCTCCCGGCCGCAGCCCCGGCCCACTCGCCCCAAAAGCCGGCGCTGCCGCCTGCCATATGCGCGCGCCCTCCCCAGAACGCAGCAAGGCCGCCCGCATCCCAAAACCCGCGCGCGCAGGCTCCCGCCAGCGCGCATGCAGCCGCTGCCCACAACAGTTGATCCGATATGATCATATAGTCCATATCACTAAAGGCAGCCGCTGCCAGAAAAACGACCGCCGCCCCGCTCCACAGTGAAACCCCCGCCACCGCAAAAACATAAAACGCCGCCATAAAAACAACAAATGCCTTACACGCGCGCCCGGGCGCGCCTCCGGCGCCCCTCATCCCCGGCATATGCAGCTCACAGGCCGCTTCATCAAACTCGCACAGCCAGTGCGCAGGAAGCGCCATATAAAGCCGGCGCGCCGCAGTACTGACAACGGCTGCCCCGATTACCGGCGCAGCCACCCCAGCAGCATCCATATAAATCATATCCCAGATCATTGTTTTTCTGTCCCTTTCCCCTTGTCACTGCAGTTTTTACGTATACATTTCACATTTTACCATTATATATTTATTTTTACAATATAAGTAATTTATTTTATCTTTGCCTTTATATCTAAAACATCTGATAACAGAGTCAGACTCATTTTATAAACATATTTCCCGGCCCGCCCGGCGGCCGCCTTTTCCGTGTTTCTTACCTGTAAATTAAGTAGTATTAATGCCTCGCACACACTATAATATTTTCATAAGCAAACTGCAAAATGCATTACCGGCGGCCGTAATGCGTAAAATATTTATATATCCGCAGCGCATGATACATTTGTATCCCTGCAAACATACATACGATCTCAGAGTCATCGATCAAAGGGAGAAAATAAAATGAAAAAACAGAAGGGGCTGTCTCCGCTGACGCCGGAAACAGAAAGCATCAAAAGTACACACAAAAAACACATATATCATACGCGTTTCAAGGTCATTATAGCGCTGCTCGTTATTTTAGTTATATCGACCGGCATCCTGGCATGCCATTCGTTTAAGGGGCAAAAAGATCCTTCATCCACTTCAGATCAGCTTTCATCCGCTGACGAGACTGAGCGCGGTCAAGTACAGCCGGAACAGGGAGCATCAGACGGCAGTTCAGCAGACGGTCAAAACGCAAAGGACACCGGTACTGCTGAAAAAACACAGCATATCGGCGCTGAAAAATACGGCTTTTTAACCGTTCCTTCCACATGGAAAACATTTAATGACCCTGACGCGTCATCTATCACAGGCAGCAGTATAAAACAGTACTGCGATGAAACCGGCAAGCTCATCATAACGCTCAACTGCAAGGAAAACCCGCAGACAGACGCAAAAAACGCCGCCTCATCATGCTGGGCTCAGATGGAGCAGGACGGCGCTGCAGATATCCAGGGCGCTACAGTGCAGATAGCAGACTGTGCAGCGTACCAGGTTTACGGTTATTACACTGACGATGACGTCATGCTCGTCATATGGGTGTTCACAGACTCCGACGGCACGCTGCATTATATATCTGCAGAAGGGCCTATCGACAGTGTCATGGACGCAGTTAAGCTCGTTGAGAAAACATTCACTCTTTCCAAAAACTAATACAGGCTGCGGCAGTCCCGCAGCCTTTTCATTTTAAATCATCCGTATGATGCGCCGGCGCATCGTTTCTTTATCAGCCTGTCAATCAGCCTGTCAGAACGCATCGTCTATTACAGATGTACTATTCGTTTAATGCATCATCCTGCTCAGCATTTTCAGTGCTGTCTGTGCCATCTATCACCACAGCACCCTGTTCAGTCGAACGGCTCGACCTTCTGAGAACTATAAGGTTCTTTACTGTAGCAGCTACAGGCACAGCGAGCAGCATACCGACGATGCCTCCGATATCAGCGCCTACGAGCAGCACTACCATCGTTATGACCGGATGCAGGCCTACGCTGTCGCCAACGATCTTAGGCGCGAGCAGGTGATTATCTATCTGCTGCACGATTATCATCGCCACTACTGCCCATATCGCAGTCATATATCCGCCTCCGAGCAGGGACACAGCCACCGCCACAACAGCGCCTATCCACGGTCCTACAAACGGTATCAGATTGCAGATACCGGATATCACGCCTATTATGCCGAAATAATTTACACCGGCTATCCAGAGCGCTACGACAGAAAGCGCCGCAACGATGCACGCCTCAAGCAGCTGCCCGCGAAGGAACTGCTTAAATGTCCTGCTGAAAACATTTATGCAGTTAAATATTTTCAGACCGATCTCCGTCCGTCCCGGACCGGCCAGATAAACTTCCTTCATCCGCTTAGTCAGGTTCTCGTAATCCATCGTAAAATATATACTGATGATAAGGCTTATTATACCTATAACGAATGACGAACCGATCTCCGATACCCTCGATCCGAGCGAACTGAGCCCTGCACCCGACTTCAGATACTTCTGTGCCCAATCCTCTGCGGCAGCTATCATCTGCTTTATCGTAGGATTGTCTACGATATTCTTATCACCGAGCTTTATCCCTGACGCGTAATTCAATATATAATTGATAATATCATTTATCCCGGTATTTCTCGAAAGCTGGCCGCCTATCATGATGTATATGCTTGCAATTATCACAGCGACGAGCGCTATCGCTCCGATGTACGTTATAAGTATAGTCGCTATCCTCAGCCGCTGCGGCTTTACCGCTGCGATCCGCTCGTTTTTCCTCAGAGCCGTCTCCATATGGCTCACCGGTATGAATAACAAATATGCTATGAAAAATGCATAAATAAGCGGTGAAATATAATGATAAAGCTTTCCGAGCGCTACCGCGCACACGCTGAGTATATCGCCTATGTTCCATAGGATCGCTATCACCGCGAAAAGTCCCAGTATCGTAACCGCGACATAAAAACACCGCCTTTTAAAACTCCGGTCGTCCATAACAACACTTCCCTTCTCTTTCTTCCAATGTCCCCGAATAATATCTTGATAATATATGTAAAACGGCCGCCGGCGGCCGTGATGCGCATGTCCTCATGCCTTCCGTTACCTTATTTCCGGTATGAACAGCATTTCTGACAATTATACCACATATACATTATATTTAACCGCACTTCACAGAACTTACACAGTGTTTAACCGACTTTTTAGGCAATCTGTTGGCGGGTCGGACCCGCGCAAGTTTGGGTGCCGCAGACATATTCGTTTACTGAGATTACAGTTTACATACTGCATCAGAACAGTGTATAATTAATAATATGTATGCTAATTAATTTAACAGGAGAGTGAGAATATGAGATCTGCAAGTATTGAACTGAGAGTCACTTTTGCTGACCTTGACGGCATGAGGGCTGTTTACCACACAAATCACATAAAATGGTTCGATCTGGCTCGAACGAAGCTTTTCAGAGAGGCCGGCGTGCAGATGGACAAATGGGAAGAGGGAGGTGTTTTGCTTCCGCTTGTCGTATGCCACTGCGAGTATAAAGAGGGCGCTGTTTTTGACGATCCTCTCAAGGTCACTGCCCGTGTGGCTGAGGTGAAGGGAAAAGTCATCACACTTGAATATGAGATAGAAAATACCGATACGGGACGCGTCATATCTACAGGACTTACAAAACAGGTATTCTGTGATGAAAACAACAAATCATTCGTTCTTCAGGAAAGATATCCTGAGCTTTACAAAAATCTTATCGCTGAATAATACTAACTTCGTATTATGTTGAAAGGAACAGGTATAATATGAGTACAATTAACGGAAAGAAGCCTCTGCGCATAATAAAGCAGGGCATATATGAAAACGATGTAAGACGCATAAGCGATACAGAGTCAGTGGCAAATGCATTTATGCTGACTACGGATTTCGAGGGCAGCATTTCGCTTACTTTTAAAAATGACACTTTTGAGATAACAGACGCTAAATGGGGCATCCACCGCGCGCCTGATATGGACCGCCGCGGCGAAGGAACTGCCGACATGCTTATCGGTGATTCAGCGTATACAGGAGACAGAAGAAATCATATAAAGGTCCTGCCTGATTATTCAGCAGGTCAGACTGAAACTCCGGAAGATCCAAAGGCTGTATCGCCTGAATGGAAGCATATCCGCGAGCTGTATCTCGAAGCTCTGCGCGGCGCGCTGCAGGCTGAGTATTATCTGCTGAAGGAGCGCGGTTTCAAGGACATCATAGACTATGAGGAATCCTGGGATTCTGACTGCAGACCTTACCACCTCGATCCGCCTGCTGTAGACGAATGGCCTATCTATGTCGGCGCTTTCGATCACTTCAGAGTGCGCGACCTTTACAACAAATACCTGCAGATGAATCTCATAGACAACGGCGACGAAACAGTGACTGCGCTCGGTACATACAACGACAGCTTCCATGAAATGTCGACCTGCTTTGTATTCAACAAGGCTGACGGCGTGATAACAGACTTCTCGCTGAATCACCTGCGAGTTCCGTTCAAGTCATGTCACGACTTCCAGGAAAGCTTCTCAGAGCTTTTCATCGGACTGAACATCCACGAGCTCACAAAACGCGACATCGGCAAGCTGATAGGCGGCTCATACGGCTGTTTCCACTTTGTTGATATCATCTACGATCTTATTGAGATGGCTGCGGAGCTGTAGAATTACAATACTCGTGCGCCGGGCGCGGATTTTACGCGGCTTCAACCGCAGTGTAAAATGCGACAGCGTAGTCCGCACAGCGGACGTAGGAGGGCAGCAGAGCTGCCCGTTGCACGCACGGAACAGGGCTGCCCGCGGGCAGCCCTGTTCTTTTTGCATTTATTCTGTTATTCGCTCATTTTTTATTTATGGATGCATTACCGCGTAAGCTGCTTTACCCATCTGAAACGGTTGCAGACTATGGAGTTTGGGATGCATTTCAGTATCTGGTCGGCTTTGAGGAACATGAATGTTATGACCGGTGGGAAGTTGAACACGAAAGCGCTCAGGACTGAAAACGGTATTACGAAGAGCCACATGAAGAGGTTGTCCACTATCGCTGTGTACTCCGTCATGCCGCCGCCTGATATTATGCCGCCTGCGATCGGGTACTGGTAGCATGAGCCTATTGTAGTTATGCTCAAGACCGTCAGGAAACTCAGAGTGAGCTGGCGCGTTTCTTCCGAAATGTTGTATACATCAACTATCGCGTATCTGCTTACAAAAAGCAGGCCGCCGAATACTATTCCGAAGCATATGAATATGCCCTGCAGCGTTTTGGCGTATGCGCGTATGACGTCAAGCCTCCCTTCGCCGATAGTCTTTCCTGTCATTACCGACGATGTATTGGCGCACGACATTCCAAACACCGCAAATATCTGTCCAAACGTTACGGCTATACTGTTTGCAGCTATTACATTTGCGCTTATATGACCGAGCACAGCAGTCTGTGCCGCCTGTGCGATGCCCCACAGCAGGCCGCTTATGATAACAGGCGAAGAAATGCGTATGTAATCCTTCAGGTATGTAAAGTCAAAATGTATTATATCTCTCAACTTCATCCTGAGCTTTTTATCAATAAATACCACATAAACAAGTATGATAACGAGTTCGACAGCTCTGCTGACAAGAGTTGCTATGGCCGCGCCCACTATACCGAGCTCAGGGGCTCCGAAATGGCCGTATATGAGGCAGTAGTTCAGGCACATATTTATACATATAGTACTTATCGACATCACTGTTCCGATCATCGCCGTTTCAACGCTCTGCAGCGAGTACATCAGCGAGTTTGACACTGAGAACAGTATATATGTCCAGCATATGACCTTCAGATACCGCATGCCTTCAGCTATGACCGTCTGATCGTCAGTAAATATCGAAAGCATCTGGTGCGGTATCGTCAGCGCCAGCGTAAAGAATATTATACCGGTCAGAAACCCGAATTTTACACCTATGGAAATTATTTTCTTTATAGCTGTGATATTCTGTTTACCCCAATACTGCGACGCAAGAACCACGATTCCCATGCCTATGCCGGCTGCCACCTGCTGAAGCACGAACTGTATCTGATTTACCAGCGTCGCGCCCGACAACGCCAGCTCCGAATACGTGCCGAGCATTATGTTGTCTACCATATTTACCATAAGCGCCGCAAGCTGCTGCAAAGTTATGACTATCAGCAGCGGAAAAAATGTCCTGTAAAAACTCTTTTCCTTTATAAATATTCCTAAAAACTTCGGCTGCGTATCAGGCGGCAGCTCTGCATATTTTTTCTTTTTCCGCGTTTTCATACTATACATCTCTCCGTTCGTATCAGGTTATCTTCATCAGATCATCTTCATTAAAAATCCCGAGAGTATCGCTCCCGGGACATGGAATTATCTTTACTGTATTTTCTGTCATCTCATATGCATAATGCTCAAAACAGAATACACTGCAATATACCATATATAGCACGCAAAATCAACCATCCCTGTAACCGATATCACACATCGCGCGTCGCCGCGCGCCATCACACTATGCTGTACATTTCATTGAGCACAGTCGAATTGCCTTTATAATATGTCATTATATTCCAGTAGGCTGCGCCCGCAAGTCCGTATTCCTGTATAAGTGACAGCTTCGCAGCAAGGCTGCGTTCGTCCTCGAACCACACGACATGTTCTCTGTCGTTTTCATCAGTGTAGTAAAAATACGGCGACTGCGCGGTTTCATCAAATATTATCTCAGCACCATAGCTTTCAGATATGGAACGCGCCTCGTCAAGCGACACCTTTCGCGCTGCAGTCTCGCCTTTTACAAACGGCAGAGTCCAGTCGTATCCGTAGTTAGGTATACCCATAAGTATTTTGTACGCGTCTATCTCCGTAAGTCCGTACTCAAGCACCTCACGTACTTTATTAAGCGGTGCGACCGCCATGGGCGGTCCGTATGTATAGCCCCATTCGTAAGTCATAAGGAGCGCATAGTCGGCAGCTTCTCCCATACCGCGGTAATCATGACCGCTGTACAGCAGCCCCTGCTGCTCTGCCGATGTTTTCGGCGCAAGCGCGACAGTTACAGTAAGTCCAAGCGGTCTCATAAGCGCTGCAGTTTCACGCACGAGCGCTGTATACAGATCTCTGTCCTCTGCATACACATACTCAAAATCAAAATCGACGCCGCTCATACCCTTTTGGATCACAGTATCACGTATGTCTGCCGCAAGAGCTGCGCGCGCTGCTTCACTGCGAAGCAGCTGTGACGCAAGCTCATTGCTGAACTGTCCTTGTGCGTTAAACGGCGTGAGTACGAGCAGTGTCTGCTTGTCTGCATCAGCTGTTGCCTGCCTCAGCACTTCGTCCTCTGTATCCACTATACTGCCCTCTGCCGTGATCCCATAACTGAAATCGAGCAGATACGTGATATCCGGCAGCCAGGCTGCCAGCACCTCACTGCTTATATTCGGGTATGCATAACCGTTTATGATAACATTTCTTTTTTCTGCCATAGCCGTCTCCTTATGCTTTTAACACGTTTGATATCATCAAACATCATATATTGATTTTATTCACGCACATGATTCCGCATGACACAAAAAAGTCCCTGCAAAGGTCACCTATACAGGTGCTTCTCACAGGGACTGTCTTTCCGATCTATATTTTCCGTTATTTTTCTTTATTTATCCTGCAATGTACATAATAATATACACACATCATCACAGGCGCCGGGCGCCTGCAGCTCTGTCAGACATTTCCGACTTCCGGCATTTATGCCATTTTTGCTTCGTATCCCTCGTCAACTACAGCCTTAACGAGCACATCATCAGCTACGTCAGACGCAAGTGTAACAGTTGCAGTCTTTGCATCAAGGTCAGCCTTTGCGTCAGCTACGCCGTCTATGCCCTTAAGAGCCTTTTCTACGTGAGCCACGCAGTTCTTGCACATCATACCTTCTACGTTCAGTACCTTTTCCATAAAGTTTGCCTCCACTTCCGCGTTTCCGGCATTTTCCGGACCTTCTGCGGCGCTTTCATTTGTAATAATTTCTATTTTATATTTATCTGTCTTGCTCAGCGTACCGCCATGAGTTCCGGCATTTTCTGCGTCTGCAGCCTCGGCAAGCTGCTCTGCCTCTCTTACACCCTCGCCTGGTTTGAAGAACCTCAGACGCAGCGCATTAGTCACTACGCAGAATGAACTCAGACTCATCGCAGCCGCGCCGATCATGGGATTCAGCTTGAACTGGAATATCGGGTAAAGTATGCCGGCAGCCACAGGGATGCCGATTATATTGTAAAAGAACGCCCAGAAAAGGTTCATTTTAACATTTCTGATAACGCCCCTTGACAGCTGTATCGCAGCGACAGCGTCGAGCGGACTGCTCTTCATGAGGACAACGTCCGCAGACTCTATGGCCACATCCGTTCCTGCGCCTATGGCTATGCCTACATCGGCTCTCGCAAGCGCAGGCGCGTCGTTTATGCCGTCCCCGACCATCGCTACTCTGCGGCCCTCTTCCATAAGTGTCCTTACTTCCTTTTCCTTGTCCTCAGGAAGCACCTCAGACCTTACATGAGTTATGCCGAGCTTTCCGGCTATCGCTCCGGCTGTTTTAGCGTTGTCGCCTGTCAGCATTATAACATCTATTCCCATTTTAGAGAACTCTTTTACAGCCGCTGCACTCTCAGGCCTTACCATATCGGCTACGGCTATAACGCCGATCATCCTGCCGTCTGCAGCGAAAAACAATGGTGTAGCGCCCTGTTCAGCATAAGAAGCCGCTGCTGCATCAAATGAATGTGTATCAACGCCCGCTTCCTTCATCATACGTGAATTTCCTGCAATGATATTTTTGCCTGCAACAATACCTCGTACGCCTTTTCCGTGTATAGCTTCAAATCCGTTTGCTGAAGGAATGTCTATCCCAAGAGCGTCAGCCCGGCCGACGACAGCCTGCGCGAGCGGATGCTCAGACTGTTTTTCTACAGCTGCAGCTATAGTGAGCAGAACTCGCGCCGCATTTTCATCGCCGGCGCCGCTCATTCCTGTGACGCTGAAAATATCAGATGCAGCGGCTACAGCAGTTACTCCCGGCTGACCTGTGGTCAGCGTACCTGTTTTATCCATTACTACAGTATCTATCGATCTTGAATGTTCAAGTATCTCAGCATTTTTGTAAAGCACGCCAAGCTCCGCTCCGCGGCCCGTACCTGCCATGATAGCTGCAGGAGTCGCAAGTCCGAGAGCGCACGGGCAGGATATCACCAGTACTGCTATTCCTGTCGAAAGAGCAAATTCAAACGTCTGTCCGGCAAGCAGCCATATAACGGCAGATGCAAACGCTATAAGCATTACAGCAGGGACGAAAACGCCCGCTATCTTGTCTGCAAGCTTTGCTATAGGCGCTTTTGAGCCGCCCGCATCCTCTACGAGCTGTATTATCTTTGAAAGAGCTGTATCTGCGCCTACACGTTCTGCGCACATTTTGAAATATCCTGATCTATTTATAGACGCGCCCGTAACGCTGTCTCCGACAGCCTTATCTACAGGGATACTCTCCCCCGTTATAAACGACTCATCAACTGATGACTCACCTTCTACGATGACTCCGTCAACAGGAACTCTGCTGCCCGGCTTTACTATAAGTATATCTCCGACTCTGACATCTTCGACTCTTACTTCTTTTTCCTCGCCGTCCCTTTCGACTACCGCAGTATCGGGAGCCATGTCTATGAGCTTTGATACAGCATCCGTCGTCTTGCCCTTGCTCCGCGCCTCAAGGAACTTTCCTACAGTTATGAGCGTAAGTATCGTTCCTGCCGACTCGAAATACATATCCATATGATATTTCTCAACAAGATCGAAATCCTGGATCGCCAGCCCGTGACCCATACGGATAATAGCGAATATACCGTATATAACGGCTGCCAGCGAGCCGACAGCTATAAGAGAATCCATGTTAGGCGCCTTATGCGCAAACGCCGGGAATCCAGACTCATAATATTTTCTGTTTATATACATCAGGATCACAGTAAGGACCAGCTGCGCCATACCATACGTTATGGCATTGTCAAGTCCCGCCATAAATCCGGGAAGAGGAAGTCCCATCATATGTCCCATCGATATATAAAACAGCGGTATAAAAAATATTATAGAAGCAATAAGCCTGTGCTTCATACTTTTCGCTTCCATGGCAGCAGCATTTACGCTGCCTCCGGCAGCCCCGGCGGCGCCGGCTCCGCCCGCGCCTGAAACACTCCCGCCCGAGCCCGGCGCTTCCTTCGGAAACGCCCCATAACCCGCCTTCTCAACAGCAACAGATATCCCGCCTGCATCCAGCTTTGACTCGTCATACTCAACGACCATGCTGTTAGCAAGCAGATTTACGGCTACATTATCCACGCCTTCAAGCTTTGACACGCACTTTTCCACGCGCGCCGAACACGCGGCGCATGACATGCCCGTCACGTCAAATTTCTGCTTCATTCTTCATTGACCCTCCTTATTACCAAGATACACATCCGAGGCTGCCCGCTGCCGCGCGCAGCCCGCACCGGCCCCGGGCGTAACGGCGCCGCGGCCCAACACAGCCACAGGCCGCCGCGCCCCCTACTTCATCATCTTCTGCAAAGTAGCAGCCAGCTCATCTATCACCTCATCATTACCCTCACGTATATTATCCGCCACGCAAGTCCTTATATGGCTCGTCAGCAGCACCCTGCTGAAGCTGTTTAACGCAGCGTTTACCGCTGACGCCTGCACGAGTATATCAGGACAGTAAGCGTCACGTTCAAGCATATTCTGCAGACCGCGCACCTGTCCCTCTATCCTTTTCAGGCGGTTCATAAGGTCCCTTTTTTCTTTAGGGCTTCTGATCTTGTGCTTTCCGCTGCAGCAGCATACATCCTCGCCCTGCACCGGATCATTGTCCACATCATCAGCAGCCTCATACGCCTGTGATCCGCCGGTGCAGCAGCAGCTTTTTATCTGCTCAGCTTCATTTACATTATTCTTTTCATTATCTTTTACTGCCATACTCAATACCTCTATATTCCTCTTCACGATACCCCTACAGGGTATCTTCGGCATAATAATATACCCCTACAGGGTATCTGTCAATATAAAAATATCCGCAGCACGATTTATTTTCAAATACGCGCTGCGGATCAACTATCTGCTTATTTAATTATTTTGCAGGCTTCCATGAGCTCTTAAGACCTACGATCTGGTTAAACACCTTATGGTCGTCGCTGCTGAGCTTAGTATCCTCGATATAGTAGCCTGTTCTGAAGAACTGATAGCTTGTTCCCGGTTTAGAATCCTTTATAGCCGGCTCAGCATAAGCCTCTATAACGTCCATAGTATGCGGATTCATGACCTCTTCGCCTGTTTCTTCATCCATAATCTTAAGGTAGTCAAAATTGCGTACAGTTATCTTTTCCGCAGTCTTAGCATCTACCCAGTGTATAGTACCCTTTACCTTGCGAGTAGCATTCATGCCGCCGCCCGCAGTTTCAGGGTCATATGTGCATCTGAGCTCGATTATATTGCCTTCATCATCCTTTATGACTTCGTTGCAAGTGATAAAGTACGCGCCCTTAAAGCGGACCTCGTTGCCCGGGAAGAGTCTGAAATACTTCTTTACAGGAACTTCCATAAAGTCATCACGTTCAACGTAAAGCTCGCGTGAGAACGGAACCATACGCGAACCCATTTCAGGAACTTCTTTATTGTTTTCGATCTCACACTCTTCAGTCTTATCCTCAGGATAGTTCGTTATGACTACTTTTATAGGATCTAAGATAACATTTCTGCTTTCCACCTTAGTCTTGAGGTCGTCTCTTACACAGCTTTCGAGCTGTGCTATATTTACAAGGCTGTTAGCCTTCGCTATACCTATGCTCTCGCAGAAGCTTCTCATAGCCTCAGGCGTATATCCTCTGCGTCTCAGACCTGAAACAGTCGGCATACGCGGATCGTCCCAGCTTTCAACTACGCCTTCGTCAACGAGCTTTTTAAGATAGCGCTTGCTCATAAGAGTATTTGTAACGTTAAGTCTCGCAAACTCTATCTGTCTTGGAGGCTGCTCCCATTCAGTCTCTCTGAGCACCCAGTCGTATAAAGGTCTGTGATCCTCAAATTCCATAGTGCAGATCGAATGAGTAACGCCTTCGACAGCATCCTCCAGCGGATGAGCAAAATCGTACATAGGATATATGCACCACTTGTCACCGGTTCTGTGGTGAGCAGCATGAGCTATCCTGTATATAACAGGGTCTCTCATATTCATATTAGGAGATGCCATATCTATCTTTGCTCTGAGTACCTTTTCGCCGTCAGCATACTTACCCTCGCGCATCTCTTCAAAGAGCTTAAGGTTTTCCTCTACAGAACGGTCCCTGTAAGGACTTTCCTTGCCCGGCTCTGTAAGAGTACCGCGGTACTCCTTCATTTCATCGCCGGTAAGGTCGCATACGAACGCCTTGCCCTTTTTTATGAGCTTTACAGCGCACTCGTACATAGTGTCAAAATAATCTGACGCAAATCTCAGCTCGTCCCACTCAAAACCGAGCCACTTTACATCTTCCATGATAGAGTCAACGTACTCAGTATCTTCCTTTACAGGGTTAGTATCGTCAAATCTGAGATTGCATGTTCCGTTATACTTAGCGGCCGTTGTAAAATTCAGGCAGATAGACTTTGCGTGTCCTATATGAAGATAACCGTTAGGCTCCGGAGGGAAACGCGTCTTTATCGGTCTGTCATAAACGCCGTCCGCTATATCCTTTTCAATAATGTTTTCGATGAAGTTCTTTGACTCGCGAACTTCCTTTTCTTTAGGCATATTGTTATCAGCCATCTGTATTACCTCCGGTCTAGTGTTTCTTTACGATCCTCTTAGTCTTTACTTTATATACCTTCTTCTGAGGCTTTTCCTTTTTCTTCTTCTGCTTAGCAGCAGGCGCTGCTGTTCCGTTCTTCTGAGCGTTCTTTTCAGCTTTTTCCGCTTTTTGGGCGATCTTTGCTTTTTCTTCGTTTATAAGCTTCTGAGCCTCTTCAACAGATATACCCTTTTCCTTTGCAAGTCTGTAAGGGTTTGTCTGTATAGCCTGAGCCTGAGCCTTTACGTCATCAGCAGTGCTGCTCTTGCGCTGGTCTCTTACAGTCATAACTACCATTACTACCATCATTGCCAGCATGAGCAGCATGTATGTACCGCTTGATGCAGGCTTTCTTGTAGAGAACTTCATAGTCTCGTCAGCGCCGAGGATATTTCCTTCATCATCAGTAAGGTCGCCTGAGATAGTTATAGTGTAGTCAGTCTCAGTATCAAGATCGTTCTTTGCAAGAAGGTTTATATTCTTAGGATCCTTACTGTTGTAATAAATGTCAAAATCTACCTTTTTGCCGTCACCGTCAGTAAACTTGAACATATCCTTGTTTGCCTTCTGAGTTTCCTTAGCAGATATATCATCTGTAAAATAAAGCTTTACCATTACATTGGTAGCTTCTACCTTTTTATATCCGTCAGTCGGGCTGCACTTGTCCTTTTCGAGCTGGAATCCGTCTGACGCCGCAGCGAATACTGTAGATACGCTTAATATCGTCATCAGCATCGCAGCCATCACGATAGCTGTTATTCTTTTCATTTTTTATTCCTCCTGAGTTGTCTGAAAAAATTTTTCAGGATATCTGAGCATTCCTCCTGTAGAATTCCGGTCTCGACATCCGGCTGATGATTCAGATGCTTATCAGCCGGTATATTCATGACCGAACCGCAGGCTCCTGTTTTCGGATCTGTAGTTCCGATATATACCTTCTTTAATCGCGCGTGAACTATAGCGCCCGCGCACATGGAACACGGCTCCAATGTAACATACATGTCACATCCTGTAAGCCTCCAGCCGCCGACGGCTGCTAAAGCTTCCTTCATCGCATTCATTTCAGCATGCGCAAGCGGATCCTTAAGTTCTTCTGTCCTGTTCCGTCCTCGCCCTATAATGACCCCGTCTTTTACTATGACGACTCCTACCGGTACTTCTCCGGCGCAGGCGCCGGCAGCTGCGAGTTTAAGAGCTTCGCGCATAAAATATTCGGGCCCGCGATCGCTGCCCGCAAAATTTTCGGGAGCATCAACTCCCATATCATTCATTTCTGAGATCGTATCATCCATACAGATATGTTTTAAGCCTGCTTTTCAGGCGATACGCTGTGGTGGAGCTTCGTAGTTGACAGTATAACGTTCGTCTGCGTCCTCTTTATGCCGTTGAAGCTCTTTATCCTGTTCATTATCATCTCAAGCGTATGAGTATTAGTCGTCGTTACCTTAAGCATGTAGTCGTACTCGCCGGTTATATAATGACACTCAAGTATCTCCGGCTCAGACTGTACAAAATCAAGAAAAGACTGCGTATCAGATGTTGATTCCAGTCCTATGCTTATGATGACCGAAAGATCCTTACCCATGAGCTTCGGTTCCAGGATCACGGTGTACTTGCTTATTATTTTTGAATTTTCCAGTTTCTTTAGTCTTTCACTGACTGCTGAAAGTGACAGGTTTACTTTCTTGCTGAGGTCTGAGATAGAGACTCTCGCGTTTTCCTGCAGAACTTCCAGTATCTTAATGTCAATCAGATCCATTAAAAATTTCCTCCTGCTGCAATACATTTTAAATAGATTCTACCATACAACAGAAAAAACGCAATCAAAAAGGGAATTTTGCGTGAAATATTTTTTCACGTACAAAACTCCCTGATATTTAACATACTTGCAATAAAGTATATATTTTAATATTCTTCTATCCTTACATTTTTCCCAAGCTTTTCAAGGCTCTTAGCAAGATCGTGAACTATCCTCACTTTGACGTCATGGGACGGGATGGCGCCGCCTGCCTTGTGGGCCGGATTGTTTGCTGCGCCTATCATAAATACTATGTCGCTCGTTTCGTCTACCAGATACCGCATGAGCTTTGTGGCGCCGTCTTTTTTAGACATATCCATGTACTTATCAGGGCGCTTGTTGCGGTCGTTTTCTTTTATGTACCGGTTTACAAGTTCTTCTGTGGCTGACAGCGTAAGAACACCTTCTGTAACAAGGTCTATTCCTTTTATATAACCTATAGGCGGGACATTCTCATCATAGTAGTCCATCTCGACATCTATCTTTTCATGAAGCACGCGCGCTACGACCTTCGACGTCGTACCTCCGCACACGATCTTCTTTCCTGTCGCGCTCATCAGCTTAGCTACTTCCTTTTCATCCATATCTGAAGATGCTGCAGGCCCTACCATGACGCGCGTTTCAGTACGAGGAACTATCCTGACCGTAGCTACAGTAGTATCATCGCCCGGCTGTCCTTCATAAAGCTGGTCGCATACGCCTATAAGCGCTCTCGTCATGTCGCGCGCTGACATCTCAGGCTTATAATTACGCTGTATGAATTCCATTACATTTACTCGCTTCCAGCCGAGGTTTATGAGCCGGCCTATACCTGCGTGTATAACGCCGTCAGAAAAACCTACGATCATATCACCCGGCTCTGCCTTAAACGTTGACTCCCAGACTTCCTTGCCTTCTATGACTCTCATCGTCTTGTCAGGCTCATCGAGCACTCCGTCACGCACAACGACGATCTCCGGTCCGTCAAATTCCGCCGTATACACTTCTCCGTTATGCTTTACTCTCACTATCGTAAAAGTAGAGTACGCTACCCCTCTCTCATGACATACAGGCAGCGTCTTTGATATAGTCTCAACGCAGTCGTCTATGTCTGCATCGCCGCTTATCATAGTGCATATTATCTTACTGGTAAGAGTTGACAGTATATTTGCCTTTACACCGCTTCCCATTCCGTCAGCAAGTACTACTACCGTTTCGTCCTTCTTCCTTATCGTATCGACCATATCGCCGCACAGCTCTTCGCCCTTTTTAAAAAGGCTCTCACTGTAAACATCAACAAAGTAACGGTTCCGGTCACGGTCTGCAGGTTCAGGCGCAGCGCCGGCGCTGCTGTCATTTGTTGTCATTATCGGTTCGTGTATCATTAGTGCCACCCGTCCTTATCATCCATGGCAAGGCTGTTTTTAAGCTTGTTGAGGGCAAGCTTCGTTTCTGCCGTAGTTTCGCCCAGCAGGCTGGCTATCTCCTGTGCGATTATCATCTGTTTCTCTACGACCTTCTGCGTTACATCAAGAGTTTCCTTACGCATCTTGCGTTCCTCCTCTACCTGCTCAGCCATTTCTGTCCTGTCGTCCATCACAAGCATAGCTATATCATGCCCGGTTATCTTGAAATACGTCAGATCAAGAAGCTTTTTCAGTACATCGCTGTACACCCTGTCGTGAGTCGCCTTCACCTCTTTCATACTTGATTTTTCAAGTAATTCCTTATCAAGGAATTCCGTCATGTAATGCTCGCTGCCGTCACCGTCATCAAGGCCAAGTATACCTTTAGCCACAGGATTTACCTCTATTATCCTGAATGACTTGTCAAGAACTACGACACCGCTCGGAGAGTTGTCGAAAAGCAGGTTTGACTTTGCCTCTGCCTTATCGCGAGACTGCGGTATGCACATGAACGGGTCCGCCATGCCTTCAAATACAGCTACAGCCTTTGCTCTGCACGTATTGTATCCGCATCCGCCGCAGTCGAGGCGGTCTTCTTTCTTTCCGCGTCCTATGAGCGACAGGAAATACTCTATGTCCTCCGGCGTAGGCACGGTCCTCTTCAGCGGGCGTTTTACAAATTCCTTCCTGACATCAACAGCAGCCTGTTCTGACGGGTTGACACCGGCATGCTCAACGCCTTCCTTGATACTTGTAAGCCAGCGGTCCTTGCTTTCAAACGTATCCTTGTGCGCCAGGCGCACGATAGGCCCTCCCAGGCAGCTGTTCGCGCATGCAGATACAACTATGCAGTAATTATCAGTATCTTCTGCGCTCATTCCCGCAAACATCTCCTTAGTGCGTGAAGCGCCGTTTACTTCCCACAGCTTATAATCATATTTAACGTCGTTAGGAAGCGCCCTGAAAAGTCCTCCGTCCTCTGCCAGATACCTTCCGCGGTAATTTGATACAGGGTAAGTTTCAGGATCCTCTTCTGCTATCGTGACGCCCTCCTCTTTCATCCACTGATCAAGCTCTTCATAAGTTATATACGCGTCTATAAGCTTTCCTTCCTGCGCTACGTCACTCAGCCTGTGATACGCAATGCAAGGGCCTATCCCTACGACTCTTATATCATCACCATACGCCGCTCTCATCATCTTTGCATGCGCCTCAAGAGGCGTGTCCACCGGGCACATCCACTGAACAAGGCTCGGAAAATACTTCTGTATCATAAAGTTCGTTGATGGACATGTCGTGCTTATAAGGTTCTTATGCTCGCCGCTCTTTATGATCTCAGTATATTCTTCTATAACTCTGTTTGCGCCTATGGCAGTTTCTTCCACACGCTGCGCTCCAAGCTTTTTCAGCACTGCCCCCATAGCCTTAAGGCTGGTAGTATTAAAATATGTAGAAAACGCAGATGATATGGATACATATACCTTTTCACCACGCTTTATCATCCATTTTACACGGTCAAGATCGCTTATCAGGTCTCTTGCATCCTGTGGACAGACCATATAGCACTTTCCGCAGTATATGCACCTGTCTTCCTCTATAGTTGCCTGATCCTCTGTAAGAGATATAGCCTTTACAGGGCAGAATCTCACACATTTATAGCAGTTCTTGCAGTCAGCATCCTTCAGACGCATGATAAGACCTCTTCCGCTAATATTATTTTCCATAATAGATCAACCTTCCTGTATCTTAAATTTAAAAAATTGCTGTTACTGAGCGTTCAGGATCTCCCGGTCAAAGACTTCATCAACGTTGTCCCGTGTCAGATCGAATATATCTTTATCATCAATAACAGTTCCTATATTACCTCTGCACCTGTCCATACAGAAAGACGCCTTAAGTTCTACCTTATCATCAAGACCGTGCTCAGCTATGAGCTCCTGCAGTCTGTCTATAACATGATGCGAGCCCTTCATATGGCACGCGCTTCCGACACAGATCGTTATCGTCCTCATAATACCATTATCTCCTTTCAGCAATCATTTTTACAGCCTGTGCGGGGCTTTACAAATCGTAAGTCCCCATATAATTGATTATACCATAAATGTCAGTCCTAATCTTCATTATACATATATGTAATACCCATAAAATAAATATCCCGCTCCAATAAATCTGCCATGGCGGCGCTGCCGCCTTTTCTGCGGCCCGGCCGCAGCCGTCACTGTTTCATTTCTGAACAATTTCAACATTGCAACATTGCAGTAAAATTGATAATATATACATATCAATGGGTCTTAAAGGAAAGAGGTTTTTTATGATAATAGACGTAAGTATCGCACTTATACTCATAATATGCATATTCATAGGCGATAAAAAAGGATTTTTCCGTTCATTCATGAGTACATTCGGCTGGATCGTTTCATTTGCCGGATCGTACTTCCTTCGCGACTATGCGACTACGATAGTCAATGAACGGACAACGATGTACAACGACATATTTATAAAGGTAACAGAATTTATCAAAGCACGCATGGAACACGCTGCCACAGGCGATGACATCGCAGGATACGGCAGTATATCCGGATCAGTCGCCTCACTAATAAAAAATTCAGCAAACAGCGCTGTCCAGGCAGCGGCAGAAAAGGCAGCCGCCCCTGTTACAGATGCTATATTCGCTCTGCTGATAATGGTCATAGTTGTGGTCGTCATAAGGCTGTGCACATATCTTGTTGAAAGGATCATAGGCTTCTTCATAGATGAGAGCAAAACGCTCAGTTCGCTCGACAGCGTTATGGGTATGCTGTTCTCTCTCATAAAAGGCTGCCTGCTTTCTTTCTTCCTTCTCGTGATCGTATATATGGCAGGCATTATGGGCGATATCCCGCAGGTACTCGATCAGATAAGCTCATCCATGGTGTGCGTTTTCCTGATAGATTCCGGTATTATTCCAAATGTCTTTAATATATCAGTATAATTTGCAATAAAATTTTAATTGAGTAATCAGAAAAAATGTGTTAATATTATCTCCGGCGACATTTCGCCGGTCATGCTCGTGTAGCTCAGCGGATAGAGCGTCGGTTTCCTAAACCGTGCGTCGAGAGTTCGATTCTCCCCACGAGCACCATAAAAACCTCTGCACACAACAGACAGTGCAGAGGTTTTTTTATTTATCATACCAGTAATATAATTCATTCACACGGCATACGGTAATGCATTATAAAAAATGACTGTCCCAGTCACAGGACAGTCACTTTCTGCTATATTTGATGTTTTCTGTTTCATACACCATAAACGTTATAAATTCAAGATCGCTCTTAAACTGAACGATGTTTCCGCTTTCAAGACATTCTGCATCGCCCTGCCATCCGGATATCGTCCTGAATGCGATCCTCACTCTGAACGTCGCAACAGGCTGCATATCAGACCACTCCGCAGGTGCTTCCTCTTCGGGGATATGGAATTCTGCCTTATCGCGGTACGATGTTTTCTGGAGATTCAGCTCTGTTACATTATCCATTTTCCTGTAACGCGACATAGGCTGCGGAAATGAAATGCTGTTCATGCAGTCTTCTATCATAAGTATGAGCTCGATAAGGTTTTTAAACACCTTATCCTGCCCGTACAGACCATTTGAAAATAATCCCTGCATGTTTGAATCTTCAAATGAATATATCTCTATCGTACTGAACTGATCATCTCTCGAGATCGCTGCTACTTTATTTAATGACATCTGCATCCTCCGATGAAGCTGCAGCAGCCTCAAGTTCACTGTCCATCATCAGTGTCATTTCAAGAACGCTTCTGAAGGCGTTTGAATTACCTGAGTCAGTGCATGCTATTATCCCCTGCCACGTATCAAATTTTCTGAAATATATCTGTAGTCTGAATGTAGCAAAAACTCTCTGCTTGTCAAATATCCACGGCTTTGAGCTTTCTATAAGATCGAACTTTCCCTCACGTCTTGCTGATTCAAATATATCCTGCTTTGTAACATCTGCTTCATCCGATGTATTAAGTATTTCATTTATCCTGAGGATAAGCTGTGTCATGTTTGAATAACTGTAACGCAGGTTTCTAGACACATCATAAAGTATTCCCTTTATATTTTTTCCATCGTAACTGTATACTTTCACCATCAGGACACAACTGCCGGCAATCTTATTTACCTTATCCATGTATTCTCCTACTGATTTTAATAACTAAATATGAATATACCTGCTCTACTCTATTTAAGTATACATGACAGAGTAACAAACCGGTAACAAATTGCTGCTTTACTTTCCAAAAATAATTGTTTCCATTAAAATATAATTTAAATCACAGTCTCGATAGGGATAGTAGCATATTCAAGCCTGATCGCCATCTTTGGATACTCCCGATAGAAACGCTTTATTATTCGCTCTATGACCATCTCCGCATTTTCCATAGTAAGCGTATGAAGCATTATTATATACTGCGAAACACTGTAACGCGTATAAACATCACCACGCCTCAAAGACTCATTTACCGTAAGCAGAAGCTTTCCCATCGCATTATTAAGCACTTTCTGCTCAGGTTTTTCACCGTTTCCATCTGTTACAGTTATGAGCCCCAGGAATACAGACTGGCCTGTACGCGCTGAATTTCTTACATCGAGCTGATATATCTCCTTAAATACTTCAAACTCGCAGTAAAACGCGCCTGTCTCATGCTCAGTCTCATTAAGAGTCTCCCTTATAGCATTCAGATCCATCTCAGTCTGATGTAACGTCCTTACGACCTGCTTGTAAAGCGCGCTGAACTCAGAAGAAGGCGCAACACCGAACTTCTCATAAAACATCTTTGTAACAGCCTCATAGTGGCTCTTTGCAAGCTGCTGGTTCTTCGTATTTACAAGTGCCTGTATGAGGTGATAATGAAGCATCTCATCATAAGGATCTATCTCAGTAGCCTTCTGACATATAGACACGATCTCATCCCAGTTCTTTATACTTACAAGTATATCTATAGCCTCATGAACAGCCTTCATGTACAGTGAATGATAATACGTGGATATAGGGACCGCCCATGTCTCCATTTCGACTTTAGGCAGGAAATCACCTTTATAAATAGATATCGCATTTGTCAGATAATCAAGCTTCTGCTCAATACTTATGTCCTTCTGCCCGGCATTCTGAATATTCTCTTCAAAAACATCCAGATCGACTACCATATTGAGCTTATCATTCCACGCATATGTACCACGCCTGTAAATAATGATATTTTTCGTATTTTCATACTCCAGACCCGCTACCATAGTCCTCGCCCTGTGAACAAGAGTCTTTAAAGTATTAGCCGGATTTCCATTACTGTCATCAGGCCATAACAGATCTATCAGATCATTCTGTGATATTTCCTTTCCCCTGAAAGTCACAAGATACTCTATAAGAAGCCAGAGCTTCTTGGAACGACCCTCCTGGTCGCTGATAACATTCTCCCCGTATCTTAAAGTGAATTCACCCAGCATATTTATATATAACGGCGAATCAGTTCCCATATCTTACCTCCGCATAATCGTATAATTACTTTATTTAATATTTTATCATCCGTAAATGTAACTTTCAAGCTATCCAATACAATATTGCCCCGAAATAATACATAATACAACTAATATATAACATAACGCCGCACTTATAAGCAAACCTGTCACTGATCTGCCGTGCTTAAAATATACCCAAAATAAAAGCTGCCGTGCGCCCGGCGCACTAACAAGATGTCCATCATTCCCCATATTCATTTAATATCCATATAACAAAACAGCGTGCCATTAAGGCACGCTGTTTTGCTGTTATGAAATATTTAGGAATTGAATATAGTGTTTTGCAAATCTGTTATTTATGTATTAATTATAACACATCTCGCGGAAAATTGTTACATTTTTTTGAGAATAAAATAAATTTTTTTAACTATTCCGTTTCTTATAATGTATACTTTAATACATTCTTATAATAAAAATATAAATTTTTTCAGTAAAACCGGCAACGTGCTGCTTCGCAGCACTCCTACGTTCGCTTTCAGCTCACTTCGCTTCAAGACCTGCCCGTATCTC
>CAKQOE010000020.1 GCA_934255545.1 uncultured Clostridia bacterium | reverse complement strand
TTCTTTTGCGGAAGGGGAAATTAGTGATTTTTGTGCAAACTATCTTCCCTTCCATGTTTCGATAATTTGACATAATAAGTAGTTACTTGTATACAATGCCTCTTCATATTGAAATTTCAGTATGTTTCCGGATGTTTCAAAAAGTTTGTTTCGTTTAGGAGAACAATATATTTTATGTAAAATTATTGAATATTAATACAATATATTCTTTTTTATTACTGGTAAAAAATTTTTTGGAAAATACGTGATTTTTAAAGTCAGCGTAAAAATTTTGTGTAATTCATTTGGAAATTTATAAAATCTTTCGTTAATATTTTTTACATTTTTGTGCGTATGCTCTAACCTGCAACTGGAAAAAATAATTTTAAGAAAATTATTTTTTATAGCATTACATGCATTTAATTTTTCGATTGTTTCAGTTAATATTGTTAAATGATTATGTTACCTGACATATATTTGTTTTAATATGACATCCCATAATGTTGACTATTTTGCAACTTGTATGTCAGCAAATTAAATTTCAATACAAAATGCTGACTTTTCCCCTATTGTCAGGTCAGCATTTCCAGCTATACATCATTTTGCTGACTTTTCCCCTGCTGCCAGGTCAGCATTTTCGGCCATACATCATTCTGCTGACTTTTTCCCTGTTGCCAGGTCAGCATTTCCGGCTATACATCATTCTGCTGACTTTTTCTCAGTTGCAAAGTCAGCATTTTCAGCTATTCATCATTCTGCTGACTTTTTTCCTGTTGCCAGGTCAGCATTTCCGGCCATATATCATTCTGCTGACTTTTCCCATACCGCAAAGTCAGCATTTCCGGCCATACATCATTCTGCTGACTTTTTCCCTGTTGCCAGGTCAGCATTTTCGCCTATACATCATTCTGCTGACTTTTCCCCTGTCGTAAAGTCAGCATTTCCGCCTATACATAATTTTGCTGACTTTTCCCCCGCCACAAAGTCAGCATTTCCGCCTATTCACCATTCTGCTGACTTTTCCCCTGCCACAAAGTCAGCATTTCCGCCTATTCATCATTCTGCTGACTTTTTCTCAGCTGTCAAGTCAGCATTTTCAGCTACGCACTCTTTTGCTGACTTTTCTCCTGCTGCAATATCAGCATTTCCGGCTATACATCATTCTGCTGACTTTTTTCCTGTTGCCAGGTCAGCATTTTCGGCCATACATCATTCTGCTGACTTTTCCCCTGCTGCCAAGTCAGCATTTCCGGCTATACATCATTTTGCTGACTTTTTCCCTGCCGTAAAGTCAGCATTTTCGCCTATACATCATTCTGCTGACTTTTCCCCTGCTGCAAAGTCAGCATTTCCGGCTATACATCATTCTGCTGACTTTTTTCCTGTTGCCAGGTCAGCATTTCCGGCTATACATCATTCTGCTGACTTTTCCCCTGCCGCAATGTCAGCATTTCCGCCTATACATCATTTTGCTGACTTTCCCCCTGCCGCAAATTCAGCATTTTCAGCTATTCATCATTCTGCTGACTTTTCCCCTACCACAAAGTCAGCATTCCCATCCCCCAAGCAAATTTGCTGATCAGCCAGACATATATCACCCAAGTAACTCAAGTAACTCAAGTAACCCAAGTAACTCAGGCAACCCCAACACCCTAAATCAACACAGCTTACTCCGCCGGTGACGGCGGCTCCCGTGAAACGGCTTTATTGACACTTCACTCAGCGAATTATATAATTTAATGCGAATATAAATCTCCAGAAGACAAAAGGAGCAGATAAAATAATGAAAAAAGTAATATTAACCGGCGACCGTCCAACCGGTCATCTTCACGTAGGTCACTATGTCGGTTCGCTCAAAGAGCGCGTAAAACTGCAGGATTCAGGCGAATACGACGAGATCTATATAATGATAGCCGACGCTCAGGCACTTACCGATAACGCTGAAAACCCTGAAAAGGTGCGCAGCAATATCATGCAGGTGGCGCTCGACTACCTCGCGTGCGGCATCGACCCTGCCAAGTCACATATATTTATCCAGTCGCTCATCCCTCAGCTCACAGAGCTGACAGTCTACTATATGAATCTGGTAACAGTAGCGCGCCTCCAGCGCAACCCTACTGTAAAGGCTGAGATCCAGCAGAAAAATTTTGAAGCGAGCATCCCTGCAGGATTTTTATGCTACCCTGTAAGCCAGGCCGCTGATATCACAGCGTTCCACGCTACTACAGTCCCTGCCGGCGAAGATCAGAAGCCTATGCTTGAGCAGTGCCGCGAGATAGTTCACAAGTTTAACGACGTATATGGTGAGACTCTTACCGAGCCGGAGATCATACTTCCTTCAAACAAGTCATGCGTGCGTCTGCCCGGCATAGACGGCAAGGCAAAGATGAGCAAATCCATCGGAAACTGCATCTACCTCGCTGACGAGCCTGAAGATATCAAGAAAAAAGTCATGTCTATGTTCACAGACCCGAACCACCTGAGAGTCGAAGATCCGGGCGAGGTCGAGGGCAACCCTGTGTTCATCTACCTTGACGCTTTCTGCAAGGACGATTATTTCGCTGAATTCCTGCCTGACTACTCATGCCTCGATGAGCTCAAGGATCACTACCGCCGCGGCGGTCTCGGCGACGTTAAGGTAAAGAAGTTCCTCAATAACGTCCTCCAGGCTGAGCTTGAGCCTATCCGCACAAGAAGAAAGTACTGGGAGCAGCGCCTGCCTGAGGTATACGACATCCTTAAGGAAGGCACAAAGGTCGCTGAAGCAACTGCCGCCAAGACGCTTGCTGAAGTCCGCCACTCTATGCGCATAGATTATTTCGTAGATAATAACCTTCTGAAATAGTCAACTGCACTAATAATTTGAATATTCAATAATAAAAAACTGCCGCGCTGCCGGCAGCGCCCGCAATGCCGCTTATGACATCGATCGGGCCGCTGTACGGCAGCGCGGCTTTTTCATTTTTGAACGCGTAACAACTTATGGTTTGTAGTCGGCAGATCATTCATTATTTACTGTATTATTCCTGCTCCTTATCATCAAACATTTCAGGTGTTATCTTTGCGCGCGGATGATGCGCTATCAGTGTTTCCTGTGCTTCCTTATCGCTTATGTGAAGGTAGCGCTGAGTAGTAAGTATCGTTTCATGGCCAAGATACTCCTGTATGTAGCGCAGATTTACGCCCTGCTCCATAAGCAGCGTCGCAAACGAATGACGGAAAACATGCGGCGTTACATTTTTTGTTATGCCTGCGGCCTTGCTGTACTTGCTGACTATATCACGCACACCCTGCGCGGACAGTGCGCCTCCGAAACGGTTTATAAATATATGCTCGCACTGCATCCCCTTCTTTTTCAGAAAATCCTCGCGAAGTGTCAGATAATGACTGTAAAGTTCAGGCAGATTGCTGCCTGTCAGGTAACACTTGCGTTCCTTGTTACCTTTTCCTATGAATTTTATGATCCCGCTTTTTTCGTCATAATCACTTAATTTCAGGCCGCAAAGCTCATGCACTCTCATTCCTGTATTAAACAGCACTTCAAGTATCAGACAGTCGCGGTAATGCAGCATGTCCTCGCCGCGCACAGCTCCGTAAAACGACCTCGGCTTTGCGACATACGCCGCTGTCAGTATATCGCGTATCTCTTCTATAGTCAGCGTAATCGGCAGGCGCTTCGGTATCTTGAGCTTCCTTTCATGGATCCTTCTGAAAGGCGAATCCTCTATAGCTCCGTAATCCTCAAGATAATTGAAAAATACATGAACTATCGTAAAATGCTGTGTCGCCGACGACGGCGAGTATGATGAGCTGAGATCCTGCAGATAATCAAGTATGTGATTTTTACATACATGCTCTACCTCATCAACAGTGTAACGAAATCCCATAAATTCCACAAAACGCCTTACAGCATATTCATAGCTTTTTACAGTGTTAGGCGACATCCTGCGCGTTTCTCTGCAGTAAATTATATGGCGTTCCATTGCTTTGTTCAGTTTCATAAATTCTCCTTCAAAATTACAGATGCCGTAAACCATTTATTTTATGCGTTCTGCAATATTTTACCCTGTAAGGTTTTTACTGCAAAAAATAACGGTCGGGCGCCGCAGCGCCCGACCGTGTGTAATACTATATTATATCATTTAATTTTATTTTACCGCAGATATCCGCCGAGTTGGCAGTCCATCAATAACTGACGATCAGTGCTCCGTCTGTCTGCTCCGATCAGCATGCAACAGTTTCAACTGAACCGATCTCCGACTCCTCATCAAAGCTGTAGCGCTCTATCGCTTCCTTGTCATCAACAAGCATCGCAATGCTCTTTTCTATCATTTTTACAGGCTTGTACGATGTTTTTGCCTTTCTCAGCCCCTGCAGGCCCATATCCTCTTCACGATTCACATACTTGTACTTTCCCTGCATCATCCTGCAGAACTCGTTATTGATCTTCTGGTAGAGACCTGCAAAGTCTGTATTTGCCTTTTCGACATGCTCGACTATGGTATCATCTCCCAGCGCTCCGCCGAAAGCGTATGCCTCAAGCCTGCCGTCTATGAGTATAGCGCATCCCTCAAGACCCAGTCTGTCATAAACAGGCAGTATATCCTGAAGCGCTTCAGCTTCCATCTGGAGCATCTCAGCCTCAAAGCCATCGACCTGCTTTTTGTCATCTATATACTTCAGCATCTTAAGCGCCTCGCCTACAAGCTCCGCTGACATGGGAACTACCTCGTAACGTCCCTCATAATCGCGATTGAATCGGTTCACATGATTCTTCTTGCCATGGAATTTTTTTCCTTTAAGCTCTGCAAGCTCGTCCACGCTGTAAACATAATCATGATTTGCCCTGTCGTTCAGGAATAAAAATTTTCCCGGCATCACACTCATGTACGAAGACTGCATATGAGGCGGTATGAGCCGCATAACGAACGGCTCTCCCCTCTCCTCGAATCGTTTTATGACCTCTTCAAGCGTCCTTTTCATCTTTTCTCCGTTGCAGTCGCCCTTCAGCGGCAGCAGCGGGAAAACAAAAGGATCTTCCTTAAATCCTTCAAAATTGCTCTGACCCGCCACACACAGAAAATCATTTATGATCTCATACGAGAAAAAGTTCGCTTTTCTCCACATATATAATGAAGAAAACGTGAGACCGGAGGTCTCGTGAGCAAAAGCATTAAGATAATCTTCAAGTTCTTCTTTTTTATCGATAGTTATTTCATTCTTAAAAAAATACATTAATATATATTACATCGGACAGCCTTACGCGGCCTCACGGCCGCACACAATTCCCACAACGGACTGTCCCGTGCCCCGTTCTCCTTTCATAACAATGTAGCTGATTCACAGCCCGGATATTCCGGCGCCGGCGCCGGCTAAACGCTCAGCTTCCAGCCTGCGACTTTTTTGCGCAGGTCGTGATTCGTAAGATCGAGCTGAAGCGGTGTTACAGATACGTATCCGTCCTGCTGCGCCATTACGTCGTAGTCATCCGGCAAATCATTATACACTACCATATCCCCACAATACCAGTAATATTTCTGACCTTTCGGATTTTCCATAAGCTCAAACTTTTCGGCGTACTCGCGAGGGCCGAGCTTCGTGATCTTTATTCCCTTTATCTCTGCAGGCGGCAGCGGCGGGTAGTTTATGTTAAGGACAGTCAGCTTATCCATGTCAGGTACTGCCGTTTCGCACAGCTGGCTTACTATCGCTGCGCAGTTTTCAAACATTTCTGTCGTCGGAGCCGACGTGCCTACTGAAAGCGCTACTGCCGGAACTCCGCACAGAACACCCTCTATAGCTGCTGATACAGTTCCTGAGTAAAATACGTCGCTGCCGATATTTCCGCCGTGATTTATGCCGGAAAAAACGATATCTATATCTATATCCTGCTCTTTTTTGAGCCTTTTGATGCCGAATTTCACACAATCGGCCGGTGTTCCCGAAAGTGCCTGCGCCCAAACCGCGCCATCTACTGAAACGCTGTCGTCTACCATGATAGGCGCTGTCATCGTTATGCCGTGCCCGCATGCGCTGCGCTGGCCGTCCGGAGCTGATACGTAAACGTTGTTTCCCGGTATGGCTGCAAGAGCTTTTACGAGCACGCGCATCCCCTCTGCCTGTATGCCGTCGTCGTTTGAAACCAGTATATTCATTTTTCTTTTCCTTTCACCTTCTTATTCTGATCACTTGTTGAGCTCTACCGGCTTTTCGGTATATTCTATGCCGTCCACTACGCTTGAAAATACCTTTCCGAGCGAATCATGTATGACCATGTCTGCATTCTTATCATATGACGTTTCCTGTTTGTTTATAAGTACCAGATGTTTTCCTTTGAAATAGTTTACAAAGCTTGCAGCCGGATATACAACAAGTGAAGTACCTCCGATTATGAGAGTGTCTGCTTCGGATATCGCTTTTACCGATTTCATGATGAGTTCATCATTCAGTGCTTCTTCATAAAGCACTACGTCAGGCTTGAGCACTCCACCGCAGCTGCAGAGAGGTGTATATGCGCCTTCTTTCCAGTGCGACTTGTCGAGCGTATAGTCAAGGTCGTACTCCTTACCGCACTCCATGCAGTGGGCGCGCGATATCGTGCCGTGTATCTCGTACACTTCTTTGCTGCCTGCTGCCTGATGCAGGCCGTCTATGTTCTGAGTAACTATCGCTTTCAGCTTTCCCATCTGTTCGAGCTTTGCAAGCGCATAGTGAGTCGCATTCGGTTTTACGTCCGGGAATATAAGGTTCTGCATATAGTACTCATAAAAATCATCGGTACGGTTCATGAAGAATGAATGGCTCACTATCTCCTCAGGTGTGCAGTTAAAGCGCGTTTTTGCGTTCCACAGGCCGTTCTCTGAACGGAAATCAGGTACGCCGCTTTCTGTTGAGACGCCGGCGCCTCCGAAAAATACTATATTGTTGCTTTCGTCAATTATCTTTTTGAGTTCTTCATACATTTTTCAATGACCCCTTTCTCTGTCTTATCGCGCGCCGGGCGCGCGCTGTCTGCGATTTATTCATCGCTTATTTATTCATTTATATATGCTCGCTTCCTGCGTCATGCGGCTACAGGTCAAATCTGTGGTCTTCCTCAGGGGCTTCTTCTTTGAGGAGTCCCATTTTTACAAACGCTTCCTTTGCGACTATCGCCATCATCCTGTGGCCTGACGGGTTTGGATGGATGCCGTCAAAGAAATACCTGCCGTAACCGGCTCTGAGTCTGTTTTTCATGCCTGTGTCAAAGTCGATGAGCGGAAGGTTGTTTGCTTTTGCGAACGTTATGAGCCACTGCTTGAGCTCTGCGAGGTTTTCCTTTACCTGGTCGTAGTCGAGCATACTCTTTATCTCTTCCGGAACATTTTTGTGGTCCGGCTCAGGCTGGATGCCTATCATCGGGATAATGCCCCGGTCGAGCGCGAGCTGCGCCATCATTGCTATGTTATTCGTAACAAACTGCATCTGCGTGCCGCCCATGACGTCGTTGCCTCCGCCCATTATGAGGACGGCCTTCGGCCTGTAGTCGAGCACATGCTCGTGGAAACGGCCTATCATATCGGCTGTCGTATCGCCGTTTACGCCTACGTTTATGAGGTTTATCTCTTCCTCGCGGCGCAGCCTTCCGATCCAGGTCTGGACACCTTCTACTTCAAAACCGTAAGTGATGCTGTCGCCTATGCAGAAAATATAGTCGTCTTTTGTAAGCTCGGCGAGCTTTTCGTTTATCTGCTCCGGATCGAGCTTCAGCTTTTCTGCGGCCTGCGCGAGACTTATCTCGTCAAACTCGAAGTTCTGATCTTCAAGATCTTCTTTAAGCTGCTGTTTGAACTTTTCTCTGCGCGCCTCGGCTTTTTTTTCGGCCTCTTCTCTGAGCTTGTCCTCATAGTCCTGGATCTCCTGCTCGATCTCAGCCTCTGTCCTTATCTTGAAAAGCGTTTCGCCGCCTTCGTTCAGCTTGTATTTTCTTACCTGCATGCCGTCTACATGAGTGGTTTCAACGGTTGCGTAATTCTTTTTCTTTTCGTCAGCCATAAACATTTACCTCCTGTGAAGAGCCTGCGCTTCCTCTGTTTTAATGATACAATACCCGCCGTGCTTCGGCAACGCCGCATTTTGCATAATCATCGTTTTTCTGTTATGCTTGTAAGTAAAAATGCAGGCATATTTGCGCGGCGCCGGCGCCGCATACATAATGATCATACCCCCGGAATGGCCGGGCGTATCATGTGCCTGCCGATTTTCGCGGCTCGTGCCGCTTCTATTTTAAAGGAGAATTTCATGATTCTGGTAAATGCAGATAAGATAAATAAAAGTTATACTGAAAAACCTCTGCTTAAGGATATCAGCCTGAGCATACACGAGGGCGAGAAGATCGGACTGATCGGCGTAAACGGCACCGGAAAATCAACGCTCCTGCGCATTATCGCAGGGAGCGAGTACCCGGACAGCGGACGTATTACTTACACCAATAACATCAAAAAAGCGATGCTCCCGCAGCATCCTGACTACGATGCCGACCTCACGGTCGCTGAACAGGCCGCCGCTTATATGCAGCAGATAGACCCGTCCGTTCCTGATTTTACGTGCCGCTCTATGATGACGAAGCTCGGGATACGCGATTTTGATGCCCGCATGGGCGATCTGTCAGGCGGCCAGCGCAAGCGCGTTGCTATGGCTGCCGTGCTTTCGACCGGCGCTGATCTGCTCATACTCGACGAGCCTACGAACCATATGGATAATGATGTTATCACATGGCTTGAGGATTTTCTTGTAAAGTTCCGCGGGGCTGTGTTCATGATAACGCACGACCGCTATTTCCTTGATCGCGTGACTTCTAAAATATTTGAGATAGACAATGGCTCGCTCTATTCTTATGACGGAAATTATGACTACTATCTGGAAGCAAAAGCAGCGCGCGAGGATATGCTGCTGGCTACGGAGCGCAAGCGCGCCACGCTTTACAAGAAGGAGCTTGCATGGATCAGGCGCGGAGCACGCGCGCGTTCTACGAAGGCAAAATCGCATATCGAGCGTTTCGAGGAGCTTAGGGACAGTAAATTGATAATAGACGATTCATCTTTAAGCATCGGCACGGCAAGCAGCCGTCTCGGCAAGAAGATCATTGAAATAGAGCATTTGTCAAAATCATACGGCGACAAAAAACTTATCGAGGACTTCACATACACGGTGCTCCGCAATGACCGCATCGGCATCATAGGCGACAACGGATGCGGAAAATCGACACTGCTCAAAATGATACTCGGCGAGGTAGAGCCTGATGCCGGTACGATAAGCATCGGTGAAACTGTAAAAATAGGATATTTTTCCCAGGATACTCAGGTATGGGATCCAAACCAGCGGATCATAAAATACGTTGAAGGCATATCCGACAGCGTGCGCACTGACGACGGATATCTTTCGGCTTCTCAGATGCTCGAGCGTTTTCTGTTTCCGAGCAGCAAGCACTCTATACCTATCGGGCGCCTCTCCGGAGGCGAAAAGCGCCGCCTTTACCTGCTGAGCATCCTCATGCAGGCGCCAAACGTCCTGATATTTGACGAGCCTACAAACGATCTCGATATTGCTACGCTCACTGTCCTCGAGGATTATCTGGACGAGTTTTCCGGCGCAGTCATCATCGTATCGCATGACCGCTATTTTCTTGACAGGCTCTGCCAGCGCACGTTTGCGTTTGAGGGCAACGGCGTGGTAAGACACTATCCGGGCGGCTATACAGACACGATGAAAGCCCGCGAGCTCGCATCTCTGACTGCTGAAATGAATGCCTCACCGGCGCAGCAGAAAAGCTCCTCATCAAGCGGAAATACATCAAATACATCTGCGTCTTCCGACGGCTCCCGCCGTCCCGAACGTCAGAAAAAGCTTAAATTCTCTTTCAAAGAGCAGAAGGAGTTTGAGACGATAGACGACGACATAGCTGCTCTTGAACAGGCAATAGCCGATATAGATTCTGAAATGTCCGCCATTACAAATGACTATGTAAAGCTTCAGGAACTGACTTCAAAGCGCTCAGAAATTTCTGAACAGCTGGACTACAAAACAGAGCGCTGGGTGTACCTGAATGAACTTGCAGAGCAAATAGAAAATCAATAACTTTTTAATTATATAACATTCAACGCTGCCACGATCATCTCCGGCAGCGTTTTTTTATTTTGCTGACTTTTCCCTCGCCTTTTGCTCAACATTTTCCAGTCTGAATTTTCTGCTGACTTTTCATCACACATAGGTGCTGAGGTTCATACGATGAATCATACACGACGCAGCGGCATCCGCATAAGGAGAAAAAAAATGTGCAGAAATTCAAACATTAACCGCCGCTGCCGGGGCAGTCAGCGTTCAGGCGAGATACGCTTCTATCCTCCTATCTGCCCGCCGCCTCCTTGCCCTCCAAGGCCTTGCCCGCCGCCTCCTTGCCCTCCGGGACCGAGACCGTGGCCGCCGGGACCTCGACCTGTACCTCCTCGCCCGCGTCCGTGGCCTCCTTACTGGGATGACTACGACACCGATGACATCGATCTCTGGCCCACCTTTCCCAGTGACGGAACAGAGATATCCGATGCAGGAGCCATGGGAGCGCCCTGGGATATGCAGCCGCCGTACCGGCCCGGTCATGATCCTTGTGTGATCCCGGGTCCTCCCGGACCTCCGGGGCCTCCGGGCATGAGAGGTCCGCGCGGCTTTATCGGGCCTGTAGGTCCGACGGGTGCAGCAGGTCCTCAGGGTCCTCCGGGAGCGACAGGTGCAACAGGTCCGGCAGGTCCTCAGGGTCCTGCAGGTCTGACCGGTGCGACAGGCGCCGTTGGTCCTCAGGGCGAGACCGGTCCTCAAGGACCGGCAGGCCCGGCAGGACCGACAGGTCCGGCCGGTGCAACAGGTCCTCAGGGTGAAACGGGGCCGCAGGGACCGGCAGGTCCGGCCGGTGCAACAGGTCCGGCAGGCGCAACAGGTGCCACAGGTCCTCAAGGTCCTCCGGGAGTAGTATCATTCTGGAGCGGCAACTCAACAGGCACTCAGACACTTACCGCAGCAACAGCCAACGAAATAACATTCACGCCAAACCTCAGCAGTCCGACAGCAGACTACACACTATCAGCGGACGGCAGGACTCTCACAGTAACAAACGCAGGCGACTATCTCATATCATACGACATACTCATCCCATCAGGCACCACAACAACAAACAACGGTTTTTATGTCACATCTAACGGAACACAGATACCGGCAACACTCACAAACGTCACAGGAACATTTGAAACAAGCGAAACAGTATCATCACAGGCAATAGCGTCCTTACCTGCAGGCGCCGCGATATCACTCAGATCAGTCGGTGATATAACGCTTACAGCTCCTTCAGCAGACCAGCAGATGGCTTCTCTCACCCTTTTAAGGCTCACATAACCTTAACAGCCGACAGTAAACTACAGATAAAACTTGACCCGAAACACCGCGGAACGCCGGGCGTCGTGTAAAAAACAGCACAGAGCAGGCCGGTACTTCAGTACCGTGCCGTCCCTGTCAAAAAACAGCAATATCCGCCGCATGCCTTTCAGCACACGGCGGATATTCTATAGTTTTCAAATATATATTTTCTGTTAATTATTATGATCCTGATGAGCTATTCGCTCCTTTAAACATTCGAGCTTAAGCCTCTCAAGATGTTCCTTATCGAAATGATATGACTTTCCGCAGAACTGGCACGTAAGCTCAGCTTGTCCGTCCTGCTCGATTATATCGCTTATCTCCTTTGCGCCAAGACTCTTTACGACCTGTTCAAGACGTTCTTCTGAGCAGTCGCACTTCCATCCGATATCAAGCGTATCGAGCGGCATGATCTGGAACTCCTCAGGCATCCCAAGGAACGCAGCTCTGAGATATTCTTCCATAATGCTCTCCATAGATCTGCCGTCAGCATCCTGACTCACTTTATCAGCCAGCTCAGATATCTTAGGCATCTCAGGCAGCCACTTTTCAAGCGCGCTTATGCACTCCTCAGTAGCATCCGGGAGCATCTGTATTATCATGCCGCCTGCAGCCTTTACCTCAGCGTTTTCATCAAGCTTTACGCCAAGAGACACAGAAGTCTGCTGCTGCTCAGAGATCCAGAAGTACGCCGTCATATCATCAGCTATCTCACCCGTAACGAAATCGATCTTGCCGACATAAGGCTCCTTCATGCCGGCATCACGTATGCATGTGAGCACGCCGATGCCAAGCGCCCCGCCTACATCAGGCGAACCGTCTTCCCTTGCCGGGAGATCAACGAGTGGATTAGCTATAAATCCCTTTACTGAGCCGTCAGAGCCTGCAGTACAGAGCACCTGCTGTGCAGGACCGTCACCCTTGAACTGAAGCGTTACCTTAAATCCCGGCTCGCGGAGCATCAGTCCCATGAGGCCTGTACCTGTCAGCGCTCTTCCGAGCAGATGAGTTGCAAGCGGCGAAGTGCCGTGAAGCTCATGAGCCTTTTCTGTCATCTCAGTCGTTACTGCCATATAAACACGGAAAGACCCGCTTTTGTCCATTCCCGTTATCGCCTTGTCAAATTTCATATCGTTATATCATACAGCTACATATACCGAACCAGGTCCGGAAGCTCCGGATCAGATACATACTGCCCGTCCGCCGGGCGGACGCTCCCGTAAATATCTTCATTACAGCCGGAACCGTATATGCGCTGTATTTCTCCTTTCCTAAATTATTCAGAATATATTTCAATATCCGCAGCATCACGACATAGTGCCCGAATACACTACAACTCTGCGACGCGCACAGCGCGCGTGCTCCCGTGCCGGTAAAAAGCACAGACATATTATTATACGACATTTTCATACCATGCCGCAATAGCTTACGTTCATAAGGTTATTACCCTCATGTCACAAAGATGTAACATACTTTTTCAGATGATTATTGTAAACGCTCGGCAGTTGTTGTATAATAACCAAAAAGATTTTCTGACCCGCGGGTCAGTTTTTTATGTATCCGATAAAAGCAGCGCTGCAGGGAAGCGCTGCGCATCGATATTTTCATGCTGACCGCCTGCCATGACAGTGAGATCCGAAGGAGGATAAATGAATAATAAACACAAAAAGCACATAAGCTGCGCAGTAGCAGCGGCTCTCGCGCTGACATGCGCTGCACCGGCCGTACCTGCAAGCGCTGCATCATACCGCGATACAAACAGGACGAACTACGAAAAGGCTGTAGACGCCCTTTCAGATGCCGGCATCATAAACGGCTATCCTGACGGCACATTCAGACCTGAAAACAGCATATCAAGAGCCGAGATCAGCAAGATACTCAGCTCCGCGATCCTCAACGGCTACAACGAGGATGACGCTGAAAAGGCCGACGATAAGACTGTTCACGCAGATATAAGAGATTCCGCGCTCATGACAGGAAACGGCGCAGCCTTCAAAGATGTAGACCGCACGAACTGGTCAGCGCCTTATATCGGTGTCAGCAGCGCATGCGGCATTGTCACAGGTTACACTGACAACACATTCCGTCCTTCAAAGACTATAACATACAACGAGCTCACAGCCATGGCTGTCCGCGCATGCGAATACGACATGAGCAAGGTAACGGGCGCATGGCCCGCAAACTATGTTGCCGCAGCAAAGGAGATCGGCCTCTATAACGGCATGAAGGATTTTGACCCTGCAAAGGACGGCTCTAAGCACGCTACACGCGGCAACTCTGCCATCATCATAAATAATGCAGCTTCACTTATAGAAACAGCTGCAAAAGGCGGCTACAAAGCAGCCCGGACAGCAAAGCCGGACGACAGCTCCGCTGACAACGATGCCAGCAAAAACAACAGCAGCCAGAACACAGGAAGCGACAGCAGCAGCGACCTTGCTTCAACAGTCCTCAAAACAAAGGAGCTCAGCCTTGACGACGCCATAAAGATAATGCAGACTACAGGCCTGCAGGCAGAGACAGCCGAAATGAATAAAAAGAACGACCAGGCTACGCTCCGCAGCACGAGCGATAACCTCAAGGTCATAAACGATACGCTCAAATATTCAGATTATATGGACCTTAACACTCTGTACCAGCTGCAGTCAAACGGCATAAACTCTACGAATCAGAAGATAGCGCAGAAAACGCGCGACTTCATACAGGCCAACATTGACAACAACTATCAGGCTGAGATGAACAGCATAGAGCAGACTACGCGCAAGCTGTACTACGGCGTACTCCAGGCGCAGGAAAATGTTGATGTAAGCAAGGAGTCATTAGAAATAGAAAAGCAGCTCCTTGAGATCGCTAAGAAAAAGCATTCTCTCGGTATGTTGTCAGACCTCGCTCTTACAAATCAGGAATACAGCGTCACATCAGCAGAAAATACGCTCGTCCAGGCCGAGCAGTCTCTCCTGTCAGCGCAGAGCAGCTTCAACATGCTCATGAACCTGCCGACAGATACAGAGCTGAAGCTCACGACTCCGCTCGAACAGGCTGAAGCTGAGCTTCCTACGCTCGATGAAGCTATTGATAGTATGATGAACAACAACCTTAACCTTAAATATATAGACTACGGCATAGAAGTAGCTGAGATGCAGTACATTTCTCTCCGCTACACTGTTTCAACAAGCTCAGGAACATATAAAAAGGCTGAGGTCGCTTATCAGAACGCCAAGATAGGTTTCGAACAGGCAAAATCAAGCATGAAGACCGATATGCGTACAAACTACTATAATCTCGCCGATCTCGAAAACCAGATAAAGACATTTGAGGCTACTATAGCTCTTACAGAAAAGTCCCTTAAAGTCCAGGAGACCCAGTTCGACCTCGGAATGATAACGATATCTGACGTAAACAAGACAAAGCTTTCTCTGCAGCAGGCAAAGCAGGGTCTTATGAACGCTATCGTGACATACAACAACGCGCTCTCTGATTTCAACCTTTCCATGGGTGTAGGCACAGAGCGTATCACATTCAGCGCTTCATAATCTTTCATTTTCTCATAATAACCGGCTGCCGCACTGCTCATTCAGCGTCTTAAAATGCGGCAGCTGCACACTCATGCTCGACGGCCGGGCCGTCGCAGGTATGTACTCATGCCGTTCCCTCATGGGAACGGCACCTTTTTTATTTATTAAAAACAGTATTGTAAAGTTACTTTTTACATTTTTTCGCGCAGCATAAGGAACTGTTAAGAAATATATTGTAGAATAAATTATCGATTTTAAGACAAGGTGGAGATAATATGACTGAACACAATAACGCTACGATCCTCATAATCGAGGATGACAAGGATATCCGCGAAGTGCTCGACGTACTTCTCTCTCATGAAGGCTACAACGTGCTGCAGGCTGAGGAAGGACTCAGCGCGCTCGAAATGATAGATGACAGCATAGATCTCATAATACTCGACATAATGATGCCAGGTATGTCAGGCATAGACGTGTGCCGCGAGATCAGAAAAAGCTACAACGCGCCTATCCTTTTCCTTACCGCAAAATCAAGCGACTCAGACAAGGCTGAAGGGCTTCTTGCAGGAGGCGACGATTACCTGACGAAGCCTTTCTCCGAAACAGAGCTCATCGCGCGCGTCACCGCGCTCATGCGCCGCTACCAGGTGTACCGCGGCAAATCATCTATGGACAGCAATGAGACTTATCTGACCGCAGACGGTCTGAAGCTCAGCGAGCAGTTCAATGCTGTCTGGAAAAACGGTGTGCAGATAGACCTGACCGACATAGAGTACCGTATGCTCCGCATGTTCATGAAGCATCGCAACAGGATATTTTCCATACAGTCGATATATGAAACGATATGGGATGAACCATATTTTTACAGTTCAAATAATACTGTAATGGTACATATAAGAAAGCTGCGCAAAAAGATAGAAGACGATCCTCAGAACCCTGTTTACATCATAACTGAATGGGGACGCGGCTATCGCTTCAACCGGTAAAATCTGTTTTTTGCTTTTAATGCTGATGCCTATATATAGATATTGAGTAAATATTATGAAAAAAAATTTTAAGATGTCGCTTGCGACGGAGATGGCTCTCGTATCCGTATTCGCCCTCGCTGCAGCCATCGTATTTTACATTATACTCAGCATAACTGCTGACGCTGCACTCAACAAAATATTTGATACGGAGCAGTTTTACAGAAAGTGCGACCAGAAAACTATAGAAAGCCTCGAAAAATATGTACGTGAAAACGATATAAAATCAGACGACTGGTACATGCTCAACAGATGGATCAAGGACGGAAATGCCATCATGCTCTCAGTCTATAAGGATGACGTCCTGGTCTATGATTCCCAGATGCAGTCGTCGTATTCCGAGGATACTGAAACGGATGAGGATTCGAGCTCTTCTGTAAGCAGCGCTGTCATGATAGAAAACGACTACGCCATGCAGACATCATATAAAATAGACTTTGCCGACGGCGAGGCCGACGTATCGATATACGGATTTTATTCTGCTAATTATTACCGTATAGCCTACGTGCTGGAGTTTATACTCCCGTGTCTGCTGTTTATATTTATCATACTTGCAGCAGTTCAGAAAAAAATGAAATATCTCATCCAGCTTTCCGAGGAAGTCCATCTTATGGAAGGCGGTGACCTCGACCACCACATAACAGTACGCGGAAATGATGAGATAGCAATGCTCGCGAGCAGTGTAGACTCACTCAGGCAGAGCTTCATCCAGAAGCTTGCGCACATAATGCAGCTTCAGGACGAAAGCAAAGCGCTCGTTACCGAGATGTCTCACGACCTGAGAACGCCTATGACGCCTCTTATGATATATCTTGGCATGCTCCGTGAGCATCGTTACGAGTCCGACGAAGAACGCGAGAGCTATATAGAAAAATCATACGAGAAAGCCTCACAGCTCAAACATATGTCAGACAACATGTTTTCCTATTTCATTATGGATAAGAATGCTGACATATCGCTTGAAACTGTCAGCATGTACGACGCATTTTACGATCAGCTCTCAAGCATGAAGGGATACTTAACGATAGAAGGCTATGAGATCCAGATAAACATGGATATGACCGATGTCGATATAAAAATAAACGGTGAATTCATGATAAGGATATTCGACAACCTCGTCTCCAATATTCTCAAATACGCCGACTGCTCAAATGCAGTGATCGTAAACCTTTTCAATGAAAACGACAAGGTCATACTCCACGTCAGCAACCGTATAAACGAGCTCGCCGATTACTCCACGAGCACAGGCTTCGGCGTAAAAAACATAAAGAAAATGATGCAGCAGATGTCATCAGAATGCATAATCCACCAAAAGGACGACAGATACGACACATTCCTGCTTTTCCGAGTAACATCAGGATCTTCTGACTGTGATGGCTGATGCTTTCCATGAGGCAAATGATATAATGCACGAATAAACCAAAAATAAAAAACGACAGGCGCGGCCTCCCGGCCGCCAAAAAATAAAAATACCCGCTGCGTCCGCGGGTATTTTTATTTCTCACTCTTAACGTATATGCATTCCCTGAAATATCATCTCAAGATAACGACCAATTTAACATCCTGAGACGTGGATCTTACTTAATTAATAATTACCACTCCAGACTGTAATCAGCGTAATATCCCTCCTTTTCAGGAGCCTGATGCCAGCTGTAGTGCTGAATCAACTTGCAGTTTCCGTTATCATAACGGAGCTCTTCCCAGAAACCCGGGTCGGCAGCGGCCTCGCCGTTTGCCTTATCAACGCCCGTTACCTGATAGATACTGAACTTCTCCATCTTTACCGGCTTGCCTTCTGACTGCATCGCATCGAAATGCGCCTGAGCTTCAGTTTCTTTTTCGAAAACACGCAAGTCCTGATCGAGACTTTCGAGATACACAGCATATAATTCTTCCATGATTATCACCTCTCAATCACCTACATTATAACCTGCATTTCGGTCTTTTGCAAGCATTATTATTGATATACTAATTATAAGCAGACCTCTTTAATAGGTTTGACTTGAGCATCTTATCAATTTTGTCTATAAAACATATAAAAACATATCGGCTGAATAATACGCCGGAGCATCCTCATTACAGAAAGATCACCCGACCTCTCTTTATTTAAATTAAGATCATGGAAAATATTTTGCCAAAAAAGGAAACCTGGCGAATGATTGGGGTTCATTCGCCAGGTGGGTTTGGATTTGGGGTCTATTGAAAACGAATTTTGCTTAGTCATGTGTCAGTATCTTACTGACAATAATTATTATACAGTTTTTTTTTTAATATGCAACATCTATTTTTAAATAACCAACATAATTATTTACCTATATAAGTTAACGTTGCCTAACCTAATCAATTATGACAAAGTCAAAATTAAAAAATTTTTAACTAGTCCTCAACGACACAAGTCTTAAAATAAGCTTCGATCTCATCCCAGTCAGTAAGCTTGTTTTCATCAGTCAGCATAGGCTTTACCTGCTTTTCAAACTCGCCTGTAGGATTCATCCATTCCTTAGGCACGTCAAGCTTATAGAAACGGAAGCCTCTTTCAAAACCATACTTTAAACCATCGAGCTTTATAGTTCCGTTGCCCTCAGCATCTATAGGGTTTATAGTGTATAATTCTGTATTTGCATATGTGCTTGTTTTTACGCCCAGTTTTCTCATCTGTTGTTTACCTCTTTTCTACATCATAGATATCATAATTGTAACATATAAGCGGCATCATTTCATCAGCTATTTTCAGTACCTTCCATAATTTTAAATGTATACAAAGCAGCCGTCCCGGCTGTACAGCTATGAAATTTTTTCAAGTGCTTCAAGCGTTTTGAATCTGAGATGAAGCATGCTTGCAGGTCTGCCGGATGCGGCAGCTTCTGTAAGCTCGCGGTAACGTTCTGACATCACCGCATCCTTCATTATATCACGTTCATCCTGTTTGAGACTGCCACTGTAAGAGCTGTCTATCAGGCAGAGGGGTGGATAAAGGACGCACCACCAGTTGTGACCCTCAGCCTTGCCTATAAATATTTTAAGCGCCTCATAATTACCTGCAGGAAATGTTACGGATCCATACGTTTTTTCAGGGATCCAGCTGACTCCAAACTCTGCTCTGACATCATAGTCATAACCTTCTTCCCGCACTATCTTTTCTGCCGCCGCTTCTATCTCACGAAGCCTCTGTTCTATATATACCCGTGCTTCGGTTATATCAAGCGATGCTTTTTCATCATCCGCATCAGCTTCGCTTACAGCCATATGAGCGAGTTCGCTGTTTATCTTTTCTATAAGTCTGTCTCGCACCTTCAGCTTAAGCGCCTGGTCTTCCTCAGAATCACTGTTTGCGACTACATGGAAGCGTATAAAGTCCTCGTTGCTCAGCATCTCATTGTACCTGTACGTCATACCTGTCAGCAGAGCTGCTGCCGCGACTGTGCATATAAGCGCCAGTATCCACTTTCTTTTTTTCTTCATCGGTATAATTACCTCCGCAAGGATAATGCCCCTTTTCTGTGCTTTTTATACAATGATAAGGCGCATTCCCGGAGACAGATCCTGTCCCTCGTCAAGCCCGTTTACCTCTCGAAGGGCTGCCTCAGTCGTTCTGAACTTTTTTGATATGCTCCACTGAGTATCTTCAGGCTTTGTCATATATACAACTATACCGGAAAACTGATGCGGAGCGCTTCCGTCATCTATATAGCAGACCTTATCTATAAATTCATGTACGGCAGTATTCCACGCGGAAACACCTGCCGATATACTGCAGTTTATGTCTATCTGGCGCGAGTTTACACGGTCAAACCATATTTCCTTTATAGATGCTCCGCATTCGGTATAGCTGTCGGCGCATGCTCCCGGCATATCCATTGATGTCCTGAACGGTATACGGTGTTCAAATGATGATATTGCCAACGTTTCCTCTTCTATAAACAGTATATCGGCTATAAGCGAACCTTCTATCGTGCAGCGATCGTTCTCACATGAAGCAGTAATATTTTCGACCTCTAATGCAATATACGGTACATCAGACGCGCTCCCGCGCGTTTCAGGTATGCTTACGGTCTCTCTTACTGATATATCGGATGATGCGCTTCCGCACAGCTCAGAGAGTTGATACGGTGCAGTAGAGTATTCCAGATTTCTTGTGCGGTGATACATGTCTGTAACAACATTCCGCTCTATACTTTTGTAGACCTGTATGCCTGCTGAAACAGTCGCAGTCAGATAAAAATGCGGCTCATTATCGTCATACCCTTCTTCTGTATCCTCATCATCTTCATATTCATCATATTCTTTTGACTGTGCTCCCGGAGCACGCAGTGATATATCTGAGCTTAATATATCAAATTTTATAATGCTCCCGGCTGTTTCATCATCCTTTATATCCGGCAGTCTCAGAAACTGAGTAAAATCTGTTTTTCCGCGAACGTATACCGGCGCCCCACCCACAGCATTACCTTTTCCATCCTGATCTTCCTTTGACGCTGCATCTGATACAGGCATATACAGTATGCTGTAGTAAAGGCTTGCTTCTATTACAGCCTTTCCTTTTGCTATCTGACGGTGCTCCTCTACTACGTTCACATCATAGTGCAGTATACTTTCAGGCTCAGGGTAGCTTTCCTTAAGGCGGATCTTTTCGCGTATGTCCGTTGTATCCGTACGGCGCTGTGCCATATCCGTAAACCTTACGCACTCTTTTTTAAGCAGCAGTGAATCATCACGTACTCCTTCAAGGAGCTCTATTTCTGTTTCGCCGTATTTCCATGCTATGAACGATGCTCCCGTTGATATCCTTATCTTTCTTTCATTTATTACCTTTGCCTGCGGCACTTCGCCTGTAACTCTTATCTCAGCCTGTGGATGCAGCTGCTCAGATATTTCAAATTCGCGTCTGAACGGAATTTTTGAGTTTATAGCCGCTATAGCTGTGTCCCGGCCTGCCGGCAGATAAAGTACAGATATATCGAAGCTGCCGTTTATTTTCAGCATGGTCTTTCCGTTCTGACCTGCATACGACTCATGCCTTGTTATCTCAGGAACTGCTGTTACGCTGAGTATCTTCTCAAGATCAGGCTGCGTATCGGGAACAAGTATATCCTCTTCTATGCTCATATCCGGAAGATCGAAATGCCATGCTCCGTTCAGCCTTATACGCGAGCTCTTAAGATCGTCAGTTGCCGGGATCAGCTTTACAGCTTCCTCTTTTGATGACGTTTTTACATCCCCTGCCTTGCTGTTTACATTCCTGTCCATATCTGCGCCGACGCTGTATGCAGCACGCTCCGCTCTCTGCAGCGCAGGTGATGAGCTATATGCTCCGGTTTGTATGACAGATGGTCCGTCAGCCTGATAGTCAGCCGCCGTTTTGTCCTCAGCACCATGCGTATCTTCATCATATGCATCATATACGTCATCCGCGCCACTCACATCAGCTGCATCTCCGCCGGCAGGTATCATAGCATATGCCGGTATCTGCTCTTCTTCATCGTCCAATGCCGCAAAACGGCCCTCAGAATCAAAATATTTTTCACTCATATGTAAGCCTCCTCATGGATCATTTACAACATTCCCTTTCTATCTATATGAATCCATGACAGCATATATGACTTTTCCGCAGATACCGTCTGCTGCATTACTGTTCCTGCATAAAAATACAAAAAAAGACCACCGCAATGCGCGGCAGTCATGTTTGAGAATGATCGAAACGATCGATCAGAATATATAAAATATTAAAATGCGCTAAACATACTGACGAAGTATGCTGTTAAGATGCGCCTCCCACAGTACTTCATCCTTATATGAATCACATATATGCCGCAGGTGCTCCCGTCTCTGCGGCGGCAACATCGCCAGCTGCGGCAGATCCTCTATGATGCCGTGTCTGCGCGTAAGCTGGTACAGGCGCTGCTCTTCCTTTGGCAGCTGCAGCACTCTGTCTGCCTGCGCGAGCAGGCGCTCCTTGTCTGAGCCTATTCGGCCGTTCATATTTCCTATAAGGTTTACTATATGGTCACTGACTATATTTACATCAGGCGCTGTTATCGCTGCTATAAGGCTGCGTATCTCGGCGAGCTTCATTATGTCGCTGCATTCCTCAAACTCGCCTCTCTGAAGCATGTCATACATCTCTGAATCAGTCTTGAGCACGAACGTCCTGAGGCGTACAAAATCAGGGGATATCTCATTTACGACCTTTGCCGTTTCTGACGCGTTTTCATCTGAGAATCCAACACCGCCTATACCCGGCATAAAGTACACGGAGAGCTCCATCCCGGCCTCTTTCACCTTAAGGCCGCCTTCTATCTCCTGCTTTTGCGTCAGTCCCTTGTTTATCATGCGAAGTACATTATCTGAACCGCTCTCAAACCCCGTATGGATGCGGTCAAGGCCGCTCTCCCTGAGCAGCCTGAGCTGTTCGACAGACCATCGCGACAGCGTCTCAGCGCGGCCGTACGTCGTTATCCGCTCTATCTGAGGAAATTTTTCTCTCAGATAGAACAATATGTCAGCCAGTTTTTCAGGCTTGAGCGCTATCGAGTTGCCGTCCTGCAGGAATACAGACTTGCCGCCGTGTGACAGCCAGTTGTACACCAGATAAAAACACTGCAGCTCATCCTGCGTCATCTTTTCAAGCTCAGCGTAAAGGCTCTCCTTGTCAAGATGTCCGTCCGGCCTTGAAAACGACTTTATCATATCGCGGAAATACGCCATATTGTCTATATTCTGCTTTACCTTTTCAGGCTGAAGCATATGAAACTGCGAGCCCCTGTATACGACACAAAACCTGCACTTGTTCCATGTGCACCCCTGCGTCACCTGTAAAAGAAGGCTGTTCGCCTCGCTTGGTGGTCTGATAGGACCAGTTTCGAATGATCTGTCTGCCATAATTTACCGCCCCTTTAATACCCTTGTAAATAACTTCATAACTGCAGCCGTCACCGGCTGTACAGCTGCGCTCGCCTCAGAGCGCAATTGCTCAGGCGCCGGGCGCCTGCAGAGCTTAAGCTTTTGCTTTTCCCGGTTCGTTTATTATTTCAGGATGGAAATCCTTTTCCTGAGTTATAGCCTCGCGCAGCTTCTTTATATGCTCCTTGCAGAATGCGCGCGCTGCTTCTGCGTCTCTGTTTTCAAGCGCTTCGAGGATGCTTCTGTGCTCGTTTACGACCTCTTCCGCCCTCTTTGTAGACTTGAAATAGATATATCTGAATCTCAGTACCTGTTCCTGAAGATCGAGCAGGATGTTTATAAGGTACTCGTTTCCGCTTCCCTGAGTGATAAGGTTATGGAAGTGAGTATCGGACTGGATCATCTTTTCCTTGTCCTTGTCGCGAAGAGCTGCTTCATATTCTTCGTTCACGCCCTTTATAACTTCGATCTGCTCATCTGTCATGCGCTGTGTTGCGAGATATGTAGCCAGACCCTCAAGCGGTTCGCGGACTATAAGCATATCTTCCAGATCTACTGCAGAAATATCAGAAACATAAGCTCCTCTTCTCGGCTCTATAGTTACGAGATTGTCCTTTTCGAGCTGTCTGATCGCCTCTCTGACAGGCGTTCTGCTCACTCCCATACTCTCTGCAAGATCTATCTCCATCATCCTTGTGCCCGGCTTTATCTGGCCTGTCATTATTAACATACGAAGTTCTTCGTAAACTAAAATTCTAAGTGGTTTATGCTGCTGCATATTGATGTTTAACACTTGTCTAACCTCACTTGTATAACGATTTTATATTTTTATCTGCACACCGGCATTTCGCCTGCACCGCCCTGCTGTCTGCTTTTATCCGTTGAATATGCTATACCTTCCCTAAAGCATATGATCCGCTTGCCTCAGGCGGCCTGTCACCGGTACAGCCGGTCGCGTCGTTCCGGTAGTGCATCAATAATTATACTTCAATTGTACTATGTATACAAGGTGCAATGTACAGAAAATTACAGAGTTTTCACACAGAAAATATCAGTTTTTTTATTATTCACGATACCTCTCAGTGAAGTCTCTGCTTCATGTGCAGCTGCATAGCCGTAAAACAATGAATACATCGTCGGACCGCTTCCGCTCATCATGGTCGGTGCCCCGGGCGCCGCGTTTTCTGTGCATGAGCGCAGCTGCTGCTTTAGCTCCATAACTTGAGGGAATCGTTCAAGTGTTACATATTCCAGGACATTTCCCATACCGGCGGATATAGCTTCAAGGCTGTTGTTTTTTACTCCGTTTATAACTTTTTCCGTATCAGGATGCTCGTACTCGCCGATTTCATCGAGCCATCTGTAGACAGCAGGCGTTGAAACGGCGATAGGAGGTTTTGCCAGCGTGACCCACAGGTCAGCAGGCTCAAGCGGTGTAAGGACTTCGCCTATACCTTCTGCAAGGGCGCATGTCGCGCCTCCCTTTATTCCAAGCTCCGGCTCTGCGGCTGCCATAGTCATGATGCTGAACGGCACATCAGCTCCTATCTTCTGTCCGAGCTGACACATTTTCTGAATATCCATGCCGAGCGCAAGCATGTTATTAAGCGCCATTATAACACCTGCAGCGTTTGAACTTCCGCCGGCCAGGCCGGCTGCTACCGGTATAGTCTTCTTTATATCTATTCGTATTTCCATCGGCTCAAGCCTACATTCATCTATCATGAGCTGCGCTGCCTTATAGGCTGTATTTCTCGCATCTGTCGGTACAAAATACTTGTCCGTCTTGAGCGTTATCACATGCTCGTCAGCCGGAAATATACGCACTCGCATCTCATCATACAGGTCTATACCCTGCATGACCATCGCTACCTCGTGATAGCCGTCATCGCGCACGCCCGTAACGTCAAGCGACAGATTTATCTTCGCATAAGTCTTACAGGAAAGTGATCTTTTCATAATATCCATTCCGCCTTTATCCTTCATAAATTTCTTCTATTATACAGCAAAAGCCGCTCGCTTTCAAAGCGGGCGGCTTTCACCGTTATTTATTCTGTTTTCTGTTTAAAAAGCAGTTAATTATCAAGTTTAAACTCTTTCAACTACCATGGCAGTACCCATGCCTCCGCCTATGCAGAGAGTAGCGAGACCGTACTTTGAATCACGTCTTTCCATCTCATACAGCAGAGAAACGAGTATCCTGCAGCCTGATGCTCCGATAGGATGACCTAAAGCGATAGCGCCGCCGTTTACGTTCAGCTTTTCAGGGTCAAAGCCGAGGTCATTTCCTACAGCTACAGACTGAGCAGCGAAAGCTTCGTTTGCTTCGATCAGGTCGATATCGTCAAGCGTGATGCCTGCCTTTTCAAGAGCCTTCTTAGTAGCCGGAACAGGACCTATACCCATGATAGAAGGATCAACGCCTGCTGAAGCGTAAGAAACGATCTTTGCGAGAGGCTTTATGCCGAGCTCAGCTGCCTTTTCTGCTGACATTACTACTACAGCTGCAGCGCCGTCGTTTATGCCTGAAGCGTTAAGAGCTGTAACAGTACCGTCCTTCTTGAAAGCCGGCTTTGCACCGTCAAACGCTTCTCTTGCTATGCCCGGGATAGGATGTTCATCCGTATCAAATACAACAGTGCTTCCATCCCACTGAGGAACCTCTACAGGAACTATCTCATCCTTGAACTTGCCTGCCTTTATAGCTGCTTCGCACTTCTGCTGTGACTGGAATGAGAAATCATCCTGAGCTTCTCTTGTGATGCCCCACTGTTCAGCAACGTTCTCAGCTGTGATACCCATATGGAGTCCGCTGAATGTATCTGTAAGGCCGTCTCTGAGCATATCGTCTTCCATCTGGACGTTGCCCATACGAGCGCCCCATCTTGCCTTAGGAACGAGGTAAGGAGCCATAGTCATGCTTTCTGTACCTCCGGCAACTATGATGTCAGCGTCGCCTGCTTTTATTATCTGAGCAGCCATGCTGATAGTTCTCAGACCTGATCCGCAGAGCTTATTGATAGTCATAGCAGGAACTTCCTTAGGTATGCCTGCTCCCATAGCTGCAAGTCTTGCAACGCCCTGACCCTGGCCTGCCTGCAGAACGCATCCGTAGATGACTTCATCGATGCTTGCAGGGTCTATGCCTGCGCGTGATACAGCTTCTTTTATAGCTATCTCGCCGAGCTTTACAGCAGTAACATTGTTTAAAGATTTACCAAAACGTCCGATCGGTGTTCTTACTGCGCTTACGATTACTACATCCTTCATAAACAGTTGCCTCCTTGTTTTATAATTCTGAATAAATTATATCATTCCACATGATCTGTTTCCTGGCACTGTGTATAATATTAAAACGATAATATTTTAACGATCTTGACTGCACCCCTGCGCAGCCGGACCGACAGCTTTAATGCCGCACTCAAAATTTGCCCGACGCCTCAGCAAAGCCTGCCGGCGCCTGCAAACGGACAGTACCTGTTATTGCAGATCCCTCTTACACATTCATTTTAACACATCGGCAGGATTTATCCAAACTATTTTGTTTCAATCAAACATAATTATTTACATACTTATATTTTGTATACATTGTTATTGTAATGTCAAAATATTGAATATGATTACAAATTCATTGATTATCAATACCTTTTCTGACGCCGGCGTCAGCATCACGATGTCTTAAAACACGACCTTGAAGTCACCGGGCTGCGCTGATAAAATATATTAACGAATAAATATCAGGAGGAAATGTCAATGGGCGAGCGCATCAGACTCAGAATAAAAGAAATAACCGAAAACATGGTATGGGAGCGCGTTCCAAAACGCGTACAGGACAGCCATAAAGGTACATACGGAAAGGTCTTATGCGTAGCCGGAAGCTCACGCTTCCGGGGAGCGGCAGCGCTCTGCACGGAAGGGGCGCTGCGCAGCGGCTGCGGCATAGTAACTCTTGCAACTGTAGAGCCTGTATTTGCATCTGTGCAGCCGCGTATGCCCGAAGCCATACTGCTGTCCTGCAGCCAGTCTGACGCTTTAAACGAAAAAGACGAATGGTTCGGCGGCATAGACGGATCAGAGGCCTTAAAGCTCCGCTCAGAGCTTAAAAACGGCTACTCTGCGCTCGTCATCGGCCCGGGAATGGGAAATACAGACGATACGGCTGCCTTGACAAAGGCTCTCGTCAACGATACAGCTGTAACTGCCGTCCTAGATGCTGACGCGCTGAACGCCCTTGCGCGTAAGCCTGAAAGCGACACGGAAGTCCGGAAATATTCCGGTCAGGGTCTCACGTACCTGCCGCGCGCGGCCTCCGGCGGCAGCCTGATCATAACACCGCACCCCGGAGAGCTCGCCCGTCTCTGCGGCTGCGCGATAAAACAGATAAAAGACTCTCCGGCAGAAATAGCCGTACTCTACGCCATAAAAAACAACTGCGTAGTAGTTCTTAAAGAGCACCGCACTATCATAGCGACTCCTGAGGGCCGCATCTACAGAAACACATCCGGCAATTCAGGCCTCGCCCGCGGAGGCAGCGGCGACATACTTGCCGGTATGATCGGCTCGCTTGCTGCACAGGGCCTAAGCGCTGAAGACGCCGCCATATGCGGCGTATGGCTCCACGGGCGCGCTGCTGAACGCTGCTCGGCGCGCCGCAGCCAGACATGCATGCTGCCGCACGATATATTTAAAGATCTGGGTATCATGATGCGCGAGCACGACAGATGACCGGCGAGCGCTGCATCGATCAAAAATGGTTCATATGTATTTTTCAGCGGCCCTGCCCTGATATCTGTTTCTATAACGAAGAAGGTCCGGAACGGAGACACAACGTTTATAAGTCTCTGTTCCGGACCTTCCTGTATCCGACAAGATACTATATCCAATTCCCTATATATACCTGCACTGTCTGCCCGCGCGGTGACGCGCGCTCTCTGTCAGGTATTTTTTAAATATTCATTCCTACTTTATAGCGTCTGCTATGAGCTTTCCTGTTTCCTTTGTTCCGTAAACCTTTTCACCCGGCTTTGCGATATCGCCTGTGCGCACGCCGTCAGCGAGCACCTTCTTCACTGCATTTTCTATAGCGTCAGCTTCCTTGCCGAGGTTGAAGGTGTATCTGAGCATCATTGCGGCAGAAAGGATAGTAGCCATAGGATTTGCGATGTCCCGGCCTGCGATGTCAGGAGCGCTTCCGTGGATCGGCTCGTACATACCGAAGCTGCCCTCAGCGAGTGAAGCAGAAGGGAGCATACCGATAGATCCTGTTACCTGGCTTGCTTCGTCAGACAGGATGTCGCCGAAGATATTACTTGTCAGGATAACGTCGAACTGCTTAGGGTTTCTTACGATCTGCATAGCAGCGTTGTCTACATAGAAGTGATTCAGTTCAACTTCAGGATAGTTCTTTGCTACCTCAGTAACAACTCTTCTCCAGAGTCTTGAGCTGTCGAGAACGTTAGCCTTGTCGATACTTGTTACCTTCTTGTTTCTCTTCATGGCCATGTCGAACGCCATCTCAGCGATCCTCTTTACTTCGCCCTCAGAGTACTGCTCTACATCGTAAGCTGCAGGGCCCATTTCAGTTTCCTTTGTGCCTCTTTCGCCGAAGTAGATGCCACCGATGAGTTCTCTGCATACTACCATGTCGAAACCGCCGGCGATTATCTCAGGCTTGAGCGGACTTGCATCTGCCAGCTCGTCAAACATCATTGCAGGACGGATGTTTGCGAAAAGTCCGAGTTCCTTTCTGAGGCCGAGGAGCGCTCTTTCAGGACGGTTGCTGCTTGGCTGCTCGTCCCACTTAGGACCGCCTACAGCGCCGAGAAGGACAGCGTCGCTTGCCTTGCATACGTCTATAGTGCTCTGCGGCAGCGGAATACCGTATTCATCGATAGCGCATCCACCTGCGAGTACTTCTGTATAGTTGAACTTGTGACCGTATACCTCGCCTACCTTATCGAGGGCAAGCATAGCCTGATCTACAACGTCAGGACCGATTCCGTCACCTTTTATAACTGCGATATTAAATTCCATTTTAATATTCCTCCAACCGGTCATTATTGACCTTATCAATCATTTCAGACAGCCGGGGCGGCCGGACCGCCCGACTTGCGTTTTATTTTATTTATTCTGAAGCTTGCTCTTTGTGTAATTTACAAGACCTTCCTGCGCGATAAGATTCTGCAGGAACTCAGGCAGCGGCTCAGACTGGTATGTCTCGCCCTTTGTGTTGTTTGTTATAACGCCTGTGTTGAAATCAACATCGATATCATCTCCTGAGCTGATCTTTGCAGCCGCCTCAGGACACTCCATGATAGGCAGACCGATATTTATGCAGTTTCTGAAAAAGATCCTCGCAAATGAAGCAGCGATAACGCACTTTACGCCTGACGCCTTTATAGCGATAGGAGCGTGCTCACGTGAAGAACCGCAGCCGAAATTCTTATCCGCAACGATAAAATCACCTTCAACTACCTTGCCCGCAAACTGAGCGTCGATGTCTTCCATGCAGTGCTTTGCAAGCTCTGCAGGCTCTGAAGTATTAAGATATCTTGCAGGGATGATAACGTCCGTATCAACGTTGTCCCCGTATTTATATGCAAAACCCATAGGTTTTTCTCCTTCCGTACGAACTTATATCAGTGTAATGCGCGGCGGCTCGCCGCCGCTTTATGCAGCTGCCGCAAAGCGGCAGTTTGCGCGCGCCCGGCGCGCGTCCGGATGCGGCTCCGCCGCATTTTTTGCCCTTATTATCGATTATTCAGCCTTACCTGCTATCTCCTCAGGATCAGCTATCCTGCCTGCTACCGCAGAAGCAGCCGCTACTGCAGGGCTTGCGAGGTAAACTTCTGAGTCCACGTGACCCATACGTCCTACAAAGTTACGGTTAGTCGTAGCTACCGCTCTTTCACCCGCTGCGAGGATGCCCATATGTCCGCCGAGGCAAGGACCGCATGTCGGAGTTGACAGAACAGCGCCCGCATCGATAAATATCTCAGCCCATCCGTTCTGGATACATGTCTTGTAGACGTTCTGAGTTCCCGGGAAGATGATGCATCTTACATTTTCTGCAACCTTGCGTCCCTTGAGGATCTTTGCCGCAACTTCCATATCTGAGATATTTCCGTTTGTGCATGAACCGATAACTACCTGGTCGATAACAACATCGCCTACATTGTCGATAGTCTTTGTGTTTTCAGGCAGGTGTGGGAACGCTACTGTCGGCTTGAGCTGAGACAGGTCGATAGTGATAGTCTGTTCGTATTCTGCGTCAGGATCAGCAGCAAATATTCTCGGCTCGTGCTTTGATCTGCCCTTGAGGTATGCGAGCGTGATATCGTCAACAGGGAATATACCGTTCTTTGCGCCTGCCTCGATAGCCATGTTGCAGATAGTAAGACGCGCGTCCATACCGAGGTACTTTACGCCTTCGCCTGTGAATTCCATAGACTTGTAACGAGCGCCTTCAACGCCGATCATACCGATGATGTGCAGGATAACGTCCTTGCCGCTTACCCAGCCCTGAGGCTCGCCTACGAGCTCGAACTTTATAGCTGCAGGCACCTTGAACCATGAATATCCTCTTGCCATGCCGGCAGCGATATCTGTAGAGCCCATGCCTGTAGAGAAAGCGCCGAGTGCGCCGTATGTACATGTGTGAGAGTCAGCACCTATAACGACGTCGCCTGCTGTTACAAGACCCTGTTCAGGCAGCAGCGCATGCTCTATACCTACGCGGCCTACCTCAAAATAGTTTGAAAGCTCCTGAGCTCTTGCAAATTCTCTTACGATCTTGCACTGCTCAGCTGCCTTTATATCCTTGTTAGGTGTAAAGTGGTCAGGGATCAGATAAACTCTGTCCTTGTCAAATACTTCCTCTGCGCCCATTGCCGGCAGCTGCTTTATAGCGACCGGGCCTGTGATGTCATTTGCGAGAACAGCGTCGAGCTTAGCCTCGATAAACTGGCCTGCCTTTACGGATTCCAGGCCTGCGTGCGCAGCCAGAATCTTCTGTGTCATGGTCATTCCCATAATTTCAGTTCTTCCTTTCTGATGTTTACTTCTTTATATTGCCCCATATATTTCATACTCAGCGCCGGGCGCTGCAAAATGCGCGGCAGCGCCGAGTGGATCTATTATTTATGCCTGTGCGCTGTGTTCCTTTTCCTCGTAGATCAGCTTGTTTACAGCGTTGATGTACGCAATAAGACTTGCTTCGATAACGTCTGTACTGAGACCGCGGCCCTTAGTGATAACAGGCTTGCCGTTTCTTTCTCTGCCTTCCTCGCTGAGCGCTACAGTAGCATCGCCGAGCGCATCCTTGCCCTCAGTGATAGACTGCAGCTTGTAGTCCTCCAAATGGAGCCTTCTTCCTACGATGCTCTCGATCGCGTGGAATGCTGCATCGATAGGGCCGTCACCCTGTGCGACCTCCTCTACCTTTGTGCCGTCCTCCTTGAACATACGGACTGTAGCCATAGCCGTGATAGTGTTGCCGCTGTTTATAACGAATCTGTCGAGACGGAATGTGCGAGGGATCTGAGTAGTTTCCTTTGTAACGATAGCTTCGATATCGCTGTCGTATACCTGCTTCTTCTTGTCCGCAATATCCTTGAACTTTGCAAATGCAACGTTGAGCTCTTCATCAGTGATGTCATAGCCGAGGCTCTTGATGCGGTCTCTGAGCGCAGCCTTACCTGAATGCTTTCCGAGTACGAGGCTCTTTTCTGTGATACCGATAGATTCCGGTGTCATGATCTCGTAAGTAGCCTTGTTCTTTAATACACCGTCCTGGTGTATTCCTGCTTCATGAGCAAACGCGTTCTCACCTACGATGGCCTTGTTAGGCTGTACCTTTACGCCTGTGATACGAGTCAGGAGCTTTGAAGATCTCATGATCTCAGTTGTAACGATCCTTGTATCAGCCTGATAAATATCTCTTCTTGTCTTAAGAGCCATTACGAATTCTTCAAGAGAAGCATTACCTGCTCTTTCGCCGATACCGTTTACTGTACACTCGATCTGAGTAGCGCCTGCTCTTACTGCTGCGAGCGAGTTTGCAACTGCAAGACCGAGGTCGTTGTGGCAGTGAACTGATATGTCAACATTATCGAGCGCAGGGCACTTTTCTCTGATAGCAGTCAGGAATGCGAAGTATTCCTCAGGAGTAGTGTAGCCTACTGTATCAGGGATATTGATAGTAGTTGCGCCTGCTTTTATTACCTTGTCAAATATTTCAGCCAGGAACTCTACGTCACTTCTTGTCGCGTCCTCAGCTGAGAATTCGATGTCTGAAACGTACTTCTTAGCGTATTTTACCATATTTTCAGCGCTCTCGATCACCTGTTCAGGCTTCATGAGCAGCTTGTACTCCATATGTATAGGTGAAGTAGCTATAAATGTATGGATCCTCGGTGAAACGGCGTTCTTTACAGCCTCGTACGCCTTGTCTATATCTCCCGGAAGAGCTCTCGCCAGGCTGGCTACCGTGCAGTTTTTCATAGTTTCTGCGATAGTCTTTACGGAATTGAAATCTCCCGGTGATGATGCCGCAAATCCGGCTTCCATAACATCGATGTTCAGCTTTTCGAGCTGCTTTGCCATCTCGATCTTTTCTTTAAGATTCATGCTGCAGCCAGGAGACTGCTCGCCGTCACGTAATGTTGTATCAAATATCTTGATATGCTTCATTTTTAATTCCTCCTGTTTCATACTTCCTGCTTCAGTTCCCGATTTCATTCGCGCGCCGGGCGCGCGCAAAAACAAAAAAGTCCCTGAAGCCGATAATTTCGACTTCAGGGACGATAATTCAAATAAATATTACCGCGGTACCACCCTGCTTACTGCAATTTAGTACAGTCTCTCAGAGGTTCTATCAAACCCTTGACCATGATAACGGTGTCTGCCGTCATTCCTTACTTACGGGTAAAACCGTTTCGGGAACGCTGCTCGGGAGTGAGACTGTGATGTCGTGCGTACCGGCTCGCAGCGACCGCCGGCTCTCTGAAACGCCTATGACTTGCACAATAGCTCCGTCAATGCATTTGATTAATTGGTATTATAACTCAGTGCTCCGATCGATGTCAATGGTATTTTTCGCTTCGTGCCTTGTTATTCTTTTTTCCAGCTTATGGCGGTCAAGGCGCATCTGCGAGCCGCATTTCAGGCATTTTATCCTGAAATCCATCCCTGCGTACATGACCTCAAACGTATTTCCGCCGCATGGGTGCGGCTTTTTGAGTTCTATAGTATCACCGACATTTATTTTCATTGGCATGATTCTTCACCTTTTGAAAACTGCCGCCGTGTACGGACACCGGCGGCAGCTGATCGTTTCAGTTGATATTTATATATGTTCTGTATTTATTTTACAGATTCTACAACCTTTGCAGATTACTTCTTTTCTATCTTATCGCAGCCCATGAACGGTCTGAGAACTTCAGGAACAGTTATAGAACCGTCTTCGTTCTGGTAGTTTTCGATGATAGCCGCAAAAGTTCTGCCTACTGCAAGACCTGAACCGTTGAGTGTGTGAACGAACTCAGGCTTTGACTTTGCGTCACGTCTGAAACGGATATTTGCTCTTCTTGCCTGGAAATCTTCAAAGTTTGAGCATGAAGATATCTCAACATATCTGCCGTAGCTTGGCATCCATACTTCGATATCGTAAGTCTTAGCTGAGCTGAATCCTGTATCACCTGTTGAAAGGATGATAACTCTGTAAGGGATACCAAGTCTCTTAAGTACTTCTTCTGCATCGTTAGTCAGCTTTTCGAGTTCGTCATAAGAATCCTCAGGCTTCACAAATTTTACCATTTCTACCTTATTGAACTGATGCTGTCTTACAAGGCCTCTCGTGTCGCGGCCTGCTGAACCTGCTTCCTTTCTGAAGCACGGAGTATAAGCAGTGTAGTAGATAGGGAGCTCTGCTCCGTCAATGATCTCATCGCTCAGAAGGTTAGTTACAGGAACCTCTGCAGTAGGGATAAGGAACTGATCTACCTCAGGGATATGATACATGTCATCCTCAAACTTAGGGAGCTGGCCTGTACCTGTCATAGCAGCTCTGCCTACCATGAAAGGCGGAAGAATCTCTGTATAACCCTGTTCCTCTGTATGAAGATTAAGGAAGAAGTTTATAATAGCGCGCTCAAGCTTTGCGCCTGCGCCCTTGTATACTGTGAATCTTGCGCCTGAAAGCTTTGCAGCTCTGTCAAAATCAAGTATGCCGAGGTCTGTACCGAGATCCCAGTGAGGCTTGAAATCAAAATCAAACTGTCTAGGCTCGCCCCATTTTCTGATTTCGACATTGTCGCTGTCGTCAAGACCGATAGGATCGTCAGGATTTGGTGTGTTAGGGATTCCGAGAAGAACGTCTCTGAGCTCAGCCTGAACAGCCTTTACCTGCTCGTCAAGACCTGCGATCTTAGTTGAAAGTTCCTTCATTTCAGCCATAAGAGCAGTTGTATCCTCGCCGGCCTTCTTCATCTTTGGGATCTCCTTAGATGCCTTGTTCTGTTCAGCCTTAAGCGCTTCTACCTCTGCGAGCAGAGCTCTTCTTTTATCATCAAGCTCGATAGTACGACCGATGTTGTAATCGCCCTTGCCTCTTGATTCAACGGCTTTCTTTACATTTTCAAAGTCGTCACGAATTCTCTTAATGTCTAACATTTTTCATTGCCTCCAAAATACGTTATTTAAATTTTTATATTTATCTTGATGTAAAGCTGCGGGCGGCCTCATGAGCCGCCTCTGCAGTAATTATTAATAAGTTAAATATTTATATTCCTGCGGCCGTCACCGGCCGGGCACATAATGGCTGCCTACGCAGCCTGTCCGTCGGTCGGGGCCGACGCATCATCGTCCTGCATTGCTGCAGTATCATTATTGCTGTCCGCAGCGTTATCAGATACATTTGTATCTGTTGAAGAATCTGCAGCCATCTGGTTCAGATACTTCTGAAGCTCATTCAGATAGCTTCCGTAGCCTGACCAGTCCCCGTTCTTCTGTGCTGAGACTGCATTATTATATGCCTCATTTGCCTTTTTAGCAAGCTGGCTTAACGACATCGAACCTATATTGGCGCTGTCACCGCTTTCAGACCCGCTTCCCGGACCGTATCCGTCAGCGGTGTTATCATTTACATAAGCATCGCCCATGTTGAACAGGCTGTCAAGCGCTTCTGCAAGCGTCGGCGCGTAAGCTATCTGATCGCCGTAAGCAACTATCACTCGCTTTACCTCAGGCAGGCTCGTATCCGTAGATGACTCAAGGTAAACAGGCTCTACGTAAAGCAGCGAATCATCTATCGGAATGACGAACATATCGCCTCTCGTGTACTTTGATCCCGAAGAATTCCAAAGCGAGAATTCCTTTGATATCTCAGTATTCTGGTCTATCTGCGACTCTATCTGCATAGGCCCGTATATTACCTTATCCTTAGGCAGACGGTATATTATGAGCTCGCCGTAATTATCGCCGTCGTTCCTGGCGACGAGCAGGCCCGTCATATTCTTCTTGCCTGACGGAGTGAACGGTATTGAGTTTATAAACTCTTCTCCATCTTCTCCCGGAAGCTTCATGATGTAGTAGTTAGGCTCCATCGTCTTTTCTTCCTGACCGTATATCTCAGTAGAAACGCTCCACTTGTCCTCATTCAGATAGAATGCGCTCACATCTGACATATGGTATCTCTGATACATCTTTGCCTGTATCGCAAAAAGAGTATTTGAGTATCTTATATGGCTCTGCAGATCTTCCGGCATTTCCGAAACGTCTTTTATGAGCCCCGGATATATCTTGCTTATAGTATCGCATATAGGCTCGTCAGATACCTTATAAAAATCAGTTGAACCGTCATATGCGTTTACTACTACCTTTATAGGGTTCCTTATATAGTTAAATGTTGTAACATTATCGTCAAGCGTAGCTTTCTCTGAGTAAGGATAGTAGCTGCTCATAGTATAAGCGTCTATTATCCAGTAAAGCTGGCCGCTCTCGGAAACTACTATATACGGGTCGGCATCATATGAAAGGAACGGTGCGATCTTAGTCACGCGGTCCATGATGTTTCTTTCATACAGGATCTTTGAATCACTGTTTATATTAGTAGAAACAAGGATCTTTATATTCTGTTCCTTGAACGCATAGAATATCCTCTTCAGAAGTGACAGCTTTATGCCGTGCTCGCCCTCGTAATTGCTGTATACGTTTTCTGTTCCGCTCGGATAGTCGAACTCCTTTTCAGATGTATTAGTTATAACATAATCATCTGTTGACTCGCCGAAGTATATCTCCGGGCGAGCTACTTTCAGGTCTGCTGTATCAGATACAGGCGGGATATTGTCAACGAGCATCTCCGGCTGACCTGTAGCAGTTATCGCATCGACCCTCGAAAGCGTTATACCGTAACCGTGAGTATACTTTATATGCTTTGACAGCCACGAAACATCCTCTCCGAGGTTTGAGCTGTTCATTTCTCTCGCTGACAGGAATGTCTGCGTGTACTCACCGTCTATCATGTATCTGTCAACATCTACATCATTAAAAGTGTAGTATGTTCTGATACTCTGAGTCTGATTGTAGAACTGCTTAGACGGAGTAAAATCGTTTATACGTATATTTGATATAGTAGGCTGATTGTCAACTATATTCTGCGATGTCAGCGTTCCCTTTGCTGAAAACTCAGTATCCTTTACCTTATCTATTCCATACGCCATCTGGGTGTATTTCATATTGTTCTCAAGGTATTCAGATTCCTTATTGAACTCATCCGGCGATACTATAAGTGACTGTACCGCATTTCCGAGTATACCTGAACCAACTGAAACCGCTATCATTATCACCGGCAGTACCAGCATGCGCTTGAACTTCTTGCGCGCCGCGCACACGACTACCATCACAGCTGAGAGAACAGCAAGCACTATCTCTATCCTGTAAGCCAGAAGCGTGATGTTTATATCTGTATAACCTGCTCCGTATACTACTCCCGAAGGCGAGTAAAGCAGATCGTACTGTCTGAGGAAAAATGTCGCCGCAACCATAAGGAAGAAAAATACTCCGAGTATGACAAGCTGTCTCACTGCTATCCTTCCGAGTATCGCGAAATTACCGCGGTTTACCTGCTTCTTAGGCTTAGGTATGGAAGGCCCATCCTTGAACATCTGCCCAAATGCCGCACCGAATGCGCCAAAATGCTCAGAAGCGCCCTCCGCGCCGTCACCGGCGCCGCCAGACTGCATGTCTTCATACTCCTCAGCAGTAAAGACATCGCGTTCCTCCAGTATCGTCGGCCTGCGAACACTTATCAGGTACATATAGTACACTCCCGTCAGTATGAGGAATGCTATTATGACCATCAGAGAAAGCCCACTCGCGCTGTTCATCAGAGCAAGTCTGAAAACATAAAACGAAATATCATTATTGAATATCGGATCTTCAACATTGAACTCCGTGCTGTTCATTGAGTACAGTATCTGCTGCCACAGCGATGTGGTAAGCAGAAATGTTATTATAACTGAGAATATCGCGCTTATAAGCATAGTAAAACGCTTTATGGACTTATCAGAAGCGTGACCCTCAACTGTTTCCAGCTTCTTCATATACTCACGCCTCAGCGTCGTAAGATAGAGCTGCGACAGTATGAACGTTATCACAAATGCAGGTATCGCTATCTTTATCTCAGTAAACAGCTTTGTGAAGAACACCTGAGTGTATCCAAGGTCCTTGAACCACCAATAGTCAGTCACAAAGTTAACTATGGTTCCGAAGCACAGTACTATTATCGCAAGCACAGCCAATGCCGCAATAATGCCTGCCTTTCCTTTCCCGCTCCCTTTTTTTTCTTTCATGTATTATCCTCCCGAAAAATGTTAAGCTGCACCGTCTGCAGGCGCTGTCGCCCCGCTGCCGTCACCGGCAGTATCCTGACCCTGCGATGCGTCTCCTGAACTGTCATCCGGCTGAGCCGGTGTCTGCTGATCTTCATTTCCTGAATTTGAACTGCTGTCTCCGCCTTTTATGATACCGGCTGCATACTGCTCTACCTTATCTATAAATACAGCAGCCTGTGAATCGCTGGCAAACAGCTTTATTCCTATTATAGAAAACTCTATTATAAGTATTATCACCAGAATCGCCGTAAATAATTTCAGAACTTTGCTGAATCCTTTATTTTCTGGGCTGCCTGACGGTTTTTTATCATCTTTTTTATTTGTTTTATTTTCCTTAAGCAGCTTTTTCTGAGCTTTTTCAGCGCGTTTTTTCTGGCGCGCTGCTTCCTTCATGATAGCTTTTTCTGCTTTCATTATAGGTCTCGTCTTTTCAAGATCAGGCGCATTTATTATGCTGCTTTCTTCCTTCGACTTCGGAGCAGAAGGGGCCCTTTTCTCAACAGGATCAGATGCCCATACATTGACTGCTCTGTTTTCAGCAGGCTTTTCTGTTTTTTCAGGCTCTGACTTTACATCTGCAGGCATACTTTCTGCGGCCGTTTCAGCTGCAGTTTCTCCGTCTGTTTCCTGTGTTTCATTTTCTTCGGACGCTTCAGACGGTGTTATGTATATTCCATTTTTATCTTCGTCCTCTACGATCTCGTTTTCCTTTTCAGTCTCAGGTGATACTGATATCTCACCGGTTTCATCCGGCTTGACAGCTTGAGTTTCTGATGCTCCTTCATCTTTATCTGAATCTTTTTCGTTTGAATCTTCTGCGCTGCCGCCGGCGGCAGTATCATTATCAGATATCTCTTCTTCATCAGATATCTCTTCTTCAGATGCTTCGATTTCTATTGCTTCCGGCTCATCAGATCCTGTATCTTCTGCTGTTTCAACAGGCTCTGCATCCACCTCTTCGGTATCCGCGTCCTCTTCTTCATCGATTTCCCCGGCAATAGTATAAAGTGCGGCAGTCTGATCTTCTGTCATAGCTATATCTTCAGGATTTATGTCAAGTATCAGTGAATTTTCGATATCCTCGTCAGCCTTCTTTTCTTCTTCACTGTGATTCTTGTCTATCTGATTAAGTATCTTGCGCGCTTCAGGTCCGAATATATCGGTAATGGTCATCTTTTTAACACCGTCAGGGCGTTCCCAGAAAGATGTGTCACCATCTGTACCATCGCTGTTATCGTCAGACGTACCCCGGATCGTTTCTGTTTTATCCTTATCATCCACGTAAAGATGTTCATGATTACCCTTGTCCACTGTCTTAACGACTGTAGCGCCGTCATGCCTGCGTGTGACTTCCACTGATGCGTTGCCCTGAGCTGCATTTACTTCTACAGAAACCTGGAGATTCTTTGCAGGCTTTACAACTTCATCCATATTGACTTCACGAGTCTGCGCATTTTCCATTTCGCGTTCAGCTGCTGCAAGGCTTACTTCCTGAGTTTTTACTGTTACCTTCGTTCCGGACGGCTCGTTTATTTTTATCTCAACAGCCTTGTCCTGATTTCTTTCAATGCTTTTCAGACCTTCCCTTATGCTCTCTCTTAAGGAATGCTTTCTGTGCTTTGTCTCATGCTCTTTGGCTGAGTTTTTCTCAGCCGGTGCATCAGACTTTTCTGCCTCTGCAGCAGCTGTTTCAGACTTATTTTCATCCTGCTTTGCAGATGCTTTCGGTTTTTCATGCTTTATACCGTGTTCATCGCAGTATTCAGCGTATTCATCTTCTATAGTACGGAATGAAACTGTAGGAACGAATGTCAGCTTGCTGCACTTTTCTTCTACCTTTGCGGCCTGTGCTGATTCCTCAGGTGTTATAAATGAGGCTCTTTCCATGTCAGTCTTGAATTTTTCCTCAGCAGCCATGAGCTTTTTAAGACTGCTGAATACACGGTCTTCCTCTTCAGGAGTATATATATCCTTATCGTTTTCCGTCTTTACCTGTACTGCAGACTGCTGCGCCGGTGACGGCGACTCTTTTTTATCTCTTTCAATATCGGCTTTTTTAAACGTGAAGCCTGTTTCAGTCGAAATATTTCTTTCAGGCTCAGCAGATTCCTGCCTCACTTTCTGAACTGCAGGTGCTGCAGCATTTTCAGCGGTACTCCTTACTTCAGGCTCCGCCTTTGTTTTTGGTCTTCCTATGGATCCTACCTCTTCGCCTGACTCACTTACAAATTGAACGTCAGCGTTCTTTACGAGAGAATCGAATTTGACCATGCCCATCGAAGACGGCAGATCGAATTTTCTCTTAACATCGTCTGCGCGCTCCTGTGTTTCCGGAGCTGATCCTGCGGCAGTTTCCGTTATCGAATCGACCTGACGATCAAGGACCTGCTGATATTCTTCATTTTTGCGGTCAAATTTAAAGAGATCCTTAACATCTTCAGGCTCTGACCACCTGTGGTTGTTCTGGTTGTAGACCTGACCGGATGACTTGTCAAAGATTTTTCCTGTGTTCCAGTCGATCGAAACATCTTTCTTCTTTTTTGACTGAGGTGAAACTGTGCTCCAGTCAAATACTTCTTCCGCCCGCGTTCTGACGATGTTTATCACAGCGCCGCAATAAGGGCATTTTTTCGTGCCGGCAATCAGTTCACTGCCGCATGATTTACATTTCATTTATATATCCCCCAACGTTTACTTAAAACGTACATAAATCAAAACAGACTTATACAATTAAACATTATATACCAACTAAAAAACCATCGCAATGAAAACACTTGCACGCTGAGCGAAATTCGTTCAAACAGTGAAAAAAGACCATCGCAGAAGATATTTTCTTCCTCGATGATCCTTTTTCTTACTTCTTTTCATAAAAGCACTGATCCGGTCCATAGATCAGCCTGCTTTTCTGTTTGCCATACAGCTGATATATAAATGCAGTCTGATCCTTCCTGACCGTGCTTCTTCTGAAACGTCCGGCTATATAGATCTCTGTGCTGCAGCCTTTATGCTAAATCAAAAGCTGATATCGCGTTAGTTCTGAGATCTGTCATCCAGACGGCTGTTCTGCTGCTTTGAGCGCATGCTGTTTTCTCTTTCACTTCTTTCATTTTTCTGGTTCTGCTGATTTCTTTCCATTCTGCTGCTGTTTTCGCTGCTTTCATATCTGTTCTGCTGATCCTGACTCTGGCTTCTTGCCTGCTTCATATCCTGTGCTCTGTTTTCCGATCTGCTCTGTTCTCTTTCATTTCTCATTCTTCTGTCCTGCATTCTGTCATTCATTCTGTCATTCATTCTGTCATTCATTCTGTCATTCATTCTGTCATTCATTCTGTCATTCATTC
>CAKQOE010000019.1 GCA_934255545.1 uncultured Clostridia bacterium | reverse complement strand
ATCGGTAGTAAATTCAGTTCTTATATCCCGTGAAATGCCCGTATTTCCGGGCTTTTTGGAGATAATCAGAGTTGTTACCTTAAATATATGATAGAAGATGGTGTTGGTGAATATGAAGACGAATCGGAATATGCTCCCCATGGATGTATATCGTTTATGACTATACATCAGTCAAAAGGACTGGAATTTCCTGCTGTAGTGGTGGGTTCGCTTGGAAACAAACCGAGAAGAAACAGTGATCCGCTGCTGTTCTCAGTTGAAAGAAGGTTCTTTCATAGAAGACCGTTTGAACCATTAGAAAACATTAAATATTTTGACTTTTGGAGATTATATTATACAGCTTTTTCCAGAGCACAGAATCTACTGGTTTTAGCAAGCAATAAAGCGGATAACGGATACTTTGAAGATTACTTTAAAGCTGTTCCTGATGTGCATGAATTTTCAGAAATAAAGAAATTTGCAGATGTTAAGGCAATAAATTATAAGCATGTGTATTCTTTTACATCTCATATTTCAGTTTATGATGAATGTCCTTTGAAATATAAATATTATAAAGAATATTCATTTGCAAGAAACAGGATGTTTCATACTTCTGTCGGTTCTCTAGTTCATGCGACACTTGAAGATATGAACAGAAATATTATTTCAGGTCATCAGGAAAGAGTAAATGAAGCAAATATTAAAGAATGGTTTTTCATAAATTATCAGATCATGCGTGAGAAAACAGGATATTTTCTTACTGAAGAACAGAGAGAGAATGCTCTTGAACAGGTTATAAGATACTATAATCATAGAAAAAATGAGCTTGGTGCTGTATGGAAAGCAGAAGAAGAGATAAATCTTGTACTTCCTGATTATATACTTCAGGGTGTTATAGACCTTATAGAAGGAAGCGGTGATACAGTTGAAATCGTGGATTATAAGACCGGACCTAAACCGGATATCAAAAAGTATCCGGGTCATATAAAAAACTACAGGAAACAACTGGAAATCTACGCTTATCTTGTAGAAAAAAGATATGGTAAAAAAGTCAGCCGTATGCATCTGTACTATACAAACTGCGCAGATGGCAACCCGTTGATAACGTTCGAATGGTTAAAAGAAGCGGTCGATAATACTGTATCACAGATATCAGAAACGATACGTAAAATAGAAAACAAGGATTTTTATGAAGCAGCAAAGAATTCATATTTATGCAAATTCTGCGATATGAGATATCTGTGTGGAAAAGTTGATGAGATCGATCAATCGAAATAGTCATTGACTGACAGAAAAGATGGAGGAAATAAATTATGGCAATATGTGTTGTATGTGGAAAAGAAAATGATTCATATCTGTGCGATAACTGCAGAGATAAAGCAGATGTAGCTCAGATCTGTAAAGAAATCATAAAATACCATCCTAATAATGAATATAGAGCAAATCCTATTTTTGAAAAAATTTGGCAAACTCTTGATGACCCATATAATGATTTCAAAAATATAGCATTTGAATTGAGCTATGAACTTGATTCGCCTGAGAGTGAATATATTAGGATCATAAGTATGACTGGTAACAGCTCAAATGTAAAGAAAGAAACTCGCCCATGGTTTTATGATATATATTCGGACATTAAAGATGCTGAAGGATTATCTGATTATGAACGTAACAGACTGCATGGAATAGCGTTGGGTGCATATTATATGGACTATGATTATTTTAAAGCAGAAGAGCTTGCGTCATATTTATCAGATCAGAAAGAACTGCCATGGCAGGTCTATTATAATATGTCGGAATTCTATATAAATACAAGACGTTACGATATTGCAGAAAAGGCTATTAATGATGCGCTTGAGAATTTTGCAGATAATAAATTCGTTGTTGATATGATGACATTACGTGCAGGGAAAAATAAGAAGCAGAGGGAAAAGGCAGCTGAAGGAAAAAAAGAATATATGCCAAATCCTAAAGAAAATGCAGCAGAAGTAAAACAAAAATACATAGAATTTATGGATTCAATAGGAATAAAGGTCGAAGTCTCTAAAAGTTCAAAGGCAGGTGGATCTAAAACACATTCCGGCAGTTCAAAAAACGGAGGAATAGTTCCTATTCCGAGAGAGGAATATCCAATTCCGGCGGAAACGCGAAATGTCAATATGGATACATTTGTAGCTTTTGACCTTGAAACTACTGGTAGAGGTTCATATGATTCAATCATAGAGATAGGTGCGATAAAAGTAGTTGATAATAAAATCGTTGATAAAGCAGAATTTAAATTTCAGGAACTTGTAAAGCCAATGGACGGAAAGCATGTAAAATCAGAGATTACCGAGCTTACTGGGATAACAGACGATGAGGTTCAGCTTGCAAGACCTGTATGGGAGGTTTTCCCTGATTTTATGGATTTTGTCGGTGACAGTGTGTTGGTTGGCTATAATTGTATAAAATTTGACAGTAGATATATGGTAAGAGCAGGAAGATACAGCCATCGCATTGTAGAAAATAAATATTTTGATGTAATGAAATATTCAGTAATGTTTTTTGAAAAGCTTGGCATACAAAAAGATAAGAAGTCAGTAAAGCTTGAAGTTCTTGCAGAAAAGCTTAATATAGAAAATCCTCGTGCGCACCGCGCACTTGCGGATGCTATGACAACAGCAGCAGTTTTCCTTAAACTTAAAGAAATGGATGATAAATCCGATGAAAGTAATGTAGATGATCTGTTAGGAGATATTGATGCTTGGTAAAATCCTTCTCACGCGGTGACGCGTGCAGGTTATTTAACATTATTACTGAAAAATCATACGAGATTCATTATTAAATTCAGAACAATGACACAATACGTCATACCCAATATTGCATAATACAGTCAGGTTATTGATCACAGTAAGGAATAATAATGAAAGATCTGGATTCATATGATAAATTTTTCTATAATGACACAATGTGTCACACCTGATATGCATAATATATCATACAAAGGGCGGCCGGGCCGCCGCGCCCCACACGCGCGGGAAGCTGCCGCGGTGACGCGGGCGGCTGAATTAAAAGTATATTCTTAATATGGTTAGATGAAAGGACATTTATATGAAGATCAGAACGGATTTTGTAACAAATTCAAGCAGCAGCAGTTTCGTGAGCGTGCATCTGTCGGGCTCAAAGCTGATGGATGTGCTTAATGCGCACAGGGAGTCTTTTGCGAAGGTCGATGCGGATATCGATATGAGCTTTGATTTTACTGAGGATGAGTCGGGCGATTTCAGGGCGCCGGAAGATAAGGATCAGATCGTTTCATGCATAGCCTATATGATGGGCGAGCTTACGGGCGACAGCGGAGTGGCTGACGATATCGTGGGCAACGGCGATGAGATACTCGAAACGCTTGATATGCTTGAATGGAAATACGTTGAGGGCAGCTGGGGCGGCGAAAACGACATGTGCTTCGCGGAGGATTATGACGACGCTTTTATCATTGAGCAGCTTGGGCTTGAGCCTGGAACCGAAGTGACTGACGCGATAAGAGACGAATTTACAAACAGAGCCTCAGCCGGAACTTACGTTGAAACGCAGAGAGCGAGCTATGACGGAAATGAGCTTAAATTCACTTCTGAACAGAAATTCGACCTTCCTGAAGATATTGAATTCTAAATCAATAAATAATATACAAACTGCACGCGCCCAGCGCGTGAACAGGATGTTGTAAATTTTACAGCTTCGTGGAGGCGAGTTTTATGAAATATGTTATAAATGATAAAAAATACCATTTTAAGTCAGCTTTTGATACTGATACCGGGGCGTATGTGAGGACCGGTGTGCTGGACGAAAATGGCATGGATACAGGCGTCGATCCGTTTATGGCGTCGTATTCGCATCTCATAGACGTGGGAATCATGGGACACTGCATACACGGAAAGACAGGTCTGTGCGCGAAGGCAGGGATAGGTTGCTATCAGCGCGGGATGCTCGTGGAAGAGCCCAATATGACTGTGGAGGATTTTCGCAGGATCGCTGAGGAGTCGCGCGGCAGATGCAATCAGCTGGCACTCGGAGGCAGGGGCGACCCTGATCAGCATGAGCATTTTGAGGAGATACTTAAAATATGCCGCGAAAATATTCTTGTGCCTAATTTTACCACTTCAGGCTATGGAATGAATCCGGAGTTGGCGCGGCTCTGCGCGCGGTACTGCGGTGCGGTGGCTGTGAGCTGGTACAGGAGTGAGTATACGCTGGCTGCGATACAGATGCTGCTTGAAGCAGGTGTGAAAACAAATATTCATTACGTGCTCGGACGCAACAGTATAGACGAGGCGATAGAACGACTGAAGCGTGATGATTTCCCTGAAGGAATAAACGCTGTGATATTTCTGCTGCACAAGCCTGCGGGTCAGGGAAGCGTGGAAAATATGCTTTCTGTAGACGATCCGCGCGTAGCTGAGTTTTTCGCGGAGGTGGACAGGCAGCACAGGTTCAAGGTCGGAATGGACAGCTGTAATGTGCCGGGCGCTGTAAGGTTCTGTAACTCGGTGCTCCTAGAGTCGCTTGACACATGCGAGGGCGGACGCTACAGCTGCTACATAGGCGCCGATATGGTGATGGTACCGTGCAGCTTCGATCAGGAAAGGCGTTACGAAGTATCGCTGCGCGAAATGAGCATAGAGGAAGCGTGGAACAGCGAACCGTTTGAGCGCTTCCGTGACAGGATGCGCGGAGCATGTCCGGACTGCAGCAAAAAATCCCTCTGTATGGGCGGCTGCCCGCTTATGCCGGAGATAGTTTTCTGTGATGAGGCAGAGAGGAAGATCGTTATTTAAACAACTTTGTTCAGAATTTTATTTGGAGGAATGAACGATGAAGATCAGAAATGATTTTGTTACTAATTCGAGCAGCAGCAGTTTTTGTGTGAGTTTGTATATCAGACTTGAAAAAGGTGTGTCCAAATCAACTCCGATATACGATGGTGACTATTATAGTTGTGAATATAACGGCGAAATATTTGTTGAAAAAAGCCCTCGACAGATGGCTGAATGCGAGACCATTGATGAGCTTTTGGATATGATAAATAAATCTGTGCATCTTGATGAATATCGCCCTGTATTTAAATCAAACAGTCGCTTTATAAAAGATATTCAGGAATTATCATCAATGAATGAGATAAAAGAAATCAGTTTAAGCAGTAGAGAATATTATCGTGATAAGGCATGGCATACGAGAAATTGTTCGTATGATCTTGATTCGGGTGAGTATAAGATGACAATGAACGGAGGCTGCAGAGAATCTGAAGGCGGTGGCGGAGGTCTGGTCTTCAATGATTATACACACGCGATAGTTGGCGCAGGAAGTGATACTATGTGTAAATTAACATATACGCTTTATGCAAAAGACGGTACTAAATCAGAGTATAAGATCACAGGCTGTAAAAAAACAGAAGATTATCTGGAAAAATACGAGGGTGATTGCAGATCGATAAAGATATCACGCGGGCTTGACGAACTTGACGGTCTTGGTTCATTAGAAGCAATAGAAGAAGCTCTTAACCAGACATTACTGGTAGATAAGAATCAGATAGAACTCGGAACGATACTTATAAATGGGAATGAATCAGTGAACGAAGCAGATGATATTTCTATGATCACATTGGAGCTTGATGAAATGGTTCTTGGAGATCAGGATCTTCTTGACCATCGTATTGTTTATGTTGAGGGGAATACGAAGTATAAATATGACTTCAAGAAACATAAAGGGAACGTTACGCGAAGAGGCAACATTTTTGAACATACTGACGGAGCGCTTGTCGAACTGAAATTTGAAAAGAAACCGGAATTTTCGTATGTAAGGAAAGTCAAGCCGGTACAGATCTCAAAGGCAAAGGAAAGGGAAAATAAGCTTCTTGCAGCGTTACGTGATCCTGCGCGTGAAAAATTGATATCAGGAAAGATATTTGTTCAGTCAGGCATTACCGGAGCCAGAAAGCGTGAGCTTGAAAATCTGATAAAAGCTAACGGAGGAGAGCTCAAAAGCAGTGTGACAGCGAAAACCAATTACTTTATAAATGACGAAAAGGTCGGTCATGAATCAGCTAAAATGAAAAAAGCTAAGGAATTAAAGGCAAGCGGCAAGGAAATTTTGATCATGACTTATGATGAGTGGAATGAAAAGCTGAAACCTTCAGGTAAGTCGATACACGACTGGATGAAAGACAAAATATTTGTAAATTCCGGTCTGACTGCGGATGAAAAGCTTGAGTTTGAAAGGATAGTCAAAGCTAACGGTGGCACAGTAAAAAGCAGCACTGTATTGAAAACTGATTACCTTGTATATAACGAAAATTACGATCATGAAACGACCAAAGTTGCAAAAGCTAAGGAATTGAAAGCAAGCGGCAAGAAGATCGTACTTATGACATATAGCGAATGGTTGAAAAAGCTGGAAACAGAAAGACATTTTGCAGAAACAGAAGAAACGGAGGAATAATAATGGACAATGACATGATGGGCTTCGCAGCCCACACGGAAAGGCTGGATCGTATCGCAAATGAGATAAGGAGCAATGCGGAGCGCGGCGTGACGCGCTCGTCGGTTAGCGTGCCTGACAGCATTTCTTCATCTGACATCGAGTACATAAGAAGGTCACTCGCACGCAGCGGCATCGACGCTTCATTGGATCTGGATGAATAAACAGATACAGAATGTGCATTCCCGCGCCCTACACGCGCGGGAAGCTACCGCAGTGACGCGGGCAAGGGTTATTATTTAAGTAATTTAAAAATTGAGCTGTAACATAAAATATGTTGCAGCTCAAAATACGAGTGGAAAATTAATCAATAAGATTATTTACAATATTTTGAACATCACGGCCTTTGTACATGATACGAAGTATGGAAACGGTAAGTGAAAAATTATCTATATAGAGTTTATGAACATTCATGCTGTCCCATGGTTCGAAATCAACGATTGGATGTCGTGCAGGCATTGAGTTTATCGCTCATATACCGAACTCCGCGGAGAGTATTTCGTCTACTTCGTCAGCGGTGTATGTTTTACCTGATCGGAGAACTCTAAGTCCTTTGATCAGTTCTGCACTGAGCTGTTCGCGGGTAAGGCTGCCTGCAGCTACAGGCGTTTCGGATGGAAGCTGGGGCTTGAATGGAAATCCTCTTGTCAGCACTATTTGGCTGTAGAGCATTTGAATAGCTGCTGAAGGTGATATTCCGAGTTGCGAAAGAATATTTTCGGCATTAGTTTTAAGATCGGTATCGATACGTGCGTAAACTGCTGATGTGTTAGCCATAATTGTCACACTCCTTTGTATACGCATTATATCAAATACAGCTTGCATATGCAAGCGAATGCAAGGATTATGGTCGCGCCCTACACGCGCGGGAAGCTACCGCGGTGACGCGGGCGGGGTATATATGTATATAGTAATAAAATATTATTTTATGGATATGATATATGGGGGATAATGTAATTGAATTTTTGTATGGTTTCAGTTATATTATTTTTAGTGATCAGATTGCAGATATTCGTGAAGCCTGTGATCGGGAGAGGGTGCTGAGGTTCCCTCTCCTTTTTTGTAGTTAATAGTTGGAAATATAATTCCAACTATATATAAAAAATATCATTTGTGGTAAAGTAATTCCAACATATTAAATAAATGCTTTAAAGTGCGCAGCCTCGCGGCTGCCTGCAGTTCCGCGCCCCACACGCGCGGGAAGCTACCGCGGTGACGCGGGCATGGGTCCATCTGTATATAGTAATAAAATGTTATTTTATGGACAGGAAAGATTCAACTAAAATAATGAAGCGAGGTGACGGATATGGAAAGAGACCCGTTTAAGGAATATTTGAGGGAGTCGGAACCGGATAAGGCTTATAAGGGTTATGCCTGGAGTACAGCAATCGGACTTCAGGCGGTGGACGAGCTCAAACCATCTGAATATTTGATAGATACTGCCATTCAGAATATTGAGGGCAAGATAACGATGAAGGAAGCACAGAGCCTTATTGACAGCTACTATGAAGAAAGGCCGGTTCATTTGCCTGGTGGCGAACGTACTGAAGAAGCAGATAAGGTTTCTTCCCGTATTGCGGAGATCCTTTCCGAAACAGCATTCTCGTTTTCGCCTAATGAATATATCTCTATACACCGCAAACTCTTTAAGGGCATTTATAAACATGCCGGAAAGATCAGGGATCATAACATCACAAAGAAAGAATGGGTGCTTGACGGGTCAACTGTTATGTACGGTAGTGCTTCTGAACTGAGAGTAACACTTGAATATGATTTTTCGCAGGAGAAAGATTTCAGTTATAAAGGGCTTGCAATGGACGAAATTATCCATCATCTTGCAGTATTCGTTTCGAGATTATGGCAGATCCATATTTTCGGGGAGGGCAATACGAGAACAACAGCAGTGTTCTTTATCAAATATCTTAGGACACTTGGATTCTCTGCAACCAACGATATTTTTGCGGAAAATGCATGGTATTTCAGAAATGCTCTTGTTCGTGCAAACTACACGAATCTGCAAAAAGGTATTTACGAAACAACAGAATATCTTGAAGCGTTTCTCAGGAATCTGCTTTTGAACGAGAAAAATGAGCTTCACAATCGAGATCTTCATATAAGTGAGCTTTTGAATGAAGAAAAAGTGGATATTGGGGATATAAAAGTGGATATTGAGAATGAAAAAGTGGACATTCAAGGCTCGAAAGTGAATATTGAAAGTATACTTTCTGAAAAAGGCAGCGATTTTTCACTAAAAACGACAGGTCATATCAATAGACTTTTTGACAAGTTTGGTTTTGATGAGGTATTTGGAAGAAGTGCAATTATGGAGCTTCTTGGGTTGAAGGGTTCCGGCGCTTCAAAGCTGCTTTCAAATTTGGTACAGGCAGATATTATTGAGCCGGTATCCGGTCACGGAAAAGGAAGATATAGATTCAAAAGGTAAATTTCCGCGCCCCACACGCGCGGGAAGTTACCGCGTAGGACGCGGGCAGGATGATTTAATAGATTAATAAAATGCTTGAATTTCACCTCATAGTATCGTAAAATGATATTATGAGGTGAAATTATGATAAAAACTACTGCGATGATGTTAGAGGAATTGCGTGATTATGGGAATCCGAGGATGAAGCTGTCACGTATGGTGAGGGACGGTGAGATATATTCCGTTGTGAAGGGGCTGTATGAAACAGACAGGAATACGCCTGCGCATCTGCTTGCAGGCAGTGTGTATGGGCCGTCGTATATTTCGTTTGAGTATGCGTTGAGTTTTTACGGGCTTATACCGGAGGGTGTTTATACGGTGACGTGTGCGGCGTTTGATAAAAAGAAAAAAAAGGAATACAATACTGATTTTGGGACGTTTACGTATCGTGATGTGCCGTCTGCCGCATTTCCGCTTGAAGTTCGTCTTATCAGAGAGGGCGATTACTTTTACAGGATAGCCGGACCGGAGAAGGCTCTCTGTGACAAGCTATGTACTGTGCCGCCGGTAAGGAATATAAAGGAGATGGCTGAACTGCTGACTGACGACTTGAGGATAGACGAGGATGATATAGCATCTCTTGATTTTGAGACAGTGCAGCAGCTCAGTGAAAGGTACAGGTCGGGCAACGTAAAAAGACTGGCTGCGTATATGAGGAGGCTTGCGAGATGAATGATCTGATAGGGAGGATGCTTGGAAATTACAATGTCAGAAGCGTTTACGATCAGAAAAATGCCATGAAGGAGATAATGCAGGAGATAATTCTGTGCGGGCTCTCCCGAGCCGGATTTTTTAAGGAGGCTGCTTTTTACGGCGGAACAGCGCTGCGGATATTTTACGGGCTTGATCGTTTCTCAGAGGATCTTGATTTTTCATTGGTGGCGCCTGATGCTTCATTTAACTTGAAGAAGTATTTTCCTGTTTTGGAAAAAGAAGCTCGGTCATTCGGGCTGAATATCGTGATATCTGAAAAGGAAAAAACTAAAGAGAGCAATATACGTTCGGCTTTTATGAAGGGAAATACCAGAGAGCATCTTCTTTTGTTTTATGCAGATGAAAAGGCGGCGGGGAGTGTTGCGGGAAATGAGGCGGTCAAGATAAAATTCGAGGTAGATATCGACCCGCCCGCGGGCGCGACATTTGAACATAAGTACAGGCTGCTTCCTGCGCCGTATGAGGTCAGGCTTTATGATATGCCGTCGCTTTTTGCGGGCAAGCTGCATGCAGTGATATGCAGGTCATGGCAGAGCAGGATAAAAGGCAGGGATCTTTATGATTACGTATTTTATCTGTCACAGGGAGCATCTGTAAATATTGAGCATTTAAGGCATAGACTGGTACAGTCGGGATATATCGGCGAAAATGATAAATGTTCGTTGAATGATGTAAAGGATATGCTTATCGAAAGATTTAATAATATTGATTTTACGCAGGCGAAGCTTGATGTAGAGCCGTTCATACATGATAAAACGTCGCTGAGCTTATGGAGCGCTGAGTTTTTTAAAGGAATAACCGGCGGGCTTACGGAATACAGTTCCGCGCCCTCGATGCGCGGGAAGTTACCGCGGTGACGCGGGCAGGATCGTGTGATCTATGGTATAATTGAGTGCAGCAGGCAGAAAGCTGATTTAACGGAGTTTATGTAAAATGGCAGAAAAAAAGGTAAAAAAAGAAGAAAAGAAGGACGGGCAGGCCCAGCTCAAGCGGGTACTCGACCTTTACAGAAAGTTCGAGGACGGTCAGGTCATAAACAAGTATGAAGAGGCGGAGCGATACGGTGTCAGTGACAGGACTATCCAGCGTGATATAGACGATCTGCGCACGTATATGCAGGAGGCTGAGGGCTCTGCGGAAACGATAGATTACAACAGGCAGAAAAAGGGATACATGGTAGTTAACGGCGACAGAGAAGCGCTGACTAACAGTGAGATCTTTGCTGTCTGCAAGATCCTTCTTGAGAGCCGCTCTATGGTAAAGGAAGAGATGGAGCCGATAATAGACAAGCTTGTAAGGCGCTGCGTTCCGGTAAAAAATGTAAAACTCGTTTCCGAGCTGATAAAAAACGAAAAATATTACTATATAGAGCCGAATCACGGCCGTAAATTTATGGATAAGATGTGGGAACTCGGCAGCGCGGTCTATGAGCACAGGCTGCTCAGATTCAGCTACAGCAAGATGAAGGACGGCGATTATGAGGATGTGGAGCGCCTTGTGCAGCCTGTCGGCATAATGTTTTCAGAATACTACTTTTATCTGATAGCGTTCCGCTGCGCAAACGAGGATACGCCGGATGTTAAAAAATATGATGACCCGACGATATTCAGACTGGACCGCATACACGAGTATGAAGTGCTTGACAGGCGCTTCAAAGTAGATTACGGTAATAAGTTCAATGAAGGTCAGTTCCGCGAGCGCGTGCAGTTCATGTTTGGCGGCGATCTTCAGCGCATAGAGCTCAAGTGCGGCGGAAACACAGTGGAAGCCGTGCTCGACAGATTCCCGACGGCTGAGATCACAGGCTCTGACCCGGAGGACGGCGCGTGCATAGTCAGCGCCGAGGTGTACGGACCTGGCTACGACATGTGGCTGAATGGGCAAAAGGGCGTGGAGCTTATCAGAAAAACTGAGCTGCCGTCAAGGGTGCTGTAATAAAATGTAAGCATTAATACAGCAATCCGCTGCGCTTGCCCATACTGACGCGGCCTCGCGGCCGCCCGCAATTCCGCGCCTGTATGGCGCGGCGCACTATTGAAAAATTCTGCTTAAAATGATATTATTAATTATTATGCATTTGCGGCGGAGCACCCGCCGAATACTTGTCCGCCGGGCGGACGCACGGTATTGAAATTTATTCGGGCATTAAAATTTATTGATATAAAGAGAGGTTACTGATGAATTCTTATCAGCAGTTTATACGTAATTTCAGCATTATTGCACATATAGACCACGGAAAATCAACGCTTGCAGACCGTCTGATAGAAACGACGGGACTCGTTGCGCACCGTGACATGAAGGCGCAGTATCTTGACAACATGGATCTTGAGCGCGAGCGCGGCATCACGATCAAGCTTCAGACGACAAGGCTGCATTACAAGGCGCAGGACGGCAACACTTACGTCCTCAATCTTATCGACACGCCGGGACACGTAGACTTTAACTACGAAGTGTCGCGAAGCCTTGCGGCATGCGAGGGCGCAGTCCTCATAGTTGACGCGACTCAGGGCGTGGAAGCTCAGACGCTTGCAAACGTCTACCTTGCGCTCGATGAAAACCTTGAGATCCTGCCTGTTATAAACAAGATCGATCTGCCGAGCGCTCGTCCTGAAGAGGTAAAGCTGGAAGTAGAGGAGATCATAGGCATAGACGCTTCCGAAGCGCCGCTCATCTCGGCTAAGGAAGGCATAAATATCGAAGGCGTGCTCGAGGACATAGTAAAGAACGTTCCGGCACCGAAGGGAGATGCCGGCGCAAAGCTGAAGGCACTCATATTCGACTCGTACTACGACAACTACAAGGGCGTTGTCATATACGCAAGAGTATTTGAAGGAACAGTAAAGAAGGGCGACATGATCCGCCTCATGAATACAGGCAAGAATTACGAAGTAACGGAAGTCGGCGTTTACGCACCGTCACCGGTGCCTGTTGATTCGCTGCGCGCGGGCGAGGTAGGATACGTGTGCGCCAGCATAAAGCAGGTAAGGGACGCGCGCGTGGGTGATACGATAACTCACGTAAACGCGCCTACGGACGAGCCGCTTCAGGGATACAAGCCTGTACAGTCGATGGTTTACTGCGGCATATATCCGGGCGAGGGCGAAAAGTATGACAACGTAAAGGATGCGCTTGAAAAGCTTCAGGTAAACGACGCTGCGTTCGTATTTGAGCCTGAAACCTCTGCGGCGCTGGGATTCGGTTTCCGCTGCGGCTTCCTCGGACTGCTTCACATGGAGATCATCGTTGAGCGTCTTGAACGTGAGTTTGAGCTTGCTGTCGTTACGACGTCTCCGAGTGTAATATACAAGGTAGTGACGACGAGCGGTGAGACGCTGATGGTTCAGAACCCGTCAAACCTGCCGCCGGCGGCAGAGATCGACCACATAGAGGAGCCAATCGTAAAGGCTGATATCATGATCCCTAAGGATTATGTAGGAACTATCATGGAAATGTGCCAGAAGCGCCGCGGAAAGATGCTTCATATGGAGTACATCACTGAAACGCGTGTTTCGCTGCATTATGAGATGCCGCTTAATGAAGTTATATATGATTTCTTTGACGCACTGAAGTCAAAGACGCGCGGTTACGGTTCGCTTGACTACGAGTTCCTGAGATATGAGCCGTCAAAGCTTGTAAAGCTCGATATTTTACTTAATAAGGAAATGGTCGATGCATTCTCGATGATAGTTCACGAAAGCACAGCTTACGAGCGCGGCCGCTTTGTATGCTCAAAGCTCAAGGATGTTATTCCGTCGCACCAGTTCGAGGTGCCTATCCAGGCGGCCATAGGCCAGAAGGTAATAGCGCGCGAAACTGTAAAGGCGCTGAGAAAGGATGTCCTTGCTAAGTGCTACGGCGGTGATATCTCACGTAAGAAGAAGCTGCTCGAAAAGCAGAAGGAAGGCAAAAAGCGCATGCGCCAGTTCGGTAAGGTCGAAGTGCCGCAGGAAGCGTTTACAGCAGTTCTCAAGTACGACGAAGACAAGTAACGAAATAAATAGAATAACAGCAAAACTGTATGACCGCGCCCGCGCCGTGAAGGAGCAATCTCCTTGACACAGCCGGACGCGGTTTTTAAGAATTAAAATTATGGAAAATAAAGATAAAAAAACTGCGCCGGCGTACAACACGCAGGCTGCAGAGGGCATATATATCCACATACCGTTCTGCCTCAGCAAATGCATATACTGCGATTTTACATCATACGCAGGATGCGGCGCTGACGAGCAGCACATGTATTTTGAGGCGCTGAAACGCGAGGCTGAGCTTTACGCGAAACTGCGCGCGGCAGGCCCGGAAAAAGCAGCCGCGCCGCTTCCTGATACGATATTTATAGGCGGAGGCACGCCGTCAACAGCAGAAGCGTCATATATAGCAGAAGTGCTTGAACGCCTGCCGCGCGCCCAAAACGCAGAAATAACCATAGAATGCAACCCGGCCGCTGTCCTCGACAGCCGCCTGAAGCAGTACCGCGCCGCAGGCATAAACCGCCTGAGCATGGGCGTCCAGTCGTTTAACGACGCCGAGCTGCGCTTTCTTGGGCGCGCCCATACAGCAGCGGAAGCAGAACGGTCATTCATGCGCGCGAGAGAAGCCGGCTTTGACAATATAAACATAGACCTGATATTCGGATTTCCGTCTCAGACGCTCGAAACATGGAACAAGACACTTGACAGCGCTCTGGCGCTGTCACCTGACCATATATCATTCTACAGCCTGCAGATAGAAGAGGGCACGCCGCTTTATGAAAAATTCCGGCGCGATGAAGTAGAGCAGATATCAGACGAGCTGAACCGCGAAATGTACAGGACAGCCGCAGACAGGCTGACCGCTGCAGGATTTGATCATTATGAGATATCAAACGCCGCAAGACCGGGCCGCCGCTGCCGGCACAACATAAAATACTGGTCAATGGCGCCGTACACAGGACTCGGCGCGGCAGCTCACTCGTTCGACGGCGCAAGGCGCTTTTATAACCCTGACAGCCTTGTGTCCTATGAGTCAGCAGTTTTACAGAAATGTTCTGCCGGTGACATGACGGCCGGAACATATATAGAAGAATGTGATATCAACGAACGCATGACAGACTATATATTTACAGGCCTGAGGTTGACAGAAGGCCTTGATCTCGAGCTTTTTGAGGAAATGTTCGGCGAGGACCTGCTCAAGCTGCAGGAAAAAAATATCAGCCGCTTCATAGAGGATGGTTTGCTGGAAATTACGGAAAAAACTGTAAACGATGATGCTCGCGCGGCAAAAAAGAAAAACCTGCGCTTTACACGCGCAGGTCTTGATATATCGAATTATATAATAGGCGAGCTGATCGTATGATAGGATATAAGCTTACCGTGTAATGTGACGGTGCGCGGCAAGTCCGCGCGCCGCCGCAGGACAGGGCAGCGATGCCGCCCTGTGTGTCCGCTGTGCGGACAGCAAAGTTTTCTGAAACATTAATTGCCGCTGCTTACAGGCATGTAAGGCACCATTGAGCGCGCTACATTTGAAATAGGCATAGTCTGCAGCCACACCTTTCCGGGCCCCGTGAGCAGAGTGTTGAAGAAGCCCTCGCCGCCGAAAAACTTGTTTTTAAGTCCTGCGACCTGTCTGATATCCATGGAAACAGTGCTGTCGAAGCCTGCGACGTTGCCGGTATCTACAAGCAGCTGCTCGCCCGGAGCAAGAACGTACTCTACGAGGTCACCGTCTATCTCAACGAAAGCAGTTCCCTGACCTGAAAGCCTCTGCATGATAAATCCCTCGCCGCCGAAAAATCCTGCGCCGAGCTTCTTATTAAAATGTATGCTCAGCTGAACGCCGACCTCAGCAGCGAGGAACGCGCTCTTCTGAAGTATCATCTCGCGTCCGGGAGCGATATCGATCGGAATTATCCTTCCCGGAAAGCATGAGCCAAATGTTACCATCCCCTGACCGCCCGTTGCGGTAAATATATTCTGGAACATGCTTTCCCCGGAAAAAGCTTTTGAAAACATCTTTCCGAGGCCGCCGCCCTTAGTATCCATCATGACGTTAGGCGTCTGCCATACCATCGCGCCCTTTTCGGTTATCATCTGTTCTCCGTTCTCAAGGTAACATGTAACTATCGGAAATGATCCGCCCTTTATCTCATATCTCATGAAATAACCCCTTTCCGCCGCGCCGGCGCGGCATTCTTAAAAAAATCTGTTATCGGTTGAAAATCAAAGCTCATGTATAGCTTTGCAGTTATTTTCATACCGCCGGTTAAAATTATGACATTTACCCAAATTCAGGATATCACCGTATTTCAGCATCGTCAATAATTTTGGATCAATGTAATAAAAAGCCGGCGCTCCGCGCCGCCTGACGAAAAAGAGCTGCTGCCCGGCAGCAGATAAGCCTGTGCAAATATTGAATAAAAACAGAAAAATACTTTAGTGTAAATTTATGCAAATTATTATTGACATATACTGGATGCACTGATAAAATCTTATTGTAATTAAATGGCAGAAAAGAAAGCGGGTGGTAAATTGAGATTACTGATAATAGACAATGACGCTGATTTCAGGAGGAGATTTTCAGGGTATATAGCTTCGTCCTGCAGCGACATTGCTATAACCGTAGGCGGGGAGGAGGCGGCAAAGGACGCGGTCATGCAGGGGGCTGACCATATCATATGCTATGAGGACGTTTCAGCGGAGGCGCTTTCAGCAGTAATGAGTTCAGGCGTCAGGTGTACTGTGCTGCGTGAAAGTGAAGAACAGGGGACGCAGAAGCATCATAAAATTAATGAAAATACGCCGAAAGCCGATAATGTATTAAAGTTTCAGCGCGCAGACTCCATATTGCGGTCAATACCGGAGCTCTATGAGCTGGCGGCACTTTCGGGATCCTTTGACGACGCGCGCAGCGGCATGTCTGTCATATGTGTTTCCGGGATGACGGGAGGCAGCGGAAGGACATCGTTTTCGCTGGCGCTTGCACGGCTTATCAGGCAGAAGAGCGGTGAGGGCGTTCTTGTGATCGGGACGGCGCAGATGACAGATATATATAATTATTTTACAGACGCGGGCGCGCCGCAGAGCGCTGACATAAATCTCCTTCTTCTTAATTACGCGTCGGGTGCGCGTGCAGATCCGTCGGTTTATCTTATAAACGATGAGTACGGGGTCTCGTGCATAAGGCCTTCCGCTGACGGTATGTCTGATCTTTCATCCATGACGGCTGACGAGCTCAGCGGCTTCATAGAGTACGTGCGCGGATGGAATATATTCGGGACCGTTATATTTGACATGGACGGAAGATTCGATGAGCGCAGCAGATGCCTGTACGCCGGTGCTGATATCATATACGCGCTGCATGATGACAGGCGGTGTCCGTTTGGGTCTGAGGAGATCTGGCGCGAGTGGCTCGACCGCGAGGCGGGCGCAGATAAGAAGATACGCCGGATATTGAATTACGACATGTCGGGAGGAGCTGTGAACAGGATATTTTTTGACGAGGATTCGCTCAGGAGCGAGAAGATATACGATCACTGTCTGCCGGCCGATCCTGACAGCTTTTTCATAAACAACGGAAGGGCGGATATCAGCATGTCGGGCGCGTATGCGGCGGCGGTGGACAGCGTGTGCAGGGGGATGGCGCGATCATGAGCGAGGACAGGATAGAACTCATATACAAGCTGACTGAGGAGATAAGACGGCAGTTGAATTTCACTGAAGGCGAGCTTGACGACGATACGGTCATGGCAGCTGTGCAGAGGCATATAGTAAGCAGTACGGATCTCAGGAGGCTTAGCCTCAGCGAGAAAAGCGGTATAGCTGACGGCGTGTTCAGTGCGCTCAGGCGCGAGCTCGATTTTCTTGAAAAATATCTCAGAGAGCCTGAGATAAGCGAGATCATGGTAAACGGCTGTCGGGATATATTTATAGAAAAAAACGGAATGATAAGCCGCGTGCCCGAATACTTCCCGGATGAAAAGGAGCTTGAAGAAGTAATAATGCGCATAGGAGCCCGCGTACACCGCGAGATAAACGAGCTTAATCCCATACTTGACGCGAGGCTGGCTGACGGCTCGCGCGTGCACGCCGTCCATAAAAACGTAGCTGTGAACGGACCGTCGCTCAATATCAGAAAGTTCCCTGAACACCGCATAGTCATGGACGAGCTTATAAAGCGCGGCTCGGTAACGCAGGAAGCGGCGGAGTTTCTCAGAAAGCTTGTCGAATGCGGCTACAATATATTTATTTCAGGGGGTACGAGTTCCGGAAAGACTACGTTTTTGAATGCGCTGTCTGATTTTATACCTGCAGGCGAACGCGTCATAGTTATAGAGGATTCGAGCGAACTTCAGCTGAGCAACATAGAAAACATAGTGCGTATGGAAACTCGCAATGCCAACGTTCAGGGGCGCGGAGGCGTAAATATGACTCAGCTCATAAAAGCGAGCCTCAGGATGCGTCCTGACAGGATAATAGTCGGCGAGGTGCGCGGCGGCGAGGTCGTAGACATGATAAGCGCGATGAACACCGGTCATGACGGTAGCCTGTCAACGGGTCACGCGAACTCTGCCGCGGGTATGATAAGCAGGCTTGAAACTATGTTTCTGTCAGCTGCATCTTTTCCGATACAGGCGGTAAGAGGGCAGATCGCGTCGGCGGTCGATATAATGGTGCACCTTGGAAGGCTGCACGGCAGCCGCCGCTGCGTGCTTGAGATATCAGAGGTCGCAGGCATAAAAGACGGCGAGATCCGGCTCAATCAGCTTTTCAGGATGGAGGATGACGGCTGCCTGCATAAAACCGGAAACAGTCTTATAAATACGACAAAGCTCATAATGAGCGGAGCATTGAAAATGCCGGATGATGCAGGCGCAGGACTCACGGGCAGCGGCGTAAACGATACGTCCGGGATGAGTGATATAAGCGAAATAAGTGAAATGAGCTATATGTCAGGGACGAAAGGCGGTGAATGAGATTGCTGCCTGAAAATTATGATATCTACAGACTGTCAGGGAGCGAGCTGCAGAATTATTTTACAATTACAGTACTTGTGATATTTTGCACCGGATATGTTTTTTACAGGAGCGTTCCGGCCGCTCTGATCATGTGCCTTCTGAGCGTGGCAGGACTCCCGCATTACAGAGGTATGCTTGCAGACAGGCGCAAAAATATGCTGCGGCTGCAATTCAAGGATATGCTGTATTCCGTATCATCGTCTGTTACTGCAGGACGTTATCTGCCGGAGGCCATAGAGGAATCTTATGATGCTGTTTCGCTTATACACGGCAGCGACAGCATACTCGCGATAGAGATAAAAAACATGGTCCGGCAGATGAAGGAAGCGAACAGCAGCGATGAGACTGTGCTGAGGAGCCTTGCGGAGCGCTCGCGCATAAGAGAGATAACAGACTTTTCAGACGCATGCTCGACATGCCGCCGTACAGGCGGCGACCTCAACAGAATGATACAGCGCTCGGCTGAACTTCTGTCTCATAATATAGAGATACAAAAGGAAAAAGAGGTGCTGATGGCGCAGAAAAAACTTGAGTCGCGCCTGCTGGCAGGCATGCCTGTAGCTGTGACAGGGCTTATAAACCTCTCATCGAGCGATTATCTCGACGTTATGTATGATACCGCGCTTGGAAGGATACTTATGACGGTCGCTTTTGCCGGAACTGTATTTTCATTCCTTTACAGCATGAAAATGACATATACGGAAGGACAGGTGAATATATGAAGCATGATGGAAAATCGCCGGCTGCGCGTGCAGCCGTTGCTGTCAGAAAAAAGGCTGATGATGCTGCAGGCAGCAGGGAAAGACTTTCAGATATGCTTATGCCGGTTTGCGGGCGCGATACAGTATCGGAGGTAGTGCGTTACAGGAAACGGATCATCATATGTTATTTGGCGATCATTGCTGTCACGGCGGCTGCCGCGCTGCTTTCTCTTATATACACGCTTGTCGGAGGAATGGGTATAGACGAGATAAAGCGCCCGGAGCCGGGCGGGAAAAGTGTATACATTCCTGTTGAGGTGAGCGCTGAGTACGGAGGGCAAAAGGCGCGCGAACAGCTTGGTATCACCGTAGAAGAGCGCAATATGACTGATGAGGAAATAGAACAGGAGATGGACAGATGCGAGGAGTATCTCAGCTCGCTTTTTGAGCGCGATGAAAGCGGAGCGCTTACTGTATCATCATCAGTAAAGCTGCCTAACGAATACGGGGGCAGCGGGATGACTGTAAGATGGGAGTCAAGCGATCCTGTCCTTATATCTGAAAAAGGAAATGTTGATGTGATATCGCTTTCGGGAGCATCGGAAACAGTAACTCTGACAGCTGAGCTGTCGTGCGGAGGACATGTAAGAGATGTTGATTACGATATAATCCTCAGGGATGACAGCAGCATGTACAGAGGCTCTATGCTGGCGAGGATATCGTCGTTCGCGTCAGGGCTCAATGACGACAGGGACAGCGCTTCTGTAACGCTTCCTTCGGAGCTTTCTGACGGAATAATGCTGAGCTGGAGGCAGAAGCGCCGCTCCGCGGCGGGAGCCGCGCTCGTTATCGGAGCTGCGGTATTTGCATTTGTGTATTCGGGGCGCTACAGGAGGGTGGATAAACGCGTAAAGACTTACAGGCAGAACGTGAAGAACGAGTTTCCGGCTGTCATAGACAAGCTGATATTGCTGCTCAACAGCGGTCTTACGGTGTTTGGCGCCATGATGCGCATATCTGATGATTACGAGCGTTCCGAGTACTGCTCATGCAGCGAGATGCGTGCAGAGGCGGCTGAGATAGGGCGCCGCGTTCGCAATATGAATTCAAACATGATAGATGAATGGAAGGATCTTGCCGCACGCATGGAGTCGAGCGATATGCTCCGCTTCTGTACCATACTGGCAGACAATATGAACACAGGCAGCGGACTCGTTGAAAAGCTTGAGGCTGAAAGCAGGACGCTTCGAGAGATGCGCAGGAAGGAGATGCGGAAAAAGATACATATGACGGATTCAAAGATGATGCTCCCGATGATGATAATGCTCTTTTCGCTCATCCTCATAACTGTCTCGCCGGCGATAATAAGCTTTTAAAATTAAAGTATTTAAAATTAAAGTGATCAGACCAATGAAAGGAAGGAAACAAAATGAAAAGAGGAAAGAGCTGTAATTCAGAAACGGCTATCGGAAGAACAGGAATGATCGCATATGCGGGAAATATCCCGTCAATGCTCACAAAAAGATTAAGAAAAATGAATATGTCAAGCGTAAGATCAAGACGCGGTATGGAGCTTGTTCAGGTCGGCATACTCATAGCGATAGCGATAGCGCTTGGGATCATATTCAAGGATAAGATACAGGAGTTCGTAAACAATACGTTTGCCGGGCTGCTTGTGGAAAAGTTCCAGTAGGAAGGCCGGAGTGAGGAAAGCATACAGATCTGCGGCGCGCAGGCGGGGCAGCCAGATAGCCGAGGCTTCACTTGTTTATCCTGTCATTATAGTCGTGAGCGTTATGTCTGTCGCTGCTATGGCGCATTTTTATTCGTGCGCGGCAAAAGCCGCAGCGATGAGCATAGACGTGCGGAGCACCGCTGATGAAAAGGCGTGCTCCGTAAAAAGGACCGGTGACATATATGACGCAGTGCGGAATGGATACAGTGCTCCTGCAGAGAGCAGAGGATATTATGAGACGGCATACGGCGGCGCATCGCACGGCAGCTACAGTATAGAAGAAGAAAACGGACTGCTTTACGGTAAAGTCAAAGCGTCATATATAGCTGAATACAGTATGTCAGGTATGTTCAGAGCGTCGCGCAGGGATGTTTATACAGTAGAGCGCGCAGCCGTCAATGAAGCGAAGCTTATATGGAAGAAACAGCTTGTCGGCGATATATTGGGGAGCATGACCGGCGGAGGCGGAGCATGAGAACGCGTAGCGCTGAAGATATAAAAAAATGGGAAAATATACCGGCGCGGTCCGGCGCCCGCCGGGGATCGGCGGCTGTTCTCCTTACTGTCATATTCGTATCTGTAGCTTCAGCGCTGAGCGTGATCTGCGAGCTTGCATCTGAGAGAGCTGCAGAAAACACTCTGGACGGCGCTCTTGATAATGCGGGCAGGGTCATACTCTCATGCTATGACAGGGAGCTTCAGGAGCGTTATGGTATATTTGGGCTTGAAATGGATGAAGCTTCTGTTGAGCGCAATGCGCAGAAGCTTTTAAAAGAAACATTTGAAGCAGCGCCTCTTAAGAGAAGCAGCGTTGAGTCAGTAGCCGCCGAGTGCTCGGCGTACTCTCTGGGAGAGCCTGAAAATCTTAAGAAACAGATAACGGAGCTTATGAAGTACAGGGCAGCTGATGACGCTGTAGATATAGTCAGCGAGAGCCTCGGAAGCATAACGTCAGGCATGAAAAACAGAGACGATATAAAGCGTATGACTGATGACGAAGAGGCTGCGATGGACAGAGCAGAGCAGGCTCAAAAGGAAAGCGCAGCTGAAAACGGCGGCGCGTCATCAGACGGCACTGACTTTGTATCTATAAGGAATGTCCATAAAATGCTCAGGAAAAAAGAGGATGAAGCTAAAAACGATCAGACATCGCTGCCCGGCAGCGATAATGTACTGAGAAACAGACGCATAAAGGACAGCCTTCCGTCAGTTACGCATAAAGCAGGCGGAAAAGGAGCATTTGACGGATCAGGTGTTTTCAGCTTTATGGTATCAGACGGCGGAATGTCATTTATTTATGAAAATTACATGATATCCCAGTATGCTGCCGATTATTTTCAAAATCATATCAGCGAAAAGAAGACCGGATTTTTTCAAAACGAGACAGAGTACATTTTATACGGGAATATGTCTGATAAGGCAAACTACAGGCGCGCATACGCCGCAATATTTTCCATACGCGAGGTCATGAATGCAGCGTATGTCTTTACGGATGCCGGAAAGAAAAGTGAAGCACTCGCCGCGGCTGAGGTGCTCACGCCGGGACCCTGGGCGAAGCTTACTCAATATATAATGCTTGCAGCGTGGAGCGCAGTTGAAACGTTGAATGATATGAAAAATCTGGAAGCAGGCAACGGCGTACCGATCGTGAAAAACGATGATACGTGGTCAGTGACGTTAAGCAGTCTTCTTGAAGACAGCGGCGGCGGATACATAAAAATAAGCGGGGACAGTATCATGACATATGAAAATTATCTGAAGCTCCTGCTCATGACGGAAAAAGAAGACGTAAAGCTCCTGAGGATCATGGACCTGATCCAGATCAATATGAAAGGAAGCGTCAGAGAAGAATTCATGATAGGCGATCATTTTACAGGCGCTGTCATCAGCGCGGATATAAAGAAGAAGAGCGTGAGCCCGTACGTCCGGGGACGGACGATAAGCGTCAGCCAGGCACATTCGTATATCGGTGGTGAATGATATGGCAGGATATGCTGAAAAGCGAGGCAGCATAATAACAGAAGCAGCTGTTATGCTGCCTGTATACATAATAGCCGTAGTTACTCTTGTATACATAGTGCGCATATGCCATACGGATATAATCGTTTTCAGCGCTGCTGAAAATGAAGTGCGCAAGGCGTGCGCGCAGGCGACTGCGCCGGTATTTCCGGAGGCCGGACAGGCGGCAGCCGCTGCAGGACTCGAAAAGAGCAGATTCGATGTTTCGTGGATGCCGGGAGGCATCGCAGGCGGTTATGATGGCATTGATTCGCTGTATAAAGTAAGTTTTAAGTACGATACAAAAATAGCAGTCCCGGCGGCATTCAGAGACAGCATAGCCATAGACAATGTGATCATGGCGAGAAACTGGAAGGGGAAAGAAATAACGGGGGCGGATCCGTTCGGATTTGACAGGATGGCGCTTGATGAGGACGGAAATGTCGTGTGCATATTTCCGAGGGCGGGCGGCAGATATCATGGAACAGGATGCAGATATGTTAATTCGTATGCGGTGGAGGCTGTACTTGACGCGTCTGTAAAGAAAAAATACAAGCCGTGCCCGCTCTGCACAAACGGGAGAGAGGCCGCAGGGAGCACGGTATATGTTTTCAGGTACGGCGGATCGTATCACAATGCCGGATGCGATTCAGTAGATAAGTATGTAATAGATATGGACAGGGCTGATGCAGTCATAAAAAATTACAGCCCGTGCAGTGTGTGTGGAGGTAAGTGAATATGATGGGAAGCAGTATGAGTTTCTATGACAGAAATATACAGCAGGTAGCTTCGGACGATAAAGTCATACATATTTCATATGACAATCTCGTGCCGGGAGAATATGAAAAAAGAGTAATATTTGGAAATATGTGCATCTCATTGGTCAGGATGAGATGCATATTTGAAGGAAATGATGCGGATGTCTTTTATATAACAGCGGGTCTTAACAGGTTTGACGAGTATATCGGCAAAGAGACTGAAAGCATGCAGGGATTTCTCGGACTGATACTCAATATACTGAAGGCTGTAAGAAATTGCGGAAATTATCTCATCCCGGAAAATGAGATAAGCCTGAGGCCTGAAAATATATTCTTTTCGGAAATGAACGGAGACGTGAGGCTTATGTACCTGCCGGGATTCAGCAGGGAAAGCTCACTCGGAAGGGAAGCTGTCATGCTCACTGAAAGAGCTGAAAAACTGTGCCGGCCGGGCGTTCTGACGCGCAGCGCTCTTGAGGAGTATCGCGCGAGGCTGATCGAAAATGAGAATGACGTGCATGAGATGATATCGGCGACTGAAGAAGCTATGCGCCGGACATTCAATGTTTTTCAGCCTTCGCAGCACTCTGATGCGCATATGCACTCTGCACCGTCACCGTCACAGGCAGCAGCGCCTCCGGTGCGCGATCATGGAGGACCGGTCTCTGTTGAAAGCGAACGCAGGCTCGCTGTCAGAGAAACGCCTGTGGAGTATGGCGCCGGCGGCGTGATAAAAAGGCATATACGCGAGTTTATAAATGAACTTGTTTCCTGACGCGGCTGCATGAAGCGATGATCGTACGTATGAATATACCTGTCTTAAACACCAGAATGACCATAAACATTACAACAGATATTATTTCAGTGCGTTCAAAATAGTCGCCTATGCCTGTAAGACCGAGCGGATAATAAAGCGGGTAGTCAAGGCGCCTGTAAAGCCCTGCACCGAGCACTCCAAGCGATGTAAAAAGCATGGCTGACATGACGGCGGCGTATATGAGCGTTCCGGCGCATACAGCGGCACAGTCGCTGCGCGTGCTTTTCCCTGAAGAAAATATACATAAAATGAGCATTGCTTTTACGGTAAACACAGCAGCAAATACGGCCGAAGAGGCTGAAGCTGCCGCCGGCGGCAGAAAAGCGCTGTCTGTTATATTATCTGTGCGAAATCTGGTAGACGCTATTATTAAAGCGCATAATGAAAATATTATTATGACCGGCATTATCATGTGGACGGCGCGGCACAGCGTGTCAGTCGTGCGGAAGGCTGAGTAGAACGCTGTTATAAGTATACCTGCGGGTATGAGCATCATGTTTATTTCAGGGACCACACATGTTTTTACAAAATCAGAAAAAACATAAAGTGTTAACATTACGGCTGCCGCTGAAAAAAGCGCGGCGCATATATTTATGAAAAGGCTGTTACGGCAGCGCCGCATGATAAATGAAGCTGCGATGATGAACGGGACGCTCATAAAAGCGCCCGCCGGCAGGACGAGCCAGTCAGCTGTGCCCGCAACGGAATATTTTCCTGTCGTTATGATCGTGTCTGACATGAATATGATGCATATCGATATTTTTTCGTACACGCTCATTACGCCCGGCTCCGGGCGCGAGAATATAATATTGCTGTGCTGCATTTTATTTTATTCCTTTCATGCTGCGATATCGAGTTCGTAGCGTTCTTCGGACTTTACAACGGTTATGCTTTTGCCGTTCATCTCGGATACGGTTATGACGGGCATACTGACGGGATCTGATTCATTCTCAAGGTTATTTATAAGGTCGCACAGCTCAGAACGCACATGCAGTCCGCGTATGCGCTCGCTGAGATCCATACCGCGGTTTCCTGTTGAAGCGCTCTCTCCGCTTACGGCTTTTCCGAAATCCTCTGCAGATGCGGCGATAACGGTGTTGAATCTTATCTCATGGTTTTCAAGGGCAAAATCTGCTATATCTTCAAGCTCTGAGCGAGACGCGCGGTCGAGAAATGACTTGTCAAATATGATAAGGCGCAGGTGGCCCAGATATATGTGAAGCACTTCGGCCTCGTTCAGATCTTCAATGCATTGTCTGAAGCTGTTTGCTGAAGCTGAGATAACTTCGGTATTCTGGCCCGGCTCGCTTTCAGTGTCAGACAGACGGACTATCTCAGCCTGGATACGGTATTCTTGAGATCCGCGGCTGTCCGGTACGGCAGTGACTTCTATGCATGTTACTATGGCGATACTGTCAAGCTCGCGCCCGGAGCATCCTGTAAGGAGCAGCGACATAAAGAATACTGATATGGTCAGAAGCAATAATACCATACGCTGTGCGCGCGCCGGGCGCGCGTTGCCTTGAAAATCATATTCATTTATCGTTGATGTATTAAATTTAAAATCATATATCATTTATTTATCACCTCGGTTGCCGGAACCTTTAACATCGCATTCAGTGCTTTTACATGCTTCAGGAGGTCGCTGACGTATTATATCGCTGCTGCCTATCGCAGGACGTTTGCGCATATCCGGCCACGGACGCCGTATGAAAGTATCGGTAAATGCCTGTCTGATATCGTGTGATGTAAGCGAAGTGTAGGGTATATTGAATGATTCGAGCGAGCAGATCATGAATAATATATACATCAAGCCGAGCATGAACCCGAAAAGCCCCATTATATCCGCGAGAAACAGAAGTATGAATCGCAGAAAAAGAACCGGGCCCTTGAGCTGCGGCACTATCATGCCGGTTATGCCGGTGAATGCGACTATGATGACGATCGGCAGGCTGACAAAGTTTGCATCGACAGACGCCTGACCGAGGACTATGCCGCCGACTATTGAAAACGCAGTTCCTATGCTTGACGGGATCTTTGCGCTCCCCTCGCGTATCATCTCAAATATCAGTATGAGGATGACTATCTCGCACAAAGTAGACATCGGCATACCGACTCGCGACTGCGCCGCTGAAAGCAATGTTTTTACAGGAAGCATCTCATGATGAAATGTTACGAGAGCAAGGTAGACAGCAGGAAGGCTTATGGTAGTCAGAAAACCTGCAAGGCGCAGCAGGCGGTTGAATGTTGCGTAATACGCGTCGCTGTAATAATCATCAGGAGAATGAAAATATTCCATAAATACATACGGAACAGTGACAGCAACGGGCGACCCGTTGATTATGAGGGCTGCGCGCCCTTCCATGAGCTTTGCCGCAGCAACGTCGGGACGCTGTGTAGCGCCTGTGGTGCGGAAGAGCGAATATCTGCCGTCCTTTATGATCTCTTCTATATATTCGGCGTCAAATACACAGTCTATGTTTATGGAATTTATGCGGCTGCGGAGATCGGAGAGCATGCTTTCGTCAGCAAGACTGTCCATAAAACACATGCATACTATAGTTTTTGACCTGGCACCGACCCGGAAAAATTCATACCGCAGATCGGGATCTGTTATGCGGCGGCGTATAAGAGAAAGATTTTGAATTACAGATTCTGTAAAACCTTCGTGAGGACCTGATATTACGCGTTCTGAGTCAGGCTCGTCCACAGAGCGCAGTGACCAGTTTTTGGCAGCTATGATGATGCCTTCGCTGCAGCCGTCTGCAAACATGACAGCATCGCCTGTAAGAAATGCATCCGTGAGTTCTTCCAGGTCAGAAGAAAACGATATATCATCGCCGAACAGTATATATTCAGAAACTGCCTTTATGAGGCCTTCCCCTGAAGGCAATGAGGATGCGCCGCTGAAGCATACGAGCGGAGCTATTATATTCTGGTTTATGATAATGTCATTTGAAAGACCGTCTATAAATATGACGCCGGCCCGGAGGCCGGGTACTGACGGCGATGAAAAACGCCTGATTTTTACTGTTTTGTCTCCTTTAAAGAGATCTGAAATGTATTTGAGATTTGTTTCAAGTGAAGATGAAACAGGAAGATTATTTTTCATTTTTTCAAACCTCGCTTGTCTGGTACAGATCGATATTGTTCAGTTAAAAAATTCATGTTCCTATAGTAGTATGTCCTCATTTTAATATATAAATTCAATGAACTTTTGTGTTATACTTAACAGGTTAGAACTGGGTAAGGAGACACCACTATGGGTAACAATGGAATTTTAAAAAAGTTAAAAAAAACACTCGAAGATATATACAGTGATTTCCGCTCAAGGATAGACCCTGAGCCTTGGAAAAAGGCGGTAAAAGAGGCTTGCAGCGAAGCTCCTGACGAGGCTGCTGTGCAGGTAGTCGATTTCATGCTTACGCACGAATACGTACCGTCAAAAGTATGGAGAGCTGTCGGGCATGCGGCCGATATAAGAAACATACCGGTTATGCTGTCAGATGTTTACAGCAATGCAGCCATAAACAGGATCCTCGACATGATGAGCGGCACAGATCCGCTGAGGTACGCTTACATATCATCTGACAGCTCAGATGAAGATATAAAATATATAATGGAAACTGCCTTGAAAGCAGGTCAGTATCTCGAAAAGGGTCAGATATATCTGGCAGAAAAAGCCATAAACGGATTGAGCAGATTCTGCCCGACACATCCGGATGTGCTTGACCTCAGGAAAAAGCTTGCAGATGTAAGATGCACAGGCGGGATCGATGTAGTAAGAGATATGATGCCGTTCAGATCAAAGGCTCGCGAAGTAATGAGGGACGCCTGCGGAGAGGATGATGCTGATGCAGCAGCTGAACGCCTTGAGGGCGCCATATCAGACAACTACAAATGCTACGAGGCTTATTATCCTTTAGGAATGATATACCTTAACAGGGGAGATATACAGAAGGCTGACTACGTAGCCGACGTGCTGCTCGATCTGGGCCATGAAGCGTCAGACGCATGCCTGCTCAAGGGAAGAGTCCTTGAAGCGCAGGGTAAAAAAGAAGACGCATTCTTTTACTATGACAGAGCGTGCAGCAATGGCTCAGACGATCAGGGCAGCCGCGAGGCGGCTGAAGAGCGCAGCAGGCTCCTTGCTGTATTTGAGCCGGGCTATGTTGAGTATAAGCCTGAAAATATTGCTAAAAAAGAAAATAAGAGAAATTACCTCGACAATGAAGAATCGGCTGCCGTTGAAGTCGTAAAAGAAACAGACGGATTTATAAAGAGAGGCAGACTGACGGAAGCGTATTATGAGCTCGTTAAAAGAGCGCAGGAGTTCAGCCGCTCAGACCTGCTGAAATTCAAGCAGGCAATGGCGCTTTATCTTATGAGAAAGGAGCCGGAGGCGCGCAGGATATTCAAGTCTATAGGTGAAAATTCGCTGCTTCATGAGCGCGCAGGATACCTTATAGAGGATATAGATTTTAACATTGCCGAAAACAGAAAGTTTGAGAGCATACCTCCGGCAGAGCTTGCGGAGATATTATTCAATACAGGAAGATACTCTGAAGCACTTACTGAGTTCAGACAGACCGATGAAAGCGAAATGACAGCGCAGATGTGGTCGCAGCGCGCAAGATGCGAGACTGAGGAGGGCATGCTTAACGCGGCTGTGCAGTCTATAGACAAGGCTCTGAAAAAAGATTTCAGGCTGCAGAGTGCATATGAGCTTGCTGCCCTTATATACCAGGCAAAGGGAGAAAATGAAAATGCGCTTGCCATATACGACGAGGCTGTAAAATTATCAGCTCCGAGAGGAAATACAAAAGTATGCGGACTTAAAGCCGCGCTCCTGTACAGTCTTGGCGAGCACAGGGAAGTACTTGAATTCAGAAATCACCTCCAGAACAGAGGTGTGCCGGCTTCTGCAGCTGACGGATACGCAGGACTTGTACAGATGTACGGAAAGCCGGGAGATATAAAGCTCGGCCTTGAGTACCTTGAGCGCGCTATATCGTCAGGAGCGACAGAAACGCAGTTTTATACAGCTGCAGTCAGAGCGTGCATATCGCAGAAGCAGTATTTCAGAGCTATGCTTTATGCGGAAAAAGGGCTTGCGTCATCAGACGATCCGGAGGCTTTATACATAGAAAAGTGTGAAGCGCTTTATTTTTCCGGTAAGCTTGACGCAGCATCCATAAATGCGGGAACGCTGCTGACAAAAGACCCCGGATCTGCAGAAGTCCATTATATAATGGGCTGCATAAATTCAGACAGAGGTGACGACCGCGAAGCTGTAAAATGGCTTAAGAGCGCTGCAGAAACAGACAAGGAAAGCCACAAGTACGCTTACGCAGTCGCAGATAAATGCTTCAGCATGGGCGACACAGCAAGTGCTCTTACATATTATTCCAGAGCAATAATGCTCAACAGCGGCGATCATCTGTCTCTAAAGCGCAGAGCGCTTATATACATGATGCGGGATGAGGATGAAAAAGCAGTTGAAGATATAAAATGCGCTATGGTGCTTGATCCGCAGGATCCTGAGATATATATGATGCTCGGAGATCTGCTGTCTGATTATGAGCTTGAAGAGGATCTTGACGTAGAGGGCAGCGCTGCAGCCGAAGCAGATGAACAGAGATCTGACGCGGCTGACGGTGACGGCGTACAAAACGGCGGATCTGAGGAAAATACACCTGATACGGATAAAGAAAGTCAGGTATCAGTACAGAAAAGCGAAGATGAAGATATTCACCGAGACGCAGAATACTACTACAGTAAGGCTATAGCGCTCGATCCGAACTACCGCCAGGCATATATAAGCAGAGCAAGATTTTACGTAGATAACAGGCGCCTTGATGATGCGCTCAGCGATATACAGAAAGCTGTCATGCTTGATGAAGATCAAGGCGATGCATACATGACTCGCGGCATGATACATCATCTCAGAAATGAAAACGTCCAGGCAGTAAATGATTTCGAGCGCGCTGCAAAGACAGACCGCTTCGCGCTTCAGGCATACAGCTACATAGCAAAGTGCAACAATGCGCTCAGAGATTATAACGCAGCCGTTGAAGCAGCAGATAAAGGTCTTGAACTTGACAGCAGCTTTCTGAATCTTTACGTAAACCGCGGAGTAGCGCTGTTCAATCTCGAAAAATATTATCAGGCTGCTGAGGACTTCAAGCGCGTTATACAGAAAAAGAACGAGGTGAATACAGCTGCAGTTGAAGCTGCGTACAGATTCAGCGGCATGACTAATGAAAAGCTCGGAAACAAGGAAGAAGCACTGAACGACTACCGCATGCTCATGAAATACGATCCTGATCATCCTGATATAAAGCAGCGCATGGCAGAGCTTGAAAGCCAGATCGAAACTAATGAAAAAAAACACCGATTCTCTTTTTTCAGAAGAAAAAAAGGCACGGAGGAATAAAAAATGGCAGGTATAAATAAAAAAATAATGGCCTTTGTAGGCACAGATGACGCTGCAGCCCTCGTCTCCGCCCTGGCGGAGCATACAGACGATATATATGCTGCAGTGTCAGATGAATACGGAAAAGCGCCGCATCCGGGCGGAAATATAACACTCATCTCAAAATATCTCGATGAGGAAAAAATGAGCAGCTGGATAGACCGCGTAGGCGTAGATATAGTTATAGACGGTACAGACCTTCCGGCATCGGGCGCCCGCGCAGTCATAAAAAAAGTATGCAGCGAAAGATCCATAGAGTATCATCGTATAGCCGCAAAGCAGCAGATGAATCTCCACACGTCTGTTTACAGGAATAAAGATCAGCTGCTGCGCGATCTCGAATATCCGGTAGGCAATATACTTGCAGAAGGCGACGATGAGCTGTACGGGCTGCTCACAGGAGTAAAGGATTTCAGTGAAAAGATAATTATGATGGCGCCTGCAGACCCTGATGTCATAAAGCGCGTTCTTGACCTTGGCTACAGAAAGGAAAATATCCTGAGCATAAACCGCCTCATACATGCAGACATGCTTTTGGCGATATTCCGCGAGTTTGCGATATCTGACTACGTATTTCCGGGATACCTTAAAGAAGGAATGGGCGAAAGACTTGCTTCTGCCGACAGAAGCGATGTAAAAGCCTGCATATACGGCGACCTCGTGCCTGACGACGGCATGAGCGCGGACGATATGTGGGATATGTTTGCAGAGCGATTTGGGATAAAGGAATACTAAAAGAAGATACAGAGATACCAAAAGGAGCAGGTGTAAAATGATACATCTTTATTGCGGTGACGGAAAGGGAAAAACGACAGCTGCTGTCGGACTGACTGTAAGAGCCGCAGGATGCGGCCGCAATGTATTATTTATTCAGTTTATGAAAGGACAGAAGACAGGCGAGATCAATGTTCTTGAAAGGCTTGAAAATGTGCGCGTCCTGCGCGCAGGCAGCGGTGGTGACGCTGACGGTCACAATAAAAAATTTACATTTCAGATGAATGCGCAGGAAAAGGCTGCCGCCGCGGCAGACAACGCGGTGCTGTTTGAAAATGCCGAGCGCGCCGCTTCTGATGATAAAACAGACATGATAGTAATGGATGAAGCTGTTACAGCTGTGGAACGCGGCATGCTTGAAGAAACACGCGTCAGAACATTTGTTGAAAGCTTTTCTGAAGTGTCAGGAGGATCAAAAGAGCTTGTTATGACAGGCGCTGTTCCGGAAACATGGATGATAGACGCGGCTGATTATGTGACTGACATGGAAAAAATAAAGCATCCGTTCGACAGAGGCGTGTCAGCTCGAGAAGGAGTAGAGTACTGATGATACCTCTTTCTACTGCGATGAGGCCTAAGACTCTCGATGAGTTTTACGGTCAGGAGCATTTTCTTTACAAAGGCTCGCTGCTTTATAATTCAATAAAAAACAAGACATTTGAGTCGGCGATATTTTACGGCCCGTCGGGTACGGGAAAGACGACGCTCGCAAGGATGATCGCCTCTGAAATGGACGCCGGTTTCAAGGAGATAAATGCGTCTACCGCAGGTACAAAGGAGCTTAAAGAAATACTTGAGGATGCAAGGTTCAAATTTTTCGGGCTTCAGAATCAGACGACGTATCTGTATGTAGACGAGCTTCACCGCTGGAACAAGCTGCAGCAGGATTCGCTGCTGAAAGCGCTTGAAGAAGGCGTTATACGGTTCATAGGAAGTACGACTGAAAATCCTTATTTCTCGATAAATAACGCCATAATAAGCAGAGTGCGCCTTCTTTATGAGTTCAGGCGCCATGAGAAAAAGGATATAGTGGCTATACTGCACCGCGCACTTGAGGATGCGGAAAACGGCCTTGCAAATTACGGTCTTGCCTATGATGAGGAAGCAATTGAGCTCATAGCCGATCTGTGCGGCGGTGACGCCCGCGTAGCTCTTGATACATTAGGATTTATTGCTGAAAATATTGATGAAGGAGCTCGTATAGATACGGCAATAGTCGGTGAAGCCTTACAAAGGCGAGTTACATTTTTTGATAGAGGAGATGACAGATACGATCTTCTGTCGGCGCTTCAGAAATCCATACGCGGAAGTGATCCTGACGCAGCCGTGCATTATCTGGCGCGCCTCATAGATGGAGGCGCAGATCTTCAGATGATATGCCGCAGGCTTACGGTCATAGCTTCTGAGGATATAGGAATGGCGTTCCCGCAGGCTATAAGCATTACAGAGGCCTGTGTGCAGGCTGCGCTCATGACAGGTCTGCCGGAGGCAAGGATAAATCTCGCGCAGGCAGTCATAATGCTTGCATCGAGCCCGAAATCCAATTCGTGCATAACTGCCATAGATGAAGCTCTGGCTGATATAAGAAAAAGAAAGATATCAGAGATACCGATGCACCTCAGGGATTCGCATTACAGCGGCGCTGCAAAACGCGGAGTAAAGGGGTATCTTTACCCGCATGCGTACGGCGGATATGTGGACCAGCAGTATCTGCCTGACGACCTTTACAAAGAAGGCGTAAGATATTACAGACCTACTGAACACGGAAAAGAAGGCTCGTTTAAAAAATATCTTGAAGCACTGCATAAAAACGATAAAATAAGAAAATAAATTTAAATAATGGAACATATAACAGTATTTGAAAATGGAAACAAAAGCATACGCCTTGCTGCAAATTCAGGTTTCTGTTTCGGCGTAAAGAGCGCTGTTGACAGGGCAGTAAAGACAGCGGAAGATCCGCAGTATGCCGATATGAAGAAATACACATGGGGACCGATAATACATAATGATGATGTAGTGTCTGACCTCAGCAGCATGGGCGTGGACGTCTGTGAAGGAATGGATGATATAGACAGAGATTCTGTAGTTATCATACGGTCTCACGGAGTCTCACACAAAGTGGAAGACGATATAAGGGCGGCAGCGGGAGCTGTCATAGACGCTACGTGTCCTTATGTAAAAAAGATCCACATGCTTGCGCATGACGCGTATGTAAAAGGAAAGCAGGTAGTAATAACGGGCGATGCAAAGCATCCCGAAGTTCAGGGCATAAACGGATGGTGCGACGATACAGCTGTCATAATAGCTTCGCCGGAAGAAATATCTGATATAAAAGAAGACTCAGAGCTTTTTGTTGTAGCGCAGACAACGCTGAATACAAAAATGTGGACCGCATGCGTCGATGCTATAAGAAAAAAATTTCCTGACTCAGAAATAAAAAATACGATATGCCAGGCAACGGAAAAACGTCAGGAAGCGTGCAGATTGCTTGCATCTGATTCAGATATGATGGTTATAATAGGAAGCAGATCAAGCTCCAATACACGAAAACTGTATGAAATTTCCAAAGAAAGCTGCGAAAGCACGTTTTTTGTGGAAAATCCTGAATTTTTACCATTGAAAGAAGTCAGAAAATATAATAGAATAGGAGTAGCGGCTGGTGCCTCGGCTCCGGAACGTATTATTAAGGAGGTTATTGCTCATATGAGTGAAATTATCACTAACGAATCAAACGAAATGTTTGACTTAATGGAAGAAATCGAAAAGTCTCTTAAAATGCCACAGAGAGGCGAATTAGTAAAGGGCGAAGTAATTCAGGTAGGTCCTCGTGAAGTCTATGTGAATTTAGGATGCAAAAAGGATGGTATCATTCCTAAGGCAGAGATTGCGCTTGAACCTGATCAGGATATAGAATCTCTCTTTAAGGTGGGAGATGAAGTTGAAGCTAAGGTTTTAAAGACAGACGACGGCGAAGGCAACATCTTATTATCTCGTAAGAAGGTAGAGATCAGCGAGCACTGGGACGAGATCATCAAGGCTTACGAGGAAAAGCAGACTATCGACGTAAAGGTAGTAAGAGAAGTAAAGGGCGGAGTTATCGCTACATACAAGGAAGTTTCAGGCTTCATCCCTATGTCTCAGTTAAACGACAGATATGTTGAAAAGGCTGACGAGTTCGTAGGAAAGACTCTTACAGTAAAGGTTACAAGAGTTGATCAGAAGAGAAACAAGGCTGTATTCTCACACAAGGCTTACCTTACAGAAGAAAAGAACAAGAAGGTTGCTGAGATCTGGGCAGGTCTTAACGTAGGCGATACTATCGAGGGTACTGTAATGAGATTCACTGATTACGGTGCATTTGTTGATATCGGCGGTATCGATGGACTTCTCCACATTTCAGAGATCTCATGGGGCAAGCTCAAGCACCCACAGGAAGCTCTTGAAATCGGTCAGAAGATCAGAGTTAAGATCCTTTCTATGAACGAAGAAAAGGGTAAGATCTCTCTCGGCCTTAAGCAGAACACACCTGAACCATGGTCAGTTATCAACGAAAAGTACACTGTTGGCCAGGTAGTAACAGGCAAGGTAGTTCAGATCAAGGAATACGGTGCATTTGTTGAGCTCGAACCAGGTCTTGACGGTCTCGTTCATATCTCAGAGATCGCTGCAAAGAGAGTAACAAACATCGCTGACGAGCTTTCAGTTGGTCAGACTGTATCAGCTAAGATCCTCGAGATCGATGAAGCAAAGAGAAGGATCAGCCTCAGCATCAAGGAAACTCTTGCTGCTCAGACTGAAGAAGCTCCGGCAGAAGAAGCTGCTGCAGACGCTGAATAATCGATCTTTATTCTGCGATGATGTCTTAAGGATATATTCTTAAGGCCATATCTTAAAACAGAAAGATAATAGCCAGAGGCTGCCGCATAAAGCGGCGGCCTCATTTTGTATCCGGGTACGTACCGGATAGTTTCTGCGCTTGCGCAGACAGCGAGTGAGATATACATTTGAAATATTCAGATATTGGATATATTTATCGATAACGGAGAATGATTTTAATGAGAAACCTTATTTTAACAGGCATGCCCGCATGCGGCAAAAGTACGCTGGGCGTAGTTCTTGCTAAAACGCTTGGAATGAAGTTCGTAGACACGGATCTTCTTATCCAGGAAGTAGAAAACTGCAAACTCCAGGAGATAATAGATGAAAGAGGGATGCAGGAATTTCTCAGGATCGAAGAAAAAGTACTTTCAGAGATAGAAGCAGAAAATTCCATAATATCTACAGGCGGAAGCGCTGTATACAGCGATAAAGCAATGAAACATCTGGGAAGCATAGGAGATGTAGTATATATAAAGCTGTCTCTCGATGAGATAGAACGCCGCCTTAATAATATAAAAACGAGAGGCATAGCCATGAAACCGGGCGAAACTCTTGCAGATCTCTACAATATGAGAGTACCTCTTTATGAAAAATATGCGGATATAACGATAGAGACTGAGGATATGGGGATCGAAGAAAGCATAGAAGTACTTATAGAAAAACTTAAATAAAAAGTTAAGTGGAAAAAGTATCGGCAGAACTGAAATATGAGCGATAAATGCCTCATATCAGTTCTGCCGATTTTTATTGTCCGTGTAATTTTATTTTTACATGTTAATATCATGAGCGAGGCTCATGCGAGTAACCGAGAAGCTCGCGGGCGCTTGCCAGCGTCGTTTCGGTTATATTTGTGCCGCCGAGGAGGCGGGCTATTTCGTGTACGCGTTCTTCTTCGGACAGAAGTTTTATCGTTGTATAGCTGCGTTCATTGGAATCGTCTTTTGATATGAGATACTGATGGTCACCGCACGCAGCTATCTGAGGAAGATGCGTTATGCAGAGCACCTGATGATTTTCAGATATCTCGTGCAGCTTGCGGCCCACAACGCTTGCAGTTATACCGCTTATGCCCGTGTCTATCTCATCAAATACGAGAGTCGGTATATGCTCAGCGGAATTAGTCAGCCGCTTGAATGCAAGCGCTATACGGGATATCTCGCCGCCGGACGCTACTTCTGAAAGCGGTTTCAGCGAACCGCCCTTGTTCGCGTTGAAAAGGAATTCTACTCTGTCGGTGCCGACAGCAGACATGACAGGCAGACCGTCTGCATTAAGTACTGTTGATATATCAACAGCAAACTGCGCATTTGCAAAATTGAGTTCCGACAGCTCCGCTGTCATGTCTGATGAAAGCTTTTCCGCGGCAGCGCGGCGCAGCGCACTGAGCTCTTCGGAAAGTGCAAGTATCTGTTTCCTGAGTGAAGAAAGGCGTTGGGTCAGTTCTTTTTCAGCATCTTCTGTATTCTCAAATTTTTCCAGCTCAGTAATACATTTGTCACGGTACTCCATGATGCTTTCTATGCTGCCGCCGTATTTTCTTTTCATATTATCTATCATATTAAGGCGGGTCACAACATCGTCTATCTCATCAGGCGTAAATGAAAACGAATCGCGGCAGCGGCGGAGCTCTTCGCATACATCATCGAGAGCATAAACGCTGTCACTGAGAGTTGAAGAGATAGAAGCAAGGTCGCTGCCGTACGGTGCGATATCCTCCATGAGAGAACGGCATCTGTCAAGAGAGCTTGACGAAAGTATCTCGTAACTTTCACTTAAAGCTGCGAATATCTTTTCACTGTTCTGCAGGATCTTCAGCCTGTCACTGAGCTCAGAGTCCTCGCCCGTGTGCAGATCGGCTGCATCGATCTCGCTGACCTCGAAGCGCATAAAATCCTGCCTTCGCAGAAATTCAGCGTGGCTCGAACGTATCTTTACAAGCTGCGCGCGTGTTGACTGATAATCAGAGTAAAGCGCAGAGACACGCTCTCTGATGTCTGAAAGCGCATTACCGCCGCAGCTGTCAAGTATCCCCATATGCTTATCAGGATCCAGGAACGTCTGATTGTCGTACTGCCCGTGTATATCTACAAGATGGCGAGTAAGACCGTTAAGGAACGCCAGCGTCACGATCTCGCCGTTTATGCGCGCGAGGCTCTTTCCGTTTTTGTTGAATTCACGTGTTATCACAAGATCGGCGCCGTCATTTTCATGTATGACGTCATCTTTTTCACGCACTGCAGCGGCGTACTGAGCGTATTCGGGGATGGCAGCGATGACTGAGCGCTCAGGCCCTGACAGTGAAAATACGAGCTGGACAAGAGCTTTTTCATGCCCGTCAGCCACGAATGAAGCGCTTCCGCGTCCGCCGAGAGCCATATTTACGGCCTGTATAACGATCGATTTACCTGTTCCCGTCTCGCCGGAAATGATATTGAGCCTGTCGTTCAGGTCTATGTCGATCTCCTTTATGATCGCAAAATTTTTAATATAGATATGTGTTAACATCTGTCACCTCGGAACATGAGAACGGCGGGCGCCTAAAATTCGGATTCCCTGAGTATCGAGTTGAAGCGCCTTACGATAGGCGCAACGTGCTCAGGAAGGTCCACGACTGCAAATACAGTATTGTCACCGGCAAGCGTGCCTACGACTTCAGGGATGCCGTATGAGTCGAAGGCCTCACATGCTGCGTTGGCGCAGCCTGAAAGTGTTTTGAGGACTATGATGTTTCCGGCAGAATTTATGGAGCTTACTGTATTTTTGAAGATTTTTTCATAGCGCTCAGCTGAGCTTACCATGCCCGGAGGTCCGGGAAGCGCGTACTTGTACCGCCCTGACGGCGCAAGTATCTTTACGAGCTGCAGGTCCTTTATATCACGCGATACCGTGGCCTGAGTGACCTTGTAGCCGCTCTCCGAGAGCTTTTCGGCAAGAGCCTCCTGCGTGTCTATTTCGTAGGTGTTTATGAGCTCGACTATTTTGTCTTGTCTTGAAAATCTCATGTATCTTTACCCCTCTGTTAAATAATGGAATGAATAATTATAAATAACTACTTATTATTATACCTTTTTCGCGGGTAGATTAAAACATAAAATGAATGAAATACAGAAAATGGTAACAAAACAGCCGCCGTCACCGGCGGAATACTGACGCCGCGCAGGCGTCACGGCATGCAGAAGGCATTAACAGCAGCTGCAGAAAAATTTTTATTAATTATTTTGAGAACATATGTATTTTTTATTGGACTGACGGCGAATCTGTGGTAGAATGATACAGACTATGCGGGGGTACGGATAATGAGGATACTGGGAATAGACCCGGGCTACGCGCTCATGGGTTACGGCGTTATAGAACAGAACGGAAACAGCTTCAGGGTCATAGACTATGGCAGCATTTCAACGGAGGCGGGGACTCCGATGCCTGAAAGGCTTAAATTTCTTTATTCGAGCCTTATGGATATTATTGCAGATACTGAGCCTGAGGCAGCGGCTCTGGAAGAACTTTTTTACAATACAAATGCAAAGACCGTAATAAACGTAGGACAGGCGCGCGGCGTTGCTGTCCTTGCGTGCGTAAATTCAGGACTTACCATAGACGAGTATACGCCGCTGCAGATAAAACAGGCGCTTGTCGGCTACGGACGCGCCGAAAAGAAACAGGTGCAGCAGATGGTAAAAACGATACTTAAGCTCGATGCAGTGCCTAAGCCTGATGATACGGCCGACGCGCTGGCCGTCGCCATATGCCATGCAAATTCTTCGGGCGGAAGCTCGCGCCTTGCCGCATCCATAGAAAAGGCGCTCGCAAAAGAAGCAGCCTCGCATGGGCGCGGATATAAAACGGCTGCCGGCAGAAGAAAGAGGGCCTCGGCGGCAGCTGCAGAGCCGTTCAGGATAATAAAATAAAATTAAAATATGACAGGGGAATATAATGCTTCATTTTATAAGCGGAAAATTCGCCGGGACTTTTGACAACGGCGTTATAATAGAAAATAACGGCATAGGATATGAGATAAATATGCCGTCGTCTTCTGCTGCATATATGGCATCTGAGGGTGACAGCGTGACTGTCTATACAGCCATGATAGTGCGTGAAGATGATATAAGCCTTTACGGATTTGACGACCGCGACAGCCTTCTGATGTTCAGGATGCTGACCGGCGTGAGCGGTATAGGATCAAAGGGAGCGCTTGCGATACTGTCAGCGCTTACTGTGTCAGAGATAAAGAAGGCGATAGTTTTTGACGACGCAGCAACGCTCTCAAAAGCGCAGGGCGTTGGAAAAAAGACAGCTCAGAGGATAGTGCTGGAGCTCAGAGACAAGATAGACGCATCATCTATCACAGAAACGGGTCACAATGTCCAGACATCTATGCCGATAGGCGTGAGAAACGGAGCGTCAGAAGCGATAGACGCGCTTGTGAGCCTCGGATATTCAAAGAGCGAGGCAGCAGAGGCTGTTTCATCATGCGGGCTTGAGGATGCGCCTGCAGAAGAATTTATAAAAGCGGCGCTTAAAAAGCTTTCGCTTTTCTGATGAAAGGAATTGTTAAATGGATCCTGACAGAATCACAAATGCAGGTTATTCTGATGAAGACGCCGACATAGAGGTCAGCCTCAGGCCTAAAAGGCTTGCGGACTATATCGGACAGCCGGCGGTCAAGGATAACCTTGAAATATTTATAGAGGCAGCGAAGCGGAGGAACGAGCCGCTCGACCATGTACTTTTTTACGGGCCTCCGGGACTCGGAAAGACCACGCTTGCAGGCGTTATCGCTACAGAGATGGGCGTAAGTCTCAGGATAACGTCAGGTCCGGCTATAGGGCGCGCGGGAGATCTTGCTGCCATACTTACAAATTTGGAAGAAAATGACGTACTTTTCATAGACGAGATACACAGACTCAATCGTTCTGTCGAGGAAGTGCTCTACTCGGCTATGGAGGATTACGCTATAGATATTATAATAGGAAAAGGTCCGTCAGCACGTTCGCTGAGGCTCGATATACCGAGGTTTACCTTGATAGGCGCGACGACGCGCGCAGGCAGTCTGTCTGCTCCGCTTCGTGACAGATTCGGAGTTATAAGCAAATTTGAACTTTACTCTAAGGAAGACCTCATGAAGATACTTGACCGTTCATGCGGCATACTTAATGTCGAGTCAGATGCTGAAGCGCTTGAGGCTATGGCGGCGCGTTCAAGGGGTACGCCGAGAGTCGCGAACCGTATGCTTAAAAGGGTGAGAGACTTTTCTCAGGTAAAGGGCGACGGACATATAGATATGGAGATAGCACAGAAGGCTTTTGACGCTCTCGGCGTTGACGCGCTGGGACTTGAAGGCCTTGACCGTGATATACTGAAGCTCATAATAGACCGCTTTCACGGCGGGCCGGTAGGCATAGAGACCATAGCCGCGGCGACGGGCGAAGAGCGCGTTACTATAGAGGATGTTTATGAGCCGTATCTCATACAGCTCGGCCTGCTTAACAGGACACCTAAGGGGAGGACCGTTACAGACAGGGCTTATGCTCATTTGGGTATAGAAAGGACGACGGAAGACTGATAATGAAAAAATTGAGACTACTTACGATGGCGGCGCTGCTCGTCACTGTTTTTTCTGCTGCATGCGCGGTGTCACATGCTGCTGTATCTGATTCTGACTATATAAAGGTAGGATTAAAGTACGGCTCAAGCGCGCCTGCCAACATAGCCGTAAGCTCGCCTGACGGGCTGTCGCTTTACAGCGCTGACGGATCAAACGTTTCAAAGGCGAGCAGCGTGTTAGACAGCTACACATTTGTAAATCTTAAAAACAACGGATCGTCAGTTGCAGTGCTTGACGCGGGCGGCAATACTATAACGACTCTTAAGGGCGACGGGACGGAGTGCGTGGCATCTTCACAGCTTCTTTCATCTGATTCGTCTGTCACTATAGGCGGTGTCTCATATAGAGGCGGCGCTATGCCTTATATAAATTCATCAAGTCAGATGAATGTGATAAATTATGTTGATATAGAAGATTATCTGCGGAGCGTAGTATCTGTCGAGATGTCACCGAGCTATGAGCTTGAAGCTCTTAAGGCACAGGCTGTAGCGGCGCGCAGCTTTATACTTTCTAACGGAAATGCGCATAAGTCTCAGGGATTTTCTGTATGCGCTACCACACACTGTCAGGTATATGGCGGTGTAAGAAAAGAAAGCGGCAGGACGGACGAGGCTGTAAAGGAAACAGACGGAAAGGTCATATATTATAACGGCAGCCCTGTTGCCGCATATTACTACGCGAGCAGCGGCGGTCATACTGAGAATTCCGAGGATGCATGGACGACTGCGCTTGGATATCTGAGAGGAAAAGCCGATCCGTATTCGAGTGACAGCAGCTGGACTGTTAAGATAACAAAGCTTCAGCTTGCAAACGCTCTTTCCTCAAAAGGACTCGGAGATATAAAAAGCGTGTCGATAGACAGAGTAAACGATTCGGGATATGCTGCATCTGTTACAGTTACGGGCACCAAGTCATCATATACCGCTACGAAGGAAACTATACGATCTATGTTTGGTTCTGCGTATAATATGAAATCGAGAAACTTTACGTTTGATACAGAAGGCGGAACTATCACCTCAGGCGGAGGAAGCAGCACTGTGACGATCCCTGAGTCAGGAAGCTGGTACGCAAGAACTGTAAACGGAACTGCGAAGCTCGGACAGACTGTAAGCGTCGTATCAGCGGCGGGAACATCATCAGCGTCACTTAACGGGCTTAAGACTGTTGATTCTTCGGGTAAGGTAAGCGAGATATCGTATACACCTGCTCAGACAGTGACAGTTTCAGGATCGGGCGCGGCAACGACGGTGACGTTCAACAGCAGCAGCGACGTGCTCGTCATAAACGGCAAGGGCAACGGCCACGGCGTAGGAATGTCGCAGACGGGCGCTCAGGGTATGGCAAAGCAGGGCTTTGACTATCTTGATATACTTCAGTTCTATTATACGGGCATAGAAGTGAGGTAAGAGAAGATCGTACTGATATCACTGTATGCGTGACCGCGCGAGCGGTAGTGATGCTGTGTGAATTTATTCATATAAATTTATTTACATAAAATATGAAAATATATTATTACAGAGGTCATATAAATTGTTAATTACTGATTTTGATTATGAACTGCCTCCTGAGCTGATCGCTCAGTATCCGTCTCAGAAGAGGGATGAGGCCAGACTGCTTGTCGTTGACCGTGAGAGCGGAACGACAGAGCATAAGATGTTTTATGATATAATTGATTATCTTGAGCCTGGTGACTGTCTTGTCATGAACGACTCAAAGGTCCTTCCTGCAAGGATGTTCGGCGTAAAGCGCGATACGGGCGCAAAGGCAGAGATACTTCTCACAAAGCGCAGCGAGGGCGATGTATGGGAGGCTATGGTAAAGCCGGGCAAGAAGCTGAAACCCGGCGCTGTAGTTGATTTCTGCACGGAAGAGGGAAAAAAACTTTCTGCGGAGATACTGGATTTCAGCGATGATGGTACCAGGATGATCCGTTTTGATTATGACGGTGATTTTCATGACAGACTTGACGAGAACGGTCATATTCCGCTGCCGCCGTATATCGACAGAGAGGATGAGTCTCTCGACAGGCAGATGTATCAGACTGTTTACTGCAGGGAAGAGGGCTCAGTTGCCGCGCCTACAGCGGGTCTGCATTTTACTGAGGAACTGCTGCGCCGGGCGCAGGAAAAGGGCGTCAAGCTTGCTTATGTTACGCTTCACGTCGGCATAGGCACATTCAGACCGGTAAAGTGTGATGTAGTTGAAGATCATCACATGCACTTTGAGGAGTATGAGATAACGCCTGAAAACGCTGAGATCATAAACAGCGCAAAGGCCGCGGGCGGAAGGATCATATCTGTCGGGACTACTTCAACGAGAACGATGGAGAGCGCAGCAGGTGATGACGGCGTCCTGCCTGCAGGACACGGAAATACAGATATATTTATCTATCCGGGCTACAAGTTCAAGATAGTAGACTGTCTGATAACGAATTTCCATCTTCCCAAGTCAACGCTGCTCATGCTCATATCGGCGCTTTATGACAGAGAAAAGATACTTGAGATATACAATGAAGCTGTAGCTATGAAATACAGATTTTTCAGCTATGGCGATGCTATGTTCATAAAGTAAATATATATTTATGAAACAGTAACATCCGGGAAACGAAAAACAGCAGCGGTCTGCGCGCGTCTGACGCGCGATACTGCACATTTTAAATATATTGAGGAGAAATTTCAGAATTATGGATGCAGTAACTTACGAGTTAATAAAAGAAGACCCGCGTACGCGGGCCAGGCGCGGACGCCTGCATACTCCGCACGGAACGATAGAGACGCCTGTATTCATGCCTGTAGGCACTGCGGGCACTGTAAAGGCTATGCTGCCTGAAGAGGTAAAATCTCTCGGAGCTGAGATAATACTTTCGAATACGTACCATCTCTATCTCAGACCGGGTCACGATATAGTAAGAGAGGCCGGAGGTCTTCATAAGTTTATGAACTGGGACAGACCGATACTGACTGACAGCGGCGGCTTTCAGGTGTTCAGTCTCGGAGCCATGAGAAAAATATCCGAAGAGGGCGTAAAGTTCCGTTCTCATATAGACGGCTCGTCTCATATGCTCACGCCTGAAAAGTCTATAGAGGTCCAGAACGCTCTCGGTTCGGATATCATGATGGCGTTTGATGAGTGCGCGCCGTATCCGGCTGACTATTCTTATGTAAAAAATTCATTGGAGAGAACTACCAGGTGGCTCAGACGCTGCAAGGAAGCGCATAAAGACACTGAAAGACAGTCGCTTTTCGGAATAATGCAGGGCGGTATGTATAAGGACCTGAGGTACCAGAGCGCGATGGAGATAGTAGAGCTCGATCTGCCTGGATACGCCATAGGAGGCCTGAGCGTTGGCGAACCGCGCGAGATCATGTACGAAGTGCTTGACTATGCTACTGATTATCTGCCTAAGGATAAGCCGCGTTATGTCATGGGCGTAGGCACTCCGGATCATCTTTTCGAGGGCGTAGAGCGCGGCGTTGATATGTTTGACTGTGTACTTCCTACAAGACTGGCAAGAAACGGAAGCGCCATGACGTCTCACGGCAAGGTCAACATCAAAAACGCAAAGTTTGAACGTGATTTTACCCCGCTCGACCATGAATGTGACTGTTACGTATGCAGAAATTATTCAAGAGCGTACCTGAGACACCTGTTTAAAGCAAACGAGATATTATCATCAATGCTTCTGTCTTATCATAACCTGCACTTCCTCGTTCACACTATGCAGAACATACGCGAGGCGATAGAACAGGACAGGTTCAAAGAGTACAAGCGCGAATTTTATATGAAATATGACGATTACAGTACTTTACTGTAATCAAACAGAACGAATGATCCCGGCTTAGCCGAATGCCATAATACAGAGAATGGCCGAAGCACGGGATATTAAAATGAACGGCGCGTCACCGCGCCCAAAGGAGTTGGAAAGATGCCTATACTTATCCCTGAAAATTACCCGGCCTATGACGTCCTTAAACAAAAGAACGTTTTTGTAATGAACGGCGACAGAGGCGAAAACCAGATGATACGCCCTATAAAGATCGGGCTTTTAAATCTTATGCCTACGCTTGAAGTAACTGAAACGCAGCTGATAAAGATGCTTGCAAACACGCCGCTTCAGGTAGATCTGAACCTCATAATGATGGATACGGATTACAGAAAGAAAGAAGATCTTTCACATCTTAATCAGTTTTATCATTCATTTGATGAGATGAAGGATGAAAAGTTTGATGGCATGATAATAACGGGAGCACCGCTTGAGATGCTGGATTTTGAGGAAGTTGATTACTGGGACGAGCTTACAGAGCTTATGGATAAGACAAAAAAGAATGTTTTCAGCACTATCCACATATGCTGGGGCGCACAGGCAGGTCTTTACCATCATTATAATGTAAAGAAAAAGATGCTCAACAATAAATTATTCGGAGTATTTCCGCATAAGCTTAATCATAAGGATTATGATTCGCCGCTGACACGCGGATTTGACGACAGATTCCTTGTGCCGCACTCAAGGCACACGCAGCCTGATATAGACGCTGTCAGAAAGATAGATGAGCTTGATATAATGGATGAATCGTATTTTGCTGGTCCGCATATGATAGCTACAAAGAACAAGCGCTGGATATTTTTAAACGGACACTGGGAATATGACCGCGGAACTCTTATGAAGGAGTACAACAGGGATCTGAATGCCGGTAAGGAAATAATGATGCCGTATAATTATTTTGTCGGTGATGAACCGAAAAACGGTGTTGAAGTGACGTGGAAGGGTCATGCGAATCTTTTTTATTCAAACTGGCTGAACTTTGTTTATCAGGAAACGCCGTATGATCTGAACGAGCTGGAAAATATGGAATGGTAGCAGGTGCTTGTGGCGCGGTGACGTGCCGTAAGTTCTGAATTTATTTATTGAAGATTTTTTTATATTGCAACGGATGAAAGACCCGGCGGACCGGACACGTAAGATGCGCGGTGCTGCCGGGTCTTTTGAGAAAGGTGACATTAGGGTTTATATATGGAAATTTGCAAGCATAAGGATGTGTGCGGCGGATGTCTTTACCAGGGCATCGAGTATGAGGAACAGGTAGAGCTCAAAGGCAAGACGGTACTGGATCTCCTGAATGACAAGGGTATAAGATACGGCGAGTATCTGGGGATAGAAGGCAGTCCGCAGATAACGGGATACAGGAATAAAATGGAATATACGTTCGGCGATGAGGTGAAGGACGGCGATATGACGCTCGGCATGCATAAGCGCGGACAGTTCATGTCTGTCGTTACTGTGGACGAATGCATGCTTGTCGATCCTGATTTTAATAAAATACTGAGCGCGACGCTTGCGTTTTGCAATGAGCGCGGTTACAGGGCGTATCACAAGAGAAGGCATGACGGGCTTATGAGAAATCTGATAGTCAGGAAGGGCGAGCGCACTATGGAGCTGCTGATAAGCATAGTTACTACTACTCTGGCTGACTTTGATGATGAAGCGTTTAAGAACATGCTGCTTGGGCTGCCGCTAGGCAACACTATCGTCGGCATACTTCATACTTACAACGACAATATCTCTGATAAGGTGACATGTGAAAGGCTTGAGACGATATACGGCAGGGACTATTACCGCGAGATCATACTCGGTTTGCAGTTCAATGTAAGCCTTTATTCATTTTTCCAGACGAATATTTCCGCAGTTGAGCGCCTTTATACCGAGGCTCTTGAAATGATAGACGATGTTGAGGGCAAGACAGTTTTTGACCTTTACTGCGGCACGGGAACGATAACGCAGGCACTCGCGCTCAAGGCGCGCAAGGCTGTAGGCGTAGAGATAGTGGAGGACGCTGTAGACGCGGCCCGCGCAAACGCAAAGCTGAACGGACTCGACAACTGCGAATTCATAGCAGGCGACGTCCTTAAGGTAATAGACGACCTGACAGACCTGCCTGACGTAATAGTAGTAGACCCGCCGCGCGCCGGGATGAACTACAAAGTCCTGCCTAAACTGCTGCGTTATGGCGTAGATCAGATACTTTACATCTCATGCAACCCTAAGACACTGATGGATAACCTGCTGTTTATGCAGGAGAACGGGTATGCAGTAACCAAGATCAAAGCCTTTGATAACTTTCCGTTTACGAAGCATACAGAGAGCGTTTGTTTGATTGAGAAAATATAGATAAGCAACAAAAAGTGACGTATTTCCGGGCTTTTCGCGAGGTAAGTGCCATCAGCACACCCTTGCGAAAGCCCGGTTTTCTTGTATGTAAACAGATCTGCTTTTTGATGTGGACGGAGTTATAAGTGAGTAGTCGTAAGATTACGCTAGGGGTTAGGTTGTGTAGTAGATGTTAATGGTTGTGGTGCTGGTATTGTTGTCAGAGCCGATTGTAGTTTAAGCAATTTGATACTAGCGAACAGACTGGAATATGGAATAGATAACGTAGGATTAAAGAATTATAATGACCTTGAAAATTTAATTCAAAAAAATTTCGTATTTTAAACATTTAAACAATAATTTATATTTTTAAGACTTTTTCTTTAAATAAAAGAAGATAGAGGTAGTTCTATGATAGAATCCCGTCTTTGACAGTCAATTAAGGGTAAAAAGCGCCAAGCCGTTGATATAACTCGGCTTGACGCTTTTTTAATGTTCTTGA
>CAKQOE010000018.1 GCA_934255545.1 uncultured Clostridia bacterium | reverse complement strand
GTCTTACCGTGGTCTACGTGACCGATCGTACCGATATTGATATGCGGTTTATTTCTTTCGAACTTTTCCTTTGCCATCTGGCGTTCCTCCTTTTGGGCATTACCCTGATTTTCTTAGTTTGTTTTATTTTATTTTATTTTGAGCATGGAGCTGCCTAGCAGACTTGAACTGCCGACCTCTTCCTTACCAAGGAAGTGCTCTACCGACTGAGCCAAGGCAGCAAATGTTCCGCTATCCTTTATATTCTAAACATTTTATGATTTTATGTCAACAGGATTTTAAAGTGAAACAGAGTCCTTACGATCCTGCTCAGTATGCATGCATCATCAGGCATCTATTATCTCAGCAAGCTTCTTTTTAGCGCGTTGTATTGCGCTGTCTACTCCCTTGCTGGTTTTATCAAGTTTTTCAGCTATTTCTCTGTAAGAGCATCCGTTTACATACATTTTCCATACCTGAAGTTCAAGCGTGGAAAGTATATCATCAATATTCTGTGATATATAGCTCATATCCTCGCGAAGCAGGAGCATCTTCTCGGGATTTGTATCTATCTCATCGGCAAGCAGTTCTTCAAGCGGTCCTGCTCCGTCATCCCCGTCAGAGACGGGTCTGTTCAGCGAGACTGATTCGTTCAGCGGAGCATGCTTCATCCTTGATGCTCCCTTGACAGCTGATATGATCTGCCGCTGTATACACAGTTCCGCAAACGTCCTGAACGATGCTCCCTTTTTTTCATCATAATCTCTTATAGCCTTAAAGACGCCGATCATGCCCTCCTGTATGAGATCCTCCTGATCTGCGCCGGCCATAAAATAAGAAGAGGCGCGATTTCTTACTACAGCCTTGTACCTGGACATCAGCTCATTTGATGCTGCTTCATCGCCCTCGCGCGACCTTCTTATAAGCTCTTCATCTCTGATCGTTCTCTCAGTGTTTTTTTCTATGACCACCGCCTCCTCTCCGAGATCCGGTTTTTTACCCTCTCTGCCTTACAGCTTCATACATAAGTATCGCTGCGGCATTTGAAGCGTTCAGTGAATTTACGCCGCCTTTCATAGGTATGGAAACGCAAAAATCACATTTTTCCTTTACGAGACGGCTTATTCCGCTGCCTTCGCTTCCCGTAACAAAGGCTATAGGGCCTGTAAAGTCAGCTTCTGTATAAATATCTCCGTCCATATCCACAGCAGCTATCCACACACCTTCTTTTTTCAGATCTTCTATCGTCTGAGAAATGTTTGTAACTCGTGCAACATGCACATATGATGCTGCTCCAGCAGCAGCTTTCTCTGCGGTCGCCGTCACTGCTGCCGCTCTTCTCTTAGGGATTATTATTCCGTGAGCGCCTGCTGCATCAGCAGTCCTTATGATGGCGCCCAGATTATGAGGGTCTTCTATGCCGTCAAGTATGATGATAAACGGCGGTTCATTTCTTTCAGCCGCCAGCTCCAGTATATCCGATACTTCGCTGTACTCATAATCAGAAACATGCGCTACGACGCCCTGATGCGGTCCGCCGTATGCCGCCCTGTCGAGAACAGCTCTTTCTACAGTCTGAACAGGTATATTTTTATCATGCGCCATGCCAAGTATCTTTTTTACAGATCCCTCAGCATCTCTGAGCACCATGAGTTTTGTTATGCCGCGTCCGCTTTTAAGCGCTTCCATGACCGGATTTCTTCCTATAAGAAGTCCCTCAGGCAGTTCTTCAGTGTGGAATTCTGCCTGCCTGCGGGCAGGCTGCGACTGGTGTTCTTTTCTTTCAGGTCTTTCCGCGCGTACCGGGCGTTCTCTTTTTTCCGGCGCGCGAGCGCCGCTGCGTTCTCCGGCGTATTGCCTTTTATTTTTTCTGTCACTCTTATTTATTTTCATGTTGCTTTTATTTGTTTTCATGTCGCTTTTATTTTTTCATGTCGCTTCTGTGCGCCATTACTTTTTCCTCCTGTAAACGGCGAATACGTATCTTACGCCGTTTTCCTCGACCGTGTCGCTCACAGATACTTTTTCCCATCCGTCCAGACCGCTGAATACAGGGATGAACGTATCTGCTTCAAGTTCTGCGTCGATCTCAGTTATATACGCTTCATCGACTTTCGGGAGCATCAGGTCATATATCTGTCCTCCCCCTATCACAAAAGCTTCCGCCTTTTCTTCATCTGACAGCATGCTTTCGAGTTCTTCGGGAGCACGGCATATTTCGTAGCCTTCTCCCTCAGAGATCGTAGTCGAGATCACTATATTTCTGCGCTTCGGCAGAGGCCTGCCGCCGGGAAATGATTCCAGAGTCTTTCTGCCCATTATTACAGTATGACCGGTCGTCGTCGTCCTGAAATATTTCATATCAGTAGGCAGTGACATAAGCAGGCCGCCTTTAAGGCCTATCCCGCCTCTTTTGTCCTGCACCGCTATAAGTTTCATTTATATATGCTCTCCTGTTATGTTTTATACTACTCAGCCACAGGTATATTTTTTATCTGCGGACCTGCCTGATAATTTTCAATAGTTATATCATCAAGAGTAAACTCGTAGAAATCCTTTACATCGGGATTGAGCTTAAACGTCGGCGCAGGATACTGCGGACGCTTTATCAGTTCTTTGACGATAGGGATATGTCTGTCATATATATGGGCGTCAGCAATGACATGGACAAACTCACCCGGCTCATATCCGCACACCTGCGCAAGCATCATAGTCAGCAGACTGTACTGGTATACATTGAACGCATTCGCAGTCAGTATGTCCTGCGAGCGCTGATTAAGTATGGCATTAAGCTTGTTTCCTGTTACATTGAACGTCATGCTGTATGCGCACGGCTCAAGGTTCATTTCAGAAAGGTCTGCGAAATTGTAAATATTTGTAAGTATACGGCGGCTCTGCGGATTATTCTTGAGCTGCCATATTACATTATCGACCTGATCCATCTCGCCCTGCGCGAATTTATACTTCTGCGCCAGCTGGTACCCGTAGGCCTTTCCTATCGTATGATCTTCGCCTTCCCACTGGTCCCATATATGTCCGTCGAGCTCACGCACGTCATTTGACTTTTTCTGCCATATCCAGAAAAGTTCCTTTGTAGCGGTCTTCCACGCCGTTGGGCGCAGCGTCATCAGCGGCATTTCTTCTGAAAGGTCATAGCGGTTAACTATGCCAAACAGCTTTATCGTGTGGGCCGGAGTACCGTCAGCCCATCTTGCGCGGACCTCCTGCCCCTCTGTCGAATATCCATGGTCAAGGATGTCAGTGCACATCTTTACAAAAGTTTCATCTATCCTGCTCATTTTCCGGCCTTTCTGTTATTTTCTTTTTATATCGATACGCTCGTTTTCTATTATCCTGAATGTTTCAGCAATAATGCTTTCCAGCCTTGCGTCAGCTCCGCTGACCTCAAGGAAGCCTATGAGCGCTTCAAATCCTGTAGCCTTCCTGTATATCTTCTGATCGACATTGTGCGGCATCGATGTTATCTTATGGTTTTTGCCGCGGCGCGCCACAGACGCCTCTTCCTCAGTCAGAATATCGGCAAGGCGGTCATAAGCGCGCGCCTGGGCTTCAGCCCTTACATATCTTACAGCAGCCGTGTTCAGTCTGTCCGGGCGCAGTATGCCCTTTTCAAAAACATGAAGGCGCACATAGCGCTCATAAACAGCATCACCTATATAAGCAAGGACTGCAGTGCTTACAGCTGCCGGATCGTTTGATCCGCGCAGCGCGCTGCCGGCGGCGACGCCGGATATTTCCACAGCTTCTTTATTGTTGATATTATTCATGCTTAGGCGCCACCATTTTTTCAGGTCTTACATATTCATCAAACTGTTCTGCTGTAAGAAGACCTGTTTTTACTGCCGCCTCCTTAAGCGTTATGCCGTCAGCATGAGCTGTCTTCGCTATCTTAGCTGCATTCTCGTATCCTATGTACGGGTTGAGTGCAGTTACGAGCATCAGTGATTTCTGAAGATTTTCTGCGATCTTTTTTTCATTTGGAATAATGCCGACAGCACAGTTATCATTAAATGAGATCATTGCGTCTGCCAGCAGACGAGCTGACTGTAAGAAATTGTAAATTATAACAGGCATGTAAACGTTTAACTGGAAATTTCCCTGTGAAGCGCCTATGCCTATCGTAACATCATTTCCCATGACCTGCGCAGCAACCATCGTCAGCGCCTCGCACTGAGTAGGGTTCACCTTTCCCGGCATGATAGAGCTGCCCGGCTCGTTTGCAGGTATGATTATCTCGCCTATGCCGCAGCGCGGACCTGAGGCAAGCCACCTTACGTCATTCGCTATCTTCATAAGGTCTGCCGCAAGCGCCTTAAATGCTCCGTGAACGAATACGATCTGATCCTTTGATGTAAGCGCATGGAACTTATTTGGCGCAGTTACGAACTTTTCGCCTGTTATCTCAGATATCTTCTTCGCTGAAAGTTCACCGAAACGTTCATGCGCGTTAAGGCCTGTGCCTACTGCGGTACCGCCGAGAGCGAGCTCTCGCAGGCTGTCAGCTGCAGTCGCTATAAGCTGTTTGTCTTTAGCGAGCATAGCAGCCCATCCGCTTATCTCCTGACCGAGCGTGAGCGGAGTCGCATCCTGGAGATGCGTCCTTCCTGTTTTTATTATTCCCATATATTTCTCTGACAGTTCTGAAAGAGTCGCTTCCAGTTTGTCTACAGCAGGGAGAACCTTTTCGTTAACGCTTCTGAGCGCAGCTATGTGCATGGCTGTCGGGAACGTATCATTTGAGCTCTGCGAACAGTTTACATGGTTATTTGGATGGAGATCCGGATCTCCTCCTGTTATTTCCATTGCACGGTTAGCTATGACTTCATTGACATTCATATTTGACTGCGTGCCGCTTCCTGTCTGCCATACTGCAAGCGGGAAATTTCCGTCAAGCTTGCCTTCCATGATCTCATCGCATACCTGAGCTATCGCTTTTCCACGCTTTTCATCTATCATACCGAGCTCTGTATTGGCAAGAGCTGCGGCTTTTTTCAGAACTGCGAAAGCATCTATCACTTCTGCAGGTATCTTTTCTACGCCTATCTTGAAATTTTCAAAGCTGCGCTGAGTCTGCGCAGCCCAGTATTTATCGGCAGGTACTTTTACCTCGCCCATGGTATCGTGTTCGATCCTGAATCCAGTTTCATTTGCCATTGCTTAAATTCTCGCCTTTCCTGATCTTACAGCTTCATCGGAAACAGCCTTTGCTACAGCCTTTACAACTTCCGGATTAAATGCGTCAGGAAGTATGTAATCAGCGCGCAGCTCGTCCTCTTTTATAACTGAAGCTATAGCGTAAGCTGCAGCTACCTTCATCTCGTCAGTTATCTCTCTCGCTCTTACATCGAGAACTCCTCTGAATATTCCCGGGAAGCACAGAGCATTGTTTACCTGGTTAGGGAAATCGCTCCTGCCTGTGCCGACAACAGCAGCTCCGGCTTCTATTGCTTCATCAGGCATGATCTCAGGAACAGGATTTGCAAGTGCAAATATAATAGGATCTTTTGCCATGCTTCGTATCATATCCTGAATGAGCGCGCCCTTTACAGACGCTCCCATAAATACGTCTGCGCCCTTTATCACGTCGGCAAGGTCTCCCTTATTCATTTCTTTATTGGTAACTTTTGCCATTTCCTCCTGTGGCGCAGTATTTTCAGGCTTACCTGCATAGATAGCACCGAATCTGTCACACATAGTTATATCTCCGAAGCCCATAGTAAGAAGGAGCTTTGCGATAGAAGTGCCTGCAGCGCCTGCACCGTTTACAACGATCTTGAGCTGGCCCATCTTCTTACCTGTAAATCTTATAGCATTGAGGAGTCCGGCTGCAGCTATGATAGCAGCGCCGTGCTGATCGTCATGGAATACAGGTATGTCGCATTCCTTTATAAGAGTCTGTTCTATCTCGAAGCATCTCGGAGCAGATATATCTTCAAGATTTATGCCGCCGAAGCTCTTTGAGATATTCTTTACTGTTTCAATGATGACCTTTGGATCTTTTGAATCTATGCATATCGGGAATGCGTCTATATCAGCGAATCTTTTGAAAAGAGCGCACTTTCCTTCCATTACAGGCATGGCAGCGCTCGGACCTATGTCACCGAGACCGAGTACGGCTGTTCCGTCAGTTATGACCGCAACTATGTTTCCCTTACGAGTATAGTCATACGCAAGCTTTTCGTCTTTTTCTATTTCAAGGCACGGAGCAGCTACTCCCGGAGTATATGCTACAGCCATATCTTCAAGGCTGTCTATAGGAGCTCTTGATATTATCTCTATCTTTCCGCCCCATTCTTTATGTTTCTTGATAGCAAGCTCGTTGTTGTCCATTTTGTAATTCCTTCCTTTATAGTTATCTTTTACAATATATGGTTTATTATCCAATTTTCCCGGACATATATGTGATCAGCCGGGCTGATCGTCAGTCACGGATCTTATTCATTTATTTATTGTTTATTATTTATTAATTGAACTGATTTATTATATCTTCGACAAAAAAGTCAAGCACCTTCAGCATAGGCGAGAAAGACAGAGCTGCGCCGGTCTTGGCGCACAGGTCGCCTGCAATGCCAAAGAGCTCAGCATCTCTTACATATATGCCGGCCGGCCGGCCCTTTTCTTCCATATAATTTACAAGTATGCCTAACGCAACATCACGCGGATCCTCGCCGTGCTGTATAAAATACTGATTTTCTACAGCCGGTCTTTCTGCATCGCACAGTATGCAAAGTCTTGGATAAACTCGCCTGTCACCGTGCTCTTTTTCAAGCGGGACAGGTATATACGGCATGTCGAACTCCAGGTATCTCCCGTTTAACGGCTTTTTCCTTATCCTTCTTACAAGCAGTTCATCTGTGATGACACAGCCGTCTGTTACCGCTTCTATTTTTTCTATAGGCGGCATGACGTCATTTATCCAGCGTTCTTCCTCTTCATCAAAGTATCTGCGTATGCGTTCGCCTTCATTAAGCTTTTCAAGCAGGCCTGACTCGCCTGTCTCCTTGAGAGCATCACACATAGCATTTATTACGTTAGTCAGCTCTTTTATCTGCATATTGTTCAGATGCGAAGGCTCATAGCCGGTCTCATAGACTCTGAATCTCGGCCATTCATCATTTCCGCGGTATTTTCTTTCTGCAAGCTTTGTGAGTGCAAGATCCTGTCTGTCATCATCATTTTTAGCGCCCCACGCGCACGTAAGGCAGTTGCGTCGGCTCTGCGATATATACTCAGGCAGATCTGCTGAATTTATAAAAGCAGAAAGACTCACAAGGCCCATGTGGCCTTTATATACAGACATGCTGAACGTTTCCTCAAACATTCCCGCAACAGAGCAGTAATACGGCTCGCTCTCCGCTCGCGGGTATATCTCAAATACATCGACCTCGCAGAATTTATCCCACGGTCTCAGCCTTCTGAGTTCATCAGCTGCGTCAAAAAGCGCTCTGCAGAGCTCTGCATCATATACTGTGCCGGAGCCGGCTCCGGATATGCTTATGTTATTTTCACTCAATGACTCAGCCCCCTATCTGTCGGACTCGTTGTCCTCGCTCCTGTTTTCCTTTTTATTATGTTTCTTTAATATATCCTTTATGCCTGATCTGTTTCCGTTTTTTTCTGTATCATGCTCAGCTGCCTTATGAGCTTTGTGTACCTCTGCTCCTGCATCGTCATCAGGCAGAGGATTGAACGTATAATTTTCAGGATCTATATCCTTTGTATTCATGTACTTTTCAGTATCCTCCGGAAGTCCGCGCTTTCTGAGCGAGCGCTCCACTCCCTCGCTTATGAACATGCATATAGTCGCGAACACAGGCACTCCGAGCAGCATGCCTGCGAATCCGAACAGTCCTCCGCCAACGAGTATGGAAAACAGTACCCAGAAGCTTGGAAGCCCTGTTGAATTTCCGAGGATCTTTGGACCTATGATGTTGCCGTCTATCTGCTGTATTATTATTATATAGATAACAAAATACAAGCTCTTTATCGGACTCTCTGTAAATATTATGACAGCGCTCGGTATAGCGCCTATAAACGGTCCGAAGAACGGGATTATGTTAGTAACGCCCACTATAACGCTGATCATGACCGTATAAGGCATATTCATTATGGAAAGCGCTACAAATGTTATCATTCCTATGATGAGAGAATCCAGCAGCTTTCCTGATATGAACCCGCTGAATATCTTGTGTATGCTTCTTGCGTCGTCTATAACTGCGTTTGCGTATCCGGTATCAAACATACTGTATACGAGTTTTTTGCCCTGTGCAGCAAATGTCGCTTTGCTGTTAAGTACATATATGCAGACTATAAGTCCGATAATTATATCGAACATGAAGCTGAGCGCGTTTATCACGCCTACTGTTATGCCTGTTATAAGCGTATTTACAGACGGCATTACGTAATCAGTTATTATACCCAGCAGTGATGTCTCGAAATTATCAAGTCCTTCTGTCGCCACACTGAGTATCTCAGGATAATCCTTCAGCAGCTTTGTCATCCATACTGAAAATTTATCAACATTGGATGGCACGCTCCGCGCAACATCCATGATGCTCTGCAGCACCTGCGGTCCTGCCATAAGGAGCAGTCCGACTACGACAATTATAAGCAGAAGCAGACTGAGCGCTGTACTCAGTCCCTTCGAAAGGCTGTCGGACGTCTCGCGGCTCAGCCGCGCCCTCGGCAGCCACCGCATAAACGTCCTGTAAAGCCCATTATATACAGGTATAAGGAGATACGCCATTACGCTTCCTATTATTATAGGCATCAGAACACCCATAAGCTTGCTGATGCCCGCCTGCAGAGACGGCATTTTTGTCAGTACAAGGTAAAATACTATGCTGAGGCATATGACGGCCAATGCCGTCAGTCCCCATGCCAGATTCTGGCTTGTTATGACGAATTTCTTTTTATTGTTGCTGTTGCTTTCCATGTTATATGATCACGGTCCTTTTTCGCCAAGTCTTAATTAAAGCTTTACGATCTTAGGGCCCTGAGGAGTATCTTCAACAGCGAATCCTCTGTCCTTGAGAATATCTCTTATCTCATCGGCTCTCGCAAAGTTTTTAGACTTGCGCGCGTCCTGACGCTCCTGAACGAGCTGAGTTATATCAGCAGGTATTTCGTCTTCTTTTTCTTCTGCTTCAGCAAGAAGTCCGAGAACGCCTGCAAGCTCTTCTATAAACGCAAGGCAGTCTGCTGCGAATTTCTTTGAGCAGCCGTCCTTTACTTCTGTATTTACGTCTCTTATGATCTCAAATATTACGCTTATAGCGTCAGCTGTGTTGAGATCGTCATCCATAGCGGCATCGAACTTTTCTTCGTATTTCTTTATACGCTCAAAAGCTGCCTGCTCTTCAGCTGTCATCTCATCATTTCCGTGCTCTGCAAGATGCTTGAGATTGTTTACTGCGTTATGCATCCTCGCAAGAGCGTTGTGAGACTGTACCATAAGGTCGCGGCTGAAGTTTATCGGGCTTCTGTAGTGGCCGCTGAGCAGGAAGTAGCGGAGCTCCTCTCCTGTAAAGTCCTTCATGATATCTCTTACAGTGAAGAAGTTGCCTTTTGACTTTGACATCTTTTCATTGTCTATAGTAATGTATCCGTTGTGCATCCAGTAATTTGCGAATTTCTTGCCTGTATACGCCTCAGTCTGAGCTATTTCGTTCTCATGATGAGGGAACGCCAGATCCTGACCGCCTGCGTGGATATCTATCTGCTCGCCGAGATACTTATTTGACATAGCGGAACACTCTATATGCCATCCCGGACGGCCCATGCCCCAAGGACTTTCCCATGCCGGCTCGTCCTCAGTTTTACGCGCCTTCCAGAGAGCAAAATCAAGAGGGTCGTGCTTTCTTTCATCAACGCTTATACGCGCTCCTGACTCAAGATCGTCTATATTCTGTCCTGACAGCTTACCGTAATCCTTGAATTTTCTTGTGCTGTAGTAGACGTCACCGTCTATCTCATAAGCATATCCCTTTTCTATAAGTCTGCTTATGAATGCGATTATCTCATCCATGTTTTCAGATACCTTAGGATGGACATCAGCGATCTCAAGGTTCAGAGCCTTTGCATCAGTGAAATACTCATCTATATACTTGCTGCTGAGTTCAAGCGCGGATATGCCCTCTTCTCTTGATTTATTTATGATCTTGTCATCAACATCAGTAAAATTCTGGACAAACTTTACTTTATTGCCCTTGTACTGCAGGTATCTGCGCAGCGTATCGAAAACTACGAACGGACGCGCGTTTCCTATATGGATATAATTATAAACAGTAGGTCCGCATACATATATCTTTATCTCATTTGGATCGATAGGAACGAATTCTTCCTTTTTTCTTGTCATAGTATTGTATATTTTCATGACTTTTACTTCTCCTTGTCTGTCTCTTTATTATCTTTCCTGTTTAAAAGTGCTTCAAGATCAGGAACGCATGTCATGCATCCATCAGAATCACACTCGCTGCAGTTTTCCTGTTCCTTTTTGTGATACATATTGAGTTCTGCCTCAAGCACAGCGATGCGGTCTCTCAGGCATTTTATCTGAGTTTCAACAGGGTCCGGCAGATCTATCTGGTCCATATCGTTAACAAGTACATTATTACGTTTTACAATATGTCCCGGTATGCCGACTACAGTACAGTTAGGCGGTACCTCCTCGATAACTACGGCGCCGGCGCCGATCTTTGAATTATCGCCGACCTTGAACGGTCCGAGCACCTTTGCGCCTGAAGAAACTATAACATTGTTTCCTATAGTCGGGTGGCGCTTTCCGGTATCCTTTCCTGTACCGCCGAGCGTCACAGCCTGATATATCGTAACATCATCGCCGACCTCTGCAGTCTCTCCTATAACGACTGCCATACCGTGGTCTATAAAGCATCTGCGCCCTATAGTCGCTCCGGGATGTATCTCTATCCCGGTCGTATGTCTCACTCTCTGTGAGATGACACGCGCCAAAAACTTCATATTGTGCCTGTAAAGCCAGTGAGCCGGCCTGTGCCACATGAGCGCTCTGACACCCGGATAGCACATAAACACCTCAAAACGCGTGCGTGCGGCAGGGTCTTTTTCCATTACCGCATCTATATCTTCCTTCATTGCCTTGAAAAACATCGAAATTTCCTCCAAAATACGACCGTGCGCCTGAAATGTCAAAACGGCATACTGACGCCATATTAAATAATATAATACATTGAAATCAAGTCTGTATCAATGAAAAATCGCAGTTACTACTTATTTAATATGCAATTGATACCCATTTTCCGACGCGTCACCGCGTCACAAATAATTTTAAGCCGTATCTCTTTAATATAACAATGAATTTCAGCATGAGATCCGCCGTCACCGGCGCATATTTTATTTAAATTTCTTTTTTAACGCATAATTGTTATATAATACTATTGTAACGTCTCATTATTTTATGTATAATTATTATATGCATACGTAGCAGTTACACTGCGCGTCTCCGCGCCAGCGTCAGAGGCGGCTTTCACCGCGCTGTCCGCACACCGGATCCTGACCCGCCGGGCGGGTCGTATGCTATGATCCATTTATTGTTATCATGAAAGGAGACGATATTAAGATGGAAGATGAAAAGAAGCCCCTTTACAAGTGTATTTTCATGCACAGGGGGATGTTCAGAAACGTTATAGACGCTGAAAGCATAAAAGACCTTTATATGAGACTTTCAGGCACTTCCGTAGTTGAAGAGATGGAGATGGAGGCTCTCGAAGCTCTTGAGGATCTCGCCATACTCGACAGCATATACGAACAGTCTGTAAAGACTACAGGACACCTTACGGTGTATAAGCTTAATCCTGACTTCGATCCTGAAGCTGAAGAGGATTTTGATGATAACGAATACATCATATGCAAGAACGGTATCGTTTAACGGCGCCGATGATTGCATAGAGTATTATATAGTCAATCAGTTGACAAAAACGAGCCGGAGGCCGCCGCGCGCGTCGCGCCTGAGCTGACATTGTCATGTCTTGCTTATGCGATGCTGCGCGGCGTCCTCATTTTTTGCGCGCAGCATATCGCTATATGATGCGCAGTTTCCATTATATCGGTATGTTATCGGCCTCTTCCTGCTCCTGCGGTGACGCAGGCTGATGTGTATATCTGTATACATTCATTTAAATTTTCATTTTCTTTGAGTTAGCCTTGACATTACTGCTGCGGTATTATATATTAATTATTTTGTCTGTTGACTCCCGGGTTTTCTATGTTATATAATGACATCATAAATGGGAGGAAAGCTGATGTTTTCAATAGGCGAGAAAATCTCATACCCGATGCATGGAGCCGGTATCATCGAAGGTATCGAGGATCAGATGATTTTAGATGTTAAAAGAAGTTACTATATTCTCAGAATGTCATACGGGGACATGAAGGTAATGGTGCCCGTGGAAAATTCTGATGAGGTCGGCGTGCGTCCGATCATCGATGAGACAAAGTTTCAGGATGTCCTGAGCGTTCTCGGCGAAGATCCTACGCCTATGCAGCCGAACTGGAACAAACGCAGCAGAGAGAATCTGGACAAGCTGAAGACGGGAGACCTGTGCAAGGTCGCTGATGTCGTGAGGAATCTCATGTGCTCCGACAGAAGAAAAAAACTTTCGACCGGAGAGAAGAAGATGCTCAACAACGCACGTCATCTGCTTGTCAGCGAATTCGTGCTCGTGAGGAATATTTCCGCTGAGGATGCGGAAAAGCTTATTGACGATAATGTTTCAACAAAATCTCTTTGATTTTAATTGGATCGGACCTCGGCCAGATGCCTGTTTATGCAGAATTATCTTACAGGAAAGGAGGAAAAAGGATTTTGCTTAAAAGGTTTTACAGAGCCATACTGACTCTTCTGGGTCTGCTCTGCGGCGCAGGTTTTTCATTTATCATAGTAAAGCTGCTCGAACACATACCTTCATTTGACAGGTACTCCTCACCTGTTTCCATAGGAGTGTTCATAGTCAGCACAATTTCATTCGGACTTATATTTTACTTTATAGCGCCGTCGATGCAGCGCAGCCTTGAAGGCCTGACGCATGAGCTTGACAAGTCTTTACAGAGGGTCCCTATGCAGGAGTTTGTCTGGGGAACGATCGGACTCCTGCTTGGTCTTATTTTTGCATTTCTGATAAGCCAGCTCTGGACCGGACTCAATGTTCCGTTCCTTGGCGTTGCGCTTTCGATACTCGTTTATATCCTTCTCGGATATATCGGTATGCACATCGCTACAAAAAAGGCTTCAGAGCTTGCAGCAGGCGTGCGCGGACTTGCATTCATGCGCAGCGCCGGCACCGACAAAAAGGCTTCAAAAAAAGCCGCAAAGGATATCTCTCCTAAGATACTCGATACGAGCGTCATCATAGACGGCCGTATCGCCGACATCATGAAGACGGGATTTATCGAAGGACAGATAGTCATACCTGAGTTCGTACTCGTAGAGCTGCGCCATATAGCTGATTCTTCTGACAGCCTCAAGCGCAACCGCGGCCGCCGCGGCCTTGATATCTTAAAAAAGATACAGGCGCAGTACGGTGTTGAGATATACAACACTGATAACGAAAAGACTATAAACGCTATCCCTGAAGTAGACGTAAAGCTGCTCGAACTCGCGTCTATCATGAATGGCAAGGTCGTCACAAACGACTATAACCTGAACAAGGTAGCGTCTATAAAGGGCGTTCCTGTGCTCAACATAAATGAGCTCGCGAACACGCTCAAGCCTGTAGTACTTCCGGGCGAGATCATGGATATCACGCCTGTTAAAGAAGGCAAGGAAATTTCTCAGGCTCTCGCCTACCTTGATGACGGAACTATGATCGTCGTAGAGGACGGCAGGGAGCATATAGGCGAAGAGATCCACGTGACTGTCACAAGTGTGCTTCAGACGTCAGCCGGCAGGATGATATTTGCAAGAATGAAAATGAAGAATTAATGCGCTTTTGCATATATATCGTCCGCCTGCGGACGTATGCGGATGCTGCGCAGCTTTGCCGCACCGGGCATATATGCGTTTAAAGTGCAGATCAAAGCTTAATATTTTAATAAAAAAGGTCCGGCTGTGAACCAGCCGGACAATATTTTAAGGTTATTATCGCTATGTATAAAAACAGAAAAGTTACTGCTGTCATCGTCGCAGCCGGCTCTGCGCGGCGCATGGGCGGCATAAACAAACAGTATGCGGAGCTTGCGGGCATGCCCGTGCTTGCGCGTTCTGTAGCGGCATTTGATAATGATCCTTTTGTCGATGAGATCGTTATAGTCGCGCGCAGCGGTGAGGAGGACAGGTGCCGCCGCGATATAGTGGAAAAATATGGTTTTAGGCGTGTGTCTGCTGTCGTTCCGGGCGGCGCTGAGCGGCAGGATTCTGTCAGGGCTGCCCTTGGGGTGGTTTTTGGCGGGGCTGCGGGCCGGGAGGCCGGCAGCTGTGGTTCTGAGGTCTCGGACGGGGGCGGTTCTTCTGCGGCCGCTTTTGGTGAGGTCTCGGACGGGGCTGCGGGCCGGGAGGCCGGCAGCTGTGGTGTTGAGGTCTCGGACGGGGGCGGCGGTCGGGACGACGGCCGCGATGTCGGGCTTGTGCTTGTTCATGACGGTGCGCGCCCGCTTGTTCCGCGCACGGTCATCGACGCTGTTATTGAAGGCTGCGCCGCGCGCGGGGCAGCCATACCTGCTGTTTCCGTAAAGGATACGATAAAGCAGATACATCTATCTGACAGCAGAGCTGTCGTAAGCTTTACGCCCGAGCGCAGCCTTCTTCGTGCTGTTCAGACACCTCAGGGCTTCGACGCAGCTCTTCTCATGCGTGCCTATGACGCATGTGCGCCCGATACTGCAGTCACAGACGATGCCTCGCTCGTTGAAGCGCTCGGCGCACCTGTTTATATCGTTGACGGTGATGAAATGAATATAAAAATAACAACACCTTCCGACCTCGGAAGAGCAGAACAGCTTCTGAACGGATCATCTGCTGACGATCCCGGCATAAACGATCCTATTTTAGCTGCCGCGCGCGTCCCGCGCACAGGCATGGGTTACGATGTCCACGCATTTGCTGAAAACAGGAAGCTGATACTTGGCGGAGTCAATATTCCGCACGACCGAGGTCTTCTCGGTCACTCAGACGCAGATGTGCTGATCCACGCCGTTATGGACGCGCTTCTCGGCGCTGCCGCACTCGGAGATATAGGAAAGCATTTTCCTGACACAGACCCGCGCTACAAAGGTATAAGCAGCCTGCTGCTTTTAGGACATGTATCCGAACTGCTGAGCTCTCACGGATGGACGATCGTAAATATCGACGCGACTGTCATAGCACAGCGTCCGAAGATCGCACCGCACATACCTCAAATGAAGAAATTTATGGCTGAGGTATTGAAAATATCCGAATCTCAGATTAATATAAAGGGTACGACTACTGAACGTCTCGGCTTCACGGGACGTGAAGAGGGCATCGCCTCGCAGGCGGTTGCTTCTATCATTCGTTTATAGGAGGGAAAAAGACATGAAAATGTCAAAGATGTATATAAGGACTCTCAGAGAAGTGCCTGCGGAAGCGGTACTTCCAAGCCATATATTCATGCTTCGCGCCGGTCTGATCCGTAAGCTCGTTTCAGGCGTTTACGGCTTTATGCCGCTTGGCGCAAGAGTTCTTCACAAAGTTGAAAATATCGTTCGTGAGGAAATGGACGCAGCAGGCGGTCAGGAGATCCTGATGTCTGCGCTGCAGCCTGCAGAGCTCTGGCAGGAGTCAGGCCGTTGGTCTGCTTACGGTCCTGAGATGTGGAGAGTAAGAGACCGCAATGACCGCGAATTCTGCCTCGGACCTACTCACGAGGAAATATTCACTGATATTATAAGAAATGAAGTAAGTTCATACAGACAGCTTCCTGTAAATCTGTACCAGATACAGACAAAGTACAGAGATGAAGCGCGCCCTCGTTTCGGACTTCTCCGCAGCCGCGAGTTCGTCATGAAGGACGCTTACTCATTCGACCGCGACGAGGCCGGTCTTGATGCAAGCTACCAGAATATGTACGACACTTATACTCGCATATTTACTCGCATGGGTCTTGAGTTCAGACCTGTACAGGCTGATACAGGCGCTATCGGAGGCAACGGCTCTCACGAGTTCACAGCTCTCACTGATAACGGTGAAAGCAGCATAGTATACTGTGAAAAGTGTGATTACGCTGCTACTGACGAGCGTGCTGAATGTGTAGATGCTGCTCCTTCTGATGCTGAGATGCTTCCTATGGAAGAAGTTTCTACTCCCGGCACAAAGACTATCGAGGCTGTAGCCGATCACCTCGGTCTTGACAAGAAGCAGACTATAAAGGCTCTTCTTTTTGAAACTTACGATGATGATTCAAAAGTAAACGGCTATGTCGCAGCTTTCGTCCGCGGCGACCGTGAGGTAAACGAGATAAAGATCGTAAACGCTCTTGATATCCCTGAGCATGCTCTCGCTATGGCTGACGAGCATAAGATGTCTGAGATCACAGGCTGCGTAGGCGGCTTTACAGGTCCTGTAGGCCTTAAGAACTGCACTGTTATCGTAGACAGCGAGCTCACAGGTCTTAAGAATCTCTGCGCAGGCGCAAACAAAGCTGACCACCATCTCATAAACGTAAACTACGGTCGTGACTACAAGGCTGATATAGTTACAAATATAAAGATGATCGCTGAGGGTGACCCTTGTCCTGTATGCGGCGCTCCTGTAAAATTCAAGCGCGGCATCGAGGTAGGCCAGGTATTCAAACTCGGCACTAAGTACAGCAAGCCTATGGGCGCTGTATACAAGGATGAAAACATGCAGGAACATGATATCGTGATGGGCTGCTACGGCATCGGCGTTACGAGATCCATGGCTGCTATAGTTGAGCAGTGCCACGACGACAATGGTATCATCTGGCCTGTAACAGTAGCTCCTTATCATGTAGTGATAACAATAGTAAAAACAGCTGATGAAGCTCAGTCCGCTCTCGCGGACAAACTGGAAGCTGAGCTTTCAGCAAAGGGTATCGAGGTAATAGTCGATGACAGAGACGAACGTCCGGGCGTAAAGTTCAAGGACGCTGACCTCATCGGCATACCTGTAAGGATCACAGTCGGCAAAAAGGCCGGAGACGGTCTTGTTGAATATAAGCTCAGAGCCGGCGGGGATGTTGAAGAACTCACCGCTGAAGCAGCAGTTGAAAAGGCAACAGACTACATCATGACTGCTCTTAACGCTCACAAACATTAATGGAGGACTTTAACGATGAAAAAGTTTACTATCGAAATGGAAAACGGCGGTATCATGACAGGAGAGCTCTACCCTGAGGTTGCTCCTATCACAGCTGCAAACTTTGAGAAGCTCGCAAACAGCGGTTTCTATGACGGTCTTATCTTCCACAGAGTAATTCCTGGTTTCATGATCCAGGGCGGTGACCCTACCGGTACAGGTATGGGCGGCTCAGAAGAAAAGATCCGCGGCGAATTTGCTTCAAACGGCTTCAAAAACGACCTTAAGCACACAAGAGGCGTTCTTTCTATGGCTCGTTCACAGAGACCTGACTCAGCAAGCTCTCAGTTCTTCATCATGGTAGATGACGCTCCTCATCTCGACGGTATGTACGCTGCTTTCGGTAAGGTAACTGACGGTATGGAAGTTGCTGATGAGATCGTCGAGGTCAGAAGAGATGTCCGCGACAAACCGCGTGAAGACCAGGTCATGAAGTCTATCCGCGTTGAAACTGTTGAAGACTAATTTCATAGATCAATAATACACAGTACATCAAAGGGATCGTCTGCCCGGCTCTGCCGGCTGATGGTCTCTTTTTATTTTATTCTGTATTACTGAATGTTTTCCGCGCACTTCTTCGGACGCCGCGAGGCGTCGTCATGTATCTGTTTTTATTACTACAGTGCCTGTACATATTTTCGTCACATTACCTTCATATTCATGTTATATTATTAGGATAAGATCTGAATTTAAGTGAATATACAGAGGTGAAACATATATGGCAAAGCTTTTAATTGTTGATGATGAGGAAAAGATAAGAGAAGTCGTCCGCGAGTACGCCGAGTTTGACGGTTACGAGGTGACCGAGGCTGCTGACGGCCGTGAGGCTGTAGCATTATGCCGCATAAATGATTTTGATATCATTATAATGGATATCATGATGCCTAAGCTTGACGGCTTTTCTGCATGCAAAGAGATCCGTAAGGAAAAAAACACACCGGTGATAATGATGTCTGCGCGCAGTGAAGAATACGATAAGCTTTTCGGTTTTGAGCTCGGTATAGATGATTATGTTACGAAGCCGTTCAGCCCGAAGGAGCTTATGGCCCGCGTACACGCTGTTCTGGCTCGTTCTGCTCCGGCTGTACAGAATGACGTTTCTCCTGTTCTTACATTTGGAGGACTCACTATAGATATTCCCGGCAGAAGCGTTTCCGTTGACGGAAACAAGATCGAGCTGACACCTAAGGAGTACGATCTGCTGTTTTATCTTGTTGAAAACAAAAATATAGCGCTGTCACGCGATAAGCTGCTGCGCGATGTATGGGGTTACGATTTCTTCGGCGATGACCGTACTATAGACACGCACATCAAAAATCTCAGGAATAACCTGGGTCCTTACAGAGATATGATAGTAACGCTCAGAGGGGTAGGTTATAAATTTGAAACTCAAAACTAATTTCCGTCCTCAGTTCCATTACCGCTCAAAAAAGGGATCTCAGGTGCACAGCAGTACGATAGGTGTCCGCCTTTTCAGGTATTTCGCTTTTTTCGCGGTCATAATAATGCTGATGCTATGGCTTCTGCAGATACTTTTCATGCAGACATTTTACCAGGGTATGAAGCGTCATGAGCTTGAAAACATCGCCGCTACTATAGAAGATGGCTACGGCACAGAGTCTCTTTTCGACACTATAATGACTCTCACGGGTCGTTCTGACATATATGTACAGATACAGTCGGGAAATTCAATAATATTTGAAACATCTCCCGCCAATCCGAGCGACAGGATGAGTAAGTTCGCAAGCACGTACGACAGCCAGCTTCTGAAGGAACGCCTCGCTAAGGGTACGTCACGCCACACTATAGTCAAGCTTACGTCCAAGGATAAAAGTTCTGACTCATCAGAAGCTATGATATACGCGTCCATCCTGGACGATGGCTCTGGCTCATACGACAGCAGCGCACATACAGGAAATAATGAAGGCGGCGTATCGAGCGTGGTCGGCACATCGATGGATCCTAACACATATCTTTTCATATATTCGCCGCTGACTGCAGTGCAGACGACTATAGATATCCTGGCAGAGATGCTCATAATAGTCACGATAATATCAATAATATTCGGACTCATAATGTCCATAATAATATCGCGCCGCCTGGCGCGCCCGATCCACAATATCACCGCATCGGCTGCTCACCTTGCCGAGGGTGATTACAGCGTTACTTTTGACGGAAACGGATACGCCGAAACTGAAGAGCTTGCCGCTGCGCTCAACTACGCGTCAGATGAGCTTTCAAAATCGGACAAGCTGCAGAAGGATCTTGTGGCAAATGTCTCACATGACCTTAAGACTCCGCTTACCATGGTAAAATCATACGCTGAGATGATCCGCGATCTTTCAGGCAACAATCCTGAAAAGCGAAACAAGCACCTGCAGGTCATCATAAACGAGGCTGACCGGCTCAACGTGCTGGTAAACGACCTTACACTCCTGTCAAAGATGCAGGCAAACGTTGATTCTCTTAATATAGAAAATATCGACCTTGCCTATCTTGCCAGAGAATCAGCTGAAAGCTTCTCTCTTCATGCTGAAAAGGACGGATTTACATTTAATGTAAACTCAGATGGCGATACATGCGTCAGAGCTGACGGCAAAAAAATACGCCAGGTATTTTCAAATCTTATAGGAAATGCAGTAAGGTATTCAGGCGACAATCGCCTGATAGAAATAAATATCACAGATAAAGGTGACATAGTACACTGCGAGGTCACAGACCACGGTCAGGGCATAGCAGCTGAAGATATCGACTCTATATGGGACAGATATTACCAGTCCAGCAGCAATCACAGCCGTACATCGAAAGGATCCGGACTCGGACTTTCTATAGTAAAGCAGATATTTGTACTGCATAAGGCAAAATACGGTGTACACAGCGTCGAAAACGAAGGCAGTACATTCTGGTTCGACCTGCAGAAGGGCGGTCCTGTAAGCGTACCTGCCCCTGTTTTAAAGGCTGCTAAGTCAGGTAAGTAATAATGCAATACTGGATACTGTAATAATTAATATCGTATATTATCAATAATTGGCGGTGTTCTCTGCTCACCGCCAATAAATATTTGAGGATAAATATTTATGGCTAAAAAAGCACAGACAGTTTTCGTATGCCAGGAATGCGGCTACGAATCACCAAAATGGATGGGACAGTGTATATGCGGAGCATGGAACTCCATGGTAGAAGAGAAAGTGCTCCCTGTCGTTGAAGACCGCCGCAGGCGCACAGGTACGGGCGGAACATCAGCGAGCTCCGCAGGAGATCCGGGCGCATCAGGAAACGGCATAGGGCGCGCCGGTCGCCCCGTTCCGTTAAAATCAGTACGTTCAGGAGAAACGAGCCGTATGGACACCGGCATACCTGAATTCAACAGAGTACTCGGCGGCGGACTCGTTCGAGGTTCGCTCACTCTCATATCAGGCGAACCCGGCATAGGAAAATCAACACTTATCCTGCAGGCTGCCGCAAATATAGCGTCACGCTACGGCAACGTACTTTACGTCAGCGGTGAAGAATCAGAAGAACAGATAAAAATGCGCGCAGACAGGATATGCGGCGGTATACCTGACGGGCTTTACATACTTTCTGAAACAAATATGGAAAATATTTCACTTCAACAGGAGACTCTGAAACCGGCGTTCCTTATTATAGACTCCATTCAGACGATGTACTCAGATTCTATAGAATCAGCTCCCGGCTCAGTATCGCAGGTACGCGTCTGCGGAAATGAACTTATGCGTATAGGAAAAAGCCTTGAACTCCCGATCCTTATAGTTGCGCACGTAACAAAATCCGGCGAGCTCGCCGGTCCTAAGATAGTAGAGCACCTCGTTGATACAGTGCTCCATTTCACAGGAGAGCGCAGTCAGGATCTCCGCATACTCCGTTCTCATAAAAACAGATTTGGTACAACGAATGAGATCGGTGCATTTGAGATGCGGGAAAGCGGCCTCGCAGAGGTCCCGAATCTCTCCGAAAGCCTTATGGAGGATATGGGCGACGGTTCGGAAGGCTCTATCGCTACAGCGCTTTACGAGGGCACGCGTCCTCTCATACTTGAGATACAGGCGCTTACCATAGCGTCAAATCCGGGATTCGGCCGACGTACCGCCATAGGCGTAGAGCTGAGCCGTCTCAACATGATACTCGCAGTCCTCGAAAAAAGAGCAGGTATATCGCTTACCACACAGGATGTTTATGTAAACATAGTCGGAGGCATACGCCCTGAGGGAACCGCATCAGACCTTGCTGTAGCGCTCGCTGTTTACTCGTCATACAGCGGCAAGAAACCGCCTGAAATGACCATAGCCCTCGGCGAGATCGGTCTTACAGGCGAGCTGCGCTCCATCCAGCACACAGATAAAATAGTGCGTGAAGCCGCGCGAATGGGCTTTAAAAGGATAATAATGCCCGAAAAAAACGCCGAGCGCCTGCGCTCCCAAAAAAACCTCTCATCAAAAATACAGATCATAGGCGTCCGCAGGATATACGACGCGCTGCGTCTTATGTCATAACCATTCAGTATCGTTACATTGTTCGCGTTTATTTAAGTATATAAAATATATAATACGTATATATGATTTTAAAAAAGCAGGCAGGACCGACAGAGGAATGCATCACAGCATATTCCTCGACAGTTCTGCCTGCTTATCATTTTTATTTTACTTCTTTTATGATCCGCCTTATATCACCCATAGTTCTCAGCGCTATAGTCAGTTCCTCCTGCGGTATGCGCTCAAGTATCTTTTTATAGCATTCTACCATCAGCGTCTTCTGATCTGCCATGAGTTCCGCCGCCTTACCGGTAAGAGTAACATACGAGCGTTCTTTCTTTTCGTCAGTATGCCACGCTACATAACCCTTATCTTCCATTTTATGCATGACCTTGGATAATTCAATAACAGGCATTTCAAGTTCATCCGCCAGATCAGCCAGATAGACGCTTCTTCCATCCTCAAGCACCGAATGACTGTGCAATATCCTGTACATAAAATAATAATCAGTTCTTTCTACAAGATCAAAAATTACATCTGCGTTGACTCCGTCAACAAAGAATTCCTCTATCTTATCTCTCGTTTCAAATCGCATGTTCCCTGCTCCTTCCCCTTTTTGCTATCCTATCCGTTCTTTCTGCTGCCACGCGGCTCATACTCGCGGTGCGTCACAAGGCTCTTATACGCAGGTCGTATGATCTTGTCAGCAGTAACAAGCTCCTCTATCCTGTGCGCGCTCCAACCCGCTATACGTGCTACCGCAAACAGCGGCGTATAGAGTTCCTTAGGTATTCCAAGCATATCATATACAAATCCACTGTAAAAATCGACGTTAGGGCTCACAGCCTTGAGCACCGGTCTGTCCTTTTCTATAATAACAGGCGCCAGCTCAGCAATATTGTCATAAAGCATAAGATCCTCGTCGCGTCCCTTCTCCGCAGCAAGCTTGTCAACGAATTTCTTGAAGATCACCTCTCTCGGATCTGATTTCGAATACACGGCATGCCCTATGCCATATATCAGACCTTTACCGTCAAACGCTTCTCCATGAAGTATCTTCCTCAGATAAGCCGCTATTTCATCTTTATCTTTATAGTCTTTAACATGAGTTCTGATATCATCCATCATATTCATTACCATTATATTAGCCCCGCCGTGCTTCTTACCCTTAAGCGATGACAGCGCCGCAGCAATGGCAGAATAAGTATCCGAACCGGAAGATGTAACAACACGCGTGGTAAAAGTAGAATTATTTCCCCCGCCATGTTCCATATGGAGCAGTAGCGCAACATCTAGCACACGAGCCTCAAGCTCAGTATACGTTTTGTCAGGTCGCAGCATCCTCAGAAAATTTTCAGCCGTAGACAGCTCAGGCAGAGGGTTATGTATATACATGCTTTCATCATTTATATAATGATTGTACGCATGATAACCGTAAACAGCCAGACGCGGCATTACACTTATAAGATCCATACACTGACGCAGAACATTCTCCGTTGTCAGTACATTTGTCGTCTCGTCATACGATGCAAGCGTCAGCACGCTGCGCGTCATTGAATTCATTATGTCAGCAGTAGGCGCTTTCATAATAACGTCACGCGTAAAATTCACAGGCAGCTCCCTCAGATCAGAAAGCATTTCCTTAAACTCATCGAGCTGCTCATTGTCAGGAAGCTCCCCGAAAAGCAGCAGATACGCCGCCTCTTCAAAAATAAACCTGTTTTTCAGACCCTGCTCAGCAAGCGTCTTTACGTCATAGCCTCTGTAAAGCAATTCACCGTCACACGGAACACGCTCACCGTCTATATTTTTAAACGCAGTTATCTGCGATATATTAGTCAACCCTGTCAGTACGCCCTTGCCCTTCTCATCACGAAGCCCCTGCTTCACGCCGTACTCAACAAAAAGATCCTTGCTTATCCTCCCCTTTTCCTCACAGACCGTTGCCTGCCTGGCTACATATCTGTCAACTATATTACTCGTACTCCCCACAGATCATTACCTCCTTCCAGAAAATAATCTATCATAAAAGTGTCTATTTAAATAAATATACCCAAAATCAGGCATTTCAAGCAATTTAACTCCTTAATTTTCTGTTAAGCAGTAGATCTTTCACGAATGACCCGGTAAATGAATAAAAAAATACTGCCCCGCACAAACCTGCGACCGTCACCGGTCCCGATCCGCACGAAGCAGTATTAAAAATCATATTAACTTAAAGTGACCACAATTACTTTAAAACAACTCTGTGGAACTTCTTTTTGCCCTTCTTTATGAGAAGAGCGCCGTCCTTGAACATATCGAGAGTAACCTGAGTCTTCTTGTCTTCGATCTTTTCATCGTTTACAGTCAGACCGCCCTGCTCTATAGTTCTGAAGCCGTCACCGTTTGATGATACGAGTCCGAGATCCTTTATAAGTGAAACAAGGCCCATGCCCTCGCCTTCAAATGCTGACTTTTCCATCTCAGTAGTAGGAACGTTAGCAATGTCAGCTCCGCCTGCAAAGAGCGCCTTTGCAGCTGCCTGAGCTTTTTCAGCTTCTTCCTTGCCGTGAACCATCTCTGTAAGATCGTATGCGAGCATTTCTTTTGCAGCATTCAGCTGGCTTCCTTCCCACTTTTCCATCTCAGCGATCTCATCGAGAGAACGGAATGTGAGCATCTTCATGAATCTTACAACGTCAGCGTCATCAACGTTTCTCCAGTACTGGTAGAAATCATAAGGAGATGTCTTTTCAGCATCGAGCCATACAGCTCCGTTTGCTGTCTTACCCATCTTCTTACCCTCTGAGTTCATCAGAAGAGTTATAGTCATGGCATAAGCGTCCTTGCCGAGCTTACGTCTTATAAGCTCAGTACCGCCGAGCATGTTGCTCCACTGGTCATTTCCGCCAAACTGCATGTTGCAGCCGTATCTCTGATAAAGCTCATAGAAGTCATAGCTCTGCATTATCATATAGTTGAATTCAAGGAAGCTGAGGCCCTTTTCCATTCTCTGCTTGTAGCATTCCGCTCTGAGCATATTGTTTACAGAGAAGTGAGGACCTACCTCGCGAAGGAACTCAACATAATTTTTATCCATGAGCCAGTCTGCGTTATTTACCATGATAGCCTTATCATCTGAGAAATCTATAAAACGGCTCATCTGCTTCTTGAAGCAGTCGCAGTTGTGCTGAATAGTTTCAGGAGTCATCATCTTGCGCATGTCAGTACGACCTGAAGGGTCACCGATCATTCCTGTACCGCCTCCAACAAGAGCGATAGGCTTATTGCCTGCCTGCTGAAGTCTCTTCATAAGCATAAGCGCCATAAAGTGACCTACATGAAGGCTGTCTGCAGTCGGGTCAAATCCGATATAAAATACAGCCTTGCCGTTGTCAACAAGCTCTCTTATCTCTGCCTCGTCTGTAACCTGCGCTATAAGTCCGCGCGCAACAAGTTCGTCATATATCTTCATATTTTCTACCTATATCTTTTACATTTCAATTAGATCTATTCTTCTCTGGTGTCTGCCTTCTTCAAAAGCGGCATTCAGCCATATATCCACCATTTTCAGAACATCCTCAACAGGAGTTATGCGAGCGCCGAAAGCGAGCATGTTTGCGTTATTGTGGCGCTTTGCCATCTCTGCCATAAATTCATTTGTGCAGAGCGCGCATCTTATACCTTTTTCTTTATTGGCTGTTATAGAGACTCCTATACCTGTTCCGCAGCATACTATGCCTTTATCGCACTGACCTGAAGCTACAGCCTTTGCAGCCTTACGGGCATAGATAGGATAATCAACTGAAGCAGCGGAATCAGTTCCGTAATCGATAATATCATAATTATTTTCAATAAGATGCTTCTTTATAGCTTCCTTAAGTTCAAAACCCGCATGGTCACTTGCTAATGCAATCATTTTTTCCTCCAATGATCTTTAATCAAGAATAATAATATTTTCTCCGGCTGCATTGCGCATCCGGTTCATAACGGCATCGCCGATACCTTCATCTGAAACGCCCGCTGCATATATAACATCGACCTTTTCAGTATCACATGCGCGAAGCTCCTTAAAGAAAAGCTTTGCAGCCATATCGACATCGCCTTTAAAATCAATTATACCGACTTTTCTGCCTTCCGCCTCAGCTGCGGCTGCAGCTGCTGCTATTGCTTCTGTAGCCTTCGCAGGATCGCCTTCGTACAGGAACATTTCAGCAGATGGTCTGTAATGTGGATATTTTAAACCGGGAGATATTGTTTCCTCCGCGATCTCACCGTTTCCCCCGTCTACAGTGAGAGATCCCCGGGGACCTCGAAAACCTTTCTCGGAATAACTTCCTGGATCTGTTCCTTTGTGATAGTTCCCGGTCTTACTATAACAGGGTAATCACGCGTAAGATCTACAACAGTTGATTCGATGCCTGTCTTGCAGTCAGGGCCGACAAGGATCATGTCTACCTTACCGTTGAGGTCGTCTATAACGTGCTGACCTGTAGTAGGACTCGGATGACCTGAGAGATTAGCGCTTGGCGCTACTACCGGATTTCCGACTTCATCTATGAGAGCTCTTGCTATATCATCATCAGGCTGGCGCACTCCTATACCTAAAAGACCGCCTGTGACCTCGCTCGGCACGCGGCCGATGATGCGCGGCATGATAACAGTCAGAGGACCCGGCCAGAACTCTTCTATGAGTCTTGACGCGAACTGACCGTTAGGCGCTGTGATGTCGATACAGAGATGCATGTCCAGATCTCTTGAGACCAGTATATTCATAGGATTTTCCTTTGGTCTGTTCTTCACTTCGAAAAGCTTAAGTATCGCCTCTTCACTTTCTAATGACGCCCCAAGGGCGTAGACAGTATCAGTCGGAAATGCGACAAGACCGCCGTTGCGGATGATCTCAGCCGCTTCTACGATTTTTTCATGATCTCTTTCAAGATCTGTGATCGTGTAAATTTTAGTTTCCATTTTTCTCCCTCTTTGTAAATTTCAACTATCTGTTAATACAACCTCAAGAATTTCGCGCCTTGCGGCGCGCATCCTTTAGAAATTCTTCATCTTTTCAGCCTGGTCTGAAGTGATCAGCGCGTCTATTATTTCGTCCATATCTCCATCAAGGAAGTAGTCGAGCTTGTAGATCGTAAGTCCTATACGGTGATCTGAAACACGGCCCTGCGGGAAGTTGTACGTTCTTATACGCTCACTTCTGTCGCCGCTTCCGACCTGGCTCTTACGAGCTTCTGCCTGCTCGTCATGCTGAGCCTGCAGCTTCATATCATACAGCTTTGCCTTGAGTACCTTGAACGCCTTATCCTTGTTCTTGAGCTGTGACTTTTCATCCTGGCATGTAACAACGATGCCTGTAGGTATATGAGTAAGTCGTACTGCAGAGTCTGTAGTATTTACGCACTGACCGCCGTTTCCTGACGCGCGGTATACATCGACTCTTACATCGTTAGGATTAAGGTCTACTTCTACGTCGTCTACTTCAGGAAGCACAGCTACTGTCGCAGCTGAAGTGTGTATCCTTCCGCTTGATTCTGTCTCCGGTACTCTCTGTACGCGGTGAACGCCGCTCTCATACTTCAGGCGCGAGTATGCCCCCTTACCCTTTATGAGCATAACAGCTTCCTTTATACCGCCGATGCCTGTAGAGTTGGTATCGATCATTTCTGTTTTCCAGCCGCGTCTTTCCGCGTATCGCATATACATTCTGAGAAGATCGGCTCCGAAAAGCGCAGCTTCATCACCGCCTGTGCCTGCTCTTACTTCGAGTATAACGTTTTTCTGGTCGTTAGGGTCCTTAGGGATAAGCAGGATCCTGAGCTCTTCCTGCAAAGTTTCCTTGCTTTCCTCAAGATCAGAAAGCTCCATCTTTGCAAGCTCTCTCATTTCCTCGTCCGAGCTTCCGTCAGCAAGTATTTCCTTCGCCTCCTGGATGCCCTCTACAGCCTTTTTATACTCTGTATATTTCTGAACGATCGGCTCCATTTCGCCGAGTTCCTTTGCGTATTTCTGCCAGTTTGCCTGGTCTGCAATAACATCGGGATCAGATACCTTGAGACTCAGCTCTTCGTATTTCTCCTGAATAAAATCGAGTTTATCATACATAATAATCTGCTCCTGAATCCGTAATGATCTTCTTTCCTTGCAGCGCTCCCGCGCTGAACATCACCGCGCCGCCAGCGGCGCGCGCATATCCGCGCGGTCTTCATAACCGTTCGCTGCGCATACATTGATATTATAACACGAAACGGCATATAAGAGAATCGTTGATTGTCTTTACCCTGTTGATTTTCACATTATCCGCCGTTTCATACTAAAAAAACCGGAATATAATATTCCGGCTTTAAATTTGTTGAGTTTTCTGAATTGTCTATTCGAGATTGAACTTCTTCTTGAACTTTTCAACACGACCGCCGCGGTTGATAAATTTCTGCTGGCCAGTAAAGAACGGATGGCATGCTGAGCAGATGTCAAGTCTCATTTCTTCTTTTGTAGATTTAGTTTCGAAAGTATTTCCGCAAGCGCATGTTACCTTGCATACTTTGTAATCAGGATGTATTCCCTGTCTCATGTTGCACCTCTTTCCGCGTGAAGTATATATTGAACCCACGTTTTATTTTAGATATACGTTAATTAGCCTAACTATAATAACACAGTATTTTCAGGCCATCAACAGTTTTTTTGAAAATTATGTTTTTTGATGAATACAAAATACTTTTTCTCAGCAATGATCTTACATTAATAAGACCTCACACGAGCGGCCGCCCACGGCCCCACAGGCTTACGCCTATGCCAATGTACAGCTGACTATCCTGTCGTGCCCTGCCAGATCCTTATGCACTTCTATATCAGCGTAAGCACACATATCACGCAACAGACCTGTTACAGCCTCACCCTGATCGTGTCCGATCTCCATGATGAGCATGCCGTTCTTCTTCATATGACCGCATGCATCACGCGCTATTATCCTGTAAAAATCAAGACCGTCATCACCACCGTCAAGAGCCAGCATCGGTTCGTGGTCTCTCACCTCAGGCTGAAGCGTGTCTATGACAGCCCTCGGTATATAAGGCGGATTACTGATTATCATATCAAATTTTCCTTTGATATGAGTTACTTTCCCGCGTTTTTCTATCTCAAACATATCAGTTTTCTTAAAATCAACATGTTTTTCTACGCCGTTTTTAACAGCATTGCGCTTAGCCGTTTCAAGAGCCTCCTCGCTGCAGTCGCACGCAGTTACGTCAGCCTTCGGAAGCGCTTTTGCCATAGATACAGCTATAGCGCCGCTTCCGCAGCACATGTCGAGGACAGAGCCGCATTTTTTCATTTTACCCGCCTGCTCTATGGCAAACTCCACTACGGTCTCCGTATCCTGACGCGGTATGAGCACAGACTCGTTTACCTCGAACTCATGTCCCATAAACTCCTGCGAGCCTGTTATGTACTGAAGCGGCTCGCCTGCGGCTCTGCGGTCTATAAAACTGAAATACTCGTCTGCATGCGACTCGTCAGTACCGTCGTTGCGATGCAGGAATATAAACCTGTTGTCCTCATGCATCATATACTGCAGCAGAAGGTTCGCGTCGCGCTCCGCATCATGTATGTTTGCCTGTTTCAGCGTTTTTATGCCTATCTCAAGTATCTGTCCGAATGTTATAAGCATTAATGCTCACCTGCCTTTTCAGCCGTCTCCGGCTGCTGAGCGACAGCGTCATCATCTGCGGCTCCGCTGTCTTCTGACGCGCCGGGCGCGTCGTCGCGCTTTATCACATTTCCCTGCGAGTCAACATCATATATTCGTTCTGCCGGCTCGTTCTTGCTGAGGCATACATTGACCGCTACTATAGCGACCTCAAGCATCGACTTGTCAGGGACCTTCGTCGTAAGCTTCTGAAGCAGCAGACCGGGCACGCTCAGTATCTTCACTACCATGGACTCGCTGCTGCCCGCCCATCTGAGCAGTTCATATGACAGGCCCGCCACTACAGGTATGAGTACAAGTCTTGAGAGCAGACGGACCCACACGTTTGGCCAGCCGAGGAATGAAAACAGGAGCAGACTGATTATCATTACGAACATCAGGAAGCTCGTTCCGCATCTCGGATGAAGCGTTTCAAATGATGCGCAGTTTTCCGGAGTGAGCTCCAGCCCGTTTTCGTAGCAGTGTATCGTCTGATGCTCCGCGCCGTGGTACTGGAACACCCGCTTTATATCGTTCATTTGCGATATGGCGACTATATAAATAATAAACATTATTATTCGCATAACGCCCTCTATAAGATTGAGCGCTATCGGATTGCCTATAATATGCCCGCACAGACCTACGAGCCATGTCGGCAGCAGCACAAAAAGTCCGATAGAAACAGCGAGCGCTATAACGACTGAAGAATAAAGCAGGAAATTAAAAACTCCCTTGTCGCCGTATTTTTTCTGAAGCCATGACTCAAATTTTCCCGGAGTATAGTCTTCCTCATCGGGAATATCTTCTTCGAGCACTTCTGCCGAGTACATAAGCGTGCTTACGCCTGTCACAAGAGAATCAACAAACACAACAACGCCGCGGATGATCGGGATCTTCATCCATTTGCTTCTCGGCTTGAGCGGCTGCTCTTTTACATTTATAGTCCCGTCCGCCCTGCGGACAGCTATTGCAGTGCGGTCAGCCCCCTTCATCATGATTCCTTCCATGACTGCCTGACCGCCCATTTTCGTAGGATTTGCGTCCTTTATAAATATTTTGCTGAAATCCATTTTCTACTAATTCCTTTTCGAATTTACATAACTTACTGTACATTACAGCTGCCCGGCAGCTGCCGTTGATATTCTGACAGCTGATATGATAACAGATTTTTTACCCCAGTACCTTAGTTTTCAGAATAATTTCTATAAAATCCGCGTTGCATCTTGTCTTTGAGAGATTGTCGATGATGCTTTCCGTTACTTCCTGCGGATTCTGATTAGCCATGGCGCGGCGGATCTTCCATATGGCTTCCATTTCAGTCTGGTCAAGCAGCAGATCCTCACGTCTCGTTCCTGACTTGTTCAGGTTTATTGCAGGGAATATGCGCTTTTCGGAGAGTCTCCTGTCAAGGTGCAGCTCCATGTTGCCTGTTCCCTTGAACTCTTCAAATATGACGTCATCCATCCTGCTTCCCGTCTCTATAAGCGCAGTCGCAAGTATAGTGATGCTTCCTCCCTCGCGCAGCTTGCGGGCTGCTCCGAAGAATTTCTTTGGCTTATGAAGCGCTCCGGGATCTATACCGCCGGAAAGCGTCTTTCCTGAAGACGGAATGACCATGTTGTATGCACGCGCCAGGCGCGTGATGCTGTCAAGGAGTATTACTACATCCTTCTTGTGCTCTGCAAGTCTTTCTGCGTGTGCAAGGACCATTTCTGCAACCTTTACATGATGCTCAGCCTGTTCGTCGAACGTTGAATAAAGAACATCTCCGTTTATGGACTCCTTCATATCGGTTACTTCTTCAGGTCTTTCGTCAACGAGAAGCACTATGACCTTTATATCGGGATAATTCTGTTCGATCGTAGTCGCTATCTTCTTGAGCAGAACTGTCTTACCTGTTTTAGGAGGCGCTACTATAAGTCCTCTCTGACCCTTTCCGATAGGAGCGACAAGGTCGATTATCCTCGTGGCGAGATCTGTTCTTGAATGTTCAAGTCGGAGCCTTTCATAAGGGAATATCGGTGTAAGATCCTCGAAATTAGGTCTGCGCATCGAAACTCCCGGTTCATCGCCGTTTACTGTATTTACATACAATAAAGCTCCGAATCGTTCTCCTTCGTTCGGTCTTCTCGTTATTCCTTTTATCTTATCGCCTTTTTTGAGATTAAAACGCCTGATCTGCGTCGGAGAAACGTAAATATCTTTGTCACTGGTCAGAAAATTATCAAATCTTAAAAATCCGAATCCTCCCTCAGCAATGTCGAGGATGCCGGTAACCACAGGTCTTTCTTCCTCAGAATACTTCTGTTCGTTTCTTTCAGTCCTATGGTCAGTTCTGTGGTCATGTCTTTCATGTCTGTGTTCATGCTCGCTGCGTTCAGCGTGTCCTGCATCTGTACTTTCACTGACATTGTTGCCATTTGCAGCTTCGTCTGATACATTCTGTGATGTATCGTCTGTCTTTACCTCACCCGGTGCCGGTGTCTGCAGATCTGCAGTTTCTTCATACTGCTGCTGTTCATCGGAAAGCTCCGGCTGTTCATCTTTTTTATGAGTTTTTTCTGTTTTCACAGCTCTTTCAGTCTTATATGACCTTTTTACTGTTTTCTTTTCTTCGTCTGCTGCGTCAGTTTTTTTAGCTGTCTTTCTGCCTGATGTCTTTTCTGCTGTTTTACGCGTTGTACGCGCTTTTCTTACAGGCTTGTCTGCAGCAGCATCAGCTTCCTCAGTCACTGATGTTTTTTCTTTTCCTGCTTTCTTTTCCTCGAGCGATGCAAGATGATCCTTTATCGCCTGGCGAAGAACCGGCTTTTTCAGAGTGTCGGCGCCTTCGAGCTTAAGCTCGGCGCCAAGCACTCTGAGCTCGGCGATCTTCATGCCGTCGAGCTCAGCGCTTGTTATTTTTTTCATCAAATACCTTTCCGGATATTCATTTCCTACAATAGATATAACATTTTATTTGCGGCAGTGACCGCATAAGCGATATCTGCCGTCAGATACCGGAAAAGCTTCAGTCAGAACTATACTTAAAGATCGCTTTTCCTGCATTTTAAGAAAATGAATTGCTTAGAATACTATTTTTGTTGATACGCCTGATCTGTTCGATCTGTTTGGGATATTACTGCTTTGTTGCGTCCGCAGCTTAATACCTGATTTAATTTATCTGATCTCTTTACCGTCGTTCTGGGCATATGAAGGCTTCTTGTTCATATCGTGGACAGCCTCTATAAATCTGATAGTGCCTGAAGCGCTTCTCATTACGACAGTATCTGTCTTTACTCTGTTGTTTCCGAGGAAACGTACGCCCTTGAGCATATCACCGTCTGAAACGCCTGTAGCGATAAATAATACATCATCGCCTGCTGCCAGATCGTCAGTAGTGAGTACTCTGTAGTAATCAGGATCAGTCTGAGCCTGCTTTATCTCTGCAGCTGTATGCGCATACAGTCTTCCCTGGATCTCGCCGCCGAGACACTTAAGCGCAGCAGCAGCAAGCACGCCTTCAGGGCATCCGCCTATACCTACCATCATATCAACACCGCTGTCATCATAGCATGTTGATATCGCAGCTCCTACATCACCGTCTCTGAAAAGCTTTACTCTGCATCCGGCTTCACGGCACTGAGCGATGATATCCTTATGACGGTCTCTTTCAAGGATAGTTACTGTAAGCTCTTCAACGCTCTTGTTGAGAGCCTTTGCTACGTTTACAAGATTTTCCTTAAGTGGCTTCGTTATATCGATAGTACCCTTTGCCTTAGGTCCTACAACGATCTTTTCCATATAATAATTCTTAGTGTGGAAAAGATGATTTCTCTTTGCGATAGCTATTACAGAGATTGCGTTTGCGATACCCTTTGCAGTTGATGTAGTTCCGTCCAGAGGATCTACCGCGATGTCTACCTTGTCAGCGTCAGGACCGCCGATACCTATCTGCTCGCCTATGTAAAGCATAGGAGCCTCGTCCTTTTCACCCTCACCGATAACTACGACACCGTCGATATTAACAGTTTCAAACATCTTTCTCATGCCTGTAACAGCAGCCTGGTCAGCAGAATTCTTGTCGCCGCGGCCCATCCATTTAGCGCAGCCGATAGCTGCAGTTTCTGTTACACGAGCGAGTTCGAGACCAAGGTCTCTGTCCATGATTTTTTCTTCGTTTGACATTTCTTCCTCCGAAATAACACAATTACATTTTAAATAAGTACAATAAAAATTAATTACGAATAAACTAATTTAAATCATCATATGATAACAACGCGTCACCGCGTATTTTACGCAGCTTTAGCTGCAGTGTAAAATACGACAACTGAAAAATCACATTGCAGCTAAAGCTACGTGATTTCTGTATAAGTCCTGCGCGCCGTATCAGAGATACGGGCAGGACTTTAACCGTAGTCCGCGTAGCGGACGTAGGAAGGCAGCTTCGCTGCCTGTTGCGCATTTTCCGCAGGCAGGCCTGCGCTATGCAGCATCATTGCTGCTTTCGTCACTGCTTCCTGCTTCGTCATCAGTTGCCGGCTGAGGATCGTATATGTCTCTGAGCATGTCCTTAGTTGCATCCTTATCCTGGATAAAATACGAAACATCGCCGATATACTTGCCCTCGCCCGGAAGCGTATAAGTAGTTATAGCGTCGCTCTGAAGACCTACAGCCTTAAGCGCGAACTTTGTAGCTGCTCCGACAGTGATATCGGACTCTACATTTTTTGTTATGAGCTTTACGGAATCGATAAGCCCGTGGTCGAGTGCCTGCTTAAATGCTGACTTTACGAACTCCTGCTGAGCCTTTACACGACCGATATCGCCTTCCCTGTAGCCCTTTCTGTAACGGAGATACTGAATTGCATGTTCACCGTCAAGGACCTGTTCGCCTGCCGGTATGTTTATATGCAGCGGAGGCTTATCCGTAGGGTCATCATACTTCATCGCTTTTTCTACATTGACAGGAACACCGCCTATGCCGTCAACGATAGTCTTTACAGAGTCATAATCGACTACAGCATAATAGTTGATAGGAATACCGTAAAGAACGTCACTCACTGAGTTCGCTGTTCCGATTATTCCCTCTGCTCCGTATGCCGCGTTTATCTTTTTCTGCGCCGGGCTGTTGTATCCATTACGTTCATAATAAGTATCACGAGGAACTGATATTAAATCGATCTTATTATCGTCCATATTCCAGCTCACGAGCATGATCGTATCCGTCATTTTCTGGTTTATGCCTACCATGAGTAAATTTACGCGGTTTACATCTGTAAATGCGCTGAAAAATTCACTGTCCGGTGATACAAGAACACCTACATCCATCTGATCCTCCAGATCGCCGTCTCCGGCGCCGTCTGAAGTTTTGAAAATGTTTATGTTTGAAACACCTTTCACTACAGGTATGAAGATAAGTGTAAACAGGACCAAAAAGCTCAGAAAAAATTTAATAAATGTTTTTGCTTTCATACTTCAAATTTCCTTAATAAAATTTAATCTCTAACAATACTGCTTACAGAACTTAAAATCATCGAAGAAATTTCCCCGTAAAAATCCCCGATTAATCTATAATATACTTTTTTTAACGATATGAAAATATCAAAATTGCATATCCGCATCATTTTTAAGAAAATTTCAGATTTTCAGAATAAAAAACGGCGATAAAAACAGCAGGGGACCGCTGCTTTATGCAACCGTCCCCACTGTTTGCTGTAACGTAAACCAATATAACTTATTCATCATGACCGTGCGGTCATCAATATTTGAGCTTTTTCGGAGGCAAACTCAAATTGATCAACTGTCATTTTTTATTCTGCTTTTGTTTTCTGTTTTTTAATTCTTGTTTTGTTTAAGCGTTATTATATATTATTTCTGTTCAGCCTCAGCGATTATTTTTTCTGCAAGCTTCTGAGGCACTTCATCGTAACGGACGAACTCCTGAGTGAATGAGCCCTTAGCCTGGGTCATAGCGCGCAGCGATATAGTATAGTCGAGTATCTCAGCCATAGGAGCTTCCGCTATCAGCTTCTGCATTCCGTTTTCATCAGGCTCCATACCGAGTATACGCGCGCGGCGTCTGTTCATATCGCCCATTACGTCGCCCATGAACTCGTCAGGTATGCTTATCTCAAGACGCATTATAGGCTCGAGCAGTACAGGATGAGCTTTTGTTATACCTGCCTTGAACGCCATTGAAGCTGCTACCTTGAATGCCATATCATTAGAGTCAACATCATGGTAAGAGCCATCATACAGGACTGCTTTTATGCCTACTACAGGGTATCCTGCCAGAGGACCCTTTTCCATACTTTCAAGGAGTCCCTTTTCTATAGCCGGAACGTAGTTCTTAGGGATAGATCCGCCGAAGAGCTGTTCTGAGAATTCAAGTCCCGGTTCAGTTGAAGGCGAGAATCTTATACGTACGTCACCGTACTGGCCTGCGCCTCCTGACTGCTTTTTATATTTACCCTGTACATCTGAATGTCCTTTTATCGTTTCACGATAAGCTACCTTTCTAGGGCTTGTCACAGCCTGTACGCCGAAGCGTTCAGCAAGCTTTGATTTTATGACATTCATCTGCATCTCGCCCTGAGTACCGATAAGAGTCTGCTTCGTTTCTTTATCGAGCCTTATAACGAATGAAGGGTCTTCTTCGCGCAGTCTCGCGAGAGCCGATCCCAGCTTTTCTTCGTCGTTCTTATCCTTTGCTGCGATAGCCGTAAACAGCGTAGGCGCATGTATGGCGATATTTACGTAAGTCCTTGACTTACCCTTGTCGCAGAGAGTATCGCCTGTTTCAGTATATGTAAGCTTCGAAACGGCTATGATATCGCCTGTGTTAGCCTGCGGTACTTCTATCTGTGTCTTACCTCTGAGTACTACGAGCTTGTTGAGCTTTTCAGCCTTGCCTGTACGCGTATTTACAAGCTCCATGCCTGCCTTGAGCGTACCTGTGATGACTTTCATTATAGATATCTTGCCTACGAACGGGTCGGCCAGAGTCTTGAACGTCCACATAGTAACAGGAGCGTCTACTTCCGGCAAAGCGTAATCTTCACCGCCGCTGGCATCTATATATTTGTAAGGCGCGTGCCTGAGAGGCGACGGCGCGTATTTTCTAATTACATCGAGCATCATGTCAATGCCCTGGCCGTTTTCAGGGTCAAAGGCAAATACAGGAACGATCTCAGCGTTCGCAACGCCGTTTCTCAGACCTGTGTTGAATTCCCACGGTTCAAATACTCCCGTGTCAAAGTACTTGTTCATGAGCTCTTCATCAGTTTCAGCGATAAGCTCGTTGAAAGCTTCAAGCATTTCCGGCTTGAGCGGGTAGCTTGCAGGAACGCATACAGCGCCCAGCTTTTCTCTTATCTGAGCAACAAGATCGTCAAATACATAAGTATCACGGTCTTTTCTCTTTATCATAATAAATACAGGTTTTTTCAATTCCTTGCAGAACTGCCATGCCTTTTCTGTTCCTACCTGTATGCCTGAACCGGCATCTATAACAAGCAGAGCAACGGCTGCAGCCTGAATAGCGGTATACATTTCGTTAGAAAAGTCCATAAGTCCCGGCGTATCTATAAAGTTGATCTTTACGTCTTTATACTCAATAGGGATCATTGACATATTTATGGAATGTCCGGTTTCGATCTCCATGCGGTCATAATCAGAAACGGTAGTTCCTGCTTCAATAGTGCCGACTCTGTTTATAACGCCGGTCTCGAGAAGCGCGAGCTCCATCAGTGATGTCTTACCGCACCCGCCGTGCCCAATGAGCGCAACATTCCGTATCTTTTCGCTGTTATAAACTTCCATAACGCATACCTCCTTGCAGTATTTTAATTATCCTATGCACAAATAATGTTTTCAAAACCCTCAACTAATCCTAACAAGATCTAATTCATTTATATGGTCGTGAAACAATAATTCGTACACATATTTTATCATATATCTATGACCATTACAATCACATTCTTAACATATGCAACAAAAAACAGCAAAGGCGCCGCCTGACGGCCGCGCCTCTTTACCATCGCCAGACTACAGCTTCATAGTAAGCGATATCTTGTGTCTTTCTTTGTCTATGTCAAGTATCCTGACTTTTACATTGTCACCGATGCTGACTGCATCCATAGGATGCTTTATAAAGCGGCTGCTGAGTTCAGATACATGAACAAGTCCGTCAGTTTTTACGCCTATATCTACGAATGCTCCGAAGTCTACTACGTTTCTGACAGTTCCTTCAAGCTCCATGCCTGCCTTAAGGTCATCAAAGCTGAGTACGTCGCTTCTGAATATAACGCCCGGCATCGATTCGCGCGGGTCGCGCGCAGGCTTCTTTATCTCGTCAATTATATCAGTCAGCGTCATTACGCCCATTCCGAGGTCTTCCGCCATCTTTTCAACGCTGCGCTTTATATTCTGATTTTCAGGTTCCGGCTTTTTGCTTTCTTTCTTCTTTTTCTTTGGATTGAAGTCTTCATCATCAAGAAGAGCTGCCAGAGCTGCAAGACCGTTAGACGGAAGTTCAGCTTCCTTTTTCTTCTTTTCCGGAGCTTTCTTTCTCTTAGACTCGACCGGGTATTTTGCGCATATGCGATCCTCTATATCAGAAACGCCGCCTGCTGCAATCATATCGCCTGTTATTCCGAGGCTTTCAAGCATGACCCTTGTCGTAGCGTAAGACTCAGGATGTACCGCTGTTGCATCGAGCGGGTCATTGCCTCCCGATATCCTCATGAATCCGGCACACTGCTTAAACGTTTTTTCACCGAGCTTTGATACCTTCATAAGCTGCTTTCTGTCAGTGAATGCGCCGTTTTCTTCGCGATATTTCACGATATTCTTTGCGATAGAAGAATTTATACCGGAAATGTATGAAAGCAGCGACGGAGACGCTGTGTTCAGATCGACACCTACTTTATTTACACAGTCCTCTACGACATTCGTCAGCGCAGTGTCGAGGAGCCCCTGGTTTATATCGTGCTGATACTGACCTACGCCGATGCTCTTAGGCGAGATCTTTACGAGCTCTGCAAGCGGGTCCTGCAGGCGGCGGCCTATGGACATCGCTCCTCTGGTCGTTACGTCAAGGTCAGGATATTCTTCTGTAGCGAGCTTCGATGCAGAATATACAGACGCTCCGGCTTCACTTACGATAGTGTATTTCAGGTCACGCCCCGTTTTTGCGATATAGTCCGCTATAAATTTTTCTGTTTCCCGCGAGCCTGTGCCGTTTCCTATGACTACTGTATTGAGCTTAAATCTGTCTATGAGCTTTGTTATTATCTTTTCAGAGCCTGCTATATCGTTTTTAGGCTCTGTAGGATATATCGTAGCATACGCGAGCAGTTTTCCTGTGTCCGCGAGGGCAGCCACCTTGCATCCTGTTCTGTATCCCGGATCTATGGCCAGCACGCGCGCACCCTTTACAGGCGGCACCATGAGAAGCTTTTCTGTATTTTTAGCAAATACCTTTACCGCGTCCTTTTCTGCGCGCTCTGTAAGCTCGTTTCTGAGTTCGCGCTCTATGGACGGCGCTATAAGGCGCTTGTATGCGTCTTCTATGGTAGCCGTGAGGCTTCCCGTCCATATCGATGCTGCATTAGTTATCACTTTGTCAGCTATAAGCTCGTGTATCTTTTCAGGTTCTACTTTTATCTTCACCTTGAGTTTCTTTTCTTTTTCGCCGCGGTTTACAGCGAGAACTCTGTGGTTAGGGATCTTCGACACCGGTTCTGCGTACTCGTAGTACATATCGTATACAGTTTTCTCATCCGGGTCAGCTGCTTCTGATGTAAGCACGCCGTTATCTCTGCTGTAATTTCTTACCATTTCTGTTATCTCAGCATCATCCGATATCCTTTCAGCTATGATATCGCACGCGCCTGCGAGCGCTGCCTCTGCAGTCTCCACTTCCTTTCCGGGATCTATGGATCCGGCTGCAATGGACAAGATATTTCCTTCCGTCGCATCCTGCGCCCATATCATATCTGCCAGAGGTCCGAGTCCGCGTTCTCTCGCTTTTGTAGCGCGTGTGCTCTTTTTCTGCTTAAACGGCTTGTACAGATCTTCGACTCTCTGCAGTATCTCCGCCTGCTCGATCTCGCTTTTCAGTTCTTCCGTAAGCTTTCCCTGTTCTTCTATGCTCTTTATGACTTCTGCTTTTCTCTCCTCGAGGCCTCTGAGATATGAAAGTCTTTCATCAAGGTCTCGGAGCAGCACGTCAGTCAGTCCGCCTGTCACTTCCTTACGGTAACGCGCTATGAACGGTATCGTGTTTCCCTCGTCTATAAGCGCTACTGTCTGTTCGACCTGAGCGAGTCTTATGCCGAATTCCTGCGCAAGTTTTTCCGTAATATTCATTTTATATAATTCTCCTGATAATTGTTCCGCCTGCCCGGCAGGCGCGCCCGGCTGCAGCATTAACGCTGTTTCAGCTTTTCATTTATGAAGTAATCTATATCTCCATCCATTACTTTTTGGACATCGCTTACCTCTGCTCCAGTTCTGTGGTCTTTTACCATAGTATATGGCTGGAATACGTAAGAGCGTATCTGATTTCCCCATGTTATCTGTCCGTAATCGCCCTTCAACTCGTCTATGCGGTCCTTATGTTCGCGTTCTTTGAGTTCTATCAGGCGGCCTTTGAGGACGCGCATCGCCATTTCCTTATTCTGGTGCTGTGAGCGTTCATTCTGGCATGTTACTACTATATTTGTAGGTATATGCGTTATCCTTATCGCGGAGTCAGTCGTATTGACGTGCTGACCGCCTGCGCCGCTCGAACGGTACGTATCTATCCTGATATCGTCAGGCGATATCTCAACGTCTGTAGCCTCATCGATCTCAGGTGAAACGTCTACAGCGGCAAACGATGTATGTCTGCGGGCCTGTGAGTCGAACGGTGATATCCTTACGAGGCGGTGTACGCCTCTTTCGTTTTTCAGATAGCCGTAGGCATTTTCGCCCTTTACGAGCAGGGTCGCATTCTTTATGCCGCCTGCGTCATCCTTCTGAAAATCGAGCAGCGTATACGTGAAACCCTTTCGCTCTATCCATCTGCTGTACATCCTGTAAAGCATCTCCGCCCAGTCCTGAGCGTCTACGCCGCCTGAGCCTGCATGTATTGACAGTATGGCGTTATTTTTGTCGTACTCGCCGTCGAGAAGCGTCTCTATCCTCAGGTCTTCTATATCTTCCTTCAGTTTTTTAAATAAGTCTTCTATCTCCGGGACGAGGGACTCGTCGTCTGCTTCTTCAGCCATTTCTATAAGGACATTTATATCTTCGTAGTCGCCTTCGAGTTTTTCATATGAGTTTATCTTTTTTTCGAGCGATTTTTTCTTCTGAAGCACCTTTCCGGCTGCCTCAGGGTCATCCCAGAGGTCGGTCCTCTGCAGATCGTAATTTATAACTTCATCGAGCTGTTCCTTTAACGCAGGGACGTCAAAGGGACTCACCCAATTCTTTTAAGCTGTTATGAACTGCGTTCATTTCGTACTTGATGTTATCGAGTTCCAACACTTTTCATCACATCCTTTTATTTTACTTGTTATTTGTTATAGCTGTACAGCATTTACACTGCAAAATACCTGCTTAAAGCATCCGGGACCGGACTTTTAATATATGCGGCCCGGTCCCTGTAATGTTTTGATCTATATATTTTTCAGGTTACTGCTCGTTCTTTCCGCAGCAGTTCTTATATTTCTTTCCTGAGCCACAAGGGCATGGATCGTTTCTTCCTACCTTTGGTGCTTCGCGCTTGATCGGAACTTTAGGAGCTTCCTTTGTTTCCTTTGGTGCTGCAGACGGCATCGCCTGTCCTCCGCGCTGCTGATGCTGGAGCGCGCCGCCGCCTACTGACGGTGCTACGTCTTCTTTCTGGGCATTTCCTGCTTCCATTACCTGTACACGCTCAGTATTTGTCTGAACTGTTACGTTGAAACAGAACTTTACTGTATCTTCTTTGATATTGCTTATCATTTCTTCGAACATATCAAAGCCTTCCTGCGCGTAAGCCTGTGCAGGATCCTGATGTCCGAGACCTCTCAGGCCTATACCTGTACGGAGCTGGTCCATAGCGTCGATATGATCCATCCATTTATTGTCTACGACTCTTATGAGGATCATTCTTTCGAGCTCTCTCATACGTTCTTCGCCGATCTCAGCTTCCTTTTCATCGTAAAGCTTTGCAATTTCTGCATGTACATCTTCATGAAGCTGCTCAGGCGTAACATCAGGGGTATCGCCGTAATCAGGAAGGGTAAACGCATTGCAGAGCTTCTTTATTGACTTTTCAAGATCAGGCAGATTCCATTCTTCTGAGAACTTTGACTCCGCTGTGCATGTATCTATATATGCGTCAGCAAATTCGTCAGCCATAGAAAGGATATGGCTCTTGAGATCCTCACCATCGAGTACTCTGCGGCGCTCGCCGTAGATTATCTCACGCTGCTTGTTCATTACGTTGTCGTACTGGAGAACGTACTTACGTGAAGTGAAGTTTCTGCCTTCTACCTTCTTCTGTGCGTTTTCTATAGCTCTTGTGAGCGGCTTTGCTTCTATAGGTTCGTCTTCTGAGCCGTTGAATCTCGCCATCATGGCCTGTATCCTCTCGCCTCCGAACAGACGCATAAGGTCATCGTCAAGGCCGATGAAGAACTTTGTGGAACCCGGGTCACCCTGTCTTCCGGCACGTCCTCTCAGCTGATTGTCTATACGTCTCGACTCATGGCGCTCAGTACCTATGATATGAAGGCCGCCAAGCTCGCGCACCTTTTCCTGCTCCTCAGCCCTCTCAGCCTTGTACTTGTCATGAAGATCGTCAAATACCTTTCTGGCAGCGAGAAGCTCCTCGTCTTCGAGAGGTATACGGCTTGAGGCATATGAGATGGTATTCTCGTCATATCCGAGCTTTCTCATTTCCTTCTTTGCTTCAAACTCAGGGTTGCCGCCGAGTATGATATCTGTACCACGGCCGGCCATGTTTGTCGCGATAGTTACCGCTCCGAGACGGCCTGCCTCTGCTACGATCTCAGCCTCACGCTCATGATGCTTCGCATTCAGAACGTTGTGCTTTATGCCGCGCTTTTTGAGAAGGTCGCTTATAGCCTCTGACTTTTCTATCGAAATAGTACCTACGAGTACAGGTCTGCCCGTCTCATGCACTTCAGCGATCTCATTTACGATAGCGCGGAACTTTGCAGGCTCGTTAAGATAAACCGAATCATCCAGATCTGTACGTCTTACAGGCTTGTTTGTAGGGATAACAACAACGTCCATGTTGTAGATGTCGCGGAACTCGTCTTCTTCAGTCTTTGCAGTACCTGTCATACCTGACAGCTTATTGAACATTCTGAAGTAGTTCTGAAGAGTGATAGTGGCAAGAGTCTTTGACTCGCTCCTTACATTCATGCCTTCCTTCGCTTCTATGGCCTGGTGCAGTCCGTTGCTGTAACGGCGTCCCTGCATTATACGTCCTGTAAACTCATCTACGATAAGTATCTCGCCGTCCTGAGCCACATAGTCTACATCGCGCTTCATAATGAAGTTTGCCTTCAGCGCCTGTATAACATGATGGTTGAGCTCCATATTTTCAGGATCCGAGAAGTTCTCGACTCCAAAGTAATCCTCGCAGCGCGATACGCCCTCTTCAGTAAGCGATACAGTCTTGTCCTTTTCATCCATAGTAAAGTCTTCGTCCAGCTTGAAGTTCTTTACAAATCTGTCAGCCTTCGTGTAAAGATCTGTAGACTTTTCACCCATGCCTGAAATGATAAGCGGAGTACGCGCTTCATCGATCAGGATGGAATCGACTTCATCGACGATAGCGTAATTCAGGTCGCGCTGTACCATCTGTTCCTTGTAGCTGACCATATTGTCACGCAGATAGTCAAAACCGAACTCGTTATTAGTTCCGTAAGTTATATCGCACAGATATTCATGCTTTCTCTTCTCGGCAGGAACGCTGTGGAATATACCTCCTACAGTCAGTCCAAGGAATGTATAGAGCTTTCCCATCCACTCCATGTCTCGCTTTGCCAGATAGTCGTTTACAGTTACTACATAAACGCCCTTTCCCTCAAGGGCGTTAAGATATGCAGGAAGAGTTGCCACGAGTGTCTTACCTTCACCTGTACGCATCTCTGCGATACGGCCCTGGTGAAGCGCGATACCGCCTATTACCTGCACTTTAAAATGCTTCATGCCGAGCGTTCTTGATGCTCCTTCGCGGCATACAGCAAACGCTTCAGGCAGGAGCGAATCGAGAGATTCGCCCTTGTTCTGGCATCTGTCTTTAAATTCTTCTGTCTTGGCTCTCAGCTCATCGTCCGTAAGCTTCTGCATCTCTTCATCAAGAGCCATTACCTTGTCAGCTATTTTTTCAAGCTTTTTTACTTCCTTCTTGTTAAGGTCCCCAAAGACCAATTCCATAATACCCATGCTTTACACCCTCGTGTCCTTTTACTTTCCTTTTGAATTATTATTTATTAATAAACGCATTGTAGATGGATCTTATAGCAGCCTCAAAGCTGTCGTTTTCAACGCCTACAATGATGTTCATCTCACTTGACCCCTGGTCTATCATACGTACATTTACGCCCGCATCGTTTAAAGCTCCGAACAGCGTAGCGCATACGCCTGGCCTGCGGTTCATTCCAAGACCTACAGTAGCGATAAGCGCCATATCCTGGTATATCTCGACTGAATCAGGCTTAAGTCTCTTTTCTATGTCCTCAAGCAGATCCTGGAGCTTGCCCTCAAGCTGCTGCTTTGATATTACGATACATACAGTGTCGATACCGCTCGGAAGATGCTCGAAAGAGATCTCATTATTTTCAAGTATAGTAAGCAGACGCTTAACAAAACCGATCTCCGAGTTCATCATATTTTTGTACAGAGCGATAACTACGAAGTCCTTTCTGCCTGCGATACCTGTAATTATATCGTCACTCTCTGCAGGAGTATCTGATATTATAGTTCCCGGATTATCAGGTTCATTCGTATTTCTGATATTTATAGGGATATTCACCTCTCTTACAGGGAATATCGCATCCTCATGAAGCACGCTTGCGCCCATGTATGACAGCTCGCGGAGCTCCTTGTATGTAATGTTTTTTATAGGCTTAGGGTTATCGACGATCCTCGGATCAGATACCAGGAAGCCTGAAACGTCAGTCCAGTTTTCATATATATCAGCACCTACAGCCTTTGCAACGAGCGATCCTGTGATATCAGAGCCGCCGCGTGAGAATGTACGTACAGTACCGTCAGGATTTGATCCGTAGAAGCCCGGTATAACTGCGTTCTCATGCTTTGCAAGCTCAGCTGAAAGTGCTTCATGCGTAGCGTCAGCCATATGTCTGCCCTTTTCATCAAACTGTATAAGACCTGCAGGATCGACAAAATCAAAACCGAGAACAGCTGCTGCCAGCTTACCGCAGAGATACTCGCCGCGGCTTGCGATATAATCAGCAGTGACACCCGGCTTAAGATTCTGACGGATCTCTTCAAGCTCCTTGTCAATGCCTACATTTACGCCGAGATTGAGCTCCATGATCCTGAATCTGTCGCAGATGACCTGGAAAACATGGTCTGCCGGTATGTTGTGATCTATATGAGTCTTGCACAGATACAGAAGATCTGTGATCTTGTTATCATCTGAATAACGCTTGCCCGGAGCTGAAACAACAACATACTTTCTGTCCGGATCAGACATTACTATACTCTTTACCTTCTGGAGCTGGATGGCGTCAGCAACTGACGAGCCACCGAATTTTACTACTTTAACGCCCATTTTGTTACCTTTCAATTTATATTTTCAAAAAATAATTTAACAATGATTGCAATGACGCAGCTCTTTCACATATAAATAGGAAAAAAGCTGCATCTAATGAATTTTATAATATATGTAAAGCCTGGTCAAGAAAAGTATACAAAAATCACGCTTTCGTAACATTGAATTCTTTGCCCAACGTGTAATAATAATGTATAATGTCAAAGTGATCCGTCAGCTCACGCTGACACGCACTCCCCGCTGCGGCGGGGAAACGCAGGATACATTGCTTTACGAATACTACGGCGGGCCGGCAGGCCCGCTTTTTAAAGGAGAACATAAATGAAACCAAAGTTCAGCGTCATAAAAGGCGGTCTGGATATTCCGAAGATCGAAAACGGACGCACCTTCGTTTCAGGAAGCGCTACAGATACCCGCCTTATGGGTGTGATAGGACTGGAACTCACATGGGACGTTCTCAGGGATTCGCGGATAGAAAAGATGCACCAGATATTTTATCTGGACTGTGAAGAATACGGTATAGAATCATACACAGAGGGTTACGGAGATATGCCTGTAGACATACTCGAAGAGCGCACACGTCTCTGCGGCGCTCTGGGCGGCGACTCTGTACCTGTTTCAGAAAAAGAGGCTCGCTTCCTTATCCAGTCGCATATGAAGATAAATGCGCGGTATGACCAGCCGCTTCCGGACGGCCGTGAGAAATTCACATTTCTTACAAAGCCTGAGCAGACGCTTACCGGAGCTGAGTACAAGGCTCTTTTCAAGAAGCTCAGCGGCAGCGCTTATAAGGCAAATTATGTAATAAATCACTTTTTAATGAGATGCGTATCAGGTGACGCGCGGGGTGCGTCATGGCTGCTTGAACATTCGAGCATTTCTGACGATGATATCATCACACCTGATCTCAGGCCGGACATGAGCGGATGTGAGCTTTTTTCTGACATGGCGCCCAAAACACTCTGCAGAAACAGCATCGAGCCCTCCGGGAAACCTGACAGTCATGAGTTTTTCTGCGAATCGCTCATAGAGTACGCCGGACGTTACCAGCTCGTGACATCTACCATAACGCTCAACGCTGCAGAGACAAGAGTCTCTTCAGTTGCGCTGCAGTCTGATTTCCGCATAACCGGCGCCGAGGCTGCGATGCTCATGAACCGTTCTGAGTTCATAACCGTATACGAAGTGCTCGACTACAGTGAGGAATTTCTTGACACTTTTGCTGCTTTCGCGTCGGTATTCACTGAAACAGCGTACGAAAACGGCAAGCTCTATATAGATTTCAACGAAACGAACGCTCACGTCGGCAAGCCGGTCTACATGATAAACAATGACATACACGCTATGTACTATCTGACAGACTATGGCCAGATCATTATAGTGGGATACTCTTTCGAGGATGTTCAGGACGCAGAGTTCCGCATGTATCTCTCACTCCTGTCGTATCCGCTCGCCGTATCCACTAAGTATGAGTTCAAGGAACCTGTGTTTTACGAATTCATAAAAAGCGATTTTACTGATTTTGACAGCTTTATAGAGTTCCTCGGCGGAGACATAGAGCCTGATCCAAATGACATATGCGGCAACGAAGCGCCTGATGACGCAGAAGAACCCGCTGAGCTTATAAAAATGCCTTACGCCGGTCCGGATGACGATGCGGACAGCGCTGACAAAAACGCGGATGATATATCCGATGATGACGACAGTCACGATAATGACAGCCCCGGTAAAAATGGCTGATACGATGACGACTCGATAAAATAACTAATTACCGCAATTAATAATTGTCTGACGCATATTATAGCGATATAATCTAAAAAACAGATAACAGGCGGTAATGCGGTCTTTACACCTGCGCGCGCCCGGCGCGCGTGCATTCCGCTCTGCAGAGCGGTCCCTGCATCATGCTCGCCCGGCGACGGGCGCTGACCGCCGGATCTATTTATTCATACAGGAGGCTATTAATTATGAAACATGTACTTTCAGTTCTCATGGAAAACAGGACCGGTGTCCTTCGCCGTATTTCAGGACTGTTCGGCAGAAGAGGATACAATATAGATTCTATCGTAGCGAGTGCTACTGAGGATGAAAATCTTACAAGGATGACTGTCGTTGTTGACGGCGACGAGTACATCCTCGACCAGGTCATAAAGCAGCTTATAAAGCTTCACGAGATAATCGATGTCGAAAACGTTACGAACGCTGACACTTTAAGCCGCCAGCTGCTTCTGATGAAGCTCCGCGCCACTCACGAGACTCGCATCGACATCATACAGCTTGCTGACGCTTTCGGTGCAAGGATAGTTGATATAAAGGCTGACTCTATCATTATCGAGGCTTCTGCTGAGGATTCAGTTACACAGTCTATCGTCGATACATTTGAGCCTTATGGCATCATTTCTCTTATGAAGACCGGAACTGTTGCGCTCAAGAAATAATAAGATCATACAGATTTCAGATCTGCGATCTCAATATCGCTCGATGACTGTCCATTTTTCATCCGGGCAGTTCATCATGACTGCATCTCGTCCATATATGATAACTGAAAACTCCATTCGAAAAACTGTATGATTGCAGACAATGCTTCTGCGGTTTTTCTGAATGGAGTTTGTTTTTATTGCTTGTGGAATTATATACTTTTTTGTTGGCGGGTCAGCATTTTGGGCATATAGCTGTTTTGCTGACTTTTCTTGCGCCTTCGGGTCAGCATTTTGCTCATATGGTCGTTTTGCTGACTTTTTCTGCGCCTTCGGGTCAGCATTTTGAGCATATAACTGTTTTGCTGACTTCTCTCGCGCTTTCGGGTCAGCATTTGTGCCATATAGCTGTTTTGCTGACTTCTCTCGCGCTTTCGGGTCAGCATTTGTGCCATATAGCTGTTTTGCTGACTTTTCTTCCGCCTTCGGGTCAGCATTTGTGCCATATAGCTGTTTTGCTGACTT
>CAKQOE010000017.1 GCA_934255545.1 uncultured Clostridia bacterium | reverse complement strand
CATCAAATATGCCGCTGGACATGCTGGTGGAAGAAGGAAAGTTCCGCCGAGATCTTTTTTACAGGCTGAATATAATGACAATAAAAATACCGCCGCTCCGCGAGCGTAAAGAAGACATCCTGCCGCTGGTAAGATCTTTTATAGGCAGATATAACGGCGAAACTCTCAGAAATGTAAGAGGCATATCTGAGGAAGCCGTTGAATATCTTATGAATTATGACTGGCCCGGAAATGTCCGCGAACTCCAGAACGTCATAGAAAGAACTATGGCGTCAACATGGGATGAATGGCTTGAATTAAAAGACTTCAAGAAATTTAATCCGGATTACGACGCGTTCAGCCGGCTGAACAGAAAAAAAGTTGAAAATAGAACCGAAGAAAAGAAAATATTTGAAAGTGAAACAAATGATACTGTAGCGACGCTGAGTGAACAGAAAGCTGAAAGCGAGAAGAAAGCTATACAAAACGCACTTGAAGTATGTGGCGGGAATAAAGCAAAGACAGCAAGAATGTTGAATATTTCACGAACTTTATTATATAAAAAGCTGGAAAAGTATAGCATTTCATGATAAAATGATTTGTAAGCGAACGAGTGACAGTCTTACGGATTGGCATTTGTTACTTAAAAAAGAAGTCTGCACATATATGTTTACACAAAAGCGTAAACATATATACACAAAAGTGTAAACTTCGATGGACAAATCTCAATAATTAAAAATTTACAGGCCAAAACAAAAAACGAATTTTCCGATTCGATAAAAAAGATCTAAAAAAGTTTATTTGGCAGAGTCCTGTAAATTCAACGGTTTTCCCGTTGTAAACAACTTCGTTTGAAAAATAATTAACAGTTTTTTTAGTAAACGAAGTGTTTTGGCACGCATGTTGCGTTTCAAAAAGATTGGCTCGTGATTGTCAATCGCAATGAAAAAACTATTGCTATTGAAAAGAAAGAAGGTAAACAAATGTTTGGTTTCACAGATGACATGAATGAAAAAGTCGCACTCGTAAAAGATTTCTGCGACAAATGGATTTATCCAAACCTTGACGAAATTGATGCAGGCAAGTGCTGCCCGGATTACATCTGGGATGAATGGTGCAAGATCCCTGGTTTTGCAAGCCCTTGCGCACCAAAGTTTACTGGTGGTGAAGAAATGCCTTTCGCAACTTGCATCGCTATGTGGGAAGAGCTCGGTAAGGCAGATGTAGGCTGTGCTACTGGTTTTGGTTCAAACAACCTCGGTTCATTCCCTATTCTTTTAACAGGTACAGAAGAGCAGCAGAAAGAACACTTCGGAAACCTTCTCTCAGGTAAGTTCGGTGCTTTCGGTCTTACTGAAAAGGGCGCAGGCTCAGATGCAGGCGCTGTAGCTACAGAAGCTAAGAAGGTTGGTAATAAATATATACTCAACGGTGACAAGTGCTATATCACAACATCAGGTAAGGCTATCGATACTGGTTCTACATTAGCTATCGCAGCTTCTACTGATAAGTCACTCGGAAGCAAGGGCCTCACAATGTTCCTTATCCCTGGTAACACACCGGGCTTAACTTATGTTAAGGAAGAAGATAAGATGGGTATCAGAGGTTCTCAGACTTGTGAATTACACTTAGAGAACGTTGAACTTGATGAATCAAGAATCCTCGGCGGACCTGAAGGTATTACAAATGCTCAGGGTAAGCATGTCGGTGGTATAGGCTTCGGTTTCAAGACAGCAATGATGACTCTCGATGCAGGACGTGCAGTAGTTGCAGCTCAGGCTAACGGTCTTGCTTTAGCAGTTATTGAACAGCTCATTGAATACGGTCAGACTCATATGGAAGGCGGTAAGCCACTCTCAGCAAACAAGGCATTTGCTTTCAAGGTTGCTGAATTAAAGGCTAACGTTGAATGCGGCAGACAGCTCGTATTCCACACTGCATTCATGAGAGATGCTGGTCTTAACCATGGTATGGAATCATGCATGTCTAAGCTTTACTGCACAGACAACGCTATAAACACTACAAGAGAAGCTATGAACCTCATGGGTGTTAACGGCCTTAAGAAGGGCTCAAGAATGGAAAAATTATTCAGAGATGCCCGTATTCTTTCAATCTACGAAGGTACAAACCAGGTACAGAGATTAGTAATTACAAACTCTCTCTTCCCAAGAAAGAAATAGTAATTAACTGAACGGTTTAGCAAACAAAGATTAGAAGAATATCTTATAAGGAGGATTATTCAAAATGAGTGAAAAAAGTTTAATTCAGAAAGCCGCTGCGGATTTCGCTGCTGCTACATTAGCACCAGTTTCTTTCGTTCCAGAAAAGACGGCTGAATATACAGAAGATGCAGTTAAGGAAATGGCTGCAAAAGGATTTTTAAAGGTTGCTGACTTAGAAGAAGCTGCTATCGTTGCTGAAGAATTCGGTAAGGCTAACGCTTCTATGGCAGAAGTTGCTGTTGTAGCTAACGTTACAGCAAGCACACTCGCTGATTACGGCGCTGCTGCTGACGGCATGACTGGCTATGCTGTTTATGAAGAAGGTACTTCATGCGGCGGAGTTACTGCTGAAAAAGCCGGCGACGCTTACAAGATCACTGGCACAAAGATCGCTGCTGCTCTCGGCGGTGCTGCTGACCAGTACATCGTTATCGCAACTTTAGACGGTGCACTTGCTGCATTCGTTGTAAAGGCTGCTGATGCTAAGGCTGAAAAGTTTGATAAGCTCGGTCTCAGATCTTATCCTACAGCTAACCTTACATTCGATGCTGCTCCTGCAGTTCTTCTTTCTGCAGACGGCGCAAAGGTAAGAGCAGAACTCAATGCTAAGATCGATACATTAAACTGCTTCGTAGCTGCTGGTATCGCTGATACAGCTTGCGCTACTTCAGTTGAATATGCAAAGACAAGAGTACAGTTCGGCGCTCCTATCGCTAAGATTCCTGCAGTACAGTTCATGCTCGCTGATATCGCTGCTGCTAAGTATATACTCGAAGCAGTTGGTGAAAAGGCTCTCGCAGCTGTTATGTCAGGTAAGGATTATATCATTCCTTGCGCTTGCGCTAAGTATCAGGCTGCTAAGTCAGCTTTCGATGCTGGTACAAATTGTGTTCAGATCCACGGTGGTACAGGTTACTCAAGAGAGTATCCAATCGAAAGATACTACAGAGAAATGAAGACTTTATTCACAAATACTGATTATGTTGATTATCCTGAAAAGACTATCTCAGTTGATTTATTAAAGTAATCAGAACATACGATTTTAGTTGTAATTTATATCAGGTATATCCTGGTTTAAATTAATAAATATCAGTGTATATCGTGCGGATGCACGAACTGCAAGCGTGCATCCGCATTTAACGAATACATTGAACACTTAACAAACCAATATCACAATTATTTAAGGAGGTGGCTTGTTTGAATATTTTAACTCCATTCGAGTATTTCCGTCCTGAGACTCTGGACGAAGCTCTCGAACTCTTAGCTACTAAGGAAAACGCTAAGGTTCTGGCTGGCGGTACTGATTTAGTTGTACAGCTTAAGGAAAAAATGATTCATCCAGCAAACGTAATCGATATCACTCGCATCCCTGAACTCAACGAGTTCAAGGTAGAAGACGGTAAGGGTGCTGTAATTGGTGCATGCACAACTGACGCTTTCTGCGAATTCTCTGCTGAATTAAAGGCTAAGTATCCTGCATTTGCTTATGCTGCAGGCGAAATCGGTGGTCCACAGGTTAGAGAAATGGGTACTATTGGTGGTAACCTTTCTAACTCTGGTCCTTCAGCAGAAACTCCTGCTTCACTCATCTGCTACAGAGCACAGCTCGTTCTCGCTAGCAAGAAGGGTGAAAGAACTATCCCTGTAGAGGACTTCATCACTGGTAACAGAAAGAACATCCTCGAACCAGGCGAAATCATCAAGACAATAATTCTTCCAGAGCCTGATGCTAATACATATGTTAAGTATCACTATGTTGGTATGAGAAGCTCAATGGAAATCGATATAGCTAACATGTGCATCAGACTTGACATGGATGGCGACACTATTAAGGACGCTATGTGTGTAATGGGTTCTGTTGCAATCAAGCCTCTTATTTCTGAAAAGGTTCCTGCAGTTCTTAAGGGAACTAAGATCGGCGACGAAGAAGTTATCAAGAAGGCTGGCGAAGCTGCTGCATCTGAAGTACATCCTATCACAGACGTAAGAGCTTCTGCTGACTACAGAGTAGACGTTATCGGCGCATTAGCAAGAAGAATCTTAAGAGAACTTGCTGAAGAGATCAAAAAGTAGGAAAGGGGTGCAGATTAAATGATGAAGAAGCAGTTAATTACTTTAAACATTAATGGCGAAGACATGGACCTCAGAGTTGCTCCTACTGATCTTCTCGTAGAGGTACTTAGAAAAGAAGCTGGTCTTACTGGTACTAAGAAGGGCTGCGGTCAGGGCGACTGCGGAGCTTGCTCAGTAATCATCGACGGTAAGGCTGTATTATCTTGCCTTACACTTGCTATGGCATGTCAGGGTAAGAAGATAACAACAATCGAAGGCATCGCTGATCACAAGACAGGCGAGATGAACCCAATTCAGAAGTCTTTCCTGAACCACGGCGCTGTACAGTGCGGTTTCTGCACACCAGGTATGGTAATGTCTTCTTATAACTTATTAACTAGAAATCCACATCCTACAAGAGCTGAGATTAGAAGAGCGCTTTCAGGAAACCTCTGCAGATGCACAGGTTACCTCCTCATTTTCGAAGCTGTAGAAGCATGTGCAGCAGAAGGCGGGGTGTTATAAATGGGAATGAATAAAATGTTCGAAGTATCTAACAGATATCATGATTATAAGGACTACACAAGAGAATACACTGAAGTAGGTAGATCTATCCCTCGTCTTGATGGTCCTAAGAAGGTTACTGGTAAGCTCCAGTACACTGATGACCTTTCTTTACCAAGAATGGTATATGCAAAGATCTTAAGATCTCCACATGCTCATGCTATTATCAAGAACATTGATTTCAGCAAGGCACTTGAATTAGATGGCGTACTCGACGTTCTTACTGGTAAGGACTTCCCTATCGATTACGGTATCGTAGCTCACTCAGCAAACGAAGAAGTTCTCGCAAGAGATAAGGTTCGTATGTGGGGTGAAGGTGTTGCAGCTGTTTGTGCTGTAACAGAAGAAATCGCTGAAAAGGCTCTCGAACTTATCGACGTTGAATATGAGCTCCTCCCAGTAGTTGTAGATGCTCGTAAGTCTGAAAAGTTCGCTGAAGAAACTGGTATCCTCATTCACGAAGATAAGCCAAACAATATCGCTCACCAGGGTACTCAGCAGTACGGTGATGTAGATGCTATCCTCGCTGAATCAGATCTCGTAATCGAAGAAGAGTTCTACTCATGCCAGTATCATCAGTCATTCATCGAACCACAGTCAGCTCTCGCTGATTTCGATGTACATAAGGGCAAGCTCCACTTATATGCTACTTGCCAGGTTCCACACTACACTCATCAGCAGTTAGCTAAGGTTCTCCAGATGCCTATGAAGGACATCAGAATCACAGTTCCACTGCTTGGTGGTGGTTTCGGTGGTAAGGGTGTTGCTACTACTGCTGACTTCGTTACTTCTAAGTTCTCTTCAAGAGTAGGTCGTCCTGTAAAGTGCACTTACGAGAGATCTGAAGTATTCGCTCAGAACCAGGGTCATCACCCATGCTACATGAAGTTCAGAATGGGCTTCGATAAGGAAGGTCATATCACAGCTGTAGACTTCAACAACCTGATGGTTGCTGGTGCTTACATGTCTTGGGGTGTTGTAGTATTATTCTACACAGCTTCAATGACTCACCTCCCTTACATTACTCCAGCTGCTAAGTTCGCTGGTAAGCTCATGTACACTAATACAAATACTTGCGGTGCTCACAGAGGTCTCGGTGGTGCTCAGCCAAGATTTGCAATGGAAATCCTCATGGATATGGCAGCTGAAAAGCTCGGTATGACTCCATTACAGATCAGACTCCTCAACGCAGTTGAATCAGGTCACACTTGCCGTTCAATGATGTATGTACCTCATACTGAATACAAGAAGACTCTTCAGACTGCTGCTGATAACTGCGATTTCGAAGCTAAGTATGGTCACCTCCCATTTGGTGAAGGTGTTGGTATCTCTGGTGGTTACTACATTTCTGGTACATCATATACTCTCTACCTCTCATACAAGCCTCATACAGTAGCTAACGTTAAGATCGAAAACGAAAATAACGTTGTATTATTCTGCGGTACTACTGATATCGGTCAGGGTGTTGATATGGTTATGGCTCAGATGGCTGCTGAAACTCTTGGTATCAGATCAGAAGACGTTAAGGTAGTTTCAAGAGATACTGAGCTCGCTACATTCGACCTTGGTACATTCGCTTCACGTGTAACTTACGCTTCAGGTTGGGCTATCAGAAGAGCATGCGAAGCTGCTAACCAGCTCCTCTTCCCTGTAGCTGCTGCAATCATGGGTTGCCGTGGTCAGGAAGTTGGCGTTAAGGATTACCAGTTCTACTCAATCTATGAAAAGAAGAGAAAGAACGTTGACTGGAATGAAGTTGTAGATCAGTACATCTCTGCTAACGGTCCAATCATCACTTCTGGACAGTTCACACCTCCAAGAAGAAAGGGTATCCAGCAGGGTGGTAACATCGGTCACTCACCAACATTCGGCTTCACTACTCAGATCGCTCACGTTAAGGTTGACCTCTACACTGGTCTCGTTCACGTACTCGACATCACTGAAGCTGGTGACCTTGGTCAGCCTATCAACCCAATGTCATGCGAAGGTCAGGTTCATGGTTCTATCCAGATGGGTCTTGGTCACGCATTACTCGAGGAAATGAGATATGCTGAAGATGGTAGATTACTCAACCCATCATTCCACGACTACAAGCTCTGCGGTACTATCGATATGCCTGAAATCGACGCTACAATCGTTGAATCTTACGATCCATCAGCTCCTTACGGTGCTAAGGAATCAGGTGAAGGTCCTATCCAGCCAACACCACCAGCAATCTTCAACGCTGTATACGATGCTATCGGTTTCAGATGCACAGAGCAGCCTCTTACTCAGGAAAAGGTACTCAACTACCTCAAGTCTGTTGGTAAGAACCTCTAATTTAATATTAGAATATCATTTCAGGGATGCTGTTTTACAGCATCCCTTTTTTAATGCCAATGTTTAATTGCTAAGCATTGGCATTAAAAAATATACTGAATTCACGATAGAAATATCTTTATTTTATTATGTATTTTGTATGTAAGCATTCTTAAATACTTATATTTGTTGACTAAAAGGTATATAAAGGTATAAAATATAGTTAGTTTGTGTATATGTATTTGATTGGAGGAACAACAGATAAATATGAGTAATCCATACAAGACGCGTGACGGCGGAGCAACTGTAACAGTATTTGTTCCGTATGACTGCCGTAATAATTGTCCTTTCTGCGTCAACAAAGAGGAGTACAGCGATACTACAGGGTTCAGTCTGGATAAGATATGCGAGAGCATCAAGACAATGGATGCGATAACTCCATACTGTGATTTTGTTTTTACAGGTGGCGAACCATTTTCAAATCTTGATTCTTTGCAGAAACTTCTTGACCAGGTACCTACAACGCATAAAGTATATATTAATACTACTTTCCCTGTGTTTGCAGATCAGCCCGGTGAAGATATGATCGCATTTTGTGAAAAAAACAAGGATAAGATCACATGCATCAATATATCAAGACACCTTGTGAAATATGTTGAGGAATCACCTGACGAGCTTATTGCTCAGATTCCTGTAAATACTCGTGTAAATTGTGTACTTTACAAGGATTATCCTACTGACAGGCTCATGAGCTATGTTGAAAGATTCCATAAGTACGGTATTCCTATTCAGTTCAGATTTGATTATACCGATACGACACCTGAGAATCTATATGAAGAAGAGCATGATAAGATCCTTCATGACCTTAAAGATCTTTTCAAATATACAGGTCTTGATGGATGCAGGATGAGATGCGGATATCATTTTGATTACAATGGTCTCGAAATGACATACCACAAGACTCTTCCTTACAGCACGATCGTCGAGACAGGTGATGACGGGATCACATACGATATACTGTATGACATTCTTATCAAGCAGAACGGCGATATCCACGGTGACTGGGATGGAAAGATCCTTGATGTGGACAAATACAGAAAAGTCACTTTTGAGCCATACGATCTTAAATGGCGTGAGATCTGCGAATAATAGAAAATATTTTATGAAGGGATACCGTTAAGGTATCCCTGTTTTAATGCAATGAATATATATGCGATCTGTGCGTCCGCCGGGCGGACGATATGAAAAATTTTCATTTCATGTTTTATTAAGAAAAATATATATATTGGATATTATTATAAATAGAAGGTATTAGTTGAGTATAAATTAATTGTTTGCATACTATAATTTTAGTATATTAAATCATTCTTGAATTATTCTCCGAAATGTTATAAAATTAAATAGTATGAGTAGCGGGTCTATATTCTGATCCGCTTTTTTATCACAGTATATTTAAGGTAGATATATGTTCTGTCAGTCGTCAGCAGGCGAGGGACGATGTTGTCGGCATTCTGTGTATGGCAGAACGGGAGGTTTTTTTGAAGAAGGAAATAATAAAGACTGAAGATGCAGTTGGAAAGATTCTTGCACATGATATTACTCGTATAGTAAAAGGCGAATTCAAAGGTTCTGTATTTAAAAAAGGACATATTATTCGTGAGGAAGATGTTGATACACTGCTTAATGTGGGTAAAAGTAATATATATGTACTTGAACTTTCAGATCAGGAAGTCCATGAGGATGAGGCCGGAGTCAGACTTGGCGAGGCCATAAAAGGAAACGGTACATATGCTGTTGCACCTAAGGAAAGCCGTGTTAATATTTTTGCTGAATATGACGGCCTGCTTAAGGTAAACAAAGAGGCAGTAAACCGTATAAACGAGCTGCCTTATGTTATAGTATCTACACTTCCGGACAATATGCGCGTTAAGAAAGGCGATATGTTAGCGGGTACAAAGGTCATACCTCTTGTAGTCGATGCGGCTGACATAGAGGCAGCTGAAAAGGCGGCAAGTGAAGCAGGCTGGGTACTCGAAGTAAAGCCTTTCCAGAAGAAGAAAGTTGGCTGCGTCATAACAGGAAGCGAGGTTTTTTACAATCGTATACCTGATGCGTTTGCTCCTGTTATTACAGAAAAGGTCGAGTCTTACGGTTCAGAGATACTTGAGATAACATATGCTCCGGATGATCTTGAAACTATATCACAGAAAATAATCGATTTAAAAAATAAGGGTGCAGAGCTTATTTTTACAACAGGCGGTATGTCTGTTGACCCTGATGATCTTACGCCTACTGCTATAAAACACGCAGGCGCTGAGATCGTAAAGTATGGCGCTGCCGCACTTCCGGGCGCTATGTTTATGATGGCTTATCTTGATGATATTCCTATTATGGGAGTTCCGGCATGCGGAATGTTTTTCAGAACTACGGTCGTAGATCTGCTTCTTCCGAGAGTTCTCGCCGGCGAGAAAATAGAAAAAAAAGATATAACAAGTCTTGGTGTAGGCGGTCTGTGCATGCAGTGTAACGAATGTGTATGGCCTAAGTGCACTTTTGGCAAGTAAAAGAAAAGGAGATTTTTTATGGCTGACGGATATACTAGAGAATGGAAATTCAGAGCATGGAATCCAGCGGAGAAGAAGATGCTTTCTCCTGAAGATCTTGAAGAACCAGATACAGCTGAAGATGCCCCGAAAACCATATACGGCGGACTTATCGACGGTGTTCTTCATATAAAGGATTATAAAACAGATCCTCCTACTGAATATGTTTTTCAGCAGTCCACTAACTGGTATGACAGAGAACAGTATGAGATTTACGAGGGCGATATCGTAGAGGTGGATGGTAAGTATTATCAGGTTATCTGGGATGATATTACATCAGGATATCTTTTCCTTGGCGATGATATGGAAACTTCACCTGGCGGCGCTTATCTTACAGATGCGATAAAGATCGTAGGAAATATATTTGAAAACGGTGATGCGGATCCTGAGGAACGCAGACGCCAGATAAAGTACCGTGCGTGGGATCCTACTTCAAGCACGATGTATATGCCTGAAGACATAAAGGATCCGCAGGAAGATATGATGGTTTCTATATATGCATATCTTACATTCGGCGCTCTTTATATATATGATTTCAAGAACGATCCGCCGATCGAAATGATACCTATGCAGTATACAGGCTGGGCAGACAGCGAGGGCAGCGAGGTATATGAAGGTGATATCCTTACAGTAGGAGATGAGGAAAGTATTGCTGAGGTCTCATGGAGTGATGAGATCGGTCAGTTTATCCTTGTATCGCTTGACGGAACACTTTATCCGGGTTCAAGCAGCCTTATAAGCCAGTCTAAGGTTATCGGCAATATATATCAGAATTCTGATATATTAATGAAGTAATTACAGCTATAAGTTTTGAGTTAAGGAGAAGTAAAAAAATGATGGACGAATATAATAATAATCTTGATATAAATGATCCTGAAACCATTGCCAGATTTGACGGAATGTATGTTGACTTTTATCTGGAAGATGATATGTTCGAGGTAGAAGGCCAGTTCTTCACAGTAGACGATCAGCTTTATATCGAAGTACATAATTCAGTAATGCATATCCTCGAAATGGCAGGCAAGGAGCTTCGCCTTGCTCAGGTGGGCCAGGTATTTACAGCTTCAAGACCTGATAACAAGAGATTCTATATGGAAATAAACAGAGTTTATTACAATATGGAAAATCCTAAGCCTGAAGATTTCAAACAGATGGCAGAAAAGGAAAATATCGATACATTCTTCCTTAAGCTTACAGATGTAATGGTAAGACATTTCCCTGAAAAGAAGAAGTGGCAGATAACAAAGAATAAGATCAATATGTATTATGTAGGCGATATCATTGAATACGATACAGTAGAAGAACTCTATGAAGACAATAAGGACATAATGGAGGGTACATGGCAGGCTGTAGTTTATGAGGCTTATGAGGAAGAGTCAGATTATATGACAACATTCCTGCCAGATCGTGATCAGTAATTTTCAGGAGGTATAATATATGGGCAAAACTGTTGTTGAAAGCGGAACTATCACTTTTGAGCCTGTTCGTTTTAAGAAAGGCTGCGGAAAATGTCCTTCTGGCTGCAGAACTGTGTGCCAGAGACAGAAAACAGTAAGTTTTGATATAGTCGAGGGAGAAATGGACGATTTTAAGCTTGACTATACAATGCCTGATTATGGCTCATTCAGAAAGAAAAAACCGGATACAGAGGAATAATTAATTATGGAATTTAACGGTGTGGAAGCTAAAACAGTTTTTACTATAAAGGCTGTTGACAGCATACCATGTGATATAAAAGGTCAGATGATCGCATTTGATGCTGATGCAAATATTATTTCTGACCCGCTGAAATCACCATGGCCTATGCCATGGATCACTGAAGAAGTTGAAAAATTCGTCTCAGGCGAATATGAAATGCCTGAAAAGGACAGGTTCAAGGTAGATAATCCTGAAGAACCGGATCAGTATGTATTTGTAGAAGTTCAGAAGTTTTAAAATAAAGGGCTGTCGCGCGGACCGCACAGCCGGCGCGGCAATGGTGACGTGTATGATGCATATAAAGCGTTACTGTTGTTACTGTCGGAGTTTACGGTCTGCGGCAGCTCTTTTTGCCGCCGTGAGGCGTCGTCAGGTTGTAGTTTATTAATTGATGAGGTATTTAAATGCTTAAGGTTATTGTTACATTAAAGCAGGCGCCGAGATCAAATCAGGTAAAAATGATGGAAGGCACTAATATCGTTATACGCGATCCGGATGAGGCTATGCTTACATTTGATGACTGTAACGCTCTCGAGCTTGCGCTGCAGATGAAAGATAAGATGAGTGACGATATTCATATTACGACACTCAGTATGGGAAACGATAAAACAGAAGAGATACTGCGTGAGTCGCTGGCACTCGGAGTAGACAGGGCTGTGCTTCTCAATGATGAAAGGGTACGCGGTTCAGATACGACTGCTACTGCATATACACTTGCTGCTGCGATAAAAAGCCTGGGTGATTTTGATGTTGTACTTACAGGGCATGCAAGCATGGATGGAAGAACAGGTCATGTAGGCCCTATGCTTGCTGAATATCTTGAACTGCCATATCTTACAAATGTAAGCTGGTTTGAAAAAGATGACAGCGGCAGGCTCAGCGTGACAAAGGACCTTGGTCAGGTGCTTCAGACTGTGGAAATGAAAGCGCCTGCTGTTCTCAGTAACCTTAAGCACAAGTACAGCCTGCGCGTAATGTCTATAGCAGGCATAAGAGCTGCTATGAAAATGAATATAGACAGGCTTACTCTTGACGATCTGGACATGGATATGAGCAGAACAGGACTTGATGCTGCAAAAGTGAGAGTTGCTGAGATCATGCCGTCTAAGAAGACACGTTTGCAGATACAGATGTTTTTTGATCAGTACAAGGACGGGGATTTTGACCCGATATTAAATGAGATCCAGAAGATAAAGTAGCAGTATGAGAAAATAGGACGTACAACAAATAGTGCTGTACCTATATTCGTATAACTGATATTAAATACGCATAATATTATTAAACATAAAATTGACACAATCTATGATTCGTATTATAATCAGAATGTGGATACTAAGCGTGCTTATTATTTTAGTATCTGCATTCTGGTTTTGTTTTTGTTCAAGTTCGGTAGTTTGCTGGACATGGAGGTAGAAAAATGAGCTTTATTGACGGACGTAGAAAAGTAATAATCAAATCAGATGAAAAGACCTGGGTATTTAAGGCTGTTGACGGTTCTGTGATCGAAAAGCCTGAAGATGCGGATGAAAAGTTAACTGCTGCATTATCAGACTTTGCGAAGGCACAGGAGCTGATCTCAGGTACAAGTCAGGATAAGATCACTGTTGACGGAAAAGAGTACGCTCTTGACGTTGAGAGACTTCTTGATTGTACTATAGGCGATCTGCTTGAGCACACTGCAGAAGTAAACCCTGACGGCGAAGCACTTATCTCATTTGATGGCACAAGAAGGATAGATTATAAGACATTTAATGAAAGAGCAACATATTTTGCAAAATATATGCTCAGCATCGGCATCGGAAGAGGCGATAAGGTAGCTCTTTGGATGGCAAACGGAATAGAATCTATGATAGCGTCATATGCGCTCAGTAAGATAGGTGCTGTTATGATCGCATTTACTCCTTATGAAAAGCAGGACAGAATGGAAGAGCTTGTAAGAAGATCACAGGTTTCTACATTTATACTGTACAGAGGAGCAAAGGTCCATGAAAATATAGAAATGCTTGCTGATGACATGTATCCTGAGATCAAGACTCAGAAATACGGCGAGCTCAATATTGAAAAAGCTCCGCTCCTTAAGAGAGTTATTCTTGTAGATGCGACTGATGAATTTGCTTATCCTGGCGTATTTGATTTCAATAAAGCTATAGAAATAGGTAAGTCGCTCCCTGACGATGATTATAACGCAGCAAGAGCAGCAGTAAGCGTTAAGGATCTAGGATATGTTATTTATACTTCAGGAAGTACAGGATTCCCTAAGGGTGTAATGCTGTCTCACCTTAACATAGTTGAAAATTCACATTCACTTGTTGAGCAGATGGGCCTTGATCAGAGCGATAAAATGTGCATGCAGATACAGCTGTTCCATACATTCGGATCAACAGTATCAGGCGTTACATCTGTAAGCATCGGTATACCTATCGTACTTACAAGCAGATTTAAGCCTGCTGAGTCTCTCAAGATGATCGAAAGAGAAAGATGTACTACTGTATGCGGCGTTCCTACAATGTTTATCGGATTTGTAGACGAGATGAAGAAAAACCCTGATAAGTATGAAGTTTCATGCATGAAGAAGGGTATCGTTGCAGGTGCACCTTGTCCTGTAAAGATGGTTAAGGATATCGAAGAAATAATGCATATGAAGGACATCATCGTATGCTACGGTCTTACAGAAACATCACCTTGCGTATCGGCAACAAAGCCTTCAGATACACCTGAGACTAAGGGTTCTACAGTCGGAGGCATCATGCCTGGCGTAAGCGTGAAGTTTATAGACCCTGATACTCTTGAGGAAGTTCCTGCTGATGAGTATGGTGAAATATGCGTTAAGGGATACAGCCTTATGATGGGTTATCTCGGCGATCCTGAGAAGACAGCGTCTACTTATACTCCGGACGGCTGGCTCAGAACAGGTGATACAGGACGACTCAATGATGACGGTTATATAGTAATGGGTGACAGACTTAAGGATATAATCATCCGAAGCGGCGAAAATATCAGCCCGGGCGAAGTTGAGAAAGTTCTCAATTCACATCCTGATGTTGAAGAAGCTTATGTTATCGGCGTAAAGGATTATAAGTACGGCGAGATCGTAGGATGCTTCTGCAGACTTAAGGAAGGTTCTCAGCTCAAGCCTGAAGAACTCAGAGCGTTCTGCGTAGGCAAGACACCTACATTATCTATACCATCATACTATTGGTTTGTTGATGAGTTCCCACAGCTTAATAACGGTAAAGTTTCAAAGCCTGAACTCAGAAAGATTGCGGAGGCGACGAAAGACCAGAAAGAAAAAATAGAGGCGCCTAAGAAAAAATAAAAAGGGCCTTATGTCGAGAGGGTGAATTTTATGTTTGATATCAATGAACAGATGACATATCTCGTATATGTTATGCAGAAAAGAATGCGTCGGCACATGTCTATGGCTCTTAACAAAGACGATATAACGCTTGAGCAGTTTGTAGTACTGTACAATCTTATAGACCAGGACGGCATAAATCAGAAAAAGCTGTCAAATAAAGTAGATAAGGATCAGGCTACACTTGCAAGGATACTCGATATCCTTGAAGGCAGAGGATATGTTGTAAGACGTACAACTGAAAAAGACAGAAGAGCTTTTCTGGTATTCATTACAGATGAAGGAAGACAGAAGGTAAAGACCGTGGCTAGACGTCTTGCAGTTGTTCATGATCGTATAGTAGAAGGCATCCCGAGTAATAAAGTAGATCTGTTTATCGATTTGATAAAGCAGATGAATGAAAATCTTAAAAATCTCATGGATGAATAATACTTTGAGGAGCTGTTTACAGCTCCTCTTTTTTATAAATTTATGGAATTGTGTATAAATAATGTTACTGAAGGCATATGATCAATGCATAAATAGATCTTCAGTTTCAGTGCTGCTGCCTGGCAGCAGATAGCATGCTATTAATTTGATATTATAATTATATATACAAGCGTATATGCAAAACACCGCTTATTCATGGTATAATATAAACAATAAAGTCATTCAGGCAGGTGATCCATGCGAATTTTTGCTTTATCAGATCCACATCTGGCAACGTCTGTCGATAAACCAATGGATATTTTCGGAGCCAGATGGGATGATCATGAAAATAAAATAAAAGAAAACTGGCTCAGACTTGTAGAACCTGAGGATATAGTGATAGTCCCGGGTGATATCTCGTGGGGGCTGAAGCTTGAAGAGGCGATGTCGGATTTCGAATTCCTTCATAAGCTGCCCGGAGTAAAACTCATGGTAAAGGGAAATCACGACCTGTGGTGGTCCTCAATGTCAAAGCTGAACTCACTTTTTGACGATATGATATTTATCCACAACACATTTTACGGTGCAGGTGAGTTTGCTGTATGCGGGACGCGCGGATGGCTGCTGCCGCATATAACTGTAGACTGGGATGAGCATGACGACAAAATATACAGAAGAGAGCTTATGCGTCTTGAGGCAGCTCTGAAAAAAGCTTCAGACGCAGGATATAAAAAAATAATAGCCGCGCTTCATTATCCGGTGACAGATTTCAGGGGAGCATCTACAGAATTTACAAAGATAATAGAAAAATATCCTGTCACGGATGTCATATACGGACATCTTCACGGCAAAGAAGCGCAGAAAAGCGCATTTAACGGTGTAAGAAAAGGAGTAAGATACAGACTGGTCTCTTCAGACTGTATAGGCTTTTCGCCTGTCTTGCTTTATGATAACGTGCAAAACAACAGGCACGGCCCCGGCGAAGTGTCAGAACAGGATGCAAGGTAACGATGAATAACAGGAGAGTAATACTTATAGTTATGGACAGCGTAGGTATTGGCGAGATGCCTGACGCTGATGAGTACGGCGATGCGGGAGCATCGACACTTGGCCATATCGCTGAGAGGGTTCCGACCTTGTCGCTTCCCAATCTCTGCAGTCTCGGTCTTGCGTCTATAGAGGGCGCAAATATAAATTATGGAAATATGAATGGATCTGATATCCATGTATGCGGAGCATACGGCAGGGCGGCTGAACGTTCAGCCGGCAAGGACACTATTACAGGGCACTGGGAGATAGCGGGCCTTATTACGGAAACTCCGTTTAAAACATTTACAGACACAGGCTTTCCGCCTGATTTTATAAAGGAATTTGAAAAGGCGATAGGAACGCAGATAATAGGAAATATTTCTGCGTCAGGTACAGAAATAATAAAACAATACGGGGAGCTCCACAGGAGGACCAAAAGACCGATAGTATACACATCGGCAGACAGCGTTTTTCAGATAGCTGCCGACACTTCGGTCATACCGCTGGAACGGCTTTATGAAATGTGCCGGAAAGCAAGAAACATGCTTACAGGCGATCTTCTTGTAGGAAGAGTCATAGCACGTCCATTCATAATGAAAGACGGTCAGTGCATAAGGACGTCAGACCGCAGGGATTATGCGCTTGAGCCGTTCGGAAGGACGGTACTTGATGATATAAGCGATGCAGGTATGGAAGTCTGCGCTGTAGGCAAGATAATCGATATATTTAACGGCAGGGGAATAACTTCAAGCGTACATACTGAAGATAATATGGATGGTGTAGATAAAACACTGGAATATATGAATAAATGTAAAAATGGCCTTATATTTACAAATCTGGTAGATTTTGATGCTAAATACGGTCACAGGAGAGATCCGGAAGGTTATGCGCGCGCACTTGAGGAGTTTGATGCGCGTATACCGGAGCTGACCCGGAAAATGAGAGATGATGATGTGTTAGTGATATGTGCCGATCATGGGAACGATCCGGTCCACACAGGCTGGAATCATACAAGAGAATATGTTCCTGTAATGGTCTGCGGCAGGCATATAAAGCAGGATGTTGAACTTGGCACGTTGACGTCTTTTGCTTGTATAGGAGCATTTACGGCTGAATACCTGGGTCTGCAGGCAGACATAGCAGGAAAGAGTTTCCTGAAACGCATACAGGAGTGATTTAAATGGTAAGAAGATACAAAGCGAATACAGAAAGAAAATATCTCAGTGAGCGGATGATAGATAAGATGAATACCATGAAAAAATATCCGCTTATAGTAATGGAATCACCGTTGGGTTACGGTAAAACTACGTGCGTTATGGAGTATATAAAAAGAAACGAGCTGCGAAATGTCTGTCAGACCGTTTTTAGTGATTCACCGGAACTTTTCTGGGATCAGCTTTGTAAAGCGCTTTACGAGATAGACAGTGAGACTGCGCAAAAAGTCTCTGATGCAGGCTATCCTGAGACATCAGTGGGAGCTGTAAATATAGCAGGCGTGATCGGCAATATGGAACTTCGGGAAGATATATTCTGGATCATTGATGATTATTACAAAGCAATGACTGATGAACTTAACTTTCTGTTTGAAATAATCGCCCGCGAATGCAATCCGAAGCTGCATATAGTGCTCATCGGAAGAAACAAGTTTAAAAATAACCGTGACGAGCTTATAATAAAAAAACTGTTGCTCGAATTCAATGATAAAGACTTTACCCTGACAGAAAATGAGTGTAAAGAGTTTTTTGACGAGTGCAACGCACCGATATCGATAACTCAGAACAGACGCCTGTATTTAAAAACAGAAGGATGGATAACTGCCATAAGCATGGCTATGCAATCATTCGTAAATGATAATGACCTTTCTGTTCCACCTACTATATTTCATTTATTTGAAAATTCACTTTATAATCATTTCGATGAAGATAAAATAGATTTCCTGCTCAGAGTATGTATATTCGATAAATTTACGAAGGAGCAGGCGCGTTTCGTGCGCCGCAAGGACGACCCTGTTGAGTTGCTGAACAGTATAGTTGATTCAAATGAATTTGTAAAATTTGATGAAAAGTACAGAAATTACAGGATACAGAAGTTTTTTGCAGAATATCTTCAGTTACGCCTTTCGCAAAAGGATATAAGATACAGAAAAGAAGTATACAGACATGCGGCTGACTGGTACTATCTCAACGGAAGATTCTTCCAGGCCACGCTCTGCTATTACAAGAGCGGAAACTTTGAGGATATGCTCAAGTCGTTTGAACGAGACAAAGGCGAAGGCATGTCTGAACTCAACAGGGAAGGAATGCTGAATGCTTTTAACGCATGTTCGACTGCGATGCGCCGGGCGCATCCTATAGCCAATATGATATTCGCAAAGCAGTTCTTCCTTATGGATGAAAAAGAGCTGCTGGATCAGGTGATACACGAAATAGAAGATTACATAGAAAACAGCAACCTGTCATTCAAAGAACACGACGAGCTTACCGGCGAATTTGAGATGCTTAAATTCTGCCTTGCATATAATGATCTAAACAAGATGATTCAGCACTGCCAGAATGCTGCAAGGCTCCTCAAACGACCGTCAATGATAATAAGTACGGGCGAGCCTATAATGTTCGGTTCTCCGTCAGTCATGTTTATGTTCTATAAGGAAAGAGGCGGGCTCGACGATCTCGTCAGAAAAATGTATGAATCGCGGGATCTTTATTATAAGCTGACAGGAAATAACAGTCGAGGCTTCGAATACCTGCTCGAAGGTGAAGTCGAAATGTACAGAGAGCATAACGATAAAGCTGAGATCCTGTCGTATAAGGCATACAACGTAGCTCGCAAGTACAATCACACAGGCATGGAGATAAGCGCTCTCTTCCTGCGTACAAGAGTAGTAATGTACAAGGGAAATCCTGATAAGGGCTTTGAGCTTTTCAAGCAGATACGCATGATAGCTGACAACAGCGGACACGAGCTTTATAAGCAGACTGCTGATCTGTGCATTGCGTTCATGTATTCGTATTATAACCAGCTGCGTCTTGTAGAGCAGTGGATAATAGACGGCAATCCTGCTGACATGCATATCTATACACCGCTGAAGCCGTTTTATGCGATCGTATACGGTCGTATATGCATCGACAGGGAAGCATATACCAAGTATATGGGATCATACGGCATAATGATGCAGGATGCGAGAGTGCATCAGAATCTAATATCTATTATTTACCTGGAAATATATGCAGCAATATCATGTGATAAACTTGATATGAAAGCTGAAGCAGCAGAACATTTCAAGGAAGCAGTAGAGACAGCTTATCTTGACGGTATCGTGACTCCGTTTGTAGTAAACGGTAAGGAACTCGCAAACGTCTGGAAAAAAACGGAATACCCTGCACAGCAGCAGGCATTCATAGAGAACTGCAAGGCTCTGTATAAGAAATATGAAAAGACTCTGAACGTCATAGTAAGGGAAGAAGATTCATCACCTCTTGACCTGCTCACAAAGCGCGAGCGCGAGATCGCACTTCTCGTAGCGGACGGAAAGACTAACATAGAGATAGCCAGAGAGCTGAATCTGGCTGAGATAACAGTGAAAAAGAGCCTTTCCAACATATACGCGCGCCTCGGCGTCAGCAACAGGACATCGCTTCTGAAAAAGCTTAATCAGTAATACATAAAATTTCATGATACGATAAGATAAAAACCGCGTTGAACCTTAATATCAGCGCGGTATTTTTATATGATCATATATCATAAAATGAATACCGTGTAAATGCGCTGCGCGCACCGGATAATGCGTCCGCCCGGCGGACGAACACGATTGGCTTACATGCATTTGTACAGCAGGATCGCAGTTATTCATGAGCGCAGAGCGCTCGGCATCCTATTTTGATCAGTGATACTTTTAAGGCAAATATTGTATTAAAGTAAGCACAACATAATATTTTGTATAAATAATATTGTCTGACAAATATTTTTTTTACAGCGTATAAATTTATTAAAAACGTTGAAACTTAAATGATGAGCGTAATATTAATTGTCATAAATATTGTTGGTGCACATATAAATATACTTTAGTATACTATACAAATGGATATTTTTATATTATAATCATACCTGTAATTAAGAGATGCACATGATTATCAAGGGCTACAGTGCATTTCTTAATAAGTACCTTTTAAAACTGAATAGAGAAAATTTAAGAAATTGAGTGAGATCTGTTCTTTTTTAAAGGTACACTTAATAACGTCCGGTATGAGCCGGGCACGCTATTATATGCATTTTTAAAATGCAGTGTTCTTAAGAAAAGGAGAGTTTCAAAATGAGTGATACTCAGAATCTTACAAAGAAAAGATGGACTATCCTGTTTGCTGCTTGCGTTATTAACGTAATGATCGGTACAGGATACGCATGGTCAATGTTTGCCAGCCCACTCGCTGAGCACTTTGCAGGTCTTGGTTTTACTGAACCAATGGCAACACTCACATGGGCATTCACACTCGCTAACTCATTAGGTCCTATTCCAATGATCGTTGGTGGTTACATCAACGATAACATCGGTCCTAAGTGGTCGATCTTCATCGGTGGTATCTTCTTCGGCGGCGGCGTATTTGTAGCCGGCTGCGCTTCATCACCTATCATGGTAGTTATCGGTTACGGCGTTCTCATGGGTCTCGGTATGGGTCTCGTTTACGGCTGCACTATCGGTAACTCTATCAAGTTCTTCCCTGATAAGGCAGGTCTTGTAGGTGGTCTTACTACTGCTACATATGGTTTAGGTTCAGTTATCCTTCCGCTCATCATAAAGAGCATCGTTAATGCTGATACAGTACTTAACACATTCAAGGTATTAGGTATCGTATACCTCGTAGTTATCTGCGTAGGCGCATTCCTTATCAAGAAGGCTCCTGTAGGCTTCATCCCTGAAGGATGGACTCCACCTGCTCCAAAGGCAGGCGCTAAAGTTCCTGAATCAAAGAACTGGAAGCAGATGCTTGCAGACCCTATCTTCTGGGTTATGATGGTTATGATGATGTGCGGCGCTACATTCGGTCTGATGCTTATCTCTAACTGCCGTGGCGTAGTTACAACTGTAGTATTAGGCGGAGCAGCTGACGCTGCAGCAGTATCTGCAGCAGCTACTACAGTTACACTCCTCGCTTTATTCAACGCTTTAGGTCGTGTAGCTTGCGGTACTATCTCAGATAAGATCGGTCGTGTAAACACACTGTTCATCATGCTCGTTTTAGGCGTTATCGGTATGTTCATCCTGAGCATAACAAGTGAAGGTCAGTTAGGAATGTTCAGATTAGGTGCTGCTCTCGTAGGTATGGCATTCGGTTCATTCATGGGCGTTTACCCTGGTTTCTGCGCTGAACAGTTCGGTCCTAAGAACAACGGCGTAAACTACGGTATCATGTTCACAGGCTTCGCTCTCGCTGGTATCGTTGGTCCTAAGGTTCTTCAGGCATTTGAAGCACCTTTCACTCAGGCTTACTACGTAGCTATGGGTCTTGGTATCCTTGGTATCATCATGAGCTTCGTATACAGAGCAATGAGCAAGGCTAAATAATTGACTTAAAAAGTCTTGAAAATCTGATTAAATAATCTCATAAAACTAAAAGGAATGCCGTACTGAGGTAATGAATATTATCTTAGTGCGGCATTCTTTTTATTTATTGATAATACATAAAATAGAGTATAAATTCTAAGTATACAAACAATATACATAAGTACAATAGAAAATTGTTGCACAAAATATTATAATAACCGTGTACTCAGAAAGGAGCGCATGGCCAATAAGCGCTGCGGACTGATCTACAGCACCTTTACAATTAAATAGTTTGTTTATTTGTTCAGATGCATAAACAATTGTTTTGAAGATACAATAGCATTGGTTTAATGTATGTTTTTTCAAAGCACGCTTTTTTCATGTATCATTATTGATGCAAAGTTATATGAAAAGGAGAGTTAAAATGAGTGATAACTTGAATCTGACAAAGAAAAGATGGGCCACTCTGGTAGCTGCCTGCGTTGTAAACCTGATCATCGGTACAGGTTACGCATGGAGCGTATTCGCAGGACCTTGGGCTGAGAGACTCAGCGTTCCAAGTGCTGCGCTTGCGTTTACAGTTTGTAATGCAGTAGGATTTATCACAATGATCACAGGTGGTAAGTTCAACGATGCAGTCGGACCTAAATGGGTAATAGTTATCGGCGGTGTAATGTTCGGCGGCGGTGCGTTCCTGACAGGTTTCTCAACAAGCCTTACAATGCTCGTTATATTTTACGGTCTTATTCTCGGTCTTGGTATGGGCTTTATCTACAGCTGTACTATCGGTAACACTGTAAAGTTCTTCCCTGACAAGAAGGGTATGGTAGGCGGTCTTACGACAGCTTCTTACGGACTCGGTTCAGTAATACTTGCTCCTGTAGCACAGAAGATGGTAGCTTCTATGGGAGTTGCTTCTACATTTAAGGTATTAGGTATTATATATCTGGTAGTTATCATCGTAGGCGCGTTCGTTATAAAGCAGTGCCCTGCAGGCTTCGTTCCTGAAGGCTGGACTCCTCCTGCTCCTGCAGCAGGTCAGGCAGCTCCTGCAGCTGTTGATAAGGACTGGAAGGGCATGATAAAGGATCCTGTATTCTATGTAATGTTCCTCATGCTCGTATGCGGCGCTTTCTTCGGTTTAATGATGATATCACAGTGCTCACTGGTAGCACAGAGAATGATCGGCGTAGAAGTTACAGCAGCTGCTACTATAGTATCCATACTTGCACTCTGCAACGCTGCAGGCCGTGTACTCTGCGGTTTTATCTCAGATAAGATCGGTTCTATAAATACGATGACTATCGCGCTTGTACTTGCTGTTATAGGTCTTGGTCTGATATACATGTCAGGCTATGGCTCAGCAGCTCCAAGCAAGTCAGTATTCATCCTCGGTATCTGCCTCGTTGGTTTCTGCTTCGGCGCATACATGGGCGTATTCCCTGGATTTACAGCAGGTCAGTTCGGTATGAAGAACAACAGCTTAAACTATGGTGTAATGTTCATAGCATTCTCAGTAGCCGGAGTTCTCGGACCTATGATCATGGCTAACTGCTACAATGCAAGCGAAAGCTACAGCACACCTATACTGATCGCTCTCGCACTCGCAGTAGTAGGCTTCGCTCTTACATTTGTTTACAGAGCAATGTCAAAGAAAAAATAATTAATAAACTTAAAATAAAAGCTACATAAATATTAATATATCAGGCGCACTGCGCCTGCAGGCTGCCGATTATTTATTACGGCAGACATGCATTTCAAAGGAGCTTACGCTCCAATGGCTGTTACGGATCGACCAATCCCGTACGGCTCTGTATCTGTGAGGCGTCCAGATGGCCATGGACGCCTTGTGGATCAGGATCTTAACAAAAAAGATCATCAACGATTTTAAAGAAAAACACCATGTTCCCCGGCAGTGCCGGGGATTTTTTTATCCATTTATTTATATTGAATACATTTCAGGAACTATTGACAAAATCTACGAAAGTAGTCAAAATAATATAATACACTTAAATGACAGGAGGTATGTAAAATGGGAAATCAGGAAGTACTGTATCAGGTCTCTGAGGTCATAGAAGACCGCAGACTTAATCCGAAAGAGGGATCATATACCAATTATCTTTTTGATAAGGGCATAGATAAAATACTCAAGAAGGTTGGAGAAGAAGCAACAGAAACGATCATTGCTGCTAAGAACGCGGATAAAAAGGAAATCGTTTATGAGATGTCTGACCTGATCTACCATCTTACTGTTCTTATGGCTGTGACAGGCGTTACATGGGACGATATAATGGAAGAACTCGCAAAACGCGAGCTTAAGACCGGAAATCTCAAGATCAGCGATAAGCCTGAGAAAGTTACGGAATATTAATATATATATTGTATATAAAAGGTGAAATAGCAAGGAGAATATAAATGATGACAGGTGCTCAGGCTATGATAAAAGGCCTTAAGGAGCAGGGAGTGGACATAATCTTCGGTTATCCGGGGGCTACTATATGTCCTTTCTATGATGAGCTGGCTAAGTCAGAAAATGATGGTGGAATAAGACATATCCTGGTAAGGCAGGAACAAAATGCCGGACATATGGCGTCCGGTTATGCAAGAAAATCGGGACGCGTTGGTGTGTGCGTTGTAACATCAGGGCCGGGAGCTACAAATCTTATAACAGGTATAGCTACTGCATATATGGACAGCATCCCTATCGTAGCTATTACTGGTCAGGTGCCTACTGAAGTTCTTGGAAGGGATGTATTTCAGGAAGTAGATATAACCGGCGCGTGCGCCCCATTCGTAAAGCACAGCTATCTTGTAAAGGATGCAGCACAGCTTCCGCGCATCATGCGCGAGGCGTTCCATATAGCATCGACCGGAAGACCGGGACCGGTCCTTATAGATGTCCCAAGTGATATTCAGAATCAGGAATTTGAATATACAGATCCGGGCGAGGTAAATATCAGAGGATATAAACCAAGCATTTCGGGTCATGCAAAGCAGATCAAGAAAGTAGCTGCAGAGATACAGGGTACCAGAAAACCTCTTATCTGCGCCGGAGGCGGCGTATTCAGCTCAGGTGCGCAGGATCTTATAAAGAAGCTGAGCGAGAGCGCGCATATTCCTGTCGTAACTACGATGATGGGCCTTGGCGTAATGCCGTCTGATGATAAGATGAATCTTGGAATGATCGGTCAGTTCGGCAACAGCGCTGCAAACTATGCTCTTAACAATAACGATCTTCTGATAATAATAGGAGCAAGAGTAGGTGACCGCGCGGTCACGTCACCTGACAAGATGGCAGAAAAGACGAGAACTATTCATATAGATATCGACCCTGCTGAGATAGGAAAGAACATGACGCCTACTGTCCCGCTCGTAGGAGATGTAAAAAATATACTCATAAAGCTTCTTGCTGAAAATCCTGTAGCCGACAGCGCTGAATGGATCGAAGAAGTAACAGAACGTTCAGAAAAGGAAAAGCACAAGATATCAGAAAAGAGACCTGCCGGCACTGTGGGACCTAGGAACTTCATGCTTGAGCTCGGAAAACAGCTTGATGATAATTCTTATGTAGTTGCAGATGTAGGGCAGAACCAGATCTGGGCAGGAAAGTATATACCTGTAAAAAATGGAAGATTCCTCACATCAGGCGGACTCGGAACAATGGGATATTCCCTGCCTGCAGGTATAGGAGTAAAGTTTGCTGATCCGGGAAGACAGACTGTAGTAGTATGCGGAGACGGAAGTTTTCAGATGATGCTCAATGAGCTGTCTACTGTTTCAGGCAATGGCCTTGATCTTAAAGTGGTTCTGTTTAACAACAGAAGACTTGGTATGGTTAACGAAATACAGAAAAAAGCGTACTCTGAAGGGCCTTTTGCTGTTTATATGCCGGAAACTCCTGATTTCTGCAAGCTTGCTGACGCTTACGGAATCGCTCACAGATTTGTTGACAATGAAGATGATATGAGCGCAGCTATAGCTGAGATGCTTTCTTATGACGGACCGTTCCTGCTCGAGTGCAGGATAGATCCTGATGAGAGCACTATGATACAGTAAGGGAGGACGGCGTTAAATGAAACAGATAATTTCAGTACTTGTTGAAAACCAGGCAGGTGTTCTGAATAAAATAACAGGACTTTTTGCAAGACGCGCGTTCAATATCGACAGCCTTGCTGTAGGCGTTACAGAAGATAAGAGTGTATCGCGCATAACCATGATAGTTGACAGCGGCCATAATGCTTTAGACCAGGTAGAAAAACAGCTCAATAAGCTCGTTCCCGTTATAAAGGTAAGAAGCTTCAATATGAATGAGATCGTAGGAAAAGAACTTGCCCTTATAAAAGTTGGCGCCTGCGCCAAGACAAGAAGCGAGCTGAAGGATCTTGCTGACATGATGGGAGCAAGGATAACAGACATGTCACCTACTACTGTAACTTTTGAGATAAGCGATTCGCCTGACAGGATAGATACATTTGAAGAAATGCTGCGCACTTACGGTATAAAGGAAGTAGCTCGTACAGGTATCGTAGCTCTTCAAAAGGGAAGCAACTTTATAGCTTAAAAGGTTTATAAGTTAAATTATTGAAATATGAGCAGAAAAATATCTCAGCTCCTGTCGGATATACCGTCAGGAGATAAAATATCAGCAGACCTTCTTGATATGCTCCAGGATGGATGCAGTATACAACAGATAATGGATTATTCGTATAAGATACTGGAAAATCCGATAATGCTGGTAGACGTTACTTTTAATTACGAGGCTTCCGCAGGAACTGAATTCCTTGACGATGAGCCTGTATGGGAATATACGATCAAGAACGGCTTCATGCCTAATTACTATCTTAATCACATAGCAGGCATAGATAATTTTGATGCAGTCGAGACTTCAGTGCTTGAAGAAAATGCAGGCGGACCGCTGAACAGCCCGCAGATAACGGTAAAGGTCGTACAGGCCGGAAGGCTTATGGGTTACCTCATACTACTGCAGAAAAATCATGATATATCTGTAAATGATAACACGCTCCTTCAGCTGATATCGGGATTCCTGTCGATAAAGATGATAAGAAAGCTCGGAAACGATGATTTTCGTTTTTCAGTCATTGAAAATTTTCTTACATCTATTATACGCAATAAAATAACAAGTCCTGAGGAGATAGAATCAAGGCAGGAGCTTTTCGGGATAAAGCTGTATGACGTGCTGCATGTTATAAACATAGAAGTGACAGACTTCAGGACTAGTGACGAGCGCAAGTATAATCTGCTTCGCAAAGTCAGGAAATTCTTTGATAGAAACAACGTTATCCAGCTTAACGACTATATAGTAGTCCTTTATGACACAAAGACGCAGAGCGAGGCATTTTCGCCGGAAATGCTTCAGGATCTTGCTGATCTGCTTGGCAGATATAACTGTGTAGCTAATATAAGTTACCCATTCAACAGTCTAAAGGATTTCTACCGTTATTATGTTCAGACTGTGTACTGCATGGATATAAGGGAAAAAATGGATCTGCACGTAACTGTGCTGCGTTACAAGGATGTCATACAGTATCATATGCTCCTGAACTTCTCAGAGCAGGTAAACCTTGATCTGCTGCTCGACAATGCAGTAAAAGAGCTTCAGCAGACTGACAGTGACAATGACAGTGACTATACAAACACCCTGTTCACATATGTCAACTGCCAGCAAAATATATCAAAAGCTGCTGAGCAGATGCAGCTGCACTACAACACCCTGAAATACAGGATAAACAGGATCATAAGCATGACAGGTATAGATCTGAATGATGAAAATACGGTTTTTTCTGTTATGATATCTGAAAGGATACTGCAGATAAGGGATTTCATGAATCACAGAAATGGCAATATGCAGGGATTTTTTGACAGTGAATGGGTGAAAAGGATAGCATCGCTCGGAAATACAAGCAACAGCTGAGGCTGCACAAATGCATAAATATCACGATGCGCCTGGCGCATCACCGCACCGCGGCCGGGCCGCGGAAGTTATGTATTTCATTTATTAAATAATTTAATATTGCTTTAAGGAGGAGGCTTAAACATTTGATGTACGCGAATGAAGCGGAGCGCATGTCAAAAGTTTTAAGTGTCCTCTTTTTTTGTTAATTTTTTTGTTGACATCCAATCTAATAAAGCGTATATTATGTGTAGGTTAGCACTCACCTATATTGAGTGCTAACAGAATGAAAGGTGATGAATATGGATCTTACTGAAAGAAAACTTAAGATTCTGCAGGCTATAGTAGGCGATTTCATTTATTCAGCTGAGCCGGTAGGTTCCAGAACCATTTCCAGAAAATATGATATGGGCGTAAGCGCAGCAACTATAAGAAATGAAATGTCAGATCTTGAGGATATGGGTTTTCTGACACATCCTCACACGTCTGCAGGCCGTATACCGTCAGATAAGGCGTATAGATTATATGTAAATTCTCTGATGAAAAAGTATGAGCTCCCTGAAAAAGAAAAGCAGGCGATAGAAAAAGAGATATCAGAAAATATGACAGAGCTTGATAAGACGATACAGCATGCGTCAAATCTTCTTTCAAGACTGACAAATCTTACAGCTTTTGCCATGACGCCAAATCAGGACGAGAACAAGCTGAAATATGTGAACATACTTCCTGTTGATGAGAGAACGGTAGTGCTCATGATAGTAGCAGAAAGCGGCAAGGTCACAAATACTGCAGTCAGACTTAAGTCGCAGTACGATCCTAAAACGCTGGAGCTTCTTTCAAAGGTATTGACGCACAATTATCGCGGACGTTCGCTTAGCAGCATTCTCACTCTTGATATCATAAAGGATCTTGAGTCTGATATCGTATCGATTGGAAAGGTTGCTGAAAACATTATTCCGTCGTTCATATCTACGCTTGAGAATATGCTTAATGTTGATCTTTATATAGACGGTCTTGAGAATATATTCTCCATTCCTGAATATAACGACATAAACAAAGCGAAAGTATTCATGAATATGGTCAGCAGAAAACAGGAACTGACAAAGTTGCTTATGAACCGCGAAAGTGGGGTAATAGTTACGATAGGAAACGAAAATGACGATGACATCATGAAAGACTGCAGTCTTATAACGGCTACATACTGTGTAGACGGACACTGCGTCGGAAAACTTGGAGTCGTAGGACCTACAAGGATGAAGTATGATGAAGTCACATCGGTAGTCGAGTTCCTTACACAAAACCTGAACAGTGCGTTCAAACTGACAGAGGGAGAAGAAAATGACTGATAAAGATATAAATAAAGAAATTCCTGAAGAAGCAGAAATTCCTGAAGAGGAAGCAGTTGTTGAAGAAGCACCTGAAGCCTCAGCTGAGAATGAAGCTCCCGCAGAAAATGAAACAGTTGAACAGGCTGAAGAAAAAAAAGAGCCTGAAGAAGATAACGACACACGTTATATGAGACTGGCTGCAGACTTCCAGAATTATAAGCGCCGTGTTGAAAAAGAAAAGTCAGACATATATCAGTACGCAAATGAAAAAATAGCGTTAGATATAATAGAAGTAATGGACAACTTTGAGAGAGCTCTCGCTCACAGCTCTGAGTGCGCCGACAAGCAGTTTGCAGAAGGCGTAAGCATGATATACAAGCAGCTGAAGACAGTTCTTGATAAGAACAACATAATCGCCATCGAAGATGAAGGACATGAATTCGACCCTAACTTCCACAATGCAGTGATGGTTGAAGAAAATCCTGATTTTGATAGTGGGATCGTGATTCAGTCCATGCAGAAAGGGTATACACTGAATGGAAAGGTAATAAGGCCTTCAATGGTAAAGGTCGCTCAGTAGAGCAGATAAAATTATTACCTTATTATATAGATGCCCACAGGGCACTTGCTCCGGATGATATCAAAAGATATCAGATCGGACATATAAATTAAGAAATTCAATCTCAGGAGGTAAATAAAATGGGAAAAGTTATAGGTATTGATTTAGGTACAACAAACTCATGTGTAGCAGTTCTTGAAGGCGGTGAGCCTACAGTTATCCCTAACGCAGAAGGTAACAGAACAACTCCTTCAGTTGTAGGTTTTGCAAAGAACGGTGAGAGACTCGTAGGCGAAACAGCAAAGAGACAGGCAATAACAAATCCTGACAGAACTATCGCTTCTATCAAGAGATACATGGGTACAGATCATAAAGTAGAGATCGATGGCAAGCAGTATACACCACAGGATATTTCAGCTATGATCCTGACAAAGCTTAAGACAGATGCTGAAAGCTATCTGGGTGAAAAGGTAACAGAAGCTGTTATTACAGTTCCGGCTTACTTTACAGACAGCCAGAAGCAGGCTACTAAAGATGCAGGTAAGATCGCAGGCCTCGATGTAAAGAGGATAATCAACGAGCCTACAGCAGCAGCACTTGCTTATGGTCTTGATAAGGATAACAAGCAGCACAAGATCCTGGTATACGACCTCGGCGGCGGTACATTCGATGTATCTGTCCTCGAACTCGGTGACGGCGTATTTGAAGTACTTGCAACAAACGGTGATACAAGACTGGGTGGCGATGACTTCGATGAAGCTGTTATGAATTACATCGCAGATACATTCCAAAATGAGCACGGCGTTGATCTGAGAACAGATAAGATGGCTCTTCAGAGATTAAAGGAAGCAGCAGAAAAAGCAAAGAAGGAACTCTCTTCTTCAAATACAACTAATGTAAACCTTCCGTTTATCACTGTAAATGCAGACGGTCCTCTTCATCTGGACATGAACATTACAAGAGCAAAGTTCGATCAGCTGACTGCAAACCTCGTTCAGAGAACTATCGAACCAATGAACAAGGCACTTGCAGATGCAGGCGTAACTATAAACGACATTGAAAAGGTCATCCTCGTAGGTGGTTCTACAAGGATCCCGGCAGTACAGGAAGCTGTAAAGAATGTAACAGGCAAGGAACCATTTAAAGGCGTTAACCCTGATGAATGCGTAGCAGTAGGTGCTTCTATCCAGGCCGGCGTATTAACAGGTGAAGTTAATGACATCCTTCTTCTTGATGTTACACCGCTTTCACTTTCTATCGAAACTCTTGGCGGCGTAGCTACAAAGCTGATAGAAAGAAATACAACTATACCTACAAAGAAGAGCCAGATCTTCTCTACTGCAGCTGATAACCAGACAGCAGTTGATATCCATGTATTACAGGGTGAAAGAGAGATGGCTGCCGATAATACAACACTCGGAAGATTCCAGCTTTCAGGTATTCCACCTGCAAGAAGAGGCGTTCCGCAGATCGAAGTTACATTTGATATCGATGCTAACGGTATCGTAAATGTAAGCGCTAAGGATCTCGGAACAGGCAAGGAACAGAAGATCACAATTTCTTCTTCTACAAAGCTTTCAGAAGATGAGATCAACCAGAAGATCAAAGAAGCTGAAATGTATGCTGAGCAGGATAAGAAGAGAAAAGAAGATATCGATGTCAGAAACCAGGCTGAATCAATGGTTTATGAGACAGAAAAGACTCTTGACGAAGTCAAGGATAAGGTTGATGCTAATACTCTGGCAGGCGTTAACGCAGCAAAGGATGCTCTTAACCAGGCTCTCCAGGGTACAGATACTGCTGATATCAAGGCAAAGACTGAAAATCTGACAAATGAGTTCCAGAAAGTATCTCAGATCCTTTATCAGAATGCTCAGGCTGCAGGCGCTCAGGGCGCAGCAGGTGCAGGTGCAGGCGGATTTGATCCTACAGGCGGCGCAGCTAGCAGTTCAGCAGGTGCATCAGCAGGCGCAGGCTCATCATCAAATAATGATGATGTAGTAGATGCTGATTTTGAAGTTGTTGACGACGATAAATAATCGCTTATAATTATTAACAACGATAACAGAATAAATCAGGATTCATACGGATATGATCAGGCCGCGCGGCCTGCTGTCCGAAGGGCGGCTCATTGAAGTCGCCCTTATTGTTGTAATTTTATTCATTGAAAAACTGATATTTCAGACTGCGGCAGTGCTGCAGCTGTTATTGATTATTTTTTATCCGGAGGATCGATCTAATGGCAGATAAAAGAGATTATTATGAAGTCCTCGGCGTCAGCAAGAACGCTTCAGAATCAGAGATTAAAAGCGCATACAGAAAACTTGCTATGAAATATCATCCGGACAGAAATCCGGATAATAAAGAAGCCGAGGAAAAATTTAAAGAAGCAAGTGAAGCATATTCAGTCCTTTCTGATCCTGAAAAGAAGCAGAAGTATGACCAGTTCGGTTTTGCAGGCGTAGATCCTAATGCAGCAGGCGGTTTTGGCGGAGGCTTCTCAGGTGGAGGCTTTGAAGATATATTTGGAGATCTGTTTGGCGGTATGTTCGGAGGCGGAGGCGGTTTTAGCGGCTTCGGCGGTCAGCAGCGCAGACGTAACGGTCCAAGAAAGGGACAGGATCTTCAGGCGCGTATATCAATAACATTTGATGAAGCGTTTTTCGGTACAAAGAAAAAGATAAAGCTTAAAAAGTATGTAAAGTGTAAGGATTGCAGCGGAACGGGCGCAGAACCGGGCAGCACAAAAAAGACATGCCCTGTATGTAACGGTACAGGCCAGATCAGACGTCAGACTCAGACTCCGTTCGGCATGATGGCGAACGTAACAACATGTGATAACTGCGGCGGTACAGGCGAGATAAACGAAAAACCTTGCCATACATGCGGTGGTACAGGTAAGACAAGAAAGGATGTTACTATAGAAGTAAACATCCCGGCGGGCGTTGATGATGGCTCTGTTATAAATGTAAGAGGTCAGGGTAATCCTGGCGAAAACGGAGGACCTGACGGAAATCTGTTTGTAATAGTAAGTGTGGCTCCGCATAAGCTGTTTAAGCGCAACAACCTTGATCTTGAGCTGGAGATACCTATTACATTTGCGCAGGCAGCGCTGGGAGCTGATGTTGTGATACCTACTATGGAAGAAAAGGTTTCATATAAGGTTCCGGCAGGCACACAGCCTGGTACTGTATTCAGACTGAAGGGCAAAGGCGTTAAATCACCTAATACAGGAATAACAGGTGATCTTTATGTAAAGGTAGTACTTGAAGTTCCTAGAAATCTTACAGAATCCCAGAAAAAGCTTATCCAGGAATTTGAAGACGGAAGCACTGCTGAGATGTATACTAAGAAAAAATCGTTTGGTGAAATAGTACGCGAACTTTTTACAGACGCGGAAAAAAAGGCTGAACGAAAGAAAAAGAAGAAAAAATAATATATTAAAGTAACAATGAAAGTAAAGCGCATCGTGGTATTGACAAGCCTGCTTGATCAGTACAGCGCTCAGTTATACAGCCGCAGCATTCCACAAGTGCGTACAGCACGGATGCTGCGGCTGTTTCTGTGTAATGATGCAGTTCAAATAAAACATTATATAATGTAGAAATTTTTTATCAGAAACGTACCGATCCATGTTATAATTCTACGTTACAGTCTGAATACTTGATCTATATGAAATGATTCAGATGAGTACGCGCGCCGGGCGCGCGCATTTTAAACAGAGGTTTATCATTATGAATTATTATGAAATAAAAATATTTACTTCATCAGAAGGAATAGAACCTGTTTCTTCTATCCTTACAATGCTCGGACATGAGACTTTTATGATAGAGGATAAGTCTGTCGTTGAGGAGCTGCTTGAAAAGAAAAATAAATATGACTGGGATTATGTTGACGAGTCAGTGATCGCCCAGCAGGAAGAAGAATCGAAGATAACACTTTATCTGGAGCCCGATGAGAATGCAAAGGCTTATATAGATGCTATACGCAGCGCCATAACTATGCTCAGGGACCAGGATAAGGATGGCAGATTTGGACGCCTTGAGGTGGAGAGCTCCTATGAGAGTGACGAAGAGTGGAAGGATAAATGGAAAGAGTATTTTAAAACTTCCAGGATGACAGATAACATCGTTATAAAGCCTACATGGGAGGAATATGAGCCTGAAGAAAATGAAATGGTGATAGAAATAGATCCCGGCATGGCTTTCGGAACAGGAACGCATGCGACAACGCGCATGTGTGTAAAATTGCTTGAAAAATATATAACATCAGAAGAAGACAAAGTACTCGATCTTGGCTGCGGTTCAGGCATACTTTCAATAGCAGCTGCGCTCCTTGGCTCAAAGCATGTATACGGTGTTGATATAGATCCAAATGCAGTTGCAGCGTCTGCAGAAAATGTTGAAATGAACGGTCTGGCAGAAGTGATAGAAATCGCATACGGTGATGTCACAGAAGGCCTTGGAATGAAAGCTGATATCATAGCAGCCAATCTGATGGCTGACCTTATAAAAATGCTTTCACCTGATATAGCAAAACATCTTGAAGGTAAAAAAATATTTATTTCATCAGGGATACTCGAAGAAAAGGTCGATGAAGTTTCCGAAGCAGTAAAAAACAGCGGATTTGAGATACTTGAAGTCCTTCATGAGGATGAATGGTGTGCGATCGCAGCAAGATCAAAAGATTGATGATTTAGAAAATGACTGACGATCTGTCATAAAAGCATAGTAATGAAATGAGGAAATGCCTGTAGCAGGCAGCATGACACTATATGAATGAAGAAAAGAAAACAAAAGGAACTGTTTCTTTTTATACACTTGGCTGTAAGGTAAACCAGTACGAAACTCAGATGCTTAAGGAACGCTTTTCTGACGCAGGCTACGACATAGCAGGAGAAGAAGAATTCGCTGATATTTATGTTGTAAATACATGTACTGTGACAAACCTTTCTGACCGTAAATCGCGGCAGTATATAAGAAGAATGAAAAAAATAAATCCCGACGCGATAATAGCAGTGACAGGATGTTATGCACAGACTGATCCCGAAGCTGCTGCCGATATAGAGGGCGTATGCGTCGTTGCAGGAACAAATGAAAAGTCTGAGCTTGTAAAGTTTGTAGAAGATTATATATCAGAAAACGGACAAAAGCGCATAAATGTAGATTCACATATAATACCGTATGATGAGCTTTCAGAGTATGAGGAAACAGGCATAATAACCTCAATGGATTCGCGTACGCGCGCCTATATAAAGGTACAGGAAGGCTGCGACCGCTTTTGTTCATACTGTATCATACCGTACGCGCGCGGCAAGGTAAGGAGCCGCAGGCTTGAGGACATAGTTGCTGAAGCAGAGCAGCTTATAGGGAACGGATTTAAAGAGCTTGTACTTACGGGCATAAATACAGCTTTGTACGGCACGGATACTGAAGCGGACGAACGTGGCCTGAGAGGCATAGAAAGTCTTATAGCAGCCATAAACGACATAAAAGGTGATTTTCGTATAAGACTCAGCTCGTTGGAACCTAATGTAGTAGATGTAGCAACCGTAAGAAACCTGGCAAAATATAAAAAACTTTGTCATCATATGCATCTTTCGATACAAAGCGGCAGTGATACCGTACTTAAGCGCATGAACCGCAGGTACGATTATGCTGATTATCTTGAAATAGTAAGAGCTATGAAAGAAACAGACGCAAACTATGCGATCACCACAGATATAATAGTAGGATTCCCGGGCGAGACGGACGAAGAATTCCGGGAAAGCCTCAAAGCTGTAAATGAAGTCGGATTCTCCGGTGTTCATGTATTCAGATACTCTAAAAGACGCGGAACAAAAGCAGCTGACATGAAAGACCAGATAGACGGAAATAAAAAGAATGAGCGAAGCGCAAAGCTTATAAGCGCAGCGTCCGACGCTGCATCAAGATTCAATGAGCAAAATACAGGCTCAGTAAGGCGCGTGCTATTTGAAAGATTCGACGAAGAAGCAGGAATGCTCGAAGGCCATTCTGACAATTATATAAAGGTATACTGCAGACCGGACGTCGGCCCGGCCGACGCAAAAGAGCTGCTTGATGGATTCGCAGATGTATATCTTGAAAAACTGTACAAAGATGGCATAGAAGGAAGAATTGTTGCTTCTGTTTAAAGCTTTTATATGATAAAATATGCTGTGTTTATTTTTAAATAATATGTTTTGACTCGAAAGGAGGTGAAACGATGTCAGACTGCATTTTCTGTAAAATAGCAAATAAGGAAATAACTTCAGATTATGTATATGAAGATGATCAGATCATTTCCTTCAGAGATATGGAACCTCAGGCTCCGGAACACGTTCTTATAATACCTAAGCGTCATATAGAGTCTCTTGACGCAGCGCAGGATACCGATGCGGAACTGCTTGCCCATATACTGCTCAAAGTAAAAGATATAGCTGCAGATCTCGGTATAAAGGATGGATACAGAGTTGTAAACAACTGTGGTGAAGACGGAGGACAGACTGTAAAGCACTTGCATTTCCATCTTCTTGGAAAAAGAAAAATGACATGGCCTCCGGGCTGATAACAAAAAAATCTTGATTTATACTTCAAAAAGAAGTATAATAGATAACGCTGTAAGCTATTTTATCGGTTTTTACGCACTTATGTAATTTCAGAATACGGAGGGAGGGAAAACGAAATGGCACAGGTTATAGTTAGAGAAAACGAAAGTCTGGAAAGCGCGCTTAAGAGATTCAAGCGTTCTTGCGCAAGAGATGGCGTAATGTCTGAACTCAGAAAAAGAGAACATTACGAAAAGCCTAGCGTAAAGAGAAAGAAAAAGTCTGAAGCGGCTAGAAAAAAGGCTAAGAAGTATTAAAAAGAGGTGTTGTTATTGTCTTTAAAAGACAGACTTACAGCTGACTTCAAGGACGCCATGAAGGCTCACGACGATGTCAGAAAAAACACGATAAACCTTGCACGCGCTGCTATCAAGCAGTATGAAGTGGATAACAGGGTTGAACTTGATGAGCAAGGCATCATCGATATTTTAACAAAACAGGTAAAGATGAGAAAAGATGCCCTCTCTGATTTTGAAAAAGCCGGAAGGACCGATCTGGTAGATGCTTACAACAAAGAAATAGAGATACTTATGGCATATCTGCCTAAGCAGCTTACTATTGAAGAAATAACTGAGATTGTGCTGGCAGCTAAAGAAGAGCTTGGAATTACGGATAAGAGCGGAATGGGAAAACTCATGGGAGCTGTTATGCCTAAGGTCAAAGGTCTTGCTGATGGCAATGACGTTAAAAAGGTAGTTCAGAGCGTTCTCTAAAAAGTAATAATAATGGTGACAGATGATCTTAACGATCGTTTGTCACCATTTTTCTTTTTTGTGTTTTTAATTTTACCCTAATGGTAAGCTTCTGACATTGTGCAGGAAGTGCTTTACGGTAAAATGATCATCCGTTTAGCCAAATAAGGGTGCTTCTGGGGTGATACTTCTTTAATTGTAATTATATATACTATTAGATATACTTCAGTATAGGTTTTTAAAAGAAAATATGGCTATGATGTGAGAACCTCTCTGGCAAAATATAAACAATTGAATAATAAGTCGGTACGACTTGTATTTGTCAAGATAGAAATTATGATCATAATATAAAAAATATGTAGTCGTAATATAACTATGCATACGATATTGTTAAAAAAATAACAATATCGCCTAAAAATCTCCTATAAATTAACAATATACCCTTAGGACAGAGTATACTGTTAAAAAAGATTGAAGTATACATTAAAATATACTTATGTATATTTTAATAAAAAATCAATTTTTTACATGAGTAAAACGAAAATTAACTATTTATATTAAAAAGTTGTTTGAAAATAAATTCTATTGAAAAAATAATTAAAAATTATGTGGAATAAACGTTGAAATTACAATATAAATTACCAATATGTAAGTTGCGTAAATCAATATGTATACAAAGTATTTGCATAATAAGTATTGACAAACGCAGAGAAATATTTTATTTTATTAGTGCAACAAGAGTTAGCAAGCTTGTTCTTGAGCAAGATGAGTTATCGACGAACTCAAGACCTATTATATATGTTACATAATTAACAATCACCGGATCTGCTTCCGGATGGTTAAACAAAATCGTAACAAAGTTTATATAAGGTATAAAGGTTAAATGAGAACGTCATAACTGATCGACCGGATATCCTGGTGGCAAACAGTGATATCGGGATTTGTTCATAAAAACAAATGTATCTAATATATATAAATGTATCAGGTACGAAGTTCATAAAAGATCGATTTGGTCAGATGAACTTAAGTCGAGTGATAAAAAGAGTGAAAACGCAGATCAAGGTCTGCAAAAGGAAATGAAACCGGATAAGAACGGTATCCTTTAAAGAAGGAACTGTTAAATGATTATTATCGATCAGAAAGGAACGTCCGGATTCAGAAAATGCTTTCTTAGCAAAATCCAGGTTTTCTGCTTATGCTGAGAGAAAGAATTTATCCGTATTGTTAGCATGATAAAGAAGTTAAGGTGGGAAGGATAATATGGCAAAGTTAATTACAGCTAGAGATGCTGCTGAAATGATTCAGGATGGCGATGCTGTTATATGCGCGACATTCGGTGCGTCTGGTGTTCCGGAAGATATATACATGGAACTCGAAAAGAGATTCCTTGAAACTGGTCATCCAAGAAGCCTCACGTACACGCACGCAGCAGGAAGCGGAAGTTTCGCAGCGTTAGCAGATGAAAATGGATTCTGCAGAGGTGAAGACCATATCTGTCATACAGGTATGATAAAGAGATGGATAGCATCTCACAGTGCATGCTCAGACTACTGCGCTAAGCAGATAGCTGATAATGTATATGCTGCATGGTGTCTGCCTTTGGGTACGATGATCCACATGTGGCGTGAACAGGCAAGAGGCCTTAAAGGTTGTTTGTCTAAGGTAGGTCTGGGAACTTACGTTGACCCTCGCTTTGATGGCGGCGCAATAAACCAGAAAGCAAAAGACCTCATAAATGAAGGTGAAACTTATGTTGAGTACATACCTGATTTCAGAGGTGAAGAATTCCTCTTCTATAAGGGACTTGATATAGATGTAGCTTTACTGAGAGGAACAAAGATGGATAAGCATGGAAACATGTCCATCGAAAAAGAACCTTACAATTTCGAATCACTTACAGTAGCTCAGGCAGCTAAAGCATGCGGCGGTAAGGTAATTGTACAGGTTGAAGAAATAGTAGAAGTAGGCGAGATACATCCTAAACTGGTTAAAGTACCTGGTTTCTACATCGACTATGTTGTTATTGAAAAAGATCCTTCAAAGAAAGTAAGTACAGTTGGAGGTTTATATAATCCGGCATTTACTGGTGAAACAAGAATCGATCTTTCAAACGACAGTGCAGACGTAATGCCGTTTGATGGTATCAAGATAATATGCAGAAGAGCTGCTATGCAGATCCAGAAGGGCATGAGAGCGAACTTCGGTCTCGGTATGCCGCAGCAGATCGGTTCGATTATGGCAGAAGAAGGCGTTTCAGATTATGTTACGATGCTTTCTGAGTCAGGCTCTGTAGGCGGCGTTCCTGCTTCAGGCGTAAACTTCGGCGCTCATTACAATATTGAAGCTTCATGCGACCAGGGCGATCACTTCAATTTCTTCGATGCAGGCGGTCTTGATATCGGTGCATTCGGACTTGCAGAAGTTGATTCAAAGGGTGGTATGAATGTAGCGATCCTTAACGGCTCTGTAAAGGGTGTAGGCGGCTTTATGAATATTTCTGCCGGTGCAAAGGCTGCTCTGGTAGTAGGAACATTCACTGCCGGAGGTATAAAAACTGCCGTTGAAGACGGTAAGCTTAAGATCCTCAAGGAAGGTAAATTTAAGAAGTTTGTAGCTAAGCTCCCGCAGAATGCATTTGATGCAGTAGGATTTGTAAAGAGCGGAAAGCCTCTTTACTATATCACAGAAAGAGCTGTATTCCAGATGACTCCTGAAGGACTCGTTCTTATAGAGATAGCTCCGGGCATCGATCTGCAGACTCAGGTACTCGATCTTATGGAATTTACTCCGATCATCCCTGAAGGCGGTCCAAAGCTCATGCCTGCTGAGATATTCCAGGAAGAATGGGGCGGCTTAAAAGCGCTTCTCGATTCTAAGCCTGCAGTAAATGTTATCGAATAGTCAATGACTATAATTACAAAATAAATACTTTAATTATTATGTCTTATATCCTGCGGTCCGTTTTTCCGGATCGCGGGGTTAAGAGTGCCGGAGACGGCACCAATAAATCAAGCTGCAAAGGCAGCACAAAATAATCACGATATTGTTTAATATTTAGAAACAGTATTGATGTAGCTGATGATTTTGAAAGGAGGAAAAGAGTTTATGACAGTAATCAATGAACTCGAAAAGCTGGTAGGCAAAGGCAAAGTAAGCGATAAAGCTTCAGATCTTGAGGCATATGCAAAAGACATGAGTTTAATGCCTTCTGGCTTAGCAGAAGCAGTTGTATATCCTGATACAACTGAAGAAGTTTCCGCAGTTGTTAAGTTTGCTTATGAAAACAATATTCCTGTTGTTCCAGTAAGTTCACAGACACACATGTATGGTTCTACAATTCCTAAGCAGGGTGGTATCGTAATCGACATGAAGAATATGAATAAGATTCTTGAGATCGATACTAAGCAGAGATTTGTAAGATTCCAGCCGGGTGTTACTTGGAAGCAGATGGTTGAAGCACTTGACAAGGAAGGCTGCAGAATGGTAATGCCATTAACAGCTCTTGGAAACAGATCTGTTCTTTCCGATACACTTGACCGTTGTGTTATCACAAATACAGTATATGACTATGGCGAAGTAACTCAGTCTCTCGAAATCGTTTACGGTGACGGATCTGTCTTCAGATCAGGTTCAGCATCTGTACACGGATTCATGGAAACATACACACCTTCAAGAGGTGGTGACCCTTCAGGTCCGGGACTTGACTTCTACAGACTCGTTCAGGGTGCTCAGGGTACTATGGGTATCGTTACATGGATGCAGGCTAAGATTGAGTGGAAGAGCCGCATAGATAAAGTTTTATTAGCTCCTATAGATGATCTCGACTACTGCAATCTGTTCTTATACAAAGTAATGCCAAGAAGAGTAGGTCAGGAAATCGTTATCCTGAACAAGGTAGACCTTGCTACTATGATTGCTGATTCAGCTGAAGATATCCCAGCACTCTGCGATAAGCTTCCTGAATACACTCTCTGCATGGTTCTCAGTGGTCTTAAGAGACGTCCTGAAGAAAAGATCGCTTACGAAGAAAAGTACCTCGTAGACACGATCAATAATACTTTCAAGGATATGTCACTCAAGCCAGCATTACCTGGATTCCCTGGACTTGGCAGAAAGCTCCTCAACATCTTAAAGACTCCTTGGGAAGGTCCTTCTTGGAAGACAGTTCCAGCAGGCGCATTTGAAGATCTCTTCTTCATTGCTCGTCCTGAAAAGGCAAATGAGTATATCGCTCTTGTTAAGGAAATCCTTACAAAGTATACATATCCTCATACTCAGTTAGGTGTATACGTACAGCCTATCGAACACAACCGTGCATGTCAGATCGAATTCACTTTCTTCTATGATCCTGAGAACGAAGCTGAAAAGGCTGAGATCGCAGCTATCGCACTGGAAGCTGGTACAGAATTATTAAAGAGAGGTGCTCAGTTCACTAGACCTTACGGCGTAATGGTTCCTGTTATTTATGACAGAGCTGGTAACTACACTGCAACTCTTAAGAGACTTAAGAATATCTTTGATGAAAAGAATATCTTAAATCCTGGCACACTGTGCTTCTAGTAGGAAAGGAGGAAGATTTACTATGGCAGATAATCGTTTCGACATATCCGTTTCTAAAAAGAATATGGAACTCGCTGCAGATGTCGCAAAAGATAAGAAATTAACAGGTGACCGTTATAAAGTTTCTGTAGTTGACCCTGCTTATGGACCAGCTAAGAACAGCTCACACGCTAGATATGACACACCTAGAACTCCGTTAGAGTTCGATATTGAAAATATAAACATGTTCAAGTACGATATGGACCACTGCATTAAGTGCAAGGGTTGCTATTGGGTAGAACATACTTACAACCCTGGTGTTAAGTTCAACACTAGATGCCCGGCTAACCTTTACAATGATTTCGACGCATATGGCGCTATGGGTAAGATGAGAATCGGTCTCCGTATAATCGACGGAACTCTCGAATGGACTCCTCAGCTCCTCAACATCATCTATGCTTGCCCACTCTGCGGCGCATGCGACGTTGCATGTAAGCGTAACCTCGACCTTGAGATCAACCTTTCACTCGAAGCAATGAGAGTTAAGGCTGTTCAGGACGGCGCTGCTCCACTTCCTGCACACAAGGAAGCTATCGACAAGATCGCTGCTACTGGCAACATCTATGGCGAAAAGGGTGACAGAAAAGCATGGGCTAAGGACGTTAAGGTTGCTGATAAGGCAGATGTCCTCTACTATGTTGGTGATAATACTTCTTACAAGAATCCGCAGATCGCTCAGGCAACTGCTAAGATCCTTGAAAAGATCGGTGTTGACTTCATGCTCCTCGCTGATGAAAAGAATGATGCTAACGTAACATTCTCAATCGGTATGGTAGACGAAGCTAGAAAGGTAGCTAAGGAAACTGTAGAAGCTATCAAGGCTACTGGCGCTAAGACTGTAGTTATCTCTGATGCTGAAGCATACAGAATGTTCAAGGTTGACTATCCAAAGCTCCTCGACATCGCTACTGCTGATCTCGGATTTGAAGTTAAGCACATAATCGAACTTGCTGCTGCTGCAATAGAAGAAGGCAAGCTCGTTCTTACTACACCTGTTGACACTAGAATGGCTTATCATGATGCTTCATCAGTATCAAGACTCTGCGATGACTGGACTCCTTACAAGGGCGAAAGAGGCTGGATGGGTATGATCTATCCAGGTCAGAGAAGAAGAAGAGGTAGAGAAAACCTGTATGCACAGGCTAGAACTATCATGGCTGCTGTTCCTGGCGCTGACAACTGTGAATTCATCAGAATCAGAGAAAACGCTTTTGATATCTGCGCTGGACGTGGTACAGACATCGCTTTCCCTGCATTAACTGAATTCGCTACAAAGCATCGTCTTGATGAAGCTAAGGAATGTGGTATAGAAACAATCGTTTCAGCTGATCCTCAGTGCAGAGATGCATTCAATAAGTATGCAGACGCTAAGGATGGTATAGAAGCTATTGATATCACTGAACTTATTGTAAAAGCACTTTAGTGGGAGGTGAAATTAATGGGAACAATCGTTACACAGGCTTATAAAGCTATTGAAAATATTGTTGGCTCTAGATACATTTCAGACGATCCTGCTATAATGCAGGGTTACAAATCAGGTCCGGGCGGATACGAAGCTGGTCTCGGTTATGAAAGAGTTATGACAGTTCTTCCAGCTGCAGTTGCTCTTCCTAAGGATGCTGATGAATTACAGAGAATCGTAAAGATCTGTGCAAGATACAACGTACCTTACGTTCCATATGCAACAGGTTTCTACGGTCCTAAGACTCACTGCCATGTTGATGATGAACTTATCATCGATATGAAGAGAATGCAGTACTTTAACTGGGATGAAAAGCACATGTTCGCTGATATCGGACCTGGAATCATTTACTCATCATTACAGCAGGAAGCATTCAACAAGGGATGCTACGGCGTAATCGGTGGTGGTGGTGCTCAGTGCTCTGCTATCGCTAACCTCCTCGGTGATGGTTGGTCACCAATCTCTCTGAAGATCGGTCTGCCACACAGAAGAATCCTCGGTACTGAACTCGTTCTTCCTGACGGAGAACTGGTAAAGATGGGTTCACTTGCTACATCTGACGACCCATTCTGGGGCGAAGGTCCTGGACCTGACCTTAGAGGTATCCTCAGAGGTTTCACAGGCCTCAGAGGCTGCATGGGTACTGTAACAAGAATGGCTGTTAAGTACCTGCCACTTATCCAGGATTGCCCTAAGCCACAGGGTGTTGCTCCAAATACTTCACTCGCACTCGACGAAAGAAGAATCAGATGGATCAACTTCCAGGTTCCAACTAAGGCTAACCAGGTACAGGCTATGTACGAAATCGGTGCTGCTGAAATCTGTGCTGCCTGCACAAAGGTTCCAGTATTCTGGAGAGCTATAGCTAAGGCTGAAGATAAGGAAGAGTTCTGGGATATATGGCTGAAGGAATCAGAAGAATCTCTTAAGAACTTCCACCTCGTAAGAGTACTCGTAGTTGGTTACGCTAACGAAGAGCAGATGGATTATGAACTCGCAGTTCTCGATGATATCTTTGAAAAACTCGAAGGTAAGAAGAGAAGAACTAAGGCTTCAGATGAATCTTGGCTCAAGAACGCCGACTCTGCCGGCATGTGGCTGATGACTGGTTCTTACGTATCAGTAGAATTCGTAATCGAAACATTAAATCAGTCAGTTCAGCACGGTGAAGCATTCGCAGCCCTCAAGGCTTCTGAATATACTCCACCTCTGTTCCCAGACTTCGGAGATCCAGGTTGGTTCCAGTTATTCGAAAACGGCCATCAGGGTTACTCAGAATTCCTTATCTACTGGGATCAGGACGAAGATACTTCTGGCGTAGACAGATTCTTCCTCCAGACTTCAAAGATGAATATCGAAAACAACTTCTATTCATCTCACCTTGGCCCTCACCAGCCACTGTTCCTTACTGGTCCTCAGTATGGTCCAAACTATCACCTCTGGCTGCTTAAGGTTAAGAATGAATTTGACCCTGCTTGGATCTGCCACCCACCTGTACCTCTGGCACACGATGTATTCGTTCAGAGAGCAGAATGGATGCACGATATGATCGACTGGGAAGTTCCAGAAAAGTTCCCAATGCCAAGCTGGACTGCTACTATTACTCAGTAGTTTCAAACATATTTGGTTTAATCAATATCAAGGGGCTGTTGCATTTTGGAACAGCCCCTTATATAATATGTATGCAGATATTTCCTCTGCATGTTATTCCGAGGTGCATATAATTTATTAGTTGTTAATTGTTTTCAATAATATTTAATTATTAATCGGTTTGTGCGGCTCTTTCTTTTAAGGTGTTTTTCTAAGAGGTAGTTGTATGGATAATATTAATGAAAAAATTGATTATTTCAAGAAAAAAGTTGATGAGTTTATAGCTAATACAGGTGATATATATCCTGAAGTAGAATATGTAAATCCAAGTGAGTTCAATATTCTTCTTGCAGGTGTACATTCACTTATAAATCGCAATAATTTTACGAAGCTTGTTCTTCAGGATGCTACAGGCGCTTCAGCATCTCAGGACATAGTTACTAAAAATCTTATTGACAACTACGGTATTAATGATTCAGATTCCGCCACTCAGAGCATAGGAAGAGCGTGCTTCCGCGGTGCTCACTGGCAGTTTATGCAGTTCAGCGCTGTTGATTCCGAAGCTATAAAAAATGATATGCAGAAGATGGCTCCGCAGTCAAGAGAGAAGTTCATTAAGTGTAAGGAATTTTCAGATGCACTTTCTGCAGCGATAAGCCCTAAGGGATATCTCGGGTGGGATGTTTCACTGGGGATCGACATTATGAGAGAAGCGGTATTCTGCGATTATTTCGAAGAACCTACTGCTGATAAAATGCTTGCTGATATAGTAAAGCCTGTATTAAAGACTTTCAATAGCTGGGTAGAGTATGCTCTTAGTGTTGTAGCAGGCGGTACATATATTGCTTATAAAAATTCTGATTTCGATATTGATGAGGCTGTAGGAAATTTTGATTATCTTCTCGATAAGGTAAACAGACTCTTCAATGACGATACTGTACACGTATGGCGTGTATATAACTGGTACAAGAAGAAGGAGTACTTCCCGACTCTTGATGTTAAAAATCTTAAAACGCTTGTAAAATCTGAGCAGGGCTGCTTTGTTTCTGACAGGATAAGTATAGATGGAGAAAAGCCTTGCTTTGTATATAGAGAAGAACCGTTTAAGAACTTCCCTGATTCAGGATGGAGATTCTTTGCGGGCGACGAAAGCAAGGAATATATGGCAGACAGAGATAAGTCAAATATATTCCAGCTTAATGTTATTGCAAATTTTGATGATTCTATCGTCCCACTTCTTGATGCAGAAATAAACACTGCGTTTATAAGGAAGCATGATGAGGACTTTATTGAGTTTAAGACCGCTTCTGATGCAATGAAGAAAGGTATAGATACAAAGTAATTCTGCAAATGCGGCATTATTTAGTGATTTGAAAGGAGGAATCCCCGTGACACTGAAAGAATTGATAGAAAACCGTCACAGTATCAGAAAATTTAAGGATACGCCTGTTCCTGACGAAGATGTACTGGAGATAATCGATGCTATAAGGCGCGGTCCTTCAAGTGAAAATGAACAGCCATGGCATTTTGTGATCGTACGGAATCAGGACTTCAAGGATAAGCTTGCTGCTCTCATAAAAAAAAGGCAGGAAGAACTTTCAGCTGAGGTCGCTGTTGTAAACGAAAAACTTTCAAAGAGATTTGAAAAGTTTATAAGGTTATTTACGCTGTTTTCGTTTGAAGCTCCTGTTCTTGTGATGGTATTTTCGACAAGGATACCTAACGGTGCTACAAGAGAGTTCAAGACTGTAGGCAGACCTGTAGAGGATCTGGAAGATCTGCAGCTCATGAATCCCGGTATGATGAGCCTTGGAGCATGTCTGGAAAATGGAGTTCTGACTTTGAATGAAATGGGTTACGGAACGACTATAATGACAAGCCAGAGCTGGTGCCACAAGGATATTGAAGAACTCGTCCGTGAAGAGATAGGATATGAAACAAGACCCGGATGGTTCCTTGCATGCATGTTCCCTATAGGCGTTCCTGAAGGAGAGCCTAAGAGTCCCGGTAGAAGACCTGTTGAAGATATCGTAACTTTCTTTAACTGATATTTGATCTTAATTAAATTACATATGGCATTGAACAAGGCACCGCTTTTATACGGTGCCTTGTTCGGTCATGTTTTAAATTTACATAAAATATAACGAAATATTTTGTGTTATGAGAATTCTTTTTTAAAACGCAGCACATAATTCTCGATAAGCTCGTCTTTGAATTCAGGGGCGGCTATGTTTATCAGCGCGCGGGCGCGCTCTTCCGACGTTTTGGCTCTAAGGTCGGCTATTCCGTATTCGGTTACAAAATAATCAGTATCCTGTGCAGGAACTGTCACTGATGAACCTTTGGTGAGAAAAGGCTTTATGCGTGAGTGAGCAACACCGTTTTTAGTATGAGTAGACGTCATTGCAAGTATAGATTTTCCTTTTCCGTCAAGCGTGAGATTCGCACCTTTTACAAAATCAAGCTGACCGCCTGCGCCGCTTATCCGGCGAAGGCCTGCTGAACCGGCAACTACCTGGCCGCTTATGTCTATCTCTACGCATGAATTTATACTGATAAAATCATGACATTTTGCAATAACGAACGGATTGTTGACATAAGCTGTGCGCGCTTCATAAAATATCGGGTTGTCGTTTATATAATCATACATTTCCTGTGAACCGAGGACAAAAGCTGTTACGACCGGGCTTTTTTCGTCGATGCTTTTTTCTCTTGTTATAGCACCTGCTTTGCAAAGCTCCATTATACCGTCTTCGATCATTTCAGAATGAACTCTGAGGTTTTTCTTTTTCAGCAGCGACTTGCAGACTGCGTTTGGTATGGCGCCGATCCCTCCTGGATGGTTGAGCCGTCGTTTATAAGGCTGGCGCAATATTCACCTATCTTTTTCTCTACGGAAGTAATGTCCGGCCTTTTTGAAAATGGAATAGGCTCGTTGTATTCAACTATGGCATCAGCCTGGCTGATGTGAACTGTGCAGTCAGGACCGAAGCTTCGCGGCATATTATTATTTATCTGAAGTATTATCCTGTCTGCAGCCTGAATAGCTTCAGGAAGAAAATCGGCGTTCAGACCGCATGAGCAAAAACCATATCTGTCAGGCGGACATACCTGGAATGTAAATACATCAGCATGTATCCTGTCTGCGATGATGCTCGGACCTATATCAGCATATCCTATAGGAATGTTTGTAGCATGACCTTCGTTTATAGCTTTGCGCGGAATGCCTGATGGAATGAAAAGAGACTCATAATTGAAATTCTCGCTGTATTCTTCATTTGCGTAAAATTCATTTCCGGCGCTCAGACCATGTTTTATAGTTACATTCCTATAGTCTGATGCATGATCGATAAGCGTTTTTATTATATGTTCCGGGCGCGAGCGGTTTCCGCCTACAAGAAGGTGATCACCGCTTTTTATCAGCTTGATGGCTTCTTCTGCGGTGCAGAGCTTCTGCTCGTATTCTTTTCTCCAGTATTCCATGATGATCGATCTCTCCTGTTATTTGTAATATTAACTATTATCGGTATGAATATATTTTGCAGCAGTATTGCAGTTTGATATGATAACTTACAAAAATTTATATTTGTCTTGCTGCGTGATAATAATGCATATACTTGTCATACTTATAGATACTTCATTAAACTTTAGTATACATTTTATAGTTGCATGGTGAGAAATATTTAAAATGTCACGTGTAACAAAATATATCTATTGAATATATTCTTGCTGTTTAGGTGATATGGTTATACATTGTAGCATCAATAATAGAACACAACAATGATACAAAAAGTATACCCCGAAAACAGAATTTATGTATACAAATCAAATGAAAAACTTGTATACAAAGTCCGAAACGCAGTAAAATCAACATATGCAGCAAAATTAAAATAATTTAAAATGTGTTTGTTGTTATAAAAAGTTTCTTGAAAAATAATCGAAAAATTGTTGACATAACAATGAAAATATACTAATATATGTGTTGTCAAGTTAAGAGTATATACTTCGCGAAACCAAAGTATATAATCATTGATAAGTAGCCCAAATACACATGGTATGAAAGTCATATACCGAGGACTTGGCTTGTTAAGAAGAATGAAAACAGTTTCTGTACGAAAGAGACTGTTAAAATGATTTGTTCATCAGTTAAAGTACCGCTGAATTTTCAGTATGTATCTGATATCTGGTTTAAATATCTTTTACGACAGGTACGTAATTAAAGCTCAGTTAAGAGTAATATACCGGTACACTGTTTTAAACAGAATGATACCGGTGAGAAGGAGAAATTAAACAATGGCTAAGATTATTTCTATGGAAGAAGTTGCAAAGCTCTTCTTTGACGGTTGCTGTGTAGTAGGTGTTTCATTCGGTAGTGAAGGTTGGCCTGAAGAAATCGGTCTCGCAGTAGAAAAGAGATTCCTTGAAACAGGACATCCTGCTAATATGGTAAACGTACATGCAGCTGGTTTCCGTGCAGGTAACTGCTGGGCTCACGAAGGACTGCTCGCGCTCGATATTTCATCACACGAGTCAACTACTCCAAAGATCGCTAAGCTGATCGAAGAAGATAAGCTCCCAGGCTGGTACATGCCACTCGGCGCTATGCTCCAGATGTATACTGAGATCGGCAGAGGTATGCCTGGCGTACTCACTAAGTGCGGTCTCGGAACATTCATGGACGCTAGAGTTGAGGGTGGTGCTCTTAACGACAGCGCTAAGGCTTATGA
>CAKQOE010000016.1 GCA_934255545.1 uncultured Clostridia bacterium | reverse complement strand
CCCATTCTGCGACGCGGAGCGTTCCGTATATCAGCCGCCGGCATCGGCGTCCCCGTATTACAAAAACGTATACTTTTTGCATGATGAGCGTGGGTTTACTGATTTTTTTGTGTACTGTAATATAGAAGGGTATTTAAAGGAGAGTATAGGGATCAGATATGCGGGATGTGATACTGTATGAATGAAGAAAAGATAATAAAAATGCTTGTTGAACGCAATGAATGCGGCATACAGGCGTTTTCAGAAATTTACGGCGCGCTTGTCAGGTATGTTATTGCGCCGATGCTGCAGGATCCGCGCGAACAGGAGGAGTGCCTGTCCGAAGTCATAATGAAGGTCTGGGAAAAAGCATCGACATACGATGCAGACCGCGGAAGCTGGAAAGGCTGGGTAACGGCGATAGCGAGAAATGCGGCGCTCAACAGGCTGAGAAACTCTAAAAAGCAGGCGGCCGATATATCGCATGAGGACATACCTCATGATACACCGTCGGACGAGCCGGGACCGGAGGAACTGCTGCTTAAGGAAGAACGCCGCAAAGCGTTCCGGGAAGCAGTCTACAGGCTCTCACTCGAGGAAAGGACGCTGTTTTTCAGAAAGTATTATTACATGCAGTCAACAGCGCAGATAGCAGCGGAAACGGGGCTCACAGCTCGCTCTGTAGAAGGAAGGCTTTACAGGATAAAACAAAAGCTGCGCGTAATGCTGGGAGGTGAGGAATATGACAGATAAAAATATTTTCGGAGATATATTAGAAAATGAAAATGAGAATGAACTTGATGAATTATTCCTCGAAAACATGCCCGAATACATTTCTGACGAAATGATAAACGACATAACTCCGTGGCGTAACGCCACAAATATGATCATCGCAGGAATGGCATTATCGGTAGTGACATTTAATATTTTGCTGCTGCAGTACATACTTCCGTTTGCAGGCGCGATAATGTGCATGCTCGGGTTCAGGGCGCTGCGAAGCGACAACGGGTATTTCAGGGCCTGCTTCGGTATAAGCGTTTTTCAGCTGTGCGCGAGGATACCGCTGCTGGCTGTAAATGCGACTATATACGCGTCGCAGTTTAATAGCTCGGATGCAGCTGATATGCTGGCTATGGCGACGGCTTTTTTAAATCTTATGCTGCTGCTGCTTATGAGACAAGGCTTTATAACAGTACGGCAGCGAGCCGGGCAGGGCTCGTCGGGCGGCGCTATGAACGCTCTCGTGGTATGGTACATCATATTTATGGGGCTTGCGTATGTGAACGCTTCGGGCTGGATAATTTTTATATTATTGATTGGAGCATATATCATGATCATCCGCAGCTTGCTTCGTATGGCCCGAATGATAGACACGGCGGGCTATGCTGTGCGTGCTTCTGAGGTCAGAGTGTCCGACAGGAATGTTGTGATCGGCGCAGTCGCTGCGGCCTGCATTTGTATAGCCTGTGGGTATATGTTTTTCGGTGGGTATGATATGGACTGGCAGCCTGTTGATAATGCTAATGATGATACAGCTGCGGAGCATATGGGCGCGCGTGAGGATGTGAGGTTTTATTCGGTCAGGAACGAATTGCTTGCATTGGGATTTCCTGAGAACGTGCTCGATGATATGACGTATGATGATGTTATGGCCTGCGCCGGGGCGCAGAGGGTCGTTGTGTGGGGGAAAGATTACGATATGAACGGCGATGGGAGCGTTCAGACGGGGATCTGCAATTCAGAGAAAGATGTTTCGACGAATATGACGATGACTGATATCGGCGTGAATGTCGGTGAGGGGCATTGGAGGTTTATCGACCATTTTGAATGGACAAAGAAGCCGCAGATCGGAGAGAACGGCAGTTTTTACGGGACTGAGGGGATCAAGCTGAGTCCTGTGTGTGACAATGATGAGCGCTGGCTCCCTGAAAATGATGAGGAGTCGGGTGATATAAGGCTGACTGGGCGTGTGCTTTATGACAGTGACGGGACGACGTATGCTGCGCCGTATCATTATCTCGGCAGGAAGACGTATGATGGCGTTGACTTCTTTTCGGGGACAGAACAGCGGTCGGAGGTGTTTGCCGAGTTTTCGCTGCCGCGCAAGGGCGAGAGCAGGCGCGGTTACGTGATGTACGGAGTTTATGACCGCGCATCTGACAGCTATGAGCTTGACAAGTCGGGCGGCGGGACGTCACTTGCGGAGCCCGGCGAATATTGTGATGCTGAGACGCTTAATGAAATGTTCGGGTACAGGTCGTTTGTTTCTCTTGTTAATTATACACATCAGGTATACTGGCTGAGATACCCGGTGAAAACGGCGGCGGATGAGATGATGGACAGCTGGCTGTCGAGCAGTAATGCGTTCAGGACTGTGCAGAGCTCGTTTAATTATTACTGTGACGTGCCTGATGCGTTTGATGATGAACGGACTTTAGACAGCCGGTATAGTGATATGGCTGTTTCAGATCTGCGGGAGTAAGGTGGCATCAGGGCTGAAAATAAATTAATATGTTATGTATATGGACAGGCATGCGATGTGATCGTGTGCCTGTTTTTGTGTTGGAGTGGATATAGTTTTTAGTGCAGCGTATTTTAATAAAAGATGCCATATAATGCCGAAGAATATATGGATGAGCGTAATTGAAGTTCCCGTAAATGGAGCGTTTCGTATATTCGTAGGCAACGGAGGCATCCTACAAATCCGGAGAGGAATATCTGCTTAATATTTAGTGTAAATATATGGTTGACAATACATTTATTATGATGTATCCTGTACCCTGAAAGGGGTTGTAATAATATGGAAGAAAAGATACGTAAATGGAAAAAGAAGAAGTGGCTTATAGTTGTACCGCTCCTTATAGCGGCTACGGCGGTATATACGCTGTGTTTTGCATCGGATGATAAGGCGGTCGTTGTTTCTGAGGGCGGGGCGAGTGACAGCGCGAGTGGTGATGACTTATCAGGCGGCGCTGATGAGGGTGATGGCAGCGCGGCCGGAGGCGGTGAAGACATCAGCATATATGTGGATATAGGCGGAGCTGTTAAAGAGCCGCAGGTCGTAGTTCTTTCAGAGGGCGCGCGTATCTACGAAGCTGTTGAAGCTGCGGGTGGCCTTGAAGCAGACGCTGAGATAAAATATATGAATATGGCCGCTGTATGTGAAGACGGAGCAAAAATATACGTCCCGACAAAGCAGGAGCTCGCAGACGCGGCTGCCGGAAATGAAAATACAGCAGACGCGCAGCTTTTTGCATCTGCCGGAAGCGGTGACGCTTCAAACGGGATATCCGCCGGACAGGCGTATTCGGGCAGTTCAGGTGATCAGGGCAAGGTAAATATAAACACTGCGGACAGCGCAGCGCTTCAGACGCTTACCGGGATCGGACCATCAATGGCGCAGAGGATAATAGACTATAGAAACGCAAACGGAAAGTTTTCTTCACCTGATGAGCTTCAAAATGTCAGCGGCATAGGCGAAAAAACGCTTTCAAAGATCATAGGGAGCATCTGCGTTTAGCAGATCATACAGATCGCAGACTGTGTATCATATATATTAGGTGAGCGGTAAAGGCCGTTATCATTTTTAATTAGACAGCAGCATGAATATTTTCCCGTATTTAAGTTAAAAATACATATTAAATGTACGACAGAAAAATATATGAACAGAAATGCGGTGAAAAAATGTTTTCTCAGAAAAAGAAAAAATCAAAAGGGCTGCTGTTTCTTGTACCCGTACTGTTGATATTTTTGGCGGGGCTGGCGCTCAACGCGTTTATGAGCGGCAGCGCAGAGGAAGGCGACAGTGAAGGCAGCAGCGAGGATAAGCTTGTAAGCGCCGGATACAGCTCAGACCGGGGCGACGCGGCGGATGAGGATGAAAGGAACAGAACCGATGGTGATATTTCAGGCAGATCAAAGAAAGAAGTCAATGATTCCGATCGATATGAATATACTGATAATATCGGTGAAAATAAGGGGGCTCTTATAGATGGATATGACGGCGGCGACGCCGGTCCTGATGAGTATTATTACGGATCTGATCCGTATTCGGAAATGTATGAGGATGAAAATGATTCAGAAAGTATAAATGACAGCGATAGCGGTACAGGAACGGCATCAAACGGCTACAGCGGATACAGGGCTATCTCTGAAAATAACATGCTTGTTATATACAAGTATTCAAACGGCACCATAATATCAGAAAAAAGAACAGATGTACAGACAGATATCCTCCCTGAATACGACAGGGAGATGCTTGAAAATGGCATTGACATAGGCAGCGAGTCTGAGCTTGACGAGCTGCTTGAGGATTATGAAGGGTAGGTAAGGTCTGATGATAAGGATATTAAGGAGCATTTTGCATCTCATATTTATATTTATCGTAGTATGGATCATAACAGTCTCTTTTTTGTGGATGAGCGGTTACAGGCTGCCGTTTTTGGAAAATGAAGACGCAAAAGCAGGCAAAGATGGCTCAGGCGGTATGGCTGCTGTCAGCGGCGATGCTGTATCAGGCAGCGGGATATCGTCTGACCTCGTATATGCCGGAGGGCAGTCTGTCGGTGTAAAGCTTGATGTTGAGGATGTGCTTATAGTCGGCCTTGAGGAGCTTGAGGACGAGGAGGGCAGGATGGTAAATCCGGGTCTTGAAGCCGGGCTTCAGATAGGAGATACTGTCATTTCGATAGACGGCGAAAAAGTCCATAATGCGGGAGACGTTCAGAATATAATAGAGGATACTGACCGTGATACTGTAAACCTTAAGATCGGAAGGAAGAACGAGCTTATAGATGTAAAGATAGATCCTGTAAAAACGAAGGACGAGGGTGTATACAGGCTTGGACTGTGGGTAAGGGAAAAAACTGCCGGTATAGGTACTCTGACGTTTTACAGCCCGGCAAATGGTTCATTTGCTGCGCTTGGGCACGGCATAACTGATCCTGAGTCGGGAGCGGTATATAAAGTAGCCGATGGGCAGCTTATGGATGCGCGCATACTGTCGCTTAAGGAAGGCAGGCGGGGAGATCCCGGCGAGCTGCGCGGCATATTCTACGAGGCGGATGAGCCGCTTGGAAGGCTTGAAAAGAACAGCAAAAAGGGGATATTCGGCATAGCGTACAGCAGGCTTTCAAACAGCACGGCTGACGAGCTTATCGAGGTAGCGGATCCGGATGATGTGAGGGAAGGCAGTGCGACTATACTGACGACTATAAACGGCAATGATGTCCAGAAGTTTGATATAAATATAGAAAAGATAAACATGTCTGACGATGAAAACAAGAATATGGTCATACGCGTTACAGATGATGAGCTTTTGAGATCGTGCGGCGGAATAGTGCAGGGAATGTCAGGCAGTCCGGTGATACAGAACGGTAAGCTCATAGGCGCAGTTACTCATGTACTTGTTAACGATCCGGAAAAGGGCTACGCTATATTTGCGCGCACCATGCTCGATGAAGCGCTCAGGATAGACTGATCTGCCAGGCAGATCGGTAAAAATGCCGATATACTTGTCGATCTGCTGAGTATAACCGGTGCATCTTGTGTCATGTGCGCAAACGGAAAAGAGGCTGTCGAGACGTTTGAAAACTCTGAGTCCGGAAAGTTTGACGCAATACTCCTGCCTGTGATGAACGGTTACAAAAAAACAGCGTTTAGCGGTTTATGTACTTGATAGATATACATTATCGCAAATGCTGTTTTTTTATGTTAAGATCATTATTTTGGAATTACTTAAATATTCAAGCTATTTCTCGAGCGGCACGAAAGAAGGCCTGCGCTTCGTAAAGCTGGCAAGGTACTTGAAGCCGAGCGACTGCAGATACTCTATAGCGTAGTCAAAGTGGTCGGTAAGTTTGTCAGGCGTGTGTGCGTCAGAGCCGATAGATATTATCTCTCCGCCGAGCTCGCGGTACATGCGCAGTATTTCTTCTGAAGGACATGTACATGACATCTTGTAACGGAATGAAGAGGTGTTGAGCTCGATGCCTTTTCCGTCAGCAATGATCATTTTAAGTATAGCCTCGACTATATCTCCATAGTCCATAAAGTCAGCCATAGCGTGCGAGTAGCGCGCAACGAGATTCATATGACCTATATTGCAGTAGTCCTTGTACACTTTCAGATTGTCGTACATATACTCGAAATAGTCGCAAAACGCCTGTTTTGGAGTTTTTCCGTCAAAAAAATGCCCTTCGTAAAGTGGTTCGCCGAGCGCACAGTGAAACGACCCGATTATATAGTCATAATCATAAGATGAAGCAGCCTCGCGGCAGCGGTCGAGCTGGTCATGCTGTATGCCTATCTCTATGCCTTTAGCGATGCGAAGACCGCGCTTCATGTACTCAGGCGTGTAAGCCTCAAGCGTCCTGTGATAATCGTCAAACGCAAGCTCGAATGGAAACTCAGGGTCCGGATATCCGGGATCGAAATGGTCTGTAACTGCTATCTCTTTTATGCCGCATTTTACAGCCTGATCGAGCATATCCGAAAGCGGCGTGTCTGAATCGTCTGAAAATGATGAATGAGTATGATAATCGTAATACATTATGGTAAACCTCCATTGCTGAAAATCTTATTTGGAAAATTGTATTTGCTTTAAAAACAATAAAGATTTTACCACAAAAAGGCATGCAGTGATCTTGAAATGACTACTTTTTATACTTTTTCGTAAAATCGGAACGCCTTTATGTTGCCTGCGAAATATACGTGACGCTCCGTGTACAGGGAACATCAACTACGCTTCACCGTATATTCTCCGGCATTATAGGGCGTCTTTTTAGATCAATATAGATTGCAATAAAATATGTTTTTCTGTGTCAAACGTCATGCCGCTGCAACAGTCTGTAATTCGCAATATTAAGCAACACGCTTACAGCAAAGACGATAAACTGACTGTAATCGTTTTCAGCCTCTGCAAATTCTTTCGGATCAATACTGTTTCCGTATTTGTCTATAAGGTCGCTGCATATTTCAAGCTTTACTCCTAAGCTGTCAGTTCCGTTGAATGCCTGAAAAGGCTTTATGCAGCCGAACATAAAGGAAAAGAAGATCAGAACTGAGATCATAACTGTTATAATGACGATGACCGGTCTCCATATCTTTTTCATTTCAGCGTAAAACATCTATAAAAGCTCCTTATCCCTTCGCTATTCAATGGACAAGTAATGTAGAAGTGGGCGGAAAATAATTATCGAAATACTATTAAGAAATAGTAGACAATTAAAAAATAGCGTGATAGAATGAGAATATCAAATAATAGTGTTGTTTAACACAAAACATACAAGGAGAAAAAAATATTGCAGATCAATGTGGCTTTAGATGAAAACAATGTTAACCAGGCTAAGACAATAAGAGAGGCTTGGTATCCAAACACCACAGTACGACAGACGAGGGATGCCTTTATTTTTAATGATGCCCTTGACCGCTTTGGTGGAAAGGCAGAAGACTTACTACCAATTATTGAAAAAGAAGATGGTAAGTCAACGGTACAAAGAATGCTGACTATTAAGGCTGATTCAAATGAAAGATTAAAGACGATTGCAGCAAGTATTGAAAAATCAATTGCAGCAACTTACAGAGCAATTATTTCCTATACTATTGGAAGCCTCGGAGATGCAGCAATTGAAACAAAAGAAGTAAAAACTGAAATAGGAGCAACTCAATTAGTTAAAGAAAAAGTATTATTGCTGGAGAAACAGTTAGCAGCTTGTAATCAGACAATGGAAGAAATTAAGAAAATTTTAGAGAAGGAGTGATAATGGTAGTTTATGATAAGCCGACAGAATTAACAGATGAAGAGCAGTGGGAAATAATCTTAGAAATGACTAACAATATGGATTCTGATGAAAGAGAAGATTTCCTTGAAAGCTGGGGTGATTAAATGATTTCAAATAATAAGGAACTCTTAGATAAAATTCATAGATGCTATGGGAAATCAGAAGGATGGGAATCTGACCTTGCTACAGAATTGGGCATCCCCAAAAGGGGAGCATCTATTTTAGTTCAGGAGGCAGGGTATTATCGGCACAAACTCATAAAGCAGGTCAAACTGGCAACTTTTACATCTAGTCCTTATGCGAAATATATTATAAAGAAGAAGGGGTTGGATATTATTGAAGAGCATTAGGAATGCTTTTTTATCATATTTAAAGGAAAGGAACATATATTTTTTTGAAGACTTTTCAGAAGGAACTCCAAGAATCACTATGTCCTTTGAGGGATTTCAAAACAGCCCAAGTAAAAGAATAGAAGCTTGTGTTTGGTTTTATGGTGATAGTACCTTGGAGGCAAGGGTTTATTATGCTGAGCCTAGTCCACAGATTGTAGAAAGGTCTGGATATCTCCCGGAGATTTTTCGACTCTTAAATTATTTGAACGCCAGAGTATTTGTTAGAAATGCAGACGGAGTTGGAAACGAATTTTATAAACCTAGCTATTTGCTGCAGCCACGATTTTATATGACAGAAGATAATTGCTTTGATATAACTGCCACAGTTGTAATGGAAGGAGATTACTTTTGGATTGCACCTTTAGAGATAGAAGACTTTATTACCGCTGGGCTTCCGTCATTATTGGAGGAACTTGCGCCGTATATCTTCGGGGTGATTTTAGGCAATATAAGTGTGGATGTAGGAATTCAGTACATCAGGAAGAATATTCTTGGTGAGACAGTGACAGATTAATATATGATAAAAATGTATCGGCATCATAGATATTGTCAAGAGAAACAGTCCATCGGATAGATCGCCTTCGGAAGTCTATGACCTTGTTCTCCGCTATACGATAAAGCCATGTCCGAAAGGAAGCGAGCTTTTCTCGGTATGAGCCGATAGAGCGCAGCATTGATATAAATATCTCCTGCGTCAGGTCGTATGCCGCGTCGCGGTCGTTTATCTGCCTTACGACGAAGTAATAGATCTCATCGTAATACATACGCACAAGCGTATCCGCATCCTTTGAAGAACCGAAAAGCTTTATCTTTCGTATAAGCCTTCGTTCGTATTTATTCGTAGTTTTTTCAGATGATATTTCTTTTGTTTTGTCCTTCATCATGACAGCGCCGACCGCCTCCTTTCCATATTTTTACCTGATTCTTGTCCTATGTTTTACTCACGATTTCCATTCTATATTGGTATTCGTAACAGATGCAGAAAAAGTTTCACGATATTGTAAAAAAACAGCGCAGCAAAACAGATATTTTTCAGCCATGCTCAAATGCGTAAATGAATGCGCAAGCTAATATTTTGCTAACGACCTTGAAATGTGTTAGTATATGCAAAAGAAACAAAACACGGAGGCGGTCAAAATGAGATATTACTGTGTAAAGCATCATATAAATCAGGGGGATTATCCGAGAAAGCATCTCGTAGATGAGATAAAAAACTTCGATGAGCCGACATTCATAGAAGAGATAGGACAGGAAGCACTGGCGTATATAGATTACGCTGTCGAGCTGACGCGCGAGGAGGCTATGGTGTACGACCTTATCGAGCCGGAACACAAGAACTTCTGGTGCGTCATGACGACGTTCGACGATGACGGGAATATCCTGTCAAATATGGTAAATGTAGCGCAGGCTGTTAACAAACCGAAGGATCATGTCCTGTCATCGCGAGATGAGAGGATAGGCATAAAATGGTTCGACACGCGCGCGCAGGCACAGGCGTTCGCGCTCTCACTGGAATAGTCAGCTTTGTGGCACCTGCCGGGCAGGTGTCTTTTCTTGCATATTGCGGCATTGTATTAATATATAATGGAATACAAAAACTGATTGACATGCGCCCGCGCATGCGGTTATAATCTCAATAAGTAATGCACTATGGTAAAGTGATAAAGCAATAAAGCGGTAAAACGAATTTGACAAGATCGATCCATGAAACAAATTCGGCAATATGAATTACGGAGATGAATGATATGATAAAGAATTTTATACCTGAAGGCGTAGCAGATCTGAATTACGACGAGTACGAAAAAATGCACGCGCTTGAAGAGGCTATAGTAAAGAGCTTCAGAGAGTCGGGCTACAGGCAGATAATGACGCCGACATTTGAATATTACGACCTTTTCGCGGGTGACGGCGTTTCAGCCGGTACTGAGGATATGTACAAGATAATGGACGCAGGCGGAAAGCTAATGGTCCTCAGACCTGACGCGACGATCCCTATCGCGCGCATGGTCGCTACGCATCACAAGGAAACGGACGGTCCTGTAAAACTCATGTACGTGACAAACGTTTTCAGAAGCGCTGATTTCAGAGCGGGCGAGAAGCGCGAGTTCAAGCAGGCGGGTATAGAATACTTCGGAGCCGATTCGTCCGAAGCGGACGCAGAGGTCATAGAAACAGCCATTATTACACTTAAAGCGGCGGGATTCGGAGATCTTAAGACGGAGCTCGGCGACGCCGGATATTTTGATGGATTTATGGAAGAACTGTCAAAAGACGGCAGATTCGTTTCAAAGGAATCAGAAGCTGAGATACGCGAGCTCATAGAGACTAAGAACATACCCGGTCTGAGAAAATTCGCCGATGACAATTATATAGAAGGAAAAATAAGAGACGTAATGCTGAAGCTGCCGCTTCTTTACGGAAACGCAGAAACGGCTCTCGCAGAGGCGAGCGCTCTCGCGCTCAACAGGACTATGAAGACTGCCGTAGAAAACGTGAAGAGCGTGCTTGCAAAGCTGTCTGACGCGTCATGCGTTTCTGTCGATATGGGGCTCGTAAACAGGCTTGATTATTATTCAGGCATGATATTCAAGGTATATATCAAAAACAGCGGCGTTATAGTCGGAAGCGGCGGACGCTACGACAAGCTGATGAAAAAGTTCGGCAAAAATATCCCGGCAGCAGGCTTCGGACTCAATGTAGATACGCTGTACGAAGCTTCACAGAAGCCTGACGAGGGCGCGTCAGACGTGCTCAACATAGCGCTCGGCAAAGGCAGGCTTGCAGATATTACGATGGAAAAACTGGAAAATATAGGCATAACATTCCCTGAGTACTCAAAAAAGAGCAGAAAGCTGATATTTGAGGATTCAACAGGCAAGATACGCATAGTTTTCGTAAAGGCTGTAGATGTCGGCATATATGTAGAAAAGGGCGCATGCGACGTAGGCGTTATCGGTAAGGACACTCTGCTTGAAAGCGGCTCGGATGTATTTGAGATGCTCGACCTCGGCTACGGAAAGTGCATATTCGCTGTAGCAGCGCCAAAGGGCTTTAAATACGACACGAAGAAAAAGCTCAAGGTGGCAACAAAATATCCGGAAGTAGCGAAGAGCTATTTCGCTAAATTCGGACGCTCTATAGAGATAATAAAGATAAACGGCTCTGTAGAGCTCGCTCCGCTCGTAGGGCTCTCTGATGTTATAGTCGATATAGTCGAAACGGGAACTACGCTCAGGGAGAACGGGCTTGAGGTCGTAGAGGAGATAACTGACATAAGTGCGAGATTCATAGTAAACCGCGCAAGCCTTAAGACTAAGGAAAAGCAGGTGTCAGACATAATGGCTGCGCTCAGGGCGCAGACTGCTGAGTGATCTCATTACTGCGATCATGATATTGAAAAACATATTAAAATATTAAAGGAACAGAATAGACACTATGAAAAAGGAATTCATAAAAAAGGGACAGGAAGCGGAAGCTGTAAGTTTTCTGTCAAACAGGACAGATGATGATTTCGATGCGATAGACGCATCAGTCAAGGAGATCATTTCAAAAGTCAGAAAAGAAGGAGACAGCGCGGTATACGAGCTGACAGAAAAGTACGGCGGCGCGTCAAAAGACGTTATCGGCGATCTGCGAGTTTCAGATGCAGAGATAGATGAAGCATGGAATGCTGTAGGACCGGAAGTTTTAAAGACGTTTGAGCTTGCAGCTGAAAATATAAGAAGGTTCCATGAAAAGCAGCTGCAGAAGACATGGTCATACACTGAGGATAATGATATCATGCTCGGTCAGCTGGTAAGACCTGTAAAGAATGTAGGTATAACTATACCGGGCGGATCAGCTCCGCTGTCGTCTACAGTACTCATGAACCTCATACCTGCAAAAATAGCAGGCTGTCCAAGAGTTATAATGTGCTCGCCTGCCGGACCTGACGGAAAGATAAACAAGTATGTGCTTGCGGCGGCAAAGATCGCCGGAGCGGATGAGATATACAAGGTCGGCGGAGCGCAGGGTATAGCTGCGATGGCGTACGGTACGGAATCGATCAAAAAAGTAAATAAGATATGCGGACCGGGCGGAGCATATGTAGCGAGAGCAAAGAAATATGTTTTCGGAACTGTAGATATAGACATGATAGCAGGACCGAGCGAGGTGTGCATCATAGCAGATGCTGCAGCTGATCCGGCTTTCCTTGCCGCGGATATGCTTTCGCAGGCGGAGCACGATGTAATGGCGTCTTCTATACTCATTACAGACTCTGCAGAGACGGCGGAAGCGACCGCAGCAGAGCTCGAAAAACAGCTTAAAGTGCTCGAACGCGGAGAAATAGCACGCAAGTCAGTTGAGAATAACGCGGTTATCTATATAACAGAAGACCTCGACAGCGCGTTTGAGATAGCCAATGAGATAGCGCCGGAGCATCTGGAGCTTGAACTGGAAGACGCAAAGTCTTATCTGGAAAAGGTGGAGTATGCAGGAGCCGTGCTCCTGGGAAAATATTCCCCTGAACCGCTCGGCGACTATATCGCAGGCCCTAACCATACACTGCCTACAAGCGGATCGGCAAAGTATGCAGACCCACTCGGCGTATATGATTTTCTGACCCGCACAAGCATAATCCATTATTCACGTGAGGATCTTGAGGCAGTAAAAGACGATATCGTAAGGATGTCAGACGTAGAAAATCTTACAGCGCATGGAAATTCAATAAAGATAAGATTTGGAGAATTAAAATACTAAAAAGTATACGTTATTGTAACTTTTATTATTGTAAAATTGCCGATGCTGGTGGCTGATATACGGATAAGCGGAGCTCGGAGCAGAATGGATATGCTTCCAGATTATTTTGAAGTAGCCGCAACGTCAAAAATATGTCTGAGCGGAACGCGCGGAAGCGCATAAAATGGTTGAATTTTCGCAGAAAATTCATTCCCTGCCGCGAGTTATTTTTGACAAAAACTGCTTCAAAATAATCTGTTAGAAGCATCCCATTCTGCGACGCGGAGCGTTCCGTATATCAGCTGACGGCATCGGCGTCCCCGTATTTACAATAATGTATACATTTTGCAATATACTTATGAAATATAGGGAACAATGCCTGTGCAAACTGGAGGAAGACATGAGAAGAACAACATTGAAACGTAAAACTAATGAAACGGATATAACGGTAACGCTGAACCTTGACGGCGAAGGAAATGTAAGCTGTAATTCCGGAAACGGATTTTTTGATCATATGATAGGCGCTTTCGGAAAGCATGGAAGATTTGATATAGAGATAAGCTGCATGGGTGACCTTGATGTCGATTTTCATCATTCCGCTGAAGACATAGGCATAGTACTCGGACAGGCATTCGCTGAGTGCACGCAGAATAAAGCCGGCATGAAAAGATTCGGAACAGCCTTCACACCGATGGATGAAGCACTCGTTATGGTAAACAGCGACATTTCAGGCAGACCGTTCCTTGTTTTTAACTCAGAATTCGAAACAGAAAGAACAGGCGATTTTGAAGTCCAGCTGGTCGAAGAATTTTTCAGAGCGTTTGCCATGAATGCGCTCATAACGCTGCATATAAACAAGATATACGGCAAAAATACACATCATATAATAGAAGCGATATTCAAGAGCGCAGGCAGATCACTCGCGCAGAGCGTTGAAATAAACGGAGACGAGATACTTTCCACGAAAGGAGTACTTTAAATGGTAGGAGTTATAGATTACGATGCAGGAAATGTAAAAAGCGTAATGAAAGCCGTAGAAAAGCTCGGCGCCGAGCCGGTCCTCACCGCAGATACAGCAGTGCTCGATAAATGCACATCACTTATACTTCCGGGCGTGGGCTCTTTTGGAAAAGCCATAGAAAACCTTAAGGAAAGAGGACTTGATAAGTACATAAAAAAAGCAGTTTCAGAAGACGGAAAACTTCTTCTGGGTATATGCCTCGGAATGCAGATGCTTTTTGACAAGAGCTGCGAGGACGGCGAGTGGGAAGGCCTTGGATTCATCCCCGGCGAGGTAGTCAGGTTCGGAAAGGAGAACGACCCAGACTGGGACGAGTCAAACAAGATACCGCATATGGGCTGGAACAAGCTTATAAAAAACCGCGAGGACGCTATAGGAAACGGAGTTGACGAAGGCGAATACGCGTATTTCGTTCATTCGTACTACGCAGTACCGGAAAACTGGGACGATGTGGTATATTATGCTGATTACAGCGTAAAAGTACCGGGCGTAGTGCGCCGCGGAAACGTTATAGGCATGCAGTTCCATCCTGAAAAAAGCTCAGACACAGGTATGAAGCTGCTTACGAATTTCCTGAAGGAGGGTGAAGAAATTGCTGACTAAAAGAATAGTTCCGTGCCTCGACGTAAACCACGGAAGAGTAGTAAAGGGCGTAAAATTCCAGGGACTTCAGGACGTTGACGATCCGGTAGAACTTGCAAAATTTTACAGTGATGCAGGCGCAGACGAGCTCGTTTTTTACGATATAACGGCATCGAACGAACAGCGCGATATATTTCTCGACGTTGTAGAAAAAACAGCATATAATGTATACATACCGTTTACAGTAGGCGGCGGCATACGAACGATAGACGACTTCAACAAAGTCCTCCGCGCCGGCGCGGACAAGGTATCCGTGAATTCTGCAGCAGTAAAGGATCCAAACCTCATAACAGATGCCGCTCTTAAATTCGGAAACCAGTGCGTAGTACTTTCGATAGACTGCAAACGAAACGGCAGCTCATGGGAGGTAGTTATAAACGGAGGCCGCACAGGAACGGGCATAGACGCTGTAGAGTGGGCTCTCAGAGGTGAAAAGCTCGGCGCAGGCGAGCTCGTTTTAAACAGCATAGACGCTGACGGGGTAAAGACAGGATTTGATATAGATCTGAACAGGACTGTATCAGAAGCAGTAACTATACCTGTCATAGCATCAGGCGGCGCGGGAGCACCGGAGCATTTCCTTGACGTATTTAAGGAAGGGAAGGCAGACGCAGGACTCGCGGCAAGCGTATTTCATTTCGGTGAAATAAATATAAAAGATCTTAAAAGATACCTTGCGGACAACGGGGTAAATATGAGAATATAGAACATAGTCAGTGAACAAAATATCAGACGGGGCTGCCGCGCGGCAGCCGGGCAGCGTTGGTCTATTAACTTAAGATAACGTTTTCCGGCAGCATAAAGCGGGCAGCCCGTTCGTGCGTCCGGACTTTTTTTAATGTAACGAAAGATAATGGTAAAATAATATGGAAAACGATAAAATAAAAAACGAACAGATACTCTCGCAGATAAAATACGACGACCGCGGACTCGTGCCTGCCATAGTACAGGACGCAGAGACTAAGCAGGTCCTCATGATGGCGTATATGAACGAAGAAGCGCTGAAGCTCACTCTTACTACAGGCAGGACATGGTTCTACAGCAGGAGCCGTCAGGCAATGTGGAACAAGGGCGAGACCTCCGGTCACTTCCAGAATGTAAAAAAAGTAAGCTACGACTGCGACTGCGATACGATACTCGTGATAGCAGAACAGATAGGCGCAGCATGCCATACAGGTAATTTTACATGTTTTTACAGGGACTTCGATTTAGAAAATACTACAGAAAACGAGTAGGTGAAATATGGAAAAAAAATTGGTTATAATCGACGGCAACAGCCTTATGAACAGAGCGTATTACGCGATACAGCGCCCGATGATGACGAAGGACGGCATGTATACGCAGGGGATATTCGGTTTTCTTAATATGCTCAGCAAGATACTGAAGGACTACGAGCCGACTCATATCGCTGTCGCATTCGACCGCAAAGCGCCTACGTTCAGGCATCTCGAATATGACGAGTATAAAGCGGGCAGAAAGAAGATGCCTCCTGAGCTTGCTATGGAGTTTCCGGTCCTCAAGGATATCCTTACAGCTATGAACATCCATATGCTTGAAATAGACGGCTTTGAGGCTGATGACATACTCGGAACTGTATCAAAAAAGGCAGAAGAGGAAGGCATAAAGCCATATATCATAACGGGCGACAAAGACGCATTCCAGCTCGCATCAGACAAGACGACAGTCATATTTACAAAGCGAGGCACATCGGAATTTGACGCTTACGATGAAAAAGCAGTATACGAAAAATACGGCTTCTCGCCGCAGCAGTTTATAGACTTCAAGGGACTCATGGGCGACCAGTCGGACAATATACCGGGCATACCGGGCGTAGGCGAAAAGACAGCCACGAAGCTCATACTTGAGTACGGCTCAGTAGAAAACCTCATAGCGTCAACAGACAGCATGAAAAAGAGCAAGCTCAGAGACAAGATAGAGGAAAACGCACAGCTTGCGGTCATGAGCAAGCGCCTCGCGACCATATGCCGCGATATCCCTGTAGAAGTTGACTTTGAGGCCATGAAGTATGAAGGACCTGATTACGGTAAACTTATAGAAATATACAAAAAGCTTGAATTCAATCTCTTCATAAAACGTCTGACATCAGAAAGGAAACTTGCCGGCCTGCCGGCAGATGAAAACACTGCAGAGATCTCAGACGGCACATCAATGACGGCATCAAATGACAGCGTCAGCTCCGCTGACATACAGGAAGCATCTGAATACGACGGCGATATACCGTACAGCGATATAACAGCCATAAACTCAGCAAACGTCGAGACAGTACACACAGACAGCGCTGATGAGCTGAAAAAAGCCCTCGAAGAGCTGAAGGGTGCAGATCATATATGGCTCAAGGTATTCCACGACAACGCTCACGTAAAAAAGCCGGAGATATCATCAGTGTGCATGCTTGCGTGCGGCGGTGCTGAAAACAAGGCCGGCAGACTTTACGTAATACGCTGGAATGAAAGCGCGCCCGGCGCGCTCGCAGAGTTTTTCGGACACTGGCGCGGCCGCCTGTGCGGCCATGATGTAAAGGACAGCTATTATGCGCTTTTCTCAAACGGCGCAGCAAAGCTGCCTGATCCGAGAGGATATGTGTTTGAAACGTACTGTGACACTGCAATATCAGCTTATCTTATAGATCCGCAGAAAAAATCATACGAGCTTTCAGCCCTCATGCTCGAAGCTTATCATAAGGATTTTCCTACAGATAAGCAGATCGCAGAAGAAGCATGTACAATAGACATGTTCGGAAATGCATGGGATACGCAGGCAAGGCTTGCACTCAGCATATTTGAGGCATCGTCATCACTCGTAAAAGAACAGGCTGCGCAGCTTGCCCGTTACGGCCTCGTCAAAGTCCTTACAGAAGCAGAACTGCCGCTCGTAGAGGTCCTCGCTTCTATGGAAAGCTGCGGAGTAAGAGCAGACAGGGAAGTACTCAACACGATAGGTGACAGCCTTAAGGAGCGCATAGAAAAGCTTACATCAGATATATATGTGCTTGCAGGCGAGGAGTTCAATATAAACTCGCCTAAGCAGCTCGGCGTCATACTGTTTGAAAAGCTCGGACTGCCTAACGGCAAAAAGACCAAGACAGGATACTCAACAAGCGCAGATATACTTGAAAAGATAGCAGATGCGCATCCGGCAGTACCGCTGATACTCGAGTACAGGATGCTCACTAAGCTGAACGGCACATACGTCGAGGGCATGCTCCCGCTCATAGACGAAAACGGAAAGATACACGCGCATTTTCAGCAGACTGTAACGGCCACAGGCCGACTGAGCTGTACAGAGCCTAATTTACAGAATATTCCTGTAAGACAGGACATAGGACGCCAGTTCCGCAGAGTATTTACAAAGTCTCATGAGGACGGAGTCCTTGTCGGCGCCGACTATTCACAGGTAGAGCTTCGCGTCATGGCCCATCTTTCAGGAGATAAGGCGCTCATAGATTCATTTGAGCAGCAGTCTGATATCCATACGATAACAGCGTCGCGTGTTTTCGGAGTTCCTGTAGAAGATGTGACACCGCTTCAGAGGAGCCGCGCAAAGGCAGTAAATTTCGGCGTTATATACGGCATAAGCGCGTTCGGCCTTTCAGAAGACCTTAAGATATCACGCAAGGAGGCTCAGGAGTATATAGATGATTATTTCAAAGCACATCCGGACGTAAAAGCATATATGGACTCAATGGTAGAGTTCTGCCGCGAGCATAATTACGTTTCTACGCTCCTCGGCCGCCGCAGATATATAAGCGAGATACACGCTTCCAACTTCATGACGCGCCAGCTTGGAGAAAGACTTGCCATGAACACGCCTGTGCAGGGAACTGCCGCAGATATAATGAAGCTCGCTATGATACGCGCATACCGCACTCTTAATGAACAGAACTGTGAGTCGCGCCTCATACTCCAGGTGCACGATGAGCTCATGATAGACTGCGTATCAGGCGAGGAAGAAAAAGTTAAGGAACTGCTTGAAGTCAGCATGACAGATGCGGTACAATTAAAAGTAGTGCTTGCTGCTGATGTAAATACAGGAAACAGCTGGTACGATCTTAAATAAATATAAACAGTACGTCGGCCTGGCCGACGCAAAAAATTTCAGAAAAAAGGGTAGATATGATGCACATTATTGGACTTACAGGAGGAATCGGATCAGGAAAATCAACAGCATCCGAATATCTTCATAAGTTAGGATTTCAGACTATTGACTTTGATATGGAAACAAGAAAGCTTCAGGAGCCGGGTCAGCCGGCCCTGAAAGATATCGTTGAGGCATTCGGGCCGGATGCGCTGCTTCCGGACGGCACTATGAACAGAAAATACGTCGGAAAGATCGTTTTCTCAGATCCGAAGCAGAAAGAAAAGCTTGACAACATCATAAAAAAATATGTTGACGTGCTTATAAACGCCGAAACTGATGAGTTTGACGAGCAGAGCAAAAATGTAACGAGAGAGAACCATCCTGACGACTATCTGCAGAAGACGGTCATATTTTATGACCATCCTCTTCTTTTCGAAGTGCCTTATAACATAAAGCCTGCAGAAGAAGCATGGGTGCTCGACCTTGATGACGAGCTGCGCATAAGCCGCATAAAAATGCGCGACGGTCTGTCACGTGAAGAGATACTTAAACGTATGAACTCACAGTCATCAAGAGCGGAAAAGCTTGCAAGAGCAGACTGCGTCATAGACAACTCAGGCACGAAGGAAGACCTCTGCAGAAACATAGACAAGGCTCTTGCAGATCTTGACTCGCGTATAGAATAGTTCCATAGTGCAGGCTCGTGTGTACGGGCAGGCATGATACAGAAAATTACATAACAAACAGGAGAAAAGTATGCGCATAAACAGCAGAAAAATAATTTCACTTGTGATGTGCTTCTTATGTACAGCCGCTTTAACTGCATGTCAGAAAAGCGGCATATTCATTAATAATGACGAAAATGGAAACGCGTATACGCTTTCTGACCAGATAACGCTGTCGTCCACAGTGCTGCGAAGCGTCGATCCGCTGACATCGCAGGATAATGATTTCTATCACATAAGCAAGCTGGTTTATGATTCCCTCGTAGAGCTTGATGACACGCTTGCGCCGCAGCCTTCGCTTGCGACAGAATGGAGCGTTGACTCAGAGGGGCGTTCTGTAACGTTCACGCTTAAAAGCGGAGTAAAATTCAGCGATGGCTCGTCGCTTTCGCCAAAGGACGTTGTATTTTCGTATAATATATGCAAAAATGCAGACACATCTCCGTACAAGCATCAGGTGCAGAATATAACAAAAGCCGAAGCTTCAGGCGACAACAAGGTAACGTTCAGATTCCGCTCTTCGGATAATATCTCACTTGCTGATTTTGTGTTCCCTGTAGTATCGTCGTCGCAGTTTTCATCCCAGAGGGATTTTATAAACAACACAGACAAAGCTGTGATAGGCACGGGAAGATATATGATAACATCAGTAGATCTCAAGCAGCAGCTCAAGCTTGAGGCAAATCCTAATTACTACGGAGAAAAGCCGACAAATACCATAAAAGTATCAGTGTCTCCGATACAGACTCAGTATGTTGGGTTCGTAGAGTCAGGCGAGCTCAATATGATAATAGAGACAGCGCCTGACAGAGATGACGTTTCAGGAAACGGAAAGCTTAATGTAACTGACTTTACATCAAATGAATTCGAAACTCTCGGCTTCAACTGCGCATCGGGAGCATGCGCTGATCCGGCTCTCAGGCGCGCTATAGCGTATATAGTAGACAGAGATGAGATAAAGGGCGCAGCTTACTATAATTACGGAACAAAGAGCGATGATCTTTACTATCCGGGATATTACGGAACAGAGATAAAAAATACATATAAACCCGACAAAGACACAGCAAATGAAAATCTGAAAACAGCAGGCTACAGCGATACTGACGGCGACAGCATGCTTGAAAACGCTGACGGAGCAGAGCTCACACTCAAGCTCGCCGTTAACGCTGATAACGTTTCACGAAAGACTGCAGCGCAGCTGATAGCGTCAGACCTTATTGAGTACGGCATAAACGTAAGCATATCAGAAGTAGCGTCTGAGTCGTTCACTTCCGCGATATCTTCAGGAAACTACGATATGTTCATAGGAGGATGGAAGGTCACAGAGGACTACGATCTTAGAAGCTTTTATCATTCAGCGTACAGCAACCCGGCGCGTTATTCAAATACACAGCTCGACGGTTATCTTGACTTGATGCAGACGGGCCTTGACAATGATAAAATGGCAGAAACGCTCGAAAAGGCTAAGAAGATCATCGAGGATGACATGCCGTATCTCTGCCTTATGTACAGGACGTATTCTGTAGTTTACACGTCTGATCTCGACGGCATAGTCGCACCGCGCTTCAATGACTGTTATTACGCGTGCGATGATTGGAAGATACGCGTTTATCAGGATAATGACGATGATGAAAAACAGGAGGATCAGCTTGCTGACGGTACAGAAGGAGCTGCACAGCAGGATCAGTAAAAGTAAATGATCAAAGCAATGCGTAAATGCACTGACCGGGTCGGGGCAGCGGCGCTGCACGCGCCGGATATCCGGCCGGCGACGGCCGCGGGCTGATGAGATATTATTCATTATTATTGTAATCATTTTTGACATATGTTAAAATTGTAACATATGCAGCGTGGAGTGTTTCAGAAACGGCTGCGTACATAAAATATTTATGACAACGGAGGTAATTAAGTTATGGATATGGATAAAAATAACAATATAGAAAACGAAGAAGAAGTGATCATGATCCACAAAAAGCCGCTTCAGGTAGGCTCTTTTGACGAGTATCATTTCTGCCTTCCTGATACAAGATATTTTGATGTGGCTGAAGTGCTCGTTCTTGAGCTTTCTTTTGCGTGCGTAGTTATAAAGAATATCGGCATGCGCGGCGACGATAAGAAGTACAGGATGGTGGACGGAAAGAAGGTCCCTATCTCAGAGCTTGATTTTGTGGAAGCGAGTGTAGCTACATGCGATCTTTCAATGCCACTCGACCAGAAATATACAGGAAAATATATACTTTTCGATGCCAGAGAACGTGAAAGAATGCTCTTTGGGCACATAGGACTTTAGTATATACGATCATCAGACAGAAGGAGGCGTTATCTGAGATGTTTCAGTCAGAAAACGATGAATTTAACGAAGCTTATGCTATGGCAATGGAGATAATCGCGCAGCGCAACGGAGGCGACAGGTCTCACATACAGAGGAGCCTTATGGAGCACGCGCCTTCCATGGGATTCGTTATCCAGGAAGCGGATGCTGTATATGAAGGAAACAAAGGCACGCTTATATGGGATTACGGTCTGTGCAACGAGATCACATTCAAGTATGACGATGACGATCCGGACCATATGGTAGTGCTTTATACTGCAAACGACGAGTATGACGCTGAGGCGGCGTTTAACCATTATTATGAAATGTATAAGCCTGAGGGCGCGCCTGAAAAGAAATTTGACGTACTCAGCGGTGTAGAAAAGGGTCCGACGCTTTAAGCTGCGGAGCGTTATTTTAGATCGGTCACCGGTAAGCGCGCAGATATATTTCAGATCTTAAATAAACGAATAAAAGCAGGGGGCGAAAGCTCCCGCTTTCTGTTATACGGCCGGCGACGGCCGCAGGTACGGATGATGTATTCAGTCTGTTTATGGCGACGCAGGGGATCCTGCTAAAAATTTTCTGAAATTGAAAAAAGTATTTGACAGTATATAAAATATCTGTTATATTATTATCTGTTGTGAGACACAACAACGATAAAATAAAATATGCGGTTGTGCTGGAATAGGCAGACAGGCACGTTTGAGGGGCGTGTGTCAGCAGACGTATGGGTTCAAGTCCCATCAACCGCACCAGTTTTTAAGACGGATCTTTGCACGAGGTCCGTTTTTTATATATGATATTTACATATATTTATTTATGATAAAATTACTTACGACATCGACAGGAAAAGTCAGTGCATGGTGATCGGTTTATAAAAAATCTGAAAAAACGATAAAAAATATTTGACAATATGCAGGATATCTGCTATATTATTATCTGTTGTGAGACACAACAACGATAAAATAAAATATGCGGTTGTGCTGGAATAGGCAGACAGGCACGTTTGAGGGGCGTGTGTCAGCAGACGTATGGGTTCAAGTCCCATCAACCGCACCAGTTTTTAAGACGGATCTTTGCACGAGGTCCGTTTTTTATATATGATATTTACATATATTTATTTATGATAAAATTACTTACGACATCGACAGGAAAAGTCAGTGCATGGTGATCGGTTTATAAAAAATCTGAAAAAACGATAAAAAATATTTGACAATATGCAGGATATCTGCTATATTATTATCTGTTGTGAGACACAACAACGATAAAATAAAATATGCGGTTGTGCTGGAATAGGCAGACAGGCACGTTTGAGGGGCGTGTGTCAGCAGACGTATGGGTTCAAGTCCCATCAACCGCACCAGCTTTTAAAAAGATCTCGATACCGAGGTCTTTTTTTTATATCCATGTCTTTTTATATCTGTAAAGTCTTTTTGCAGAAAACAGTAAAGTTATCTTAAGCAGATAAACAGCAGCCGTCACCGGCTGAACAGACATTACCGTGCAGCGGAGCTGCAGACAGTAACTAAAATGAGCCCTCATCGGAGGGCTCATTTTACATTGCCGCGCAGTAAAATATGCGGTCAGTGCTTTTATGATCTTTAGAACTGTGAATATATAAATACAGGCGCAGTAGACAGGTTCGCTGTCATAAGATAATGATATATTATCATCATCAGGGCGTAAAATATTAAAGTCCAGCATATCGTATATGCGGTCTTATTTTTCTTTATTTTCATTAAAATATTCGTAAATCTTTTCATCTAAAGTGAGCCATCCTTCCTCATCAAGGTGAACACCGTCCTCAAAGAAATATTTTGTAAAGTCATATGCGCTGAAATCAGTGAGGCGAGCTCCGTATTCAGCCGTTATGTCAGCTATGTTCTGACGGAAAATACTGCGTGTCTGCGGGCCGTAGCCCATATAGTCATACCAGTATCCGTTTAGCGGCAGAAGAAAGACGTTGACCTCAATGCCGAGCTCATTGCATACCTGCAGGAAGCATTTGAAGTCGCCGTATTCAGGCGAGCTTGCATAGCAGTTTACTGAGGGATCTTTATTTTTATTCTTTTTGTGGGACACTATATGTGATATCTTACGGTAACCGTCAGGATCCATGTAAAACTGATTGTTGTGTGATGAAGCGCTGCGTGTCAGGATATCATCGTGTAAGGCTGACCAGTCTATATCGCCGCTGGTGTTGTATATTGTCTGATCCGGGTGGGTGGGCGGTACAGACAGATCCGTGTTTAAAAGCGATGAAAACGACATCTTGTATAACGCGCGCTCTTTATTGAACGCATTATATATGCGAAAATTTATCCTGTCTGACAATGAAGGCTGACAGGCGGCGCTGACGACGGGATCATCTGCAATATTATCGGCTTTATCTGCATAAATTATATTTTCAGAACTCAGCACGCGCTTGTAGCCGGCCGGGTCGGCTGACTGCAGCATTTTATTCGTCCTTTCGATCATATATGTTTTTGACGCATCCGAAATATTATCATTCTTAAGCATTTCTGTGAATTCGCTTTCTGAAAAGCGCGATGCGTATGCTACATCGACCACGCCTGATTTCTTAAACCATGACGGCGATACTATGAGTATAACGCGGCGGTCTTTGAGACTGTCACCTATGGCCGCGACATTTATGGCGTGAAAGAGGCTCTGCGTGTATCCTGCCCCTATAAGCAGCGGATCACAGTCTGTTTCGTCAAAAAAGTTCACAGGATGAGCGAGAGTATCCGACTTGTGCGTAAGCTCTGATGATCCCATTATCATCAGAGTTCTGTCAGTTATATTGCTGCGCATGATCTCAGGCGCACTGAACTTGTCCCGGCTTGTCCACACACCGAAGGCTTTTGAGTCGGTAACAGCCTGCCTGTGATCGTAAACGTGTATTCCTGCGGCAGTAACGGTAAACATCGCGAGAGCGATGACAAATGAAATGACTCGGCGCATTATATGTTACCGCTGAGTTTTTCCAGTATATCGAGTATTTTCTGAGGCGTGTTGAACTCGTCCTTTGTATACTCAGACGGAGCTATGACTATTCCAAAGTTTTCTTCTATGGCTACAAGGAGCTCTACGAAGCCCATGGAGTCTATAAGATCCTCGGCTACGAGGTCTATATCCATATCGTCAGTTTCTGCAAGAGCGTCTTCGTCACATACTTCAGCGAGTATTTCAAGTAATTTCTGTTTCATTTTATTTATTCCCCTTTTCGAATGTTGCATTGATCGGTATCGATAAGTTTTAAATTTCATGTCAGCTTTTCTGCGCCGGGCGCAGCAGTGTTATACTGGATATATTCGTTTATCTGACATTAGCTGTGCGTAAAAAGATGCCCCGAAAATATCAGAAATCCGAACATTACGGCCTGTATGGTAACGAAACATGATACAGTGCGATACAGCTTTGATCTTTTATACTTTTTATAGAACTGCGACTTTTTATGGTAAACTTCGCTTGCGGCGAGCAGCAGTCCGTGGTAAAGGCCGTAGAGCAGGTAATACGGCGTCAGACCGTGCCATGCGCCCATGACAGTCATATTTATGATGAATGCGGTACACGCGCGCTGCAGGCGAGTGTCAAGCAGCTTCTTTTTTGTGAATGCCATCACTATGCGCGAGAACAGGTAGTCGCGGAACCAGTGCGAAAGCGTTATGTGCCATCTGTTCCAGAAGTCAGATATATCGGCTGCGGCGAACGGAGCTTTGAAATTGTCAGGTGTCCTGACGCCGAATATATATGACGTGCCGACTGCCATAAGGCTGTAGCCTGCAAAATCAAAGAACATGTAGAGTCCGTAGACATATGCGTACGCTACGTAGAAATACCATTCACGCATGCCGGATATGAGGCTGAGAAGCGCGAACAGATACGACGATATAACGAGCTTGTACACAAGGCCGAGCAGTATGCGAAATATGCCTGAACCGAGCAGATCGAGGTATTCGCTGCGCTGTATGATGCGGTGCGAGTCGTCGTTGAAGCGCCTGCTCCTGTCTATCGGTCCGGAAGAGAAGACAGGGAAGAATATCATAAAACGCGCAAAGTCAAGCGGTTTTACTTCATCTATAAGCCCGTCGTATATTTCTATGATCATCTGCAGCGTTTTAAACGACAGGTACGATATACCTATGAATCCGAATATCGACGTGTCTGTGAGCGCTGAAAGCTTTTGCAGAGCGAGCGGTAGCAGTGATATTATCAGCATAGCATGGTATATGCGCGAGTCGCGCCCGCGTTTTCGGTATATATGCATATATGACATTACTGTTATAAACTGCCATATGAAATACGCCACAAAATACGCAAGCTGCACCGGATGCTTGGCAAGCGCCGCTGTAACAAAGAAAAGCGAGGCTGCTAATGCGTAATTACGAACAGACCGCTCAGCGATACCAAGCGCTATGGCAGGTATACATGCGGCTGCAAGACACGCAAAAAAGATGTAGCCGGAGTAGAGCGTCACTTTAGTTCACCTTTCAGTGCCTTTCTGTCTACTTTTCCGTTCGGAGTCAGAGGAAGCTCATGCACAAATATTATTTTTTTGGGGATCATGTAGTCAGGAAGGCGCATACGCAGCTTTTCCTTTACAGAATGTGCATCAGGTGACGATCCGGAATCATTATCACATATTATATATGCCGTAAGGCTCTTTATCTTTCCGTCCTTTTCTGATGGTATGACAGCTGCTTTGCTTATACCGTCAAGAGCGGTCAGATTGCTTTCTATATCCTCAGTTTCTATCCTGTAGCCGTGAAGCTTTATCTGGTTATCCATGCGGCCGCAGTAGTGGAGCATGCCGTCATCAGATATATATCCGAGGTCGCCTGTCCTGTACGCGCGCATGCGCCGTCCGTTTATCTCTGTCTCAAAAAATGATTCAGATGTTTTCTCAGGCATATTAAAATACCCCTTTGCGACCGTGTTTCCGGCTATAATGATCTCACCGGTCGCACCACTGCAGGAAACATCGTCGCCTGATGCACGATCCACAGAACACGCAGCCCCGTAACCGGCGCTGCTGCCGGCTCCTGCACGGCTGCCGGCTCCGCCCGCAGCCTCCACATAAACGACAGTGCCCGGCTTCGCCCGGCCAACAGGAAGAGCCCCGTCATGCGCGCACATCTCATGCGTTACGACAACATCAGTAACTGCAACAGTAGACTCCGTAGGACCGTAGGTATTTACAACGACTGCATCCGGAAAACGTTCATGCAGGCGGCGTGCAGTATTGACTGTAAGTGTCTCGCCGCAGAACAGAAATACAGAAAGACACGGCATAAGATCGCATCTGAATGTCGGATCTGCAAGACATATGTCGGCAAACGACGGCGTTGACACCCATACATGCGCCGACGACCTGCCAAGAGAATATATAAGTTTACTATAATTTTTTATAGTATCATATGAAAGCGTCCACAGCGTGCCGCAGCACGCAAGACACTGATACAGGTCCATGACAGACAAGTCAAATGAAAACGGAGCCTGGTTAATAAAGACTCTGCCAAACTTTGAAGACCTGTCAGCACCTACATCGAGTATCCAATCAAGGTAGTTGTTAAGGTTATCTGCGGTTATCTCAACGCCCTTTGGCTTGCCGGTGCTGCCCGACGTAAATATGATATAAAATGTTTCTTCACCTGAGACAGGGCGGATGAGCTCATATCCCTGCTGCGGATCAGTTATCCCGTCAGCCGTTTCTTTGATCATACGAGGGGGCATAAGAAAAAATCCTCCGTCCTGCGGAAGCAGATCGAGTGCGCTTTCCTCAGCTGCAAGCACGATTTCAGGAGATACAGCATCTATGATATCCGCAACGCGTTCAGCAGGCATAGAGATATCTACAGGACAGTAGGCATGTCCTGCATAAGCGCACGCAAGCATCGACATGATCATATACGGGCTTTTGTGCCCGCATACTACCAGCGGCGCCCTTGATCCAGGCGCGCACATATTATTTATACGTTCTGCGAGACGGCGTGAGCCGTCGTAAAGCCCGCGCCACGTAACGGAACCGTTTTCCGATATGATAGCGGGCCTGTCAGAAAACGCGTCAGCGTTTTCCCTTATTTGATTTAAAATGTCCATTTATTTCCCCTTTTGATGCTAAGATATACCGCGCCGGCCCCTCCGGCGGGCAGTATGCTCTGCATACATATATTATAATACAGTAGACATCTGTAAATACAATAAATTTAGTCTTAAGTATGTATTAAGAAAGCTTAAATAAATCTTAAGAAGTTAATTAACGGATGGTTTGTAAAAAATAGCCTTTTTACTTTAAATTTCAACGTTTATGGATATACAGTACAGTAACAGCAGGTGCGTGGTTTTACTTTGTTGGCAGCATATTTGCAATGTTATCTCAGCTAAATTAATGGTAATTGATCAGCAGCCGCCCAGCGGCTGAAACGGGAGTTCGGAGCATTCGTAATGAAAAAGTTATGTGAAAATAGAAAAATATGTTTGACAGCATAAAGAATATCTGCTATATTATTAACTGTTGTAAGACACTACAGCAAATGGAAAAATGACATATATTTGGAAATTAAAGAATCTCTTGTAAAAGTTTCAAAAAATTTTAAAAAATCCTTGACAAAGGAAAAGAGATGAGTTAATATAATATATGTTGAGCGGCTTAGTAAAGGTCACTGCGATAATTAAATATGCGGTTGTGCTGGAATAGGCAGACAGGCACGTTTGAGGGGCGTGTGTCAGCAGACGTATGGGTTCAAGTCCCATCAACCGCACCAGTTTTGAAACGGACTTCATTTTACGGAGTCCGTTTTTTACATATTGAGGATCGATCCTTCACAGGATCTTCATAAAAACGACTGCTTATCAACATAAAAAAGCGTTAATATATAAACATCAAAGGGAGTTGAAACAAATAAAAAACGAACATACATAACGTTCCCTGAGATAATACATATCGCACAATAGAAAATTTTTTATAAATCTCTCCTAAACACAAAACAGTAACACAGCAGACGAGCCGCTCAAAAGAGCGGTTTTTCTGTTTTTATGGGTATTCGGAGAGCAGAACTCTGGATAGGAGCGTAAAATTTTTCTTTATTTGCAAACACTTATTCTGAAATTAATTTTTAAACTCTATTGATTTCCTTATGCTTTTCTGATAGAATCGTGACATAAAAAATGAAGTATTGGACGACAGAGCATTGTCTGTATATGGGCGGCGGTATGATAGCGTAACGCTGCACAGGCAGGCTTGCTGCTGTATTTTAAAGTATGAAAGGAGTACGCTTGATATGGCAACAAAGGGACTTACATCAAAAAAACTTATAAATGAGGCTCAGATGGATGGAAAAGTGGGTCTTTTCGCAGATGTTACTATAGAAGCCGGCGGGCAGCTTGATTATCATGAGCATCATGGTGAAACTGAGACGTATTACATCCTTGAGGGATGCGGTATATATAATGATAACGGACGCGGTTACGAGGTATCTGCCGGAGATGTGACGTTCTGCGAGGATGGATGCGGGCACGGCATCGTATGTAAAGGGGATGTACCACTGAGATTTATAGCTCTTATAATCAAAAAATAATACAGATCGGGGAATATAAGATGAAGCTGTTTCATATTTCAGATCTTCATATAGGCCTGAAGCTTTATAACAGAGATCTTTCAGAAGATCAGGCGTATGTATTTAAACAGATAACGGAGCTTGCTGCGCAGGAAAAGCCTGATGCAGTTCTTATAGCAGGTGATATATACAACAGTGCTGTTCCGTCCGCGGATGCGGTCGGGTTGTTTGACTCATTTATTACGGAGCTTTCAGAGGCTGTGCCGTGCGCTGAGATAATGATAATAAGCGGAAATCACGACAGCGCTCCGAGAGTAGATCTTTTCAGAACGCTTCTTGCAGAGCGCAGGATACATATGATAGGTATGCCGCCTGTACGGCCTGAAGAGCATATAGAAAAAGTAACACTGAATGATGAATATGGAAATGTAAATTTCTATCTTTTGCCTTTCGTAAAGCCATCAATGATAAAAATGATCACCGGAACTTACGAAAACGGAAATAATCTCTCATATAATGACGCTCTGCATGCGCTTATAAACCGAGAGGATATAGACCGCAAAGAACGTAATATCATTGTAAGCCACCAGTTCTATCTTCCGAAGGGAAGATCGGCTGATGAAATTGAGCGTATGGACTCTGAGGTGAGGACAGTCGGCAATATAGACGAAGTATCTGCGGATGTACTTGAACCGTTTGACTATGCGGCGCTCGGACATATACACAAGCCTATGAGTGCAGGCAATGATAACTTCAGATACTGCGGTACACCTGTTGCGTGCTCTGTAAGCGAGGCAGGGCAGGAAAAAGGCATAATAGTTGCAGAGATCGGTAAAAAAAACGCAGATGGAGTGACTGATATAAAAACATCTGTTCTGCCGCTCATACCTCTACGGCGGATAAAAGTTATAAAAGGTGAATTTGCTGATGTGCTTGCTCAGTCATGCGATGACTTTGTGTCAGTCAGGCTTACAGATAAAAAAGATATAGATATCATGGATATGCATGACAGGCTCAGATCGGCATTTCCTTATCTTCTTGAGATACAGCGTGAAAATATACGTACCTTTGACAGCAGCGTGGAGATAGATGATGAAACAGTAAATATGGATCCTTTCGATATGTGCTGTTCTTTTATAGGCGCTTCGGATGATGAAGAAAAAGATCTTCTTCGTGATATCATAAATACAGTCAGGGAGGCAGACAGCTGATGAGACCTATTAAACTTACTATGCAGGCCTTTGGCTCATATGGCGAAAAAACTGTTATAGATTTCACTGAGCCTGTGCAGGACCTTTTTCTTATAACCGGTGATACAGGCGCTGGAAAAACTACTGTATTTGACGCTATAGTATTTGCACTGTACGGAGAGGCAAGCTCATCATCGGCAAGAAAAAACGGTGTCGAGCTGCAGAGCCAGTTTGCTGATCCGGGAACTGAGCCGTTTGTGGAACTTGTTTTTTCTGAAAACCGGGGAGGAAACGAAGAAATATATACAGTCAGGCGCGTTCCGCGTTACATAAGGCCTAAAAAACGCGGAGACGGCGCGATACAGGAGTCAGGAAAACTTTCTCTTATAATGCCTGACGGAACCGAATATCCTCAGAAGGAAGCCGACGCTAAAATAAGATCTGTGACCGGTCTTACAAAGGATCAGTTTATGCAGGTCGCTATGATAGCGCAGGGCGAGTTTATGGATGTGCTCAGAGCAAGCTCAGACAATAAAAAAGTCATATTCAGAAAACTGTTTAACACAAGTATATATCGTGATATCGTTGAAGAACTGAAAAAACGAAAAAAAGAAAAGTCAGCTGATATTGCCAATATCAGTATCGCATGCGCTATGGAAGCCGAGCATGCTGACATTCCTGACGATCACAGTGAGCTTATATTATTAAAAAAACGTATAACATCATCTAAAGAGCTTTCTGTTTCAGATATTGAAGCATTTATAAATGCGATGAGTGAGCTCTGCGAAAAACTTGCGCATCATACGTCAGAATCACAGGAAAAATATGACAGATTTTCATCGGAAAAAGACAGAGCTGCTGTTGCGCTGTCAAATGCAGAAAATCTTGTGAGATCGTTCGACCGGCTTGACTCAGCAGAAAAGAAATTGTCGGAGCTTAAGCTTCAGGAAGAATATATAATGAGATCCGAAAAGCTTATAACAGACATAAATATCGCATATGATGTGAAGTCTGCATACGATATTTTTCAGGCAGAGGCATCAAGGCTGGATGAGCAGAAAAAACGGCTTGCTGAAGCCGAGAATGTACAGCCTGTACTTGACGGCAGATATGCTGCAGCTGCAGATGAAGAAGCACTGAAGAAAAAAATACTGGATAAAGCAGCAGAAAGGCTTGCCACTGTATCGGAAAAAACAGATGCCGCTTTTAAATTATTTGACAGGATAGCTGCTGCGGAAAAAGAGTATAAGGTAAAGGAAGAAGAACTTCAGGCAGCTTCTTCAGATCTGAAAAATGCTGATGAGACTCTTTCCGGTTTTCGGAAAACTGTTTTAGAATACAGGAATGAAGCCGGATCACTTGATGGATCGGATATCCTGCTTTCCGATATAAAAAAGAAACTTTCAGATGCAGACATGCTTGCTGAAGATCTTGCCGGACTTAAGACAAGATCTGATGATATAGAAAAACAGAAGTTGATATACAAGAATGCTTCAGAAGCTTATAAGGCAGCTTCTGAAAATTATGAAGAAGCTGAGAACAGATTTATATCAGCAAACAATGCATTCCTTGATGCTCAGGCCGGATTTATCGCAGCAGAGCGCTTAAGACCCGGACAGCCATGTCCCGTATGCGGATCTGTTGAACATCCCTCACCGTGCAAGCCGCCTGAAAACTATGATGAAATAAGCCGTGAAGCAGTGGAGTTGCTTGCTGCCAAAAGAGCACGCCTACTCAATGAACGTTCTGAATGCGCTGCTGCTTCCGGAACTGCATTGAAAGTCCTTGAGGAAAAGCAAATAAACTTTGATGAAGCACTGAAAAAACTTTGTGCAAGCGTTATGGATCAAAAAGGTATGCATAAAGACAGCGTTTTAAAAGATGATTATATATCACTGCAGTCACTTGAAACGATGATAAATGATATATGTGTATCATTATCTGAAGAGTTTGATTCAGCAGAGAAAAAAAGCAGCAGACTTGCCGTGCTCCGCAGGTATTTAAGTGATTCGGAACAGAAAGAACATGATCTGGCTAAAAAGTTAGATCTCGCCAGATCTGCTGAATCCGCTATTCGCATTGAATCCGAAGTAAAGCGAAATAATATTGAAACTCTGAGAGCTTCTTCTGAGTTGAGCTCTGTCGAAGAAGCACGCAGTATACGTGATAACGCTCAAAAGGAGTATTCTGTTTGTAAATCGGAATATATGGCTGCTGTAAAAAACAGAGAAAATACATTTAAAGAAAAAACTAATAACGAAGCACTTGCTGCAGGTTTCAGAAAAGATATACCTGAACTGTCTGAAAAAAGCTCGGAGCTTATGAAGCGATACGAAGATGTTTTAAACAAAAGCGGTCTGTCTTTTTCAGAGTGGCGTTATATTACAGAAAGATATGAGCGGCAGTATACTGATGAACTCAGTTCCGCAGTAAAAAAATACACTGAGGAAAAAGCATCTGCCGAGTCTATGAAGGCTTTGGCCGTTCAGGAGACTGCATCTCATGAAAGACCTGTTACAGACGATCTTAAGCGCGCATTGGATGAAGCTGCAAAAATGTTAGAAGCTTCAAGGACAGATCTGGAAATAACCAGATCAGCGCTCCGGACTGACAGAAATGTAATAAGCGCTCTTGAAGCCAGGATGTCTGACAGAAGCTCTGTTATAAATGAATACAGCAGGATAAGTAAACTGCATGATATACTTGCAGGCAATATCACAGGAGCCCGCATGGATATAGAGACGTTTGTGCAGCGTTATCATATGGAAAAGATACTCCGCGCGGCAAACAGACGCTTTTCAGTCATGTCAGGCGGTCAGTATGAGCTTAGGATGTGCGATATACAAAGAGCCGGCACCGGCTCAAATCACGGACTTGATCTCACGGTATACTCGACAGTTACAGATAAAGAGCGTGAGATACGTACGCTTTCAGGCGGTGAGTCATTTATGGCTGCACTGTCTCTTGCTCTTGGTATGTCTGACCGGATACAGCAGGCGTCTGCATCTGTAAATCTCGATATAATGTTCATAGATGAAGGGTTCGGCTCTCTCGACGACCACTCAAGGAGTCAGGCTGTAAGGGTGCTTCAGCAAATGGCTGGAGGCTCAAAGCTTATAGGCATAATATCCCATGTAACAGAACTTAAGCAGGAGATAGACGACCAGCTCATAATAACAAGAGATGACAAAGGAAGTCATGCAGAGTGGGTGATCAGTTGATTTGATCCTAAATCAAAACAATAGAGAAGATATTTTATTATATTCATGGTATAATGTCTGCGTTATTATATATTGCAGCGGTAAAACTTCCGCAGCTTCAGTTTTTTAAGGAGGAGATTTTTTTACATGCAGACTCTTTTTGATGCAATCATCGCACTCTGCGGGAAGATCCAGATAATTTCAGATCTGTTCTGGGATTTCCCGACCAATTTTGAATGGTATGCGAATATTCCTGTACTTGGAAATTTTTCACTCGCTATCATACTTCTCATAGGTTCAGGCATTTATTTTTCATGCCGTTTGAGATTTATCCAGGTAAGGAAATTCCGTCACGGTATTTCAGTCCTGAAGAACAGTAAGGCAGGCAAAGCCGGAATATCACCGCTTGCAGCATTTTTCCTTTCTACGGCAATGAGAGTAGGTCCCGGAAATATACTCGGTGTTACAGGCGCTATATCGGTCGGCGGTCCGGGCGCACTTTTCTGGATGTGGGTATCAGCATTTTTCGGGATGTCTACAGCATATACAGAATCAACTCTTGCTCAGATATTTAAAGAAAGAAAGAACGATGAATATGTGGGCGGCCTTGCCTTCTATGGCAAAAGACTTCTTAAGGGATCTGCTATAGCAGGTATAGTACTTTCTTTAATGTATATAGTATATGCGCTTTTATGCTTCCCTGCACAGGGCTTTAATACAGTTTCATCAGTAGCGCAGATAGCCGAAGAGATAACAGGAAATACTATTCCTACAAATTCAGCTCTTTACTGGGTATCATTCGTTGTAGTTATAGTTCTTATGATCGCTATATCGTTCGGCGGTATAAAGAAAATAACAAAAGTAACAGACATAGTCGTTCCTATAATGGCTGTAATATATATACTTACGGTAGTCGTACTTATCATTGTAAACTTTACAAGGATACCATGGTTCTTCTATGCTGTATTTACAGAAGCATTCAAACCTGAATCAGTTTTTGGCGGAGCATTCGGCATAGCTCTTGTACAGGGCGTTAAGAGAGGTCTCATGTCCAATGAAGCAGGTCAGGGTACTATAACGATGCCTGCTGCTGCATCAGATGCAAAGCATCCGTGTGATCAGGGATGCGTACAGGCTGTCGGTGTATTCCTTGACACTATGGTCATCTGTACGTTAACAGGATTCGTAGTAGTTATGGGACGAGTATGGCAGACAGACGCCTCAGCTGAGTGGTTCGATGCCGGCAAGCTTCCTAAGTTCCTTTATTCTGTACAGGAGCTCACACCGGGAACAGCATTCAATACAGCAATATCAGTACTCGTATCTGTATGCTTCGGACTGTTTGCATTTACATGCCTTCTTGGATTTATGTCGTTTACGGAAATATGCGCAAACAGGATATCACAGAAAAAGTCATTTATAAACTTTATAAGAGTACTCTGCCTTATAGTAGTATCATTCGGTGTACTTACAAGTATAGCCGGTATGGATCTCGGAGCACTCTGGAATCTTTCTGATTTTGCTAATATCCTCATAGCGTACTGCAATATCCCGCTGCTTTACATAGGCTTCAAATACGTAAAGCGCGCTACAAACCATTTTGAAAAGAATGACGGTACACCGTTTACGTCAAAAGAGATCGGTATATCGGTACCTACATGGGATGAAAAGAACAAGACAATAAAATAATATTTATTAATATCGAGGCATTATGTATGCCATCCGCAAGAGAAAGGTAAATATATGTTATATATATGCTATACAAAGTGTTCTACATGCCGCAAAGCTCAGAAATGGCTTGACGATCATAATGAAGAATACACACTCAGAGATATAAAAGAAGATAATCCTTCGTATGATGAGCTTAAAGAATGGTACAAAAAAAGCGGACTTCCGCTGAAGCGCTTTTTTAATACAAGCGGTCAGCTCTACAGAGAAATGCAGCTGAAAGACAGACTCCCTGATATGAGCGAAGAAGAACAGCTGAAGCTTCTTGCAACTGACGGTATGCTCGTAAAACGCCCTATCGTTGTAAAAGGCGATACAGTGACAGTAGGCTTCAAAGAAGCTGAATGGAAAGAAAAACTTATATAGTCTTATGAAAAGACTCGGGAAGCAGACATTTTTACATGCAGCTTCCCGGGTCTTTCTTTGTATAGCTGCTATGCTATTAAAATAAAAGCAGCTTTTGTCGATCGTATTGAGTTTCCTGTATTCATTAAATGATGTAAATTTAGCTGTTTTATATTATATAAACTGGTTTTTATTATTTTATATCATGATATTGTATTATAGGTCATATTATCGTATAATCATTGTTATAGACATATGTTCATTTGTCTGTTTAAAAATCATTTTATTCTTAACAAAATTCATGATCAGAGAAGGGTTGGAAAATGTATACATTACAGCTTGACTACAGAAAACTTATACAGGAGGACACGCCGTATTTTGACCTTACGGCACATCTGCTCGGACTTGATGAGCAGCAGGTGAAAATAACATATTTCACAAGAGAAAGATGTGTTGCATGCGGTACGGAAGAGGTGCGTGAAATATTTAAAATACTCAATATAAAAACAGATGCATTTGTCCCGTCAGGGACATTGTGTGAACCGGGTTCTGTCATCATATCAGGCACAGGAAGAGCTGTTGACGTGCATATGGCGTGGAAGCCCGGCCAGAACATGATAGATCAGGCATCCGGCATAGCTACAAAAGCAAGGCGTATGACAGAGACTGTACGAGCTGTCAATAAAAATATAACTATACTTACGACAAGAAAGATATTTCCGGGAACTAAGGCAATAGCCGCCAAAGCCGCCGTCGCCGGCGGAGCAGTTCCGCACAGGCTCGGAACATCTGAATCAATACTTGTATTTCCTCAGCAGATACGCCTTATGGGTGGGATGGATAAATTCCTGAAAAAACTGCCTTCGCTTAAATCAGAATGCTGTGAAAAAAAGCTGATAGCAGAAACAGAAAGCGAAGAAGAAGCATCTATGCTGCTGCGCGCGGGCGCTGACGGGATCCAGTTTGAAAAGATAGATCCTGATGTGCTTACAGGTATATGCAAACGGCTCTCAGAAGAATTTCCTTCAGCTGTGCTGCTGGCTGCAGGCGGAATAAATGAAAATAATGCTGCTGCATACGCAGCCACGGGAGTAAGCGCGTTAGTTACATCAAATGTATATAATGCGAAGCCGATAGATATAAGCGCCAGACTTGAAAATGCGTAAGCTATAAGATAAATGAAAAAGACCGGTATGATGCCGGTCTTTTTGTATGAAATTTTTGCTGACAGTATAAAGTAAAGCAGCTTTTCATGTTTGTATGCAGACTGATTTTGATATATAATTAGAAAGTATGCGCGTGCGGCGACGCACGATATTTTTAAATATTTTAAAAGGAGCTGATTCTTCCGTGAACAGTAAAAATATTGATTTTTCAGAACTTTACGAAAATCTTAAAGATATTATCAAAGAGTGCCAGACTAAGATCGGGTATACAGATAATGAGCTTAATTTTTATTACCCTATAAAGTCACTCAACAGATTTCTGGATTCAGATCTGACAGCAGATGAACTCAAAGAAGTGCTTCCTGAGTTTTCAAAGTATGCTGAGGATACGCTTGGAACGCTGAAATTCAGACTTGAGGGCGAAAGATTCAGATTTATCATTCCGCGTGAGGGCAGCGCGTATGTACATGAAAATGTGCCTGACAGCCCTTTTCTTAAGGAATTTATAGAAGAAACTGTACGCCCCGGATGTGATATAGATTCTGTAACGGCGATATTCAGAAAATATTCGGATAAAGTTATATGTAAAAAAATAGAAAATGATGAATTTGAATATCTTGTGTACTTTGAGGACGGACAGCCGGACAGTTATCGCTACTGCCTCGAATTTGAATTCGGCAGAGCTGTTTACCACCGCTTTACGGTAAAGGAATACGATTCATTTGGCTTCTGAAAAACGCGTGGAGCAGGGTATTGTAAGTAAATGTTCCAAAATATAAATGTAATATATAGATATAAATGTAAAATGAATGAAAAAGTATAAACAAAAAGGAGAAATGCAAAATGAATGAATCAGAAGATACGATAGTAAAGTCTGAGATCCCTTTGGGCATGGACGCCATAGCTGAAGCAGGATTCAGAGAGCTGTATCATCACTACCTCTATATACATTGCAGGGAAGTGCTTGATGATATCATACATGATGATCTTCATGACGATGATACCGGCATGCTCGTATACTGCTATATAGATCCTGAGGCGGGCATATCATACAGACCGCTTGCGCTGGCGCAGTACAATAATGATGATGGGACGCTGGCGTTCCGCCAGATGCCGGATCAGCTTGGCAAATGCGTATTCAGATATCACAGCAAGTATATAAGGCAGGAGTATCCGGGTGATGAAGGAACGCTGATAATGGCGACGATCACGGCGCAGGATCATGGATTTATAAATGTTTCGCAGGACATGCCTGACGTAGATCTTTCTGTATTTTCGGATGAAGAAAAAGCGGTACATGAAAATTACGATCTTATAAAAAATCCTAAAAAAGAAGAGCTGCGTTCAGAGAAATACAGCTATATGGACAAGTACAGACATCCTGCATGTCCGGATGATGTAATGGTCGTCCTCTTCAGACCTGATGTAAAGCCTGAGAGCGTATGGGTAAGGTGTGAGTTTGAAGCAGAAAATGAAGTGTTCGGCAGGATGATGACAGAGCCTAAGACGGATTTCCATATCCATAAGGGAACTGTTATCGGTTTTGTTCCTTACGGTGAGGGTGATGAGATGATACTTGTCGCCACAGGCCACACAGCGAGAACCATATCTTAGATCTGCTGTTGTGCAGATCATAACATACGATCTTATTTATTCTGTTTATTTGAAAGGTGAAAATATAATATGAAATACGATGTAATAATAGTAGGCGCCGGCCCCGGCGGCATATTTTCTTCATACGAGCTTACGAAAAACGATCCGGCTCTCAAGGTAGCTGTGTTTGAAGCAGGAAATTCCCTTGAAAAGAGGAAGTGTCCTATAGATGGCAAAAAAGTAAAAAGCTGTATAAACTGTGCTACATGCGCTATCATGAGCGGATTCGGCGGAGCCGGAGCTTTCTCAGACGGAAAGTACAATATAACTAATGATTTCGGCGGAACTCTTTTTGAGCATATAGGCAAGAAAGAAGCTATCGATCTTATGAATTATGTTGACCATATAAACATGACTCATGGCGGTGAAGGCACTAAAATGTATTCTACAGCGGGCACTGACCTCAAAAAAGTCTGCATGCAGAATAAGCTTAAGCTCCTCGATGCATCAGTAAGACATCTCGGAACTGATATAAATTATATCGTTCTTGAAAATCTGTATGCGGAACTTAAAGACAAGATAGATTTCTTCTTCCGCACGCCGGTCGAGACTATAGAAGTTATCGACGGCGGATACAGAGTGCATACGGCAGACGCGTCATACGAATGCGAAAAATGCGTGATATCAGTAGGAAGAAGCGGAAGCAAATGGATGGAAAATGTATGTAAGAAGCTCGAGATCCCTACAAGTTCAAACCGTGTTGATATCGGCGTGCGCGTAGAGCTCCCTGCTGCCATATTTTCTCATCTTACTGATGAGCTTTACGAAAGCAAGATTGTATACAGAACAGAGAAGTTTGAAGATAACGTAAGAACATTCTGCATGAATCCTTACGGAAGCGTGGTAAATGAAAATACGAACGGTATAGTTACTGTAAACGGCCACAGCTTTGAAGATCCTGCAAAGCAGACTAATAACACAAACTTTGCGCTCCTCGTAGCCAAGCACTTCTCTGAGCCATTTAAGGACAGTAACGGTTACGGTGAAAGCATCGCTCGCCTTTCAAACATGCTCGGAGGCGGAGTTATGATCCAGAGATTCGGAGATCTCGTAAGAGGAAGAAGAAGTACTCATAAACGAATAGAAGAAGGCTTCGTTACGCCGACTCTGTCGGCAGAACCCGGCGATCTGAGTCTTGTGCTTCCTAAGCGTATACTTGATGGCATAATAGAAATGATATACGCGCTTGATAAGATAGCGCCGGGAACAGCAAATGATGACACGCTTCTCTACGGAGTAGAAGTAAAATTCTACAATATGGAAGTAGAACTTAATAACGACCTCGAATGCAGGTATGACGGGCTTTATATCATAGGTGACGGAAGCGGAATAACTCACTCGCTCTCACATGCGTCAGCGAGCGGTATATATGTAGCAAGAAAGATACTTGCAAAAGCTGAGTAATATAAAGGAACCAAAAGAGCATGACATACGATGAACTTCTTGAAAATGCAAGAAAATATTTAGGTCCGCACTGCAAAGGCTGTGCTGTATGCAACGGCGCGGCATGCAGAAATACTATGCCCGGACCGGGAGCAAAGGGAACAGGCGACAATGCCATAAGAAACTATAGCAGATGGCGCGATATAAGGATAAATATGGACACTCTGACTGATGTAAGGTCAGCAGACACATCTGTTGAAATATTCGGCAGAAGCTTCAAATATCCGATATTCGCCGGCCCGGTCGGCGCTGTTAAAATGCATTACAGCGATCGTTATGATGACGCTTCATATAATAATATCCTGGTGTCAGCATGCGCTGAAGCCGGTATCGCGGCATTTACAGGCGATGGAACATACCCTATGGTAATGGAGCATGCGTGCTCCGCTATAAAAAATTCTTCGGGAGCAGGTATACCGACTGTAAAGCCATGGAATATGGAAACGATAAAGGAAAAGCTCGCTCTCGTACGCAGTTCAAAAGCATTCGCCTGCGCAATGGATATAGACGGGGCCGGACTTCCATTCCTTAAGAACATGGATCCACCTGCCGGAAACAAATCAGCAGACGAGCTGCACGCAATAGCAGAAGAAGCAGGCGTCCCATTTATAGTAAAGGGCATAATGACTGTAAAAGGCGCTATCAAGGCCGTCGAAGCGGGAGCATCAGGCATAATAGTATCAAATCACGGAGGCAGAGTCCTCGACCAGTGTCCTGCCACAGCCGAAGTACTTGCCGAGATCGCAGACGCTGTACGCGGAAAGATCACTATATTTGTTGACGGAGGCATAAGATCAGGCACAGACGTATTTAAAGCGCTTGCTATGGGTGCGGATGCAGTAGTCATAGCAAGGCCGTATGTGACTGCTGTGTACGGCGGAGACGCAGAAGGCGTCCGGCTGTATACTGAAAAGATCGGTGAAGAGCTTCGTGACGCAATGCTCATGTGCGGTGCAGCATCATTAAAAGATATAGACAGATCGATGATCAGGCTCCCTCGTTAGGTGATGCATTCGGTCCGGCACCCATTGGTTTCGTTTTGAAATGATTATGGTAATATTAAAATCGTTTTGTTACTAAAATACTTTACCGGATATTATTTGCATATTATAATATTTTCTAATTGGACATATTTGGAATCTTTTTGTCGAAAATTGTATGATTTTGTCGATATTCGGTCCGGCATGTATATTGTAAATCATTACAAATATATTAAAATATAGTTACAAAAGAAAATAAAATGTCGAATAATAATGTAACGAAGGAGTATCAAATGGGTGCTGTAAAAGTGGCTATTGCCGATGATAATAAAGATTTCTGCGGACTTTTGAATGATTCGCTTGGCGCAGAAAAAGATATAGATATAATATGGATAGCAAATAACGGTAAAGAGGCGATATCATATCTGCAGAAGAATATCCCCGATGTGCTTATCCTTGACAATATAATGCCATATATAGATGGATTTGAAGTGCTTGAACAGATACCCGATATGGATCTGCCAAAAAGACCTAAGATAATCATCCTGACAGCGATGGGACATGAAACACTTACAAAGAGAGCCATATCACTTGGAGCTGACTATTACATAGTAAAGCCTTTTGATATGAACATACTTCTGAAAAGGATATACAATCTTGCAGGACGCGGAAATCTTGTAAGATCCGGTGAACGGGATGCAGCAAAGTCTGCTTCAAACAGCCAGTTGTCATCGACAAGCCTTGAAATGGATATAACGAATCTCATACACGAAATAGGAGTGCCGGCACACATAAAAGGATACCAGTATCTGAGACTTGCAATAACACTGTGCGTTGATAATATGGATCTTATAGGAGCTGTCACAAAAGAGCTTTATCCTATGATAGCGAAAGAGTACAATACTACTCCGAGCCGCGTGGAGCGCGCTATCCGCCATGCAATAGAGGTCGCATGGAACAGAGGCAGGCTTGAGACCATAAACAGTCTTTTTGGATACACTGTACATAACGGAAAAGGCAAGCCGACAAATTCAGAGTGCATAGCTCTGCTGAGTGACAAGATAAGACTTGAACGCACTTCTGCATAAGAAAAATGTTATTTTATTGCTCTGTTAATAGTATAAAAGTCATATTTAAGCAGAGAAATAAAATATATTGCCCATAAAATAATTATTAATAAAATTGAGGATTGTCATTATTAAACTTTCATGTTAATATAGGTGTGTCCATTGAATATCAATAACTCTGGATAAAATAACCGCATTACAGGGGGTAAGTTTTATGGCAAATAAAGAGGCCGCAATAAGAAATTCTAAAAACCTCTCGCTTTTCAATTCCATTACAAAAGCATATTACGAGTTTACAAAGAAGAAGCTTGCAGGGTACAAGTTTACACCAAATGAGATCTCTACAATGATCTATCTCCTCGAAAACGATGACATAGATACAGCAAAGGGCATCTCAGACAGATTTGGCGTAACACAGTCACTGATCTGCAGATCAGTAGATTCTCTGACTAAAAGAGGTTTCATAACAACAGAAACAGATTCAAATGACAGAAGAGTAAATCATCTTACGCTTCATATAAGTGATAAGAAGCTTCTCAGCATACTGAAAAGCATGAATACTGATTTCATGGATTATATTCTGAGCGGTATACCGGCAGAAGACGTAGAAACATTCAGAAATGTTCTTGAAACTATAGATGAAAGCCTTAAAAAATAGTATATAAAGACGATTATCTTGCATTAATACATAAATTCACATAAAATTCACTTACAGGGAGATCCGGTCAATGACCGGATTTTTCTGTATATCGGAGCATAGCAGATATTCATACAACATAGGATATCGCAGGAAAAAAGGAGATATAAAATGGCTGTTTTAACGCAGGAAAAGATAGACAGGATCAATGAACTGGCAAAAAAAGCAAAGTCAGAGGAAGGACTTACAGAGGAAGAAGCTGCCGAAAGACACCAGCTCAGGCAGGAATATCTTGAAAGCTTCAGGCGCAATCTCGACAGCCAGCTGTCAAGAATACAGATAGTCGAGGCAGACGGAAGCATAACTCCAGTCGTAAAAAAACCTAAAAAGTAAAAAACTGAGGAAGCTTGAAAGTGAATGTCGATTTTCGTATCACAGCCGGGCACATATGACTCATACTTTCGGGTATACTTGATATCCGGAAAGGTGGTCTATGTGCAATATGAAAACGACTTATTTTAAAATGATAACATTGCGCAGCGCGGCGCTGCGTCTTGCAGTAATGACAGCCGCATTGGCGGCTGCATTTGTTCTGTCCGGATATACTGGGATCTCCGCCGGCGGAGACAGTGATCATGGACTTACACCGCTCATGGAAAAAAGGACAGCTGCTATGCAGCGTTTCATGTTCAGCAGTGAAAAAGATGAACAAAGGCTTTTTTCGGAATTGTCTGATGCAGAAACATATCCTGCCCTTTCAGATGACTACAGCAGTGCATTGTCGTCAGTGCAGACAGATCATGACAAAGTGATAAATATAAAGCTGGATCGTGTCATATGTGAAGCGCTTACAAGATCATACGGAATATATACTGTAAATGCAACGTGGTATATGTCAGGATATACAGGATACTATACGGAAGCTGCGTCATACAGTATACGCACAAGTATAATAAACGGCAGGCAATATATAGCTGAAATAAAAGCTGCTTGATGCCTGTATATATTGATATTAAAGGCTTTAGGATGAATCATCGATATGTGCGGCGCCGGCGCCGCGTATGCTGTGAACCTGTTTTTATTATGCCGGATAAATATAAGTATAACTATTAAATATACGAAAGAATAGTAAATTTTAATAAATATTTGCGAAAAACCTTTATTGTTTTGGAAAAGCAGTTATAATATTGATTAAGCAAATTATTAAATATAAATTCGGGAATCCGAAAAGATAATTGCAATGAAAATAATTTGAAAGGAAATATATACAGCAATGGAAGATACAAGAAAAGTTTATCTTGATTACTCTGCGACAACTCCGACAGATCCAAGAGTCGTTGAAGAGATGATTCCGTATTTTACTGAGCATTTCGGTAACCCTTCATCTATATACTCTACGGGACTGGAAGCAAAAGACGCTATTGAGCATGCGAGAGAGCAGTTAGCTCACCTCATAAACGCAGAGCCAAAGGAATTGATATTTACTTCAGGAGGCACAGAGTCAGATAACTGGGCTCTTATCGCTACTGCGCGCAGGCTACAGCACAAGGGAAAGCATATCATAACATCAGCAATAGAACATCACGCTATCCTTCATTCATGCGAGTACCTCGCAAAGGAAGGCTTTGATATCACATATGTAGGCGTTGACCATGACGGACTGGTAGATCCTGCTGAAGTCGAAGCTGCCATCAGACCTGATACTATCCTTATCAGTATAATGTATGTAAACAACGAAGTCGGTTCAGTTCAGCCGATAACTGAAATAGGCGCTATCGCTAAAAAGCACGGCGTTCTTTTCCACACAGACGCGGTACAGGCTCTCGGAAATGTTCCTATCGATGTAAAGACGATGAATATCGACATGATGTCAATGTCATCACACAAGATATACGGACCTAAGGGTATCGGCGCTATATATATTCGTTCAGGAGTAAATCTGCCGACTTATATCCACGGCGGAGCTCAGGAAAGAAAGAAACGCGCAGGTACTGAAAATGTTCCGGGCATCGTTGGATTCGGTAAGGCGGCAGAGCTTGCATGTCAGAACTTCAACACTCACGTAGCCCATGTCAGCAAGCTGAGAGACCATTTCGTTGACAGAGTCCTCAATGAGATCCCTTACACTTATTTCAACGGAAGCAAGGATCACAGACATCCGGGAAATGCAAATATAACATTTGAATATGTCGAGGGTGAGTCAATACTTCTCTATCTCGATTTTGCAGGCGTAAGCTGCTCTTCAGGTTCAGCATGTTCATCAAGATCGCTTCAGCCTTCTCACGTGCTGACTGCAATGGGTATCCCTGTTGAGCTCATACACGGTTCAATAAGATTTACGTTCGGAAATCCTACAACTATGGAAGATGTTGACTATACAGTTGACAAGCTTAAGGGTATAATAGAAAAGTTAAGAGGAATTTCCTCTATTTCAAAGGAGAAAGGCTGGTAAAAATTATGGCACTGTATAACGATAAAGTAATAGATCATTTCATGAATCCCCACAATGTTGGAGAAATAGAAGACGCTTCAGGTGTAGGCACATTCGGAAGCCCTGTATGCGGTGATATGATGCAGATGTCTATTAAGGTAAATGACGAAGGCATCATCACTGACGCGAAATTCAAGACTTACGGATGCGGTTCAGCTATTGCTTCTTCAAGCGTGGCTACAGACATGATCATAGGAAAGACATGCGAAGAAGCGCTCAAGATCACAAACGATGACGTTCTTAAAGAGCTTGGCGGTCTTCCGGCAGTAAAGATCCACTGTTCAGTTCTTTCTGAGCAGTCTATAAAGGCAGCTATCTATGATTACGCTCAGAAGAACGGTCTTGAATTCGAAGGCCTTAAGGACTACGATCCAAATGCTGCAGAAGAAGACGATCACGGCTCATGTGAGATCGAGGAAGAATAATATATACGATCAGATAAGATCATTAATGAATAATGAATGTACTGACTTTTCGCGCGCCCGGCGCGCGCAGCAGAGACTGAATACATTCGTGCTTTTGCCTGATGCGCGCCGTCAGACATGTTTCAGTGCAGGAGCAAATTGAATATTGCAAAAATACAAAAAGGCTGCCTCTTTATAAGGGGCAACCTTTTTGGACTTTAATGAAATATAATCAGGATACGGGGAAAAATTATGGCAAATAAGCTTACTCCAATGATGCAGCAATATCTGGAAATAAAGGAGCAGTATAAAGACTGTATCCTTTTTTTCCGTCTGGGCGATTTTTATGAAATGTTTTTTGACGACGCCATAACAGCGTCAAAAGCAATGGAAGTAACGCTTACAGGAAAAAGCTGCGGCCTTGAAGAGCGCGCTCCTATGTGCGGGGTGCCTTATCACGCTGCAGACACTTATGTGCGCAAGCTTATAGAAAAAGGATATAAGGTAGCTATATGCGAGCAGACAGAAGATCCTGCTCAGGCTAAGGGCATAGTAAAGCGTGAGGTAATAAAAATAGTTACTCCCGGTACGCTTGTAGATCAGACTATGCTCGATGAATCAGAAAACAATTATCTGGCGGCGCTGTTCGCCGGAAATGACGATAGTTACGGGCTCGTTTACTGCGATATCTCAACAGGCGAGCTCGTTGCAAGTGAATACAGCAGTTCAGATGCAGAAAATGAGATACTGAACGAGCTCATAAAGCTCAATGTCAGAGAAGTGGTAATGAACCAGCGCATAAAAGGCAGTGAGCTTGACAGTTCTGTAAGGTCGCTCACAGACGCATATGTGTCTGTACTTGATGACTCATATTTTGAAAAAAATAATGCAGAGCGTTCTGTATGTGACCATTTTCAGGTAAAAGCAGTTGCCGGCCTAGGTCTTTCAGAGGAATCTGGCATGACGTCCGCGCTCGGAGCTCTTTTATCATATCTTCTCGAAACGCAGAAACAGAGCCTTGCACAGCTCACGCGCGTCAGGATAGAGGATGACCGCGATCATATGATACTTGACAAGGCAGCCATAAGAAATCTTGAGCTGACCGAAACACTTTTTGAAAAAAAAGTACAGGGCTCGCTTCTTGGAGTGCTTGACTCTACAAATACAGCTATGGGCTCAAGAAAACTGAAAAAATGGATAAAAGAACCTCTTAACGACTCGGTACGCATAAACAGAAGGCTCGATGCTGTCGAGTTTATGATGGAAGATATAATGCTCCGAAACAATATACGCGAAGCACTTAAAACAGTTTACGATCTTGAAAGACTAAGCGGGCGCATAGCATGCGGGAACGCAAACGGACGGGACATGCTGGCACTCAGGAATTCTGTAGCCGTGCTCCCTGAGATAAAAGCTGATCTTGCAGGCAGCGGCGATGCTCTGCTTACAAAGATCAGTGAAAATATAAGCTCACTTAAAGAAGTATATGAAAAGATAGATTCCGCCATAAAGGAGGATCCGCCGTTAGCAATAAAAGAAGGCGGGCTCATAAAAGAAGGGTATTCACCGGAGCTCGATGATATAAAAGAAGCATCAAGCGGAAGCCTTGAATGGATCATGGGGCTTGAAGCACGCGAAAAACAGCGTACAGGCATAAAAGCGCTTAAGGTAGGCTTCAACAAGGTATTTGGCTATTATATAGAAGTAAGCAAGAAAAACAGCGAAGCTGTCCCTGAGGACTATATAAGAAAGCAGACGCTCGTAAACTGTGAAAGATACATAACTCCTGAACTCAAGGAAATGGAGTCTCTGGTGCTGAATGCAGAAAGCCGTATAAATGCGCTTGAATACGAACTGTTTACTGAGGTCAGAAATTACCTTAAGACATTTACAAGAGAGATACAGGATACCGCAGATGCGATATCAGAGCTCGATGTCCTTGCGTCATTTGCGGAGGTAAGCAGCCGCAACGGCTATGTAAAGCCCTGTGTAAATGACGGCGATAATATAGATATAAAAGGCGGAAGGCACCCTGTAATAGAGCAGACGTCAGACGGCGGCACATTCGTATCAAATGATACATATGTAAACAGAACAGACCAGAGCATGCTCCTTATAACAGGACCTAATATGGCAGGAAAATCCACATATATGCGCCAGACAGCCCTTATCGTACTGATGGCGCAGACAGGATGCTTCGTTCCTGCTGATAGTGCTGAGATCGGAACAGTAGACAGAGTATATACAAGAATAGGAGCCTCTGATAATCTGACACAGGGACAGAGCACGTTTTTTGTTGAAATGAGCGAGCTTGCGTATATACTCAATACCGCTACAGACAGGAGCCTTGTGATCCTTGATGAGATAGGGCGCGGCACGAGCACGTATGACGGACTTTCCATAGCGTGGGCCGTAGTAGAACACCTCTGCAGGGAGGATCATCATATACGCACGCTTTTTGCGTCTCACTATCACGAACTCACAGTCCTTGATGGTATGATATACGGTCTTAAAAATTACAATGTATCTGTGAGCGAGAATGACGGAAATGTTGTCTTCCTTCACAGGATAGTTCCAGGAAGCGCAAGCCGCAGCTATGGAATACATGTAGCCAGGATAGCGGGCGTTCCGGCTGCAGTTCTGGAAAGAGCGCAGGAAAAGCTGAACCAGCTCGAAACAGGAAGCGCTGAAAATACAAGTGTCGTATCATCAAACGTATCAGCAGATGAATACTCAGGTACGGCTGCCGGTGACGGCAGGATATCTTCAGATACGAGCGGCAACAAAAACATTCGTGCAGACCATGCGGCAGAAGAACAGCTTTCATTCATAACATTTTCAGAGCATCCGGCAGTCGAGATGCTGCGAAAGCTCGATATAATGTCTCTGACGCCGTCAGGCGCCATTGCAATTATAGAGCAGCTTAAAAAAGCTGTGGAGGATATGTAGATGAGCGATAATATACCCGAAAGAAAAAAGATACATGAGCTTCCCAAGCAGATGGCGGACAAGATAGCTGCAGGCGAGGTCGTTGACAGGCCGGTATCGATCGTAAAGGAACTCGTGGAAAACTCTATAGATGCGGGAGCGTCTTCCATTGCCGTTGAGATAAAAAACGGAGGAAAGACTTATATAAGAGTTACAGATAATGGATGCGGTATAGCGTCTGATGAAACCGAACTTGCTTTCAAACGCCATGCTACAAGCAAGCTCAGCACTGTGAGAGACCTTAACGCCATATCTACGCTGGGATTCAGAGGCGAAGCGCTTGCAAGCATATCTGCTGTATCAAGAGTCGAGCTTATTACTAAGACCGCTGATGCTGAAACGGGGACTTCGCTTCGCATAGAAGGCGGCGAGACATCATCAGCTGAGCCTACAGGATGCCCGCAGGGTACTACGATCATCGTCAAGGATCTGTTTTTCAATACTCCGGCCCGGATGAAATTCCTGAAAAAGGATAACACCGAAAGCGCACTGATCATAGACTTTATTTCTAAAATGGCGCTGGCTTACCCTGATATAAGAGTGAGGCTCATAAATAACGGCAATACGCTCTTTGCCACTCAGGGCAGGGGAGATATGTTCAATACCATAGCTACTATATACGATCCTGCGATGGCTAAAAAGCTTATACATTTTAAAGAAGGAACAGAAAACGGAATCACTGTGAACGGGTATATCTCGTCGCCTGATGAGACTCGCGCCAACAGAAAAAATCAGATATTTTTTGTAAACGGCCGCTATATCCAGAGCAAGCTGCTTGAAAAATGCGTAAGCGACGGATACCGTGAAAAAGTATTTGAAGGGCGCTATCCTGTAGTTTTCCTTTTTATAAAGCTCCCACCGGAGCAGACTGATGTAAACATACATCCAAACAAAAAGGAAATACGATTTGATGACGAAAATATAATAAGAGAGTTCGTCACTCAGGCCATACGCGGCGCGCTTACAGTCCCGGAAGCCGTTCCTGAATTTACATTTAAAAAGGAAAAGGAACGTATGGGTGCTGCAGTAAGGGAAAAACAGCAGCTATCAGCCGGACGCGCGCCAGGTGCAAAAAATGATGTAACAGGTGTCAAAACTAAACAGCAGCAGCTTGACATAAAAAATATACTCAGGCAGAAGAGGGCAGAGGAGGAAGCTGCATCATACAGTACCGGAATATCCCAGTCATCGGGATCATATGCAGTAAATGCCGGCAAGCCGGCACAAAAGCCTGACGGACCGTCACCGGTCCTGGATAAGCATCAGGCAGACACGCGCGCCGCTGCTAACACAACAAACGCAGCCGCGCGCATAACAGCAGCAAACACGCCGGCCGAACGCCCAACAGAAAACAGCGTTCCGCCGGCCCCCGCCGCAGACGCATCCACCCAGACCCCACCCGCCGCCACAAAACAGCAGCTTTTCGCCCCACACACCGAACCGGCGCCAAGGCGCCCATTCGACATTTCAGCCATACGCCCCATAGGATCAGTATTTGCTGAATTCATACTGGGCTGCGATGACGACAGCTTTTATATGATAGACCAGCATGCAGCGCATGAAAGAGTATTTTACGAAAAGTTGACGAGAGAATTTTACGGTCAACAAACCGCGAGCCAGATAATGGCGCTGCCCATACAGATAAACGTGTCACCGGCAGTTAAAAACGCAGAAGATGACTGGCTGCCGTTCCTGCGCGGAGCAGGATTCTCAGTAGAAGAGTTCGGGCCGCGCGCGTATGCAGTAAAAGAAATACCTGCATACATGACAGCGCAGGAATCAGAAAGCTTTATCAAGGATTTCTGCGACAGCCTTGATGAGCCGGGCGCCTTCAGAGACAAACGCCGCGCAGACAAGATAATAACAAGAGCCTGCAAATCAGCAGTAAAAGCAAATGACAGACTCGATACGGCTGAAATAAACCAGCTGCTTAAGGATCTTGCGCAATGCGATAACCCGTTTTCATGCCCTCACGGGCGTCCGACTGTGATCCGTATGAAAAAGACAGAGATAGAAGCTCTTTTTAAAAGGTAGCCTGTTATATATTGAAATTTCAATGTAGTTACCATAAAACAATTATGGTAAACCAATAAAAAACGCTGAAATATCAGCGATCTCAGGTAACAGTGAGTGATGATATGAACAGAAAAATAATAATTATCGTAGGCCCTACCGCAGTAGGCAAAACAGAATACGCTATAAAGGCAGCTCAGGACTTTAACGGCGAAATAGTTTCCGCAGACTCTATGCAGCTTTATAAATTCATGGACATAGGCAGCGCAAAACCGACTGCTGAAGAACAGGCCGCTGCCAGACACTATCTCGTTGATGAGATCGATCCGCGCGATGATTTTTCTGTTGCGGAATATTCGCGCCTTGCTAAAAAATATATAAATATGATATTTGACAAAGGCAAGCTTCCTATCGTATCGGGCGGGACCGGACTTTATGTAAACTCGCTCATGTATGACATGGATTTTGCTTCAGCGCCGAAGGACATGGAAGAACGCGAAAAGCTCCGCGCGTATCTTGCTGAAAACGGACCTGAAAAGCTTCATGATATCCTGAAAAGCGAGGACCCGTCAGCAGCAGAGCGCATACACCCGAACAATACGAAAAAAGTCATACGCGCCATAGAGGCTGCCCGTTCCGGAAACCCTATACCGTCATTTGAGAAATCCTTTAAACGGACGCAGGACTATGAATACCTTCTCATAGGACTTGACCGTGACAGGCAGGAGCTTTATGACCGTATAAACATGCGTGTCGATATCATGATAGACGCCGGGCTCGAAAATGAAATAAAACAACTGATGAATCTCGGACTCAGCAGTGATAATATATCTATGAAGGGCATAGGCTACAAGGAAATGATAGCGTATTTTGACGGAGAGTACGGCCGCAATGAAGCCATAGAGCTCGTAAAGAGGAACAGCAGAAGATACGCAAAGCGCCAGCTCACATGGTTCAGGCGTTACGATGATATACACTGGTTCGACTTGACCGCGGGAGCGGTCGGAGAATATGAGCGCATGAAAGAGCTTATCCGCGCATTCCTTGCCGGGGAGCATTAGTGCTGCAGCAGAAGCTGTGCCCGGGTATATATGGCTGATAATTTGTAATTGACGAGAGGCGATCATGGCTGACACAGAAAATAATACAAAAAAAACTAAAAATACGAAAAAAAAAATAAAGATAACAAATAAAACGGATAAGCCGGACAACGTTGTGGAACGCGAGCATCAGATAGAAGAAGAGTGCAGT